>NZ_CP108430.1:1383750-2075625 GCF_041435335.1 Streptomyces sp. NBC_01283
CAGCATGATCGTGACGCCGCGCACGGCGGGCAGGGTCACGTGCCACATGCGGCGCCGGCGTCCGGCTCCGTCGACGGCCGCCGATTCGTACAGGCTCTGGTCGACGCTCGCGAGCGCCGCCAGGTAAATGATCATGCCCCAGCCGATGTCCTTCCAGATGACCTGCCCGGTGATGAGGAGGGAGAAGGTGCTGGGGTCGGTCATCACGTCCAGGGCGGACATGCCGTGGTCGCGCAGGTAGTTGCTGAACAGGCCCGCGCCGCCGAGGACCTGCTGGAAGAGGGCGACGACCAGGACCCAGGAGATGAAGTGCGGCAGATAGACGACGCTCTGCACGAACTTCTTGATGCGCGGGCTGACCAGGCTGTTGATGAGCAGGGCGAGGGCGAGCGGTGCCGGGAAGAAGAAGATCAGCTGGAGCGCGGCGAAGGCGAGGGTGTTGCGGACCGCTTCCCAGAACGCCGGGTCGGCGAAGAGCTCCTGGAAGTTGGCGAGGCCCACCAGGGGGCTGTCCTTGAAGCCGATGAAGGGCTGGTAGTCCTGGAAGGCGATGACGTTGCCGAGCATCGGCAGATAGAAGAACAGCAGGAAGAACAGCAGGCCAGGGGCCATGAGGGCCAGCATCACCCAGTTGTTCCGCAGTCGGACGCGGAGCGGGACGCGGCGGTGGCGCGGCGGGTTCGGGGACTTCGGATCCGACACGGACGGTGGCGGCGACGCGGCGCGTGGCCTGCGTTGCGTTGCTGGGGATGTCACACGTACTCCCTGGCCTGGCGGCACGACGGAACAGAAAAATGGCAGCCGACAGCCGGGACGGCCGTCGAGAGCCGGCCAATTAAGAAGCCAACTTGCCGAAAGAGAGCCACATCATCGAAGCGTGACTCCCGCCCGTCAACCACCTGCCGGTCCTAGAGAGTTGGACTTTTCTCCGCGGCGTGGTCGATGTGCTCCAGTGCGAGACGAGCTGCCCCGATTGCGGTGGATTCCTCGCCGAGTACGGAGGTTTGGACCGTCGGCCGGTAGGGGCAGAGCGCGCCGAGCCGTGCCTCGAACGGCTCGCTCAGCAGGGCGCCCGCACGGGAGATGCCGCCGCCGAGCACGACGGACCGCGGGTCGAGTACGGCAACGTGGCGGGCCAGGCTGTCGGCCAGCGCCTCGGCGAAGGCACGCAGGGTGTACCGGGCCCCGCCGTCGCCCGCCGCCGCCGCGGTCACCACCGCGCGGGCGGCGTTCTCCCGCGTGGGCCTGTCCGCGCCCTCGTGCCCCGCGAACCAGTCCAGAAGCCGCTGGTAGCACCGCTCCCAGCCGTCCCCGGCGACCATCTCCCCCGCCGCGCCACGGTGTCCGCGGTGCAGCTCGCCGCGGAGCCACAGGCCGATGCCGAGCCGGTTGCCGACGTACAGGTACACGCAGTCGCCCGTGCCCACCGACACTCCCCCGGTGCACTCGGCGAGGGTCGCGAGCTGGATGTCGTTGCCCACGACGACGGGGCCGTGACCCGGGTCGGCGAGTTCGCGGGTGAGGTCCAGGCCCGTCCACTGGGGCAGCGAGTCGCTCTCCACGACCCGGCCCGCGGCATCCACCATGCCGCTGGTGCCGACGCCGGTCGCCAGCGGGCGCACGTGCGCCGCCGCGGGCTGGGCCAGACAGCCCGCGATCGCCTCGCGGACGGCGTCGAGGCGCCGGTCCGCCGGGAGTTCGGGCGTGACGGCGACCCGCTGGGTTGCCACGGTGCGGCCCAGCAGGTCGGCGGCGTGCACCAGGATCTTGTGCGCGCCGATGTCCACGCCGAGGACATGGGCGGCCTCGGCGCGGAAGCGGAACCTGCGGGCGGGCCTGCCCACGCTGCCGCTGCCCGGCGTCAGCTCCACCAGGCGGCCCTCGCGCAGGAGCTGGGCCGTGAGGTCCTGGGCCGTGGGCCTCGACACCCCGATGAGGGAGGCGAGTTCGGGCACGGTGATCTCGTCCCGCTCGCGCAGCACCCGCAGGGCGGCGGCCGCGTTGAGGCGGCGCAGCAGCGACGGGTCACCGCTCATGGCACCCGTGGTGCTCAGGGCGCCCGCGGCACTCGTGGGGCTCATGGGTTCCTTCTTCATGGACTCCGCTCCCGGTCTCCGCGATTCAAGGCGTCCCCCTTGACAGCGCGGTCGGTTGATCTCCAGGGTGACCCGGAGCGATTGAGAAACTTACCTAATAAATAGCGCCCTTGGGGGAGCACAGATGGGTGAGACTGGTCATCCGGAGCTGGCTTGCGGGATCGGCTCCTGGGACAGCGACGTCTACGGTAACCACCGGCTTCTCGTGCGCGCCGAAGCCTCCGACACCGCGGCACCCGCCGTGGCGGCCGAACTTCCGTGGCGGCGCCAGGACCCGGCCCCCGCGGCGGTGGACGTGATCGTGGTCGGGCCCTCCGGGGAACGTGTGCGCAACACCGTCGCCGTGCAGGTCACCGGCGAGGTGGGGCGCATCGCCTTCGAGCCGGTGGACGGCCCGGGCACCTACGCCGTGCACTACCTCCCGTACGCGCACACGGGCAAGCCCTACTATCCGCAGGCCGCCTACCGGCCTCCGACACGCACGGCGGACCCTGGCTGGGTCCACCGCTGCGGCCTGCACGACGACTCCGGATGGGACAAGCTGCCGCGCGCCGAGGCCTTCGGCTACGAGGCTGCGAGCGCGGTCGACTCCTTCGCGCCGCTCGGCTTCGCGGCCACCGAGGACGAGTGCGCCCGCCTCCGGCAGGAGCACGGCGACGCCCGGCTCCTGCTCTTCGGCGAGGACCGCGCCCATCCGCTCGGCCGCTACCAACGGCTGCCCGCGCGCTGGGCGCTGGCCACTCCCTTCGCGCCGCTCGACGTCACGGCGGACCGCGGGGAGTTCCTCGCGGTGCAGGTCGGCGTGTACGCGCTCCAGGAGCTGACGGACGTGCGTGCCGAGATCCGCGGGCTGCCCTTCTCCGCCCGGTGCGTCAGCACGGGCGGCACCGATGCGCGCGGCCGGACCTTCGAACGGCGCGTCACGGTCGGCGAGGGGCGCGCGGGATCGCTCTGGTTCGGCGTGGACGTACCCGAGGACACCCGGCCCGGCCGGTACGAAGGGGAGGTCGCCGTCCACGCGACCGGTGTCCCGGAGCAGGTGCTGCCGCTGCGCCTGACCGTCGGCCCCGGCCTCGTCCGCGACGGCGGTGCCGGTGAACCATGGCGGCTCTCGCGGCTCGGATGGCTGGACTCGACGCTCGCGCAGGACGACGAGCCGGTCGCGCCGTTCACCCCGGTCGAGGCGGTCACCACGGCCGGCGGTCAGCGGCTGACGCTGCTCGGCCGCACGGTCGAGCTCGGCCCGCAGGGACTCCCCCGGCGGCTGGTCTCCACCTTCACACCGACCGTCACGCGCGCCGACGGACCGCCGCGCGACCTGCTCGCCGCACCCGTCACCATGGACCTCGGCCGCCCCCTGGAGCACGGGCCGCTCAGCCTGGACCGGCCGGGACCGGCGCGGGTGTGCTGGTCGGCACGGGCCGCCGGGCAGGACGTACTCCTGCGCACCGAGGGTGAGTTGGAGGCCGACGGCTTCCTCGTGATCCGCGCCACCGTCGAGGCCACCGCCGACACCCAACTCGACGTGACACTGGAGGTGCCGGTCCACGAGGAGATCGCCCGGTACGCGATGGGGCTCGGCCTGACCGGCCGGGCGTGCCCGGCGGCGTACGACTGGGAGTGGGACACGCCCACCCGCAACCAGGACGCGTTCTGGCTCGGCGACCCGGCGGCGGGACTCCAGCTCAGCCTCCGTGACGAGCACTACGCACGGCCGCTCAACACCAACTACTACCGCGAGAAGCCCCTGCGCACCCCCCGCTCCTGGGCGGGCGACGGGGCGGGCGGGGTGCGGCTGCGCACGAGCGAGGGGGTGCGCCGCCTCACCGCCTTCAGCGGGCCGCTCGTGCTGCGCGCGGGCGAGATCCGGTGTTTCGAATTCCGGCTGCTCCTGACCCCGTTCAAGCCGCTCGACCCGGCACGGCAGCTCTCCGAGCGCTACTACCACGCGTACGCGTCACCGCCGGAGATCGCCGAGTACGGCGCGAACGTCGCCAATCTGCACCACGCCACGCCGCCCAATCCGTACATCAACGACCCGCTCCTGGGCGCGGACGCCCTGCGCTCCTACACCGAGGAGGCGCACCGGCTCGGGATCCAGGTCAAGGTGTATGACACCGTGCGCGAACTGACGCGCCACACACCGGAGTTGCCGGTGCTCGCGTCGCTGGGCGACGAGATCTTCGCGCCCGGTCCCGGCGGCGGGCACGCGTGGCTGCGCGAGCATCTTGGCGGGGACTACGTGCCCGGGTGGGTGGCGCCCGACGTGGGGGACGTCGCGGTCGTCACGTGCGGCGACTCGCGGTGGCACAACTCCTATGTGAACGGGATCGAGCGGCTGCGCAGGGTCGTGGGCGTCGACGGGCTCTACCTCGACGACGTCGCGTACGACCGGACGACCATGAAGCGGGTCCGGAAGGTGCTCTCCGCGTCCGGCGAGACGCCGCCCCTGGTCGACCTGCACTCCTGCAACCAGTTCCGCGAGCCGGACGGCTTCGCGTCGAGCGCGAACCTGTACGCGGAACTGCTGCCCTATGTCGACCGGCTCTGGCTGGGCGAGCTCTTCGACTACGACGGCGCGGACGGGTCCGCCGGAGCCGACCCCGCGTACTGGCTCGTGGAGATCTCGGGCATCCCCTTCGGCCTGATGGGCGAGATGCTGGAGGGCGGCGGCAATCCCTGGCGCGGACTCGTCTTCGGGATGACCGCGCGGGCACCCATGACGGACGTACGGCCCTTGTGGCGGGCCTTCGACCGACTCCGGCTCCCGGAGGCGGAGATGACGGGGTGGTGGGCCACCGGCACGCCGCCGGTGCGGACCGGGCGGGACGACGTCCTCGCCACCACGTGGGAGGGGCCCGGCGGGACCGTGACGGCGCTCGCCTCGTGGGCCCCCGAAGCGGTGGACGTGGTCCTCTCCTCGGAGAGCGGGCCCCTCGCCGCGTACGCTCCCGCGATCGAGGGGTTCCAGCCGGAGCGGACGTTCGCCGCGGGTGAGGCGATGCGGGTGGAGCCGGGGCGGGGGTGGCTGGTGCGGATCGGCTGAGGCGCGCCTTCCGGTGGGGGCGGCCGAGGTGCGGCCGGCCCCACCGGAACGGTTCAGCCCTGCCGGCCGGTCCGTGGCCTGCGGGCCTCGCCCGCCTCCCGCTTGAGCGCCCAGGCGTCCGCCACCGGGCCCACGTGGGCGAGCTTGTCGGGGTTGAGCACCGAGCGGATCGTCTGGATCTGCCCGTCCAGGAACTCCAGGACCAAGGTGCTGACGACCTTGCCTTCCCGGTCCCGGAAGATCGCGCCGGGCTGGCCGTTGATCCGGCGCGGCTCCACCACCACGCCGATGCTGAGGAACTGCGGGGCGAGCGCGGCGAACACCCGGGCCACGTTCGCGGCGCCGATGATGCTCTGGGCGAACTGCGGTGCCTTGCCGCCGCCGTCCCCGACCATGGTGACGTCGGCGGCCAGGAGCTCCTGCAGCCCGTCGACGTCGCCTTCCCTGAACGCGCCGAAGAAGCGGTCGGCGAGTTCCTCCCGATCCCTGCGGTCGGCCTCGAACCGGGGCCGACCCGCGTCCATGTGCCGCCGCGCCCGCACGGCGAGCTGGCGGCACGCCGACTCCGAGCGCTCCACGGACGACGCGATCTCCGGGAAGCCGAACCCGAACACCTCCCGCAGCACGAACACCGCGCGCTCCAGCGGGGTCAGCCGTTCGAGCAGCACCAGTGCCGCCATCGACAGCGAATCGGCGAGCTCCGCCGAACGCTCCGGGTCCTGGTAGGGGTCGGTCAGGAGCGGCTCGGGGAACCACGGCCCGACATACGCCTCCCGCCGGACGCGGGCCGAGCGCAGCACGTCGATCGAGACCCGGGTGACCACCGCCGACAGGAAGGCCTTGGTCGACCGGGGCTCCGTCGGGGAGGCCTCCCAGCGCAGCCAGCTCTCCTGCACCGCGTCCTCCGCCTCGCTCACGCTGCCGAGGATCCGGTAGGCGATCGCGAACAGCAGGGGCCGCAGCTCCTCGAATTCCTCGGTCCGGTTCACCTGAGGTCCTCCTTGAACCCCTGGCGCCACGAGGGATGGCGCAGCTCCCAGCCGAGGTCCCGCTTGGCCTTGGCGTTGGAGAAACCGCGCCCCTCGGTCATCATCGTCACCGCCACATCTCCGGCGAGGAGGCGGGCCAGCCACTTGGGCACCCGCATCGGAGGCTTCGCGCCCGCGCAGGCGGCCAGGTACGGCAACCACTCGCTCGCCGGAGCCGGTTCGTCGTCGACAATGTTGAACACACCCCTCGCTTTTTGCTCCACGGCCAGGACGGTAGCGCTCGCCGCGTCGTCGAGGTGCACCCAGGAGCTGTGGCCCGCCCCGCCGCCGACGAGCGGGAACTGCCTTTTGCGCACGAGCTCGACCTGGTCGTCGGTGGCGCCGGGGCCGTAGAGCCCGCCGTACCGGAGAGCCGCGCCGCCTGCCTCGACGACCGCGGTCTCGACGTGGCGCAGCGCGTCCGCGCCCGCGTGGGCGAGGGTGCCCGTCTCGGGGTCGAGCGGGTCCTCCTCGGTCTTCACCCAGCCGCCCCGGCGGATGCCGTTCCAGCTCGCGTGGCTCTGTGCGACGACGTGGGTCACGCCGGTCGCCTCGGCGGCGGCCAGCAGGTGGTCCGTCCCCTCGGTGCGCAGCCGCACCGTGGTGGCGAACCAGCGGTCCAGGTGCTTCATGTCGGGCTTGCCCGCGTGCGCCACGGAGATGGCGGTCATCTGGTGCACGATCGCGTCCGGCCGGGCCCCGGCCACCGCCTCGCCGACCGACATGGCGTCGAGCCCGTCCATCACGACCGCCTCGGCGCCCAGCCGCGCGAGCAGGACCGTCTTGGCCGCGCTCGTCGTCGTGGCCGTCACCTGGTGCCCCCTGGCCACGAGCTGGGGCACCAGGCGCCGCCCCAGGACCCCGGTCCCACCGGCCACAAAAACGCGCATCCCGCATCACCTTCCTGATCTCCGGCCACCTGACGGCCGGATACGGACGTCAGGTGCTGCCTCTCACTCCAGAGACGAGGCAGCCCCGGACGTCTGTGACATACGGAGGTTCTCGCGGGCGGCGTCCCGCCTACTGGCCCATGACCAGGCCGTCCTTGGCCGCGCCCCGGCCCAGCACGATCCGGCGGATGCGGTCGCGGACGGCGGAGACGTCGGCACCCCGGTCGAGCGCCGCGTTCAGGTTCGTCACGCGTCCCGTCCCCGTGTCGAACCACTGGGGGATGAACTCGGCCTTCCTGACCTCCCAGCGTCCGCCGGGCGCCGCGGGCGGGGCGAATGTGAAGCGGCCGAGCGTGCCCTGATTGCCCCGCGGGTCGTGCGCGCCCTCGTCGTTGATCATGTCGCCGGCGATCTGGTCGCCCATGCCGTAGATGACCCAGGTCTTGTTGACCTTCTCGTACGCCTGCGGGACGTGCGCGTGGGTGCCCAGGATCAGGTCGATGTCGGGGCGGCCCCGCGTCCGGGATGCCGTGAGCTGCTTGCCCAGGCTCAGTTGCTGACTGTCCGGGGTGTCCTGCCACTCCGTGCCCCAGTGGACCGAGACGACGACCACGTCCGCGCCCGCCTTCCGCGCGGCGCGCGCGTCCGCGACGATCCGCCCGCGCTCCATGAGGTTGACCGTCCAGGGCTTGCCCTTGGGCAGCGGATAGTCGTTCGTGCCGTACGTGTAGGCGAGCTGCGCCACCTTCGCGCCGCCCGCGCTCAGCCAGGCCGGGGACCTGCCCTCGGCGGCCGTGCGGCCCGAACCCGCGTGCTTGACGCCTGCCTTGTCGAGCGCGTGAAGCGTCCGGCGCACCCCCGCCGCGCCGTCGTCGAGGGTGTGGTTGGAGGCGGTGGAGCAGGCGTCGTAGCCGGTGGCCTTCAGGGCGTGGGCGATCTGGGGAGGGGACTTGAAGTTGGGGTAGCCGGTGTAGTCGCCGTTCTCCCCGTAGACCGTCTCCATGTGACAGATCGCCAGGTCGGCCTTGGACACGACGGGTTTGACGCCCTTGAGCATCGGCTCGAAGTCGTAGCCGTCGCCCCCCGCGTCGGCGTTGGCCCTGCTGATGATCGAGGAGTGCGGGAGCACGTCCCCGGAGGCGACGAGCGTGAAGGCGCGCCGGGCCTCTTGAGCGCCGCCGGCGGCCGACGGGGCGGGGGGCGAAGCGTCCCGATTTCCGTCCCGGGCGCCTTCCTGGTGTCTCTCGCTTCCGTGCTTCGGACCCCGCTCCTGTTCGGGCTCCGCATTCGCCGTGCAGGCGGCGGTCGTGGTGAGTGCGGCTCCGATCATTACGGCGGTCAGAACGGCGGTTTTCCGCGGTGTTCGCTGCGTCATCGACCAGGCTCCGTGAATGGGGGATATTCGGCGAAACGAATCCACATTCGGACACACTGTCGAGTCAAGCAGCAATGCCGTCATACTCCCCGAAAAGGATGTAAATCATCCAGCCATGTGACACGAAGAACAGACTGGCTCCGACCTGCGACGAAACCGAGGGCCGGGTCAAGGCTCCGTAAAGCGCCTTGCTCAGCGCCCCCTTCTGGTAATCGGCTGTCCTCATCCGTGTTCCGGATTGGGGGCCAGAGGCCGGCGACGCGCACGGATCGGAGGAAGGCGAGACGGGATGCTGCACGAGAGCCGAGGAAACACGGAGGGCCCGAGTGGTGGCGAACTGGCCGTGCCGATGGCGTGGTTGTACGCCGAGTACATCGCGGACGAATTGCTGCGCACCGGCGATTTGATGCCGCCGACATCTTTCGAATACCGCGCGGGGCGTGATGCTCTGGCCCTGACTATTTTCCTCTCCGACATGAATGGAGAGCTGTCGGGCATCCGCGTGGTCTCGCAGCTGGAGACCTGGCTGTCCCTGACGGCCTACGACCAGCCATGGCTGGACTGGGTCGGCGAACGGATGGCCGTGCTCGCGGCGGATGCGGTCGCCTCCGGTGAACCCGCACCCGACCTGGAACTGGCCGACCTGGCATGGCGATGGCTGGAGGAGACGGAGCTGCTCGCACCCGATCTGGACGCGGTGCCGGGCGGCGGTTCGCCGTGCGGCGAGGACGACGGACCCAAGGTGTGGACGGCGGCCTGGCGCCTGGGGCTGCCGCTCGGGCACCTGGCGATCCATCTGTTCTGATCTGTTCTGGCGCCCCGCGCGTGTGTTCGCGCCCCATGCCTTGAGTGATTCGGCGGTCCGCTGCGTACGGGAGGGCAGGAAGCACCCCCTGCCCGTCTCGTCACGCAAGGAACGCCATGAGGTCCCTGGAGCGGCATCGCGACGCCGGCGCCTACGCGCTCGGTGTCCTCGACGCGGCGGACACCTTCCGCTTTGACGACCACCTCATGGACTGCCCCGAATGCCGGGCCCTGGTGGCGGAACTCGGCCCGGCGGCAGAGCAGTTGGCGGCCTACGACCGTCTCACGCCGCCCCGCGTGGAACCGCTGGCCGTGCCCGGCCCCGGCCTCCTCGGCCGGCTGCTCGTCGAGGCCGTGCGGCTGCGCAGGGCCGGGCGCAGACGGTGGCTGTGCGCGGTCGCGGCGGCCGTCGCACTGGCGCTCGCGGCTCCCGCGGCGGCCCTCCTGCACGCCGAGGGACCCGGCCCTGAACAGATCACCGCACGGGACGGCCGCACCGGCGTCTCGGCGACCCTGACCGCGCGCGGCCGTGACTGGGGCACGGACATCGGGCTCCGCGTCCGCGATCCGGAAGGCGCCCATGTCTGCGAGCTCGTCGCCGTCGGCACCGACGGCTCCGAGCAGACGGTGACGACGTGGAAGGTGCCCGCGGACGAGCCGTGGGCCGCCCTCTCGACCCGAGGCGGCGCGGCCCTGCCCCGCCAGGACATCGCACGCTACGAGGTGCGCACGACGGACGGACAGCGCCTGCTGACCTTGCGACGGCCCTGAACCCGGCTTCGCCCGCGGCTACTTCAGGAGCCGCGACATCCTCCGGTCGGCCAGCGGCTTCCCGCCCGTCTGGCAGGTGGGGCAGTACTGCAGCGAGGAGTCACTGAAGGAGACCTCGCGGATGGTGTCGCCGCACACGGGACACGGCTCGCCGGTGCGGCCGTGGACGCGCAGGCCGCTCTTCTTCTCCGCCTTGAGGCGGCCCGCCGCGACTCCGTGCGAGCGTTCCACCGCCTCGGTCAGCGTGGTCCGCAGCGCCGCGTACAGCCCGTGGACCTCCTCCTCGGTGAGGCTCGACGTGAGCTTGAACGGGGACATGCGGGCCACGTGCAGGATCTCGTCGCTGTACGCGTTCCCGACGCCCGCGATCAGGCTCTGATCCCGCAACGCGCCCTTGATCTGGCGGCGTTCGCCCGACAGGAGGGCGGCGAAGCGGGCCTCGTCGAAGTCCGGGGCCAGCGGGTCGGGGCCCAGGCGGGCGATGCCCGGGATCTCCGCCGGGGCGCCGGTCACGTACACCGCGAGGCGTTTCTGCGTGCCCGCCTCCGTCAGGTCGAAGCCCTCCCCCGTCTCCAGGGCGACGCGCAGCGCCAGGGGGCCCTTGCCGGGGCGTGGCGTGCCGTCGGGGAGGCGGTCCTTCCAGTGCAGCCAGCCCGCGCGGGCGAGGTGGGTGACCAGATGCAGGCCGTCCGCGTCGAGGTCGAGGAACTTGCCGTGGCGCCCCACGGCCGTGACGGTGCGCCCTTCGAGGGCGGTGAGCGGCGGGTCGTACGTCTTGAGGACACTGATCGCCACGGGCAGCACCCGGACGATCTCGTGGCCGACGAGGTGGTCGGTGAGGAAGGCACGCAACGCCTCGACCTCGGGAAGTTCCGGCATCCGTTCACTCCTGACCCAGTTCCGACGGCGTCATCAGCTCGCCCCTAACCCTGGCTCTCCCGCGGGGGCACGACGAACTCGCACCACACGCACTTGCCGCTGCCCCGCGACTCGACGCCCCAGGCGTCCGCGAGCATGTCCACCAGGAGCAGCCCCCGCCCCGACACTCCGGATTCCCCCGCCTCCCGGCGGCGCGGCAGTGCGCTGGAGGAGTCCTCGACCTCGACGCGCAGGCGCCGGTCGGTGCCGCTGACGACCCGCAGGGTCACGACCGCCGCGCCGTCGGTGTGCATCAGCGCGTTGGTGATCACCTCGTCGGCCACCAGCTCGACCTCGTCGGCGCGCTCCCGGGCACCCCAGGCGCGCACCGCGGCCCGGATCATGTGCCGGGCCTCGGCCAGCGCCTCCGGGTCCCCGGGGCCCACGTGCTGCTGGAGACGGCCCCCGGAGCGGGGCGCGTCGTTCAGGCGGCGGCGCATGAGGAGCAGCGCCGCGTCGTCCTCGCCGCCCCGCTCGTCCACGATCCCGCAGAGCCGGTCCGCGAGCTGCTGGAGGTCGCGCGGCCCCGAGCAGGCGAGCTCGCCCAGGGCCCGGAGACCGTCGTCGAGGTCGGCGCCCGGCTCCTCGATGAGCCCGTCGGTGAAGAGCAACAGGGTCTGGCCCACGTCGAGTTCGAAAGTGGTGACCGGATATTCGAGACGGCCGAACTCGGCCGAGAGGCCCAGCGGGAGACCGCCGTCGACCGGCACCCTGCGGCAGCTCCCGTCGGTCTGCTGGACGAGCGGGTCGATGTGGCCGGCCCGCACGAGCTGGACCACGCCCGACGACAGGTCGGCCTCCGCGTAGAGGCAGGTGGCGAAGCGTTCGGTGTCCAGCTCGTGCAGGAAGCCCGAGGCACGGGCCATGACGGTGGCCGGTGTGTGCCCCTCGGCGGCGTAGGCGCGCAGCACGATGCGCAGCTGGCCCATGACGGCCGCCGCGTGGGTGTCATGGCCCTGTACGTCGCCGATGACCGCCCCGACGCGACCGCCGGGCAGCGGGATCACGTCGTACCAGTCGCCGCCGATGTCCCGGCCGAGCGCCGCCGAGCGGTAGCGGACCGCGATGTCGGCGCCGGGCACGCCGGGGATGGTGCGCGGCAGCATCGCCTGCTGGAGTCCCTGGGCGAGGTCCTTCTCCTGCTCGTAGAACATGGCGCGCTGCAGGCTCTGCGCGATGCCGCTGCTCAGGGCGACCAGGACGTCGCGTTCCTCCTCGGTGAAGCCGGTCTTGTCCTGGTAGAGCAGGCCGAGCACGCCGATCGGCTTGGCCTGCGCGATCAGCGGCAGATACGCGGCCGACGTGATGCCCAGCTTGTCTATGTGCGGCCACAGGTCGGGGTACGAGGCCGCGAACTCGGCCGCCGTCTCGATGAAGCGCGGCGAGAGCGTGCGCACGACGTCGCTCATCGGATACCGCTCGTCGATGCGCGTGAACTTGGTGCCCGGCACGAAGCTGCCCACGGGCCCCTCGGCGACCAGCCGGATCCGCCCGGCCTCGACCAGGCCCATGACCAGATTCGACGCGCCCAGGTGCGCGAGGCCGTGGGTGTCCTTGAGTACGTCGATGACGTCCCGGACGGTACGGGCGTGCGCGAGGGCCGCCGTGGTGCCCTGCACGATGCTCGTACGGCGGCGGCGGTCCTCCTCCTCGTCGGCGCGCTGGTGGCGGGCCGAGCTGTCGCGCAGTTCCTGGGTGGCGTCACGGACGATGCCCACGATGCGGTACGGCCGCCCCGTCCCGTCCCGGTGGATGAAGCCCTGGGTATGGGTCCAGCGCAGGCCCCCGGCGCGCAGCCGTACCCGGAAGTAGACGCCGTAGGTCTCGCTGCCGTCCTTCAGCGCGCGCGAGACGAGGGCGTCCAGGCGGTGGGACTCGACCGCGGAGACCCGGATGGCGAGGCTCTCCGGGTGACCGTCGAACTCGTCGGCCCGCAGGTCGAAGACGTCCAGTGCCGAGGCGTCGAAATGCAGCAGGCGGCTGTCGAGGTCCCAGTCGAAGCAGCCTGTGCTGTTGGACGCCAGGATCGACCGTGGATCCGCTGGCCAGTCGTCCGGCGGTGACGTGGGCGTCATGACACATCATGATTCTTCGCTGTCGGGCCCGAGCGCGCACGCTCAGCCGCTGGGCGTGGGCGTCGGACAGCCGGGCGGGATACCGGACGGGGTGCCGGGGGGCGGCTGCGTACCCGTGGCGGGAAGGGCCGTGGGGCAGTCCGTGGAGGTGCTGCTGCCCCGGTCGCTGGGGGTGCCGCTGTCACTGGGGGTATCACTGCCGCTCGGCGAGTCGCTGTCACTGGGCGAGTCGCTGCCGCTCGGCGAGTCGCTGTCACTCGGAGTGTCACTGTCACTGGGGGTGTCACTGCCGCTCGGGGTGTCGCTGTCGCTCGGGTCGGTCGGGGTGGGCGTGGTCGGGGTGGGCGTGGGGGTCGGGTGCGGCGGCGGCACCGTGTGGTCCTTGCCGCCGTCCTGGTCGCCGATCTTCCGCTCGATCCAGGTGTTGTCGACGATGTTCACGATGGTGATGTTCACGATGATCTTTGGGGCCGGAGTCACCACCACGACCTGCGCCGGGCGGTAGCCGGACCACGCTCTGCCCTGGTGGCTCGGGGTGCCCTTGAGCGCGACCGGCGGCTTCAGGGGGTTCCCACAGGCGCACCGCACACGGGGCAGTCCCCGGTTGTCGACGAGGACCGCGGTACCCGTCTGGAGCACGGACTGGAAGGCGGTGGCGGCACCGTCGCGGTAGCCGTGGTTGGTGACGCGGGTGTCGGCCCGCAGCACGACCGGTGTCAGGCCGCGCAGGAAGCCCGGGATGTCGGCCTGCGAGATGCCCGATGCCTGGGCGAAGGCGCGGCCCTTGCCCTGGTCGGCGGTGAGGAAGCGGACCTGGGCGGCGATGTCGCAGCTGCTCACGGAGTGCGTGCCGCCGTAGAGGCCGGGCGTACCGCCCGAGAGGGAGCGCACGCCCTGGGCCGTGGGCGAGGAGGTTCCGCTCGGCGAGGGTTGCTGCGAACGGGTGACGGGCGAGGGGGTCGCCGTGGACGTCGCCGTGGAGTCGGTGAACGGGTCGGGGCCCTGGGCGGCGACCGGCTGCATGAACAGCTCGGAGCCGCCGTCGGCGGAGTTCTTGTCGCCTCCGCCGGAGCATCCCGCGACGGCGAGGGCCGCGGATATCGCGAAGGCCGTCGCATAGGTCCTGGTGGGCACACGCACCGCGTTCTCCCGCCTGCTATCGGACACTTTGCCCCATTCTCTGAGGCAGTCACGGCCGGCGCGCAAGCCGGGTGGGGACGAGCCCGGAGGGCGTCGGTCCGGTCAGGGCGCAAGATGGCCTTGTGGAGTGGTTCACAGCGGATCAGTACTGGCTCGGCCGCCTCGTCTTCCAGCGGGCTCTCGCCGCGGTCTACCTCGTCGCGTTTTTGGGCGCGGCGCTGCAGTTCCGGGCGCTGATCGGGGAGCGTGGCATGCTGCCGGTGCCGCGCCACGTCCGGCGCGTGCCGTTCCGCCGGGCGCCGAGCCTCTTCCAGCTGCACTACTCGGACCGCTTCTTCGCCTTCGTCGCGTGGTCGGGCTGCGCCTGCGCGGTCGCGCTGCTCGCGGGCGCCGACGGTCTCCTCCCCCTCTGGGGCGGCATGCTGCTGTGGGTGGTGCCGTGGGCCCTGTACCTGTCGATCGTGAACGTGGGGCAGACCTGGTACGGCTTCGGCTGGGAGTCACTGCTCCTCGAGGTGGGCTTCCTCGCGGTCTTCCTCGGCAACGACGAGACGGCGCCGCCGGTGCTCGTCCTCTTCCTGCTGCGCTGGGTGCTGTTCCGCGTCGAGTTCGGGGCCGGGCTGATCAAGATGCGCGGCGACGCGTGCTGGCGCAAGCTCACCTGCCTGTACTTCCACCACGAGACACAGCCGATGCCGGGCCCGCTGAGCTGGTTCTTCCACCATCTGCCGCGGCCGGTCCACCGGATGGAGGTCGCGGCGAACCACTTCACCCAACTCGTCGTTCCCGTGCTGCTGTTCACGCCCCAGCCGGTCGCGACCGCCGCCGCCTGCCTGATGATCGTCACCCAGCTGTGGCTGGTCCTCTCGGGGAACTTCTCCTGGCTGAACTGGATGACGATCGTGCTCGCCGTGTCCGTCGTGGACCTGGGCGGCACGGGGACCCCGTCGACGTCGCCCGCCGCCCCGCTCTGGTACGAGGTGGTCGTCATCGCGGCGACGGCCCTGGTCCTGGGGCTGAGTTACCGGCCCGCGCGCAATCTGTTCTCGCGCCGGCAGATCATGAACTCCTCCTTCGACCCGCTGCATCTCGTCAACACGTACGGCGCGTTCGGCAGCGTCAGCCGCGTCCGCCAGGAAGTGGTCATCGAGGGGACGTCGGACACGTCCCCCCGCCAGGATTCGGAGTGGCGCGAGTACGGGTTCAAGGGCAAGCCGGGCGATGTGCGCCGCTGGCCACGCCAGTTCGCGCCGTACCATCTGCGGCTCGACTGGATGATGTGGTTCGCGGCGCTCTCCCCCGCCTACGCGCGCCCGTGGTTCGGCCCGCTGGTGGAGCGGCTCCTGGACGGCGACCGGGACACGCTGCGGCTGCTGCGCCACGTCCCGTTCCCGCCGGACGAGCCTCCCGCGTACATCCGCGCCCGCCTCTACCGCTACCGCTACACGACCTGGCGTGAGTTGCGGAAGACGGGTGCCTGCTGGGAGCGGACGTACGTGCGGGAGTTCTGGCCGCCGACCCGGGTCAGCCCACCACGCTGAGCCGGGGCGGCCGGAGGCGGTAGACGCGGGTCGCGGTCCCGGCGAACAGCGCGGCGCGTTCGGTGGCGCTCAGTGACTCGGTCAACTCTTGTGCCGCCTCGATGACTTGGGCGTACGTGGCGGCCAGGGTGCAGACGGGCCAGTCCGATCCGAACATCAGTCGGTCGGGGCCGAAGGCCTCCAGGACGGTGTCCGCGTACGGGCGCAGGTCGTCCACCGTCCAGGTCTTCGGGTCGGCTTCGGTGACCAGGCCGGAGAGTTTGCAGAAGG
This sequence comes from Streptomyces sp. NBC_01283, assembly GCF_041435335.1. NCBI lineage: Bacteria > Bacillati > Actinomycetota > Actinomycetes > Kitasatosporales > Streptomycetaceae > Streptomyces > Streptomyces sp. NBC_01283. The sequence goes on from NZ_CP108430.1 coordinate 1,399,705, forward strand.
TGTTGGGGAGCGCGGCCAGCGAGCGTACGGCCGCCGCCCAGGGTTCGAGGGCGCCGGATGCGATGGGCGGCTTACCCAGGTGGTCGAGCACGAAGGTGAGTTCGGGGTGCTCCTGAGCCGCCTTGACGCAGGCCGGGAGCTGATGGGGCAGGACCACGAGGTCGTAGGGGAGGCCCGCCGTGCCGACCGCGGCCAGGCCCCGGCGCACGTCCGGCCGCAGCAGCCACTGCGGGTCGGGCTCTGCCTGGACTTGATGCCGGATGCCCACAAGGCGCTGCCCGCCCGGGAGTTGACGCATTCCGGCAAGCGCGTCGGAGACATCCGGGTGGGTGAGGTCGGTCCATCCGACGACGCCCGCCACGAGGTCGCTCTCCGCGGCCAGGGCGAGGAACTCCGGGGTCTCCTCGGCGACGGTGACCGTCTGGACGAGCACGGTCGCGCCGACGCCCGCGGCACGCGCCTCGGGCAGGAGGTCGTCAAGGGAGAAGTTCCGGCGGATCGGGGCGAGCGCCTCGCCGGTGATCCATTCCTGGTCGCGCACGGAGAGGTCCCACACGTGGTGATGGGCGTCGACGAGGTCCGGTGTCACGGCAGCTCCCATACGACGGGCAGTCCCGCGTCCGCGCCCTCGGCCGAGTAGTCGTGGACGACGTCCAGCAACTCGGCCATACGGGCCTGCCAGGCGATGTTGACCGGCAGCTTGTCCAGCTCCGCGAGCATGCGGGCGTAGTCCTCGCACTCCAGGACGTGGAAGAGATCGGTGCCGTCGCGCCAGATCGTCCAGGAGGTGGCGCCCGCCGCGCGGATGGCGGCGACCAGCTCGGCGGGCACCTCGCGGTGCGCGGCGTCGTACTCGGCGAGGCGGTCGGCGCGGACCTTGGTGTGCAGGGCGATTCTCACGCGGGGTCCTCTCCGGGGACGGGGGTGCCGAGGGGCAGCAGCCCTTCGGCGCGGGCTTCCTTCCAGAAGTCGTCGGGGACGACATGCGCGAACTGCGCTGCCGCGTCCCGGACTTCGTGGGGTGATCGGGCACCGACGAGGACGGTGGCGACCGCCGCGTGGCCGAAGGGGAAGGCGAGGGCGGCGGCACGCAGCGTGATGCCGTGCCGTTCCGCCATCGCCTTCAGGTGGCAGGCGCGGTCCACCAGAGCCCGGGGCGCGGTCGTGTAGTCGTAGGTCGCGCCGGGCCGGGGGTCGGCGAGCAGGCCCGAGTTGAAGACGCCCCCGATCACCACCGCCTTGCCGTACTCGTGCGCGGCGGGGAGCAGGTCGGTCAGGGCGCTCTGGTCCAGGAGCGTGTAGCGGCCCGCGCACAGGACCGCGTCGACGTCCGTGTCACGGACGAAGCGGGTGAGCATCGCCGTCTGGTTCATGCCCGCGCCGATCGCGCCCACGACACCTTCCGAACGCAGCCGCTCCAGGGCCGGATACCCCTCACGGAAGGCCTCCTCCGCGTGGTCGTCCGGGTCGTGGAGGTAGACGACGTCGACGCGGTCGAGGCCGAGCCGGGTCAGGCTCGCCTCCAGGGAGCGGCGGATGCCGTCCGCGCTGAAGTCCCAGACGCGGCGGTGTGTGGCGGGGACGGCGAAGCCGTGGGCAAGGTCGTCGCCCACGGGCCGCTCCACTGCTTCGAGGAGGCGGCCCGCCTTGGTGGAGAGCGTGTACGACTCCCGGGGGCGTGTCCGCAGTGCCTCGCCCACCCGGCGTTCGGACAGGCCGATGCCGTAGTGCGGCGCCGTGTCGAAGTGGCGGATGCCCGCGTCCCATGCGGCGTCGATCGCCGCGGCGGCCTCCTCGTCGGTGATCGGGGTGTAGAGGTTGCCGAGTCCGGCGGCGCCGAAGGACAGCTCGGTCACCTCGACGCCGCCGGGTCCGATGCCGCGCCGGGCCATGCCCCTCACCGGCCGGCCGGCCGGAGCCGCAGGCCCTGCATGCCGCCGTCGACGGCGAGCGCGGTGCCTGTGGTGGCGCCGGAGAGCGGGCTCGCCAAGTAGGCGATGGCGCCCGCGACTTCGGCCGCCGAGACGAGGCGCCCGGTGGGCTGGCGGGCCGCGAGCGCGGCGCGCTCGGCCGCCGGGTCGGGCGCGGCGTCCAGGAGGCGGCCGACCCACGGGGTGTCGACGGTGCCGGGGTTGACGCAGTTCACGCGCACCCCCTCGCGGACGTGGTCCGCGGCCATGGCGAGCGTCAGGGAGAGCACCGCGCCCTTCGACGCCGAGTACAGGGCGCGCTGCGGGAGGCCCGCGGTGGCGGCGATCGAGCAGGTGTTGACGATCGCCGCATGGGCGGAGACACGCAGGTGCGGCAGGGCGGCGCGGGTGGTGCGGACGATCCCGAGGACGTTCACGTCGAGCACCTTGTGCCACTGGGCGTCGTCGTTGTCCTCGACGGTGCCCTGCGCGCCGATCCCCGCATTGTTGATCAGTACGTCGAGTCCGCCCAGGTCGGCCACCGCGGCGGCGACGGCTTCGCGCACCGAGGCGTCGTCGGAGACGTCGGCGCGGTGACCGGTGAGCGGCTTCTCCACGCCGCTCGGGTCGAGGTCGAGCACGGCGACCCGGGCGCCGCGCGCGGCGAGCAGTTCGGCGGTGGCCCGGCCGATGCCGGAGGCTCCGCCGGTGACCAGGGCCTTCAGGCCCTCGAAGTCCTGGGCGTCCGTCATGCGGCTGCTCCTTTGCCCTGTGCGAGGTCGGCGGCCCAGAAGGCGCCGTCCGGATAGGTGAATTCGGCGAGGGACTCGGCCCGCATGGTGGCCGAGAAGCCCGGTGCGGTGGGCGCGACGTAGTGGCCCTCGCGCAGCACGACCGGGTCGATGAAGTGGTCGTGGAGGTGGTCGACGTACTCGATGACGCGGTTCTCGGTGGTCCCGGTCAGCGCCACGTAGTCGAACATGGAAAGGTGCTGGACTAGTTCGCACAGGCCGACGCCGCCCGCGTGCGGGCAGACCGGGACGCCGAACTTGGCGGCGAGCAGCAGGATCGCGAGGTTCTCGTTGACGCCGCCGACGCGGGCGGCATCGATCTGCAATACATCAATCGCGCCCGCCTGGAGGAGCTGCTTGAAAACGATGCGGTTCTGGACGTGCTCGCCGGTGGCGACCTTGACCGGGGCGACCGCCGTGCGGATCGCCGCGTGGCCGAGGACGTCGTCGGGGCTGGTGGGCTCTTCGACCCAGTACGGGTCGAACTCCGCGAGGGCGCGCGTCCATTCGACGGCCTCGCCGACGTTCCAGCGCTGGTTGGCGTCGATCGCCATCCGGATGCCGGGTCCGATCGCCTCGCGGGCGGTGCGGCAGCGGCGTACGTCGTCCGCCAGGTCCGCGCCGACCTTCAGCTTGATCTGGGTGAAGCCGTCCGCCACGGCCTGGCGGGCGAGACGGGTCAGCTTCTCGTCGCTGTAGCCGAGCCAGCCCGGCGACGTCGTGTAGCCGGGGTAGCCGCGCTCGCGCAGCAGGACGTCGCGCTCGGCGGCCCCATGTCTGCCCGACTGGAGGATGTCCAGGGCCTCTTGCGGGGTGAGGGCGTCGGCGATGTAGCGGAAGTCGATCTGGGAGACCAGCCACTGGGGTTCGGCGTCCGCGAGGAAGCGCCACAGCGGCTTGCGCGCACGCTTGGCCGCCAGGTCCCACAGCGCGTTGACGACGGCGCCGATCGCCATGTGCATCACGCCCTTCTCCGGTCCCAGCCAGCGCAGTTGGCTGTCTCCGATGAGGTCGCGGTTCAACGTCCCCGGATCGGCGCAGACTTCCTCGACGGACCGGCCGAGCACGTGGTGGCGCAGCGCCTCGATCGCGGCGACCTGGACGTCGTTGCCGCGCCCGATGGTGAAGGTGAAGCCGTGCCCCTCCAGGCCGTCGTCGGCGTCGGTGCGAAGCACCACATAGGCGGCGGAGTAGTCGGGGTCCGGGTTCATCGCGTCGGATCCGTCCAGCTCCCGCGAGGTCGGGAACCGTACGTCATAGGTGTCAACCGCGGTGATGCGGGCGGGAGTCGGGGACACAGGAGGCCTTTCCGGAAAGGGGCAAGGAGACGGGGAACCCGGAGCGGGGTCAGTCCTGTGCGCGGCCGGTGGTGACGCGCGCGATCATCAGGGCGACCAGGATGATTCCGCCGTAGATGGCCTGGATCCAGAAGGACGGCACCTGGGCGAGAGTGAGCAGGTTCTGCACGACGCCGAGCAGCAGGACGCCGGTGAGTGCGCCGAACATGGTGCCCTTGCCGCCGTCGAGGCTGATGCCGCCGATGACCGCGGCCGCGAACACGGTGAAGATCATGTTCTGGCCCTGGTTGGCGTTGATCGCGCCGACGTAACCGGTCTGCATCAGTCCGCCGACGGCGGCGAGGCATCCGGCGACGATGAACACGCCGAGCATCACGCGCTCGACGCGGATGCCGGCCGCGCGTGCCGCGTCCGCGTTGCCGCCGATGGCGTACAGCGCGCGACCCACGCGGTGGTACTTGAGGACGAAACCCGCGACGCCGAAGGAGACGGCGGCCAGCCAGACCGAGAGCGGGATGGTCAGGAACGTCGAGGTGGCGAGGGTGTAGAAGGCCTCGGGCATGCCGAAGAGCGTCTTGCCCTTGGTCGCGCCGACCAGCAGTCCGCGCAGCACGATCAGCATGGCCAGCGTCACGATGAACGCGTTGAGCTTGAGCTTCACCACGAGGATGCCGTTGAAGGCGCCGATGACCGCGCCGACGACGAGGATCGCGAGCAGCGACACCGCGACGGGCATCTCGGCGCCGAACCCGGCCTGCGCGGCGGGCAGCACGAGCAGCGCGCCGACGGCGGGCGCGATGCCGACGACCGATTCGAGGGACAGGTCGAACTTGCCGGTGATGAGGACGAGCGACTCGGCGAGCACCACCATGGCGAGGGCGGCGGAGGCGCCGAGGATGGAGATGAGGTTGCGCTCGGTGAGGAACGAGTCGTTCACCAGCGTGCCGAGCAGCATGAGCAGCAACAGGGCGGGAACCAGGGCGAGTTCGCGCGCCCTGCGCAGCAGCACGGAGCGTGCCTGGGCTCGGGCGTTGTCGGTCTTCTCGGTCAGCTCCGGTGCGGTCGAGGCCGACGGGGCCTTCGTGTCAGCCACGGTCATTCACTCCTTGCGCTCCTTCGGTTTCTTCCACGCCCTCGATCGACGCGATCAGCTCGTGGTCGTGCCAGCCCGCCGCATGCTCGGCGACCACCCGGCCGTGGAAGAGGACCAGGACGCGGTCGCAGCGCCGCAGGTCGTCCAGCTCGTCGGAGACGACGAGGACGGCGGTGCCGTCCTCGCGGGCGTTGTCCATGCGGGCGAGGAGTGACTCCTTGGACTTCACGTCGACGCCCGCGGTGGGGTTGATGAGGACGAGGAGCCGTGGGTCGGAGGCCAGGGCGCGGGCCATGACCACCTTCTGGGCGTTGCCGCCGGAGAGGTCGGACACGGGCTGGTCGGGTCCCTCGGCATGGATGTCGAGGCGGTCGATCAGCTCCTCGGCGAAGCCGCGCTTGCGCTCGGTGCGGACGAAGCCGTACTTCCCGAGCCGGTCGAGCACGGTCATCGTGGCGTTGTCGCCGATCGTCATCCCGAAGACCAGACCCTGGTCGTGCCGGTCGCGCGGTACGCACCCGACGCCGGCCCGCAGCGTGGCGGAGACATCCCCGAACGGGAGCCGCTTGCCGTCCAGTTGAGCGCTGCCTCCGGTCGGCGTGTGCAGCCCGGCGAAGGTCTCCGCGAGGTTGATCTTGCCGCTGCCGCTGGATCCGGCGAGGCCGACGACCTCGCCCTTGCGGACGGTCAGGTCGATGTTCTCGTACGACTCGCTGGTGAGGCCCGTGACGTCGAGCATCACAGGGGCGTCGGCGGGGACCTCGGTCCGGGCGACAGACTCCTCGGCGGCCTCCTTCTCCCGCAGTGCCTCCCCCGCCATCGCCTCGACCAGGGCGGCGCGCGGCAGGTCGGCCACCGGCGCGGTGGTGATCCAGCGGGCGTCGCGCAGGACCGTGACGGTCTGGCAGACCTCGTACACCTCCTGGAGGTGGTGCGAGATGAAGAGGAAGGTGACGCCGGATTCCTGGAGCGCCCGCATGCGCGTGAAGAGCCGCTCGATCTCCCGGTTGTCGAGCTGCGCGGTGGGCTCGTCCAGGACGATGAACCGCGCCCCGAAGCTGAGCGCCCGCGCGATCTCGACCATCTGCCGGTCCTCGACCTTGAGGTCGGCGGTCCGTGCGTCCGGGTCGACCCGGACGTCCCAGGTGTCGAGCACCTCGGCGGCCTGCGCCCGCAGCTTGCGCCAGCTGATGAAGCCGCCGCGCCCTTCGGGCTGCCGGTTGATGAAGAGGTTCTCGGCGACGGTGAGGTCGGGCACCACCGTGGGCTTCTGGTAGACGCAGGCGACCTTGCGGCGCCAGGCGTCGCGGTCGGTGAGCGCGGGCGCCGGTTCGCCGTCGAAGAGGACGGTGCCCGCGTCCGGGGCCTGGAGGCCGGTGAGGATGGTGACGAGGGTGGACTTGCCCGCGCCGTTGCGGCCGACGAGGGCGTGGGACTCACCGGGCAGGACGGCCAGCTGACCGTCCTGCAGCGCGACGGTGGGCCCGTACCGCTTGGCTATGCCGGTCGCTTCGACGAGCGCCGTCGGCCCCGGATCCGGGGACTTGGTCATCGGCGTACTCATTTGACCGTGTTGCCCCACAGCTTGGAGTCGTCCACGTTCTCCTTGGTGACCAGTGGAGCGGGCAGCTGGTCCTCAAGGATGCCGCTGGGCAGCTTCACGATCGTGGAGTCGTGGTCGGTCGGGCCCGGCTTGAACTTCTTCCCGTTCATCGCGGCCTTGATGTAGTACATCCCGTACTTGGCGTACGCGTCGGCGGGCTGCGAGACGGTGGCGTCGATCTGGCCCTTGCGGATGGCGTCGAACTCCTGCGGGATGCCGTCGTTCGAGATGACGGTGATGTGCCCCTGCTCGCCCGCCTTCTTCAGCATTCCCTTGGACTTCAGGGTCTGCAGGGTGGGCGCGAGATAGACGCCGCCCGCCTGCATGTAGATGCCCTTGATGTCGGGGTTGGAGTTGAGCAGCGTGTCCAGCTTCGACGCGGCCGTGTCGGACTCCCACTTGGCGGGGATCTCCAAAACCTTGAGCTTGGGGTACTTCTTCTTCACGCAGGTGCGGAACGCCTCGGAGCGCTCACGGCCGTTGACGGAGGCGAGGTCTCCCATGATCTGGACGACCTTGCCGGTCTTGACCTGGTCACCGAGGTAGTCGCAGGCCTTCTCGCCGTACGCGACGTTGTTGGCCCGCACCACCATCGCGACCTTGCCCTTCTCGGGGGCGACGTCGACGGCGACCACGGGCACGCCCTTGCGTTCGGCCTGGTCGAGTCCGGCGGAGATCGCCGCGCTGTCGAGGGGTGCGACGACGAGGCCCTTGACCCCCTGATTGAGCTGGTTGTTGATGTCGGTGATCTGCTGCGAGGGGTCGCTGTTGGAGTTGACCGTCTTGTTCGTGTCGACGTCCTCGGACTTCGCCATCTTCGGCACGTAGTCGTTGTACGACTGCCAGAACGGCGAGGTCAGCAGGGGCAGGATCACCCCCACCTTGCCCTCGCCGCCGCCCGCACCACCCGCGGGCGCCGCACTGTCCTTCGTACTGCCGCATGCCGTGAGCACGAGGGACGCGCAGGCGGCCGCGGCGGCGATCCGCACCACCCGCGAAGTCTCCGGCCTACTGCTCCTGTTGCGCACTGTTCTGCCGGCCATCTGACGGCTCCTCATCGAGCGTGAACGGACGAAGTCCTGGCGGGTCCTGGCGAGTTCTAGTGAGTCCTAGTGAGTCCTAGCGACCGATGGGCGAATATTTATCAGACCACTTGACGCTCACAACACCCCTCGGCGCCAAGTTTTCCTGCTTTCAGGCCGTAGTGGTCCGACCACATCTCTGATTAGACTGCGGCGCACTCGGCTAGTGGAGGAGCGTTACGTGGACCAGACCGCCCCGCAGAAGGGCACCGTGACTGCGCGGGCCATCGAGCAGATCAAGGCGATGATCGGCGAGGGCAGGCTCGAACCGGGTGAACGCCTCCCCACGGAAAGGGACTTGGCCACCCAGCTGGGCATCTCTCGCAGTTCGATGCGCGAGGCGATCCGCGCGCTGACGGTGATGGGGGTCCTGGAGGCCCGGCACGGCTCGGGCATCTACGTCACGCAGTTGGAGGCCGGGGACCTCCTGGAGACGTTCGGCGTAGTGGCGGACCTGTCACGCGGCCCACGCCTGGTGGAGCTCCTGGAGGTACGCAGGGTCCTGGAGTCCACGGCGACGGCGCTGGCGGCGGCGCGCATCTCGTCCGATCAACTGGCGGACGTGGAGAAGCACTTGGAGGCGATGAACGCCACGGAGGACCCCGAGGAGATCCTCTCCCACGACCTCGCGTTCCACCGCACGATCGCCTTCGCGGCGGGCAACGACACGATGGCCGCCATCCTGGAAGGCCTGTCGTCCCGCACGTTCCGCGCACGGGTATGGCGCGGCTACCAGGAAGAGGGCGCCTTCGAACGCACCCGCCGGGAGCACGCCCGCATCCACCGGGCCCTGGTGGCGCGAGACCCGGAGGCGGCAAGGGCCGCGGCGGCGGCGCACGTGGGAGAGGTGGAGGACTGGCTGCGGGGTCAGTTGGACGAGTAGGGGCCGGCCGTGCGACGGGCGGGCTCCCGTCCCTCCGGCGGGCGTTCCACCCCAGGGCGGCCCGCCTGGGCGCGACTCCTGGCCGCTAGTCGATGAGGGTCCGCTTCGGGCGGACCACGCAGAACTCGTTCCCTTCCGGATCGGCGAGCACGGTCCACGACTCGTCACCGCTCTGCCCGACGTCCACCCTGCGCGCCCCGAGCGCGAGCAGCCGCTCGATCTCGGCCCCCCGGTCCTCCACACCGGACGTCAGATCGACATGCAGCCGGTTCTTGACGACCTTGCGCTCCGTCACCGGCATGAAGCAGATGCCCACCGGCGCGGTCTCATCAGGCCCGATCACGACCTCCCGCTCCCGCTCGGACAGAATCCGCCAGCCCAGCGCCTCGGCCCAGAACCGGGCCAGGGCGGGGAGATCATGGGCGTCGATGACGATGTGATGCAGGGATACGGGCATGTGGGCCAGTGTGCGCCGGGACCGATCGCGGAGGCGGCTCATCACGCGGATCCCGTCGTACGACCCGCCGGGGGACGCCGGACGGGCTTGTCCCTCAGCCCTGTCCGGTGTCCGCCCGGCTTCCGCCCTCTGTTCTGCCCGACGTCACGCCCGCGTCAGCCGCAGCGTCACCAGCTCGAACGGGCGCAGCTTCAGGGCGATTCCGTCGCCCGAGCGCTCCGGCGACGCGGCGTCCGCGAGGGGGCGTTCCAGGAGGTCCGTCACCTCGACGGAGCCGACCGGGAAACCCGCCGTCAGCGTCGCCTTCGCGCGCCCGCCCTGTGCCTCGTGGAAGCGGACGACCACGTCGCCGCTGCCGTCGTCGGCGAGCTTGACCGCCGTGACGACAACGGCGTCGTTGTCGACCGTCACCAGCGGAGCCACCTCGGCGCCGCCCGTGACCTCCCGCTCGGGCAGGTTGATCCGGTAGCCCTCCCGCACCGCGTCGCCGATCCCGGCCCCCGGTACCAGCGCGTGCCGGAATCGGTGGACGCCCTGGTCCGTCTCGGGGTCGGGGAAGCGCGGGGCGCGCAGCAGCGAGGCGCGGATCGTCGTCGTCGTACCGGAGTCCGAGGCGCGGACCGTGCGGGTCACGTCGTGGCCGTACGTCGAGTCCGTGACAAGGGCCACGCCCCAGCCCGGCTCCTCCATGTGCACGAAGCGGTGGTTGCAGGCCTCGAACTTGGCCGCCTCCCAGCTCGTGTTGGTGTGCGTGGCCCGGTAGAAGTGGCCGAACTGCGTCTCCGAGGCGTACCGCTCCGCGTGGACGTCCAGCGGGAAGGAGAGCTTCAGGAACTTCTCCGTTTCGTGCCAGTCGACCTCGGTCTCGATGTCCAGGCGCGTGGAGCCCGGCGTCAGGGACAGCACCTGCGTCAGGCGCGAGGCGCCGAAGCCGCGTACGACACGGACCGAGGTGCCGTCCTCCCCGGGCTCGACCGCGTCCGCCTCCGTGAGATCGGTGACCGTGTTGCGGTAGAACTCGTCGACGTCCCAGGCGTCCCACATGTTCGGGAAGTCGGCGTGGATCTGCGGCAGGTTCGCCGCCTGGCCGGGTGCGACGGCCTCCCGGTCGCCCACGATGTCGTACGCCGAGACGACGAGCCCGCGCGCGTCGACCTCGACCCGCAGCAGACCGTTGTCGAGGACGTAGCCGCCGTCGGCGCGTGAGGCGATCGCCGACTGTCCGTCGACGGTGGCGGGGCGCGCGCCGCCCGCGGGGACTCCGCCCCGGGTGTGCGGGGCCGAGTTGAAGACGAGCGTGCCCGTGCCGCCCTCCCCCGCAAGCGCCCGCTGGGCCGCTTCGATGATGCCGTTCAGCTCGTCGGCGACCGCCGCGTACGTCGCGCGGGCCTCCCTGTGCACCCAGGCGATGGACGAGCCGGGCAGGATGTCGTGGAACTGGTGGAGCAGAACCGTCTTCCAGATACGGTCCAACTCCTCGTAGGGGTACGAGAATTCAGGCGAGCGGACGGCCGCCGTGGCCGACCAGAGCTCCGCCTCGCGCAACAGGTGCTCGCTGCGGCGGTTGCCCTGCTTGGTGCCCGCCTGGCTGGTGAGCGTGGCGCGGTGGAGCTCCAGGTACAACTCGCCCACCCAGACCGGAGCGTTGGGGTACTCCGCCTCGGCCTTCTCGAAGAAGGCCGCAGGGGTCTCCCACTCGACGGTCGCGGAGCCCTCCAGGTCACGCAGGCGTCCCGCCTTCGCGATCATCTCGCGGGTGGTGCCGCCGCCACCGTCACCCCAGCCCGTCGGGGCGAGGGAGTGCCGGGCGACTCCCTTGTCCTTGAAGTTCTTCGCCGCGTGGGCGATCTCGCTGCCCTTCATGGAGCAGTTGTAGGTGTCGACGGGCGGGAAGTGCGTGAAGATGCGGGTCCCGTCGATGCCTTCCCAGTTGAAGGTGTGGTGCGGGAAGCGGTTGGTCTGCGACCACGAGATCTTCTGCGTGAGCAGCCACTTGGAGCCCGCCGCCTTGATGATCTGCGGCAGCCCGGCCGCGAAGCCGAAGGTGTCGGGCAGCCACGCCTCGTCGTTCTCGATGCCGAACTCGTCGAGGAAGAACCGCTTGCCGTGGACGAACTGACGGGCCATCGCCTCCGAGCCCGGCATGTTCGTGTCCGACTCGACCCACATGCCGCCCGCGGGCACGAACCGCCCGTCGGCGACCGCCTTCTTGACCTTCGCCCACACCTCGGGCCGGTGCTCCTTGACCCACGCCCACTGCTGGGCCTGCGACATGGCGAAGATGAAGTCCGGCTCGTCCTCGATGAGGGCGGTCATGTTGGACGTCGTACGCGCGACCTTGCGCACCGTCTCGCGCAGCGGCCACAGCCAGGCCGAGTCGATGTGCGCGTGGCCGACGGCGCTGATGCGGTGGGCCGAGGGCTCGGCGGGGGTGGTGAGGACGCCTTCGAGCTCGACGCGGGCCGCGGCGGCGGAGCCGTTCACGTCCTGGAGGTCGACGGCGTCCAGGGCGCGGCCGATGGCGCGCACGAGGGCGTAACGGCGTCCGGAGTCCTCGGGCAGCTCCTGCATCAGCTCGCCGAGCACTTCGAGGTCGATGACGAGCTGCCACACGGTCTCGTCGAAGACGGCGAGGTCCATGCGGGCGAGTTTGTACTGGGGCTCGCTGCCGGCCGTCTCCTTGTCGCCGAGCTGGGTGGGCAGGAAGGGGTGGTAGTCGAGGATGACGGGATTGGAGGCGGCCTCGATGTGCAGGTGCACGTTCTCGCCGCCGGTGGCCGGGGCAGCGATCCGCACCCACTGGTTGCGGGGGTTGAGGCCCTTCACCGGGGTGCCGTCGGGGCGGTAGACCAGGCCCTCGCACTGGAAGCCGGGCATGTTCTCGTCGAAGCCGAGGTCGAGGATGGCCTCGACCGTCTTCCCGGCCCATTCCTTCGGGACGGTGCCGGTCACCTGGAACCAGCTGGTGGACCAGGGGGCTCCCCAGGGGGCGCCGACCTCGGTGGGTTCGGGGGTGGCGGCGAGGCCTTCCGCTACTGGTACGGGCTCACCCGGGGCGGTCCATACGGCGACGTCCAGGGGGACGGACTCCGGGTAGACCGCGGGGCGGATGCGTTCGTCGAGGACGCGCTTGAGGCGGGCTTCTATGAGGGTGCGGTCGTCGTGCATGGGCTTCTCCGTGGTGTTGTTGGTGCGGGTGCGTGGGGGTGCGGTGTACATGATCTTGTCCCCAACCCCGCCCCTTCTCGAAAACCCGCTCGGCGCGGGGGCCTTGGCTGCCGTCATCACCGGCTCCGCCGAGTTCGTCCTCAATCGCCGGACGGGCTGGAATTCCAGCCCGTCCGGAAGGGTGGGGCGGGGGATAGGGCTTGGGCCTAGCCGACCTCCCCCGGCCGCACAACCTCCGTAATGCCCCGCGCAGCCAAATGCGCCGAGTCCCCCGCCCGGCCGGCCAGCACGGTGGTGGGCCGGACCCCGTCCCCCACCAGCCGCATGAACGTCTCGAACACCGCTCCCCCCGGAGCACACGCGGACCGCTCCGAGGTCAAGTCATCCACCACCACAGCAGTGGCCCGCACCGCAGGCGCGTACTCCCGCCCCCGCCACTCCTTCGCGATCCGGGCCAGCGCCTCACCTCCCGGCTTGACCCGGCCGTCATTGCTCAACAGGCCCAGGCTGTACTCGAGTTCGGGGAAGTCCGCCAGCGAACGCGACACGTCGTGCGAGCACCACCACGTCACCCCCCACACGTCCGCGCAGTCGAGCGCCGCTGCCACCGTCGCCTCGGTGAAGGACGCCGCGTGCTCGGCAGGGATCAGGGGAGCGGGCGCGCCCACCTCCTGGAGCCAGACCGGGCGGTGCGGATCGTCCGCCCACGCCTTGGACAGCTCGATCATGTACGCCGCGTGCTGCGCGGTGGCGATTCCCTCCCGCCCGTGCCGCTGGGCCGTGCCGTTGAACACCCAGGAGTGCACGGCGGTCATCCCGCCGAGGCGGGCGGCCTGGGCCGGGGTGAAGGGCTGGTCGTCCTGGTACCAGGCGGCGTCGTACTCGGCATGGAGGTGCGGCTTGCCGGGAGCGCCCTCCTCGCACGCGGCGAGGACCCTCCGCAGCCACTCCCCCGCCTGCTCCTGCGTGATGCGGTCCGGGTCGGGGTGGGGGCCCGCCGAGAACTGGTTGACCTCGTTGCCGATGGTCATGCCGATGAAGTTCGGCCGGTCGGCCAGCGCGGCGGCCAGCGTGCGCAGGTACGTGACCTCGCCCTCCACCACATCCGGGTCGGTGAAGATGTTCCGCCGGTGCCAGGTCTGCGTCCACGCGGGCAGGAAGTCGAAGCTCGACAGATGCCCCTGGAGCCCGTCGACGTTGACGTCGAGCCCGCGCTCCCCCGCCGCGTCCGCGAGGGCGACGAGCTGCTCCACCGCGCGCGGCCGGATCAGGGTGCGGTTCGGCTGGAAGTACGGCCAGATCGGGAAGACCCGGATGTGGTCGAGGCCCAGCGCGGCGATCGCGTCGAGATCGGCGCGCACGGCGTCGAGGTCGAAGTCCAGCCAGTGGTGGAACCACCCCTGGCTGGGGGTGTAGTTCGCGCCGAAGCGCGGCGCGCCGGACGGCACAGAAGGCGCGGAGGGCAAGGAGGGCACACGAGTCGTACGAGACATGCGAGTCCTGGTTCTCGGGGATGTGGGGGCCCGGTGGGGCGGGGCAGCAGCAGGCGGGGGACGGCAGGTCAGCCCTTGACCGCTCCCTCGCCCACCCCGCGGAAGAAGTACCGCTGGAGACAGGCGAAGAGCACGATCAGCGGGAGTACGGCGATGACCGTGCCCGCGGCGACGAGCCGTTCGTCGTTGGCGAAGGTGCCGTGCAGGTAGTTCAGGCCGATGGTCAGGGTGAACCGGCTCGGGTCGCTCAGCACGATCAGCGGCCACAGGAAGTCGTCCCAGGCGCCCATGAAGGCGAAGATCGCCACCACGGCGAGCGTGCCCTTGACCGCGGGCAGGGCGATCCGCGTGAACCGCTGCCAGACGTTCGCGCCGTCGACGTACGCGGCTTCCTCGATCTCGTACGGCAGGTTCAGGAAGGCGTTGCGCATCAGCAGGACGTTGAGTGCGGAGACGCAGCCCGGCAGCAGCACCCCGATGAGGGTGTTGTTGAGGCCAAGCTCCCGCATGGTGGTGAACTGGGCGATGATGATGCCCTCCACGGGCACCAGCATGGCGAGGATGAAGACGAGCGTGGCCGCCCTGCGGCCCCGGTAGCGCAGGCGCGCGAGGGCGTAGCCGGCGAGGGTGGCGCCCACGCAGTTGGTCACCACGTTGGCGGCGGCCACCTTCAGGGAGTTGAAGGCGTAGTCCCAGACGGGGATGGTGTCGGCGACCCGCTCGTAGTTGTGGAAGGTCGGGCTGCTCGGCAGGAACTTGGGCGGGGAGCTGAAGATGTTCTCGTGCGGACCCTTGAGGGAGGTGGAGAGCTGCCAGAGGAAGGGCCCGATCATCAGCGCGAGTACGGCGAGCAGGAGCACGTAGCGCAGGATGATCTCCCACACTGGCATCCTGCGGCCGTTCTCGTCGGTGATCCGGCCGCGCCGGCGGGAGCCGTCCTTCCGGCCCTTCCGAGCCGCCTTCACCGACTTCGCCGTCTGCTCGGCCTTGCGCGTGTCCGTCGCGGTGCTCACGCGTCCTCCTTCCGGTCCGCGCGCAGCACGAGCAGCATCAGCGCGACGGTGACGATGAAGACGACGACCGAGATGGCCGACGCGTACCCGACGCGGCCGGTCAGGCCGGTGCCGACGCGCTGCACCAGCATCACGAGCGTGGTGTCCTCGCCTGCGGGGCCGCCGTTGGGCCCTGCCATCAGATAGACCTCGGTGAACACCTTGAAGGCGGCGACCGAGGAGAGTGCGGCGACCAGGACCATCGTGGAGCGCACGGCGGGCACGGTGACCGTGAAGAAGCGGCGCACCGCGCCCGCGCCGTCCACCGAGGCGGCCTCGTGGAGTTCACGTGGCACGTTGGCGAGCGCCGCCAGGTAAATGATCATGTAGTAGCCGAGGCCCTTCCAGACCGTGACGGCCATGGCGCTCAGGAGGAGCAGCCACTGGTCGCTGAGGAAGCCGACCGAGCCGACGCCCACGGCCTCAAGCACCGCGTTGACCAGGCCCCGTTCATCCAGCATCCACACCCAGATCAGGCCCACCACGACGATGGACGCGACCACCGGCGTGTAGAACGCCGACCGGAAGAAGGTGATGCCGGGGATGTGCTTCTGGACGAGCATCGCGAGCAGCAGCGGCAGCAGGACGAGCGCCGGGACGACCCCGACGATGTAGAGCGTCGAGTTGCGAAGCCCGATCCAGAACATGTCGTCGTGCAGCAACTCCCGGAAGTTGTCCAGGCCGACGTACTCCCCCGGGATCAGGGTGCGCTTGTCGGTGAAGGAGTTGATGAGCGTGCTGACGAACGGATAGAGGATGAAGATGCCGACGACCAGCAGCCCGGGGGCTGCGAACAGCCAGGGGCTGCTGGGGAGTTGACGCCTGATGCGGCGGCGGGGCCCGCGGTCGTCGGCGGGTGCACGGGGAACGGTGGCGGTGCCGGAGCTTTTCATGGTGGTGGTCCCGTGTCGTCTTCTCAGCTCTGCTTCAGCAGCCGGTCGCAGTTCTTGACAGCGTTGTCAAGTGCTTCCTCGGGACTCTGCTTGCCCTGCAGCGCCCGGGCGACGCCGTTGCGCAGCTCGATCTTCATCTGCTCGCTGAACAGCACGGGCGTGTAATTCACCGCGGTCTTCACGGACTTGGCGGCGGCGATCCGCACGCGCGTGTCATCGGTGCCGTCCTGCTTGGTGAAGTACGGGTCGTCGAGTGAACCCTCCGTACTGGGGAAGATCGCCACCTTCTTGGCGAAGGACATCTGGCGCTGCGCGTCCGTCACGTAGTGGGCGAACGCCACGGCGGCGGGCGTCTGCTTGGTGCGCGTGTTCACCATCACGCCCATCACGTACATGTTGTCCTTGCCGGTGTTGGTGATCTGCGGGGTGATCCCGATGTTCTTGTACAGGCTGGGGGCGTCCTTCTTGAACTTGCCGAGGTCCAGGGCGCTTCCGGGGTTCATGGCGACGGCCTCGGTGAGGAACTTCTTGCCCGTCGACTCGGGCGTCGCGGTGAGCGCCTGGCCGTCCAGGGCCTTGGCGTCGTACAACTCCTTGTACTTGGTGAGGAGTTCGACGCCCTTGGGGCCGTTGAAGGTGAACTTGGTCCCGGCCTTGTCCATCAGCGGCACGCCGTAGCGCCCGAAGTCCTCGATGGTGGGGACGTTGGCGAGCGTGGCGGTCTTGCCCTTGGTCTCCTTCGACAGCTTCAGTGCGTCGTCGAAGAGCTGGTCGTACGTCGTCGGGGGCTTGTCGGCGTCGAGACCCGCCTCCTTGAAGATCCGCTTGTTGTAGAAGAGCGGCCCGGTGTTCAGGTACCAGGGGAAGGCGTACGTGCCCTCCGTGCCCGGTATCTGGTGGCTCTTCCACGCACCCGGCAGGTACTCCTTCTCGTACTTCCCGGCGGCCTTGTCGAGGTCGAGCGCGAGACCGGCCTTGGCGAGCGGGGCCACCAGGTCGGGCGAGACGTTGACGACGTCGGGGAGGGTGCCGGCCGCGGCGTCGGCACTGATCTTGTCGGCGTAGCCCTCGCCGGGCTGGTCGACCCAGTGCACCTTCGTGCCCGGGTACTTCTTCTCGAAGCCGTCGACGACGCCCTCGAAGTACGACTTGAAGTTCGCCTTCAGGTTCCAGGTCTGGAAGGTGATCTCGCCCTCGACCTTGCCTGACGCGTCGGTCGAACCGCCGCCGTCGTCTCCGTCACCGCAGGCGCTCAGCGGCAGGAGCACGGCGATGACGGCGGCAGCGGCGGCTGCCCTTCGGGGGATGCGGGGGTGATGGGAGATGCGCACGGTGAAACGGCTCCTTTGCTCGGCCCAGCGTGAGGCAGACCTTGCATGGAACTCCGGTAAAAAGTCAATGGATTCGTTGAACAAAGCTGCACATCTCATCAACTCTGCAGGTCAGCTAGGTTCATTGAACTTCTTGCGGGGATCGACTAAAGCGCTTTAGAGTGAGCTGACTCAAGCGCATTAGTATGCGCGTCAGAGGAAAGGGGCAACACCGGTGCAAGGCAAGCGGTCCCCGGCACGCCGGCCGACCATGAAGGACATCGCGCGCCGCGCCGGAGTCTCCGAGAGCGCCGTGTCCTTCGCGCTCAACGACCGGCCAGGAGTCTCCGACGTCACCCGGGACCGGGTCCGCAGGGTCGCCGAGCAGCTGGGCTGGCACCCGAGCACGGCGGCGCGCGCGCTGTCCGGTGAGGGCTCGGCGACGGTGGGGCTCGTGGTGGCGAGGCCCGCCGGGACGCTGGGCGTCGACTCGTTCTTCCTGCAGCTCATCTCGGGCATCCAGGAAGTCCTTGCGGAGCGTCAACTGGGCCTGCTCTTCCAGGTGGTGGAGGACGTGACCGCCGAGTGCGCGGTCTACCAGCGGTGGTGGGCCGAGCACCGGGTGGACGGCGTCCTGGTCGTGGACCCGCGCACGGACGACCCCCGCCCGGCGCTGCTGGACGAGCTGGGACTGCCCGCGGTGGTGACGGGCGGCGTGCCGGACCCGGAGGCGCACCACCCCAACCTCTCCACCGTCTGGGCGGACGACGCGGGCGCGATGGCGTCGATCGTGGACCATCTGCACGCCCTGGGCCACCGCCGCATCGTGCACATCGCGGGACTGCCCGGCCTCGCCCACACGGAACGGCGGATCCGCACGCTGCGGGCCGAGGCGGAGCGGCGCGACCTGTCGGAGGTCCGCTCGGTCACCACGGACTACTCGGACGCGGAAGGCGCCGCGGTGACACGGCGGGTGCTCTCCGCCGCGTCGCCGCCGACGGCCCTCGTGTACGACAACGACGTGATGGCCGTCGCCGGGGTCGCCGCGGCGGCCTCGCTCGGGTTCGCCGTCCCGGGGGACGTGTCAGTCATCGCGTGGGAGGACTCGGCGCTGTGCCGGATGGTGCACCCGTGGCTCACGGCGCTGTCCCGCGACACGGTGTCCTTCGGCCGGACGGCGGCCCGCGAACTCCTGTCCCTCCTGGACGACGGCCCCGCGGCCACGGTCCAGGTACCGCTGCCCACACTCATCGAGCGGGAGAGCACGGGGAGGGCGGCCGGAGGCTGAGCCGCCCCTGCTCACCCGGCCCGGCGGCAGGTCTGTCATATCCCGCCATTACGGTGCCGGTATGGCGGACATCTACGAACTCTCGATCGCGCTGGACCTGCGTGACGACCTCTCCGGGGAAGAGATCGCCGAGCTCCGGTGGCATCTCGGCCTGGGCCCCCGGCCGGTGGAACTGACCGTGGTGCGCGTGTTCCCTGTCGTGGTGGAGGACGACCGGGGCGAACTGGTCACGGAGGACGCCCCCATGCCGCTCCTGGGGTGTCATGACACGGCCTCGAAGGCGGACGGAGCGCTCACCTCGGTGCTGCTCCGGCGCGAGGGCGGCTGGGCGCTGACGGCTCGGCAGGAGGTCCACCCGGACGACTTCGATCGCGTCGGCGAACTGCTCACGTGGCTCGCGGCCAAGGCCGAGGGCCATCACGAGCGGTTCGACGGGTCCGTCCGTGTCGGCTGGACCAGGTTCTACGAGGAGGACAAGACCCACCCCCTGGCCGTACGCGAGGGCCGGGTCGGCTGGCCCTCGTAGGCACGCCTGCCAGGGCTTGTACGTAAGCGTCGGTCAGGGCCTGTACGTAAGCCCCGGTCAGGGCTTGTCGTACCAGGAGAATGCCGTGATCCGCCAGCCGTCCGGGGTGCGGACGAACTGAATGGTCTTGGTGCCGCTCCCCTCGAACGGTTCACCGTCCAGTGTCCCGGACTTGCGGTACGTGCCGAACCGCGAGGCGATGTCACCCTCGATCTCGGTCCGTTCGGACGTCTCCCACTCGGAGAAGTCGACCAACCGGCCGTCCCTCAGGAGGCGTTCGCGCGGCTCGATGAACTCCTCCACCGTGTGGACCCTGAAGTCGGGGCCGGTCACGACGATCACACCACCCGGGATCATCAGTCGGCGGAGCCGGGCCACGTCGGCGGCCTTTCCGTCCCGGTTGTCGAAGGCGCCGAAGAACTCGGCGGTCACGGCGTCGATCTCACTCTTGGACATGGCGGCGACGGTAACACCGGCGCGGAGCGACGGACTTCGGCGGCCGGGAGAGTCGCCCGGAGGGCGGCGATGCCCCGCCACTCCCCTCAACGCGACTCCCCCGACGCCCGGGACTCTCTACACCCGCGACCGGTACAGGCCGAACTCCGCAAGGCGTACCGCCCCGCGCGACCCCGTCACCCGAAGCCGCCACTCCCGCGCCCGCACCGGCGTGGCCAGTGTCAGGACCCGGCTGGCCCCCACCGTGTCCACCTCGGTCACGAGGGACCATCCGGACCCGCTGGACCCGCCGGACCCGCCCGGAAGCCGCGCCTCGATCACCGCGTGCTCCAGCCGCTGCCCCCGCCGGATCTCCTCCCCCAGCCGGATCCGGTCGACCTCACGCGCCTTGCCCAGGTCGACCGTGAGCGTCCCCCGGGAGGGCGCGGGGCACACCCACGCCGTGTCCGGGTCACCGTCGACCGCGTACGACGGGCGGCCGCCGTCACCGCGGGCCCGTGCACCCCGCGCGAGATCCTCCGGCAGTTCGCGTCCGATCCGCTCATGGAACTCCCGCAGGCGCGCCACGTCCGCCTCCGGGAGCAGGCCCCGGTCGTCCGGCGGGATGTTCAGGAGCAGCACGGAGTTCCTGCCCACGGAACGGAACCAGATGTCCGTCAACTGCTCGACGGACTTGGGCTGTTCGTCCTCGTGGTAGAACCAGCCCGGCCTGATCGAGACGTCGCACTCCGCCGGCCACCACTGCACGTACTGGGCGACGGCCCGCGCCTCGGCGAGCGCCTCCCGGCTCCCCTGGTCGGGCGCGTCGTACTTCAGCGCGTAGTCGACGCTGCCGTTCCCCGAGTCCTTGACGGGGACGACGCTCCACTCGTTCTCGCGCGCGAGCCCGCCCTCGTTGCCGACCCATCGGACGTCGGGGCCGCGCACGGCGACCGTCGCGTTCGGGGCCAGGGCACGGATGACCGCGTACCAGCTGTCCCAGTCGTACGTCTCGACCTTCTCCGGCGGGATGCGCCCCTGGGCCCCGTCGAACCACACCTCGTCGATGGGCCCGTACTCGGTGAGCACCTCGTAGAGCTGGTCGAGCATGTGGGCGCCGTAGTCGGTCGCGTCGAGCGTGAAGGACCGTACGGATGCCTCGCCCGCCCGGTCGTCGCCCTCGACCGGCGTGGGAATGGTCCGCTCGGAGCGCGCGCTGCCGTTGGCGTAGACGCCGTGCAGATACTGGTTCTCGTCGGCGGGCGAGATGTAGACGCCCACCTTGATCCCGTGCCGCCGCAGGGAGTCGGCGAACGAGCGCAGGACGTCACCCTTCCCGCCCCGCCAACTACTGCTCGCCACACTGTGCTTGGTGTAGCGGGAGGGGTAGAGGACGAAGCCGTCGTGGTGCTTGACCGTGAGGATGGCGAGCTTGAATCCGCCGTCGCGCAGGGCCCGCGCCCACTGATCGGTGTCGAGTCCCGACGGCTGGAAGACGTCGGGGTCCTCGTCGCCCGTGCCCCATTCGAGGCCGGTGAACGTGTTGACGCCGAAGTGCAGGAACGCGGTCTGTTCAAGGCGCTGCCAGGCGATCTGCCGTTCCGTCGGCCGGACTTGGGAGGCCTTGGCGACGACTTCGTCCGGGGAGTCCTTGGCGCTGATCGGGATGCGGTAGGGCGGTTCGGGGGCGGCGGCAGCTGCTGTCCCGATGGAGCCGGGTGCCGCGAGGGCGAGGGAACTGCTCGACGCGGCGACCGCCGTGGTGACGGCGGCGGTCACGAAGAGGCGTCTGCTGACAGTCATGGGCGTGCGGGTCTCCCTGTCGGGTGTCGAATGCACGGGCGGTCAGTGTGTGGTCAAGGTCCAGGTGGCCGGGGTCCGTTGATCCGCCGGATACTGCTGGAGACGTCCGCCCTCGGCGACGTACACGGACATTTGGGTGATCGCGTTCGTCAGCCGGTAGCCGTCCGACGTCTTCGTCAGCTGCCAGCGCTGCAAGGTGTTCGCCGCGTCGCACGCCTCCCGCGTGACCGGACTTCCGGGCTCCAGAGGCACGTTGAGCGTGATCTTTCCGCTGCGGGTCTCCAGGCAGGTGCCGTCCGCCGTGGACTTCAGCGTGACGTATCCGTCGGCGGTGCGCTTGATCTCGTAGGCGGCGGGCTCCGCGTCCCCCTTCGTGTCCCGCAAGGTGTACGTTCCGTCCGCCACCGGCGTTTTCGTCAGGTCCTGCCAACCCGGCGCGTGGCCAACCGACTTGGCGCGTGCGGTGAAGCCGTCGTACGTCGGGTCCGGCTGCGCGGAGCCCCAGGTGACCTGGGCGACATGGCTGAGCGGCATCGCCATGGAGGCCGCGACCTCGTTCTCGGTCTCGCCCCGGCCGTTGTCAGGCCACAGGCTGATCTTCGCCCCGGTGACGCCCTCGCGCGACGCGAGCTTCTCGCCCTCGAAGCTGCGCGGGTCCCACGCCTTGTCGTACAGCGCCTTGGTGTCGGTGTGGAAGCCGCCGCGCACGAGGTAGAGGGAGTAGGCCGCATTCTGCAACGGGCGGCCCTGGGAGATGAGTTGACTCGGCTTGGTCCTCACGTCGAGCCAGTGCTCCACGCTCGTTCCCGCCGCGACCGGCACCGTGTTCGCGCCGGTCAGGCCGTCGTTCCAGATGCGCAGCCGCTTGCCCCTGTCGGCCGTGTACGCGTGCACCCGGTTCACGAAGTCGACGAAGGCGTCCTGCGGGGTCGCGTTCTCGCCGTACTTCTTCTTCGCGTATTCGAGGATGTGGGGGTACTTGGCGAAGTCGGAGCCGAGCATGTACTCGTCGGCGCCCATGTGCCAGGACTTCGCGGGGAACACCTCGGCGTACTCGTCGATCAGGCTCGTGTAGTACGCGAAGGCCTCGTCCTTGGTGATGTCGAGGCGCGAGGGCTGCCGCTCGCCGTCGGAGTCGGTGAGCTGGAGGTCGGTGCGCTTCTCCAGCCAGGGGTCCATGTGGCCGGGCGAGTTGATCTCCGGGGTGATCGTGACGTGGTACTTCTCGCCGAGGGCGACGAGGCGGCGTATCTCGCTCTTGGTGTAGTAGCCCCAGCTGTTGGCGTCGGGGTGCTTGTCGCTCTTCACCTTGAGTTCGAGGAGCAGCTGGTTCTGCTTGTTGTACGCCATGTCGCGTACGAGGTTCTCCAGCCAGGGTGTCGAGATGTGGATGTAGCAGGCGCAGACACCGACTCCGCGCTCTTTGTACTGCGGCACGTCCACCGTGCGTCCGGCGGGTACGCGGCCGCTCTGGGCGAGGAGCTGGAGCAGGGTGCGGGTGCCGTAGAAGGCTCCGGTCCCGGTCGCTCCGGTGATCTCCAGGCGTTTGCCCGCGCGGAGTTCGTATCCTTCGGCGCCGAGCGTCTTTCGCCCGGGAGCGACGTCGATCACGATGTCGCCGTCGCGCGGGGCGCCGCCGGTGACCGGCACCCGGCCCTCCCCCGCGGCGCGCAGATCGTCGGCGAGGGTGCGGGCGGCTTCGCGCGCGGCCTGCCCGTGCGCGACGAGCCGGGCGCCAGGACCGTAGGCGTAACTCCCCTCGCCCGGCGTCCAGTCGGGCAGGGCAGGGACGGTTCGGGGCGGGTCCGCGGCGGGCTGCGGGGCACCGGCGGCCCCGGCCGCCGGGACGGGCGCCGCGAGCAGCACCAGGGCCACTGCGGCGCCTCTCCACCGGCGTAGCCGCGCACGAGGCGCGACCATCATGCGCATGTCAGTCATGACATCCGATGATTCAAGCGCCCCGTGAGGGTGTCAATGCACTGCCCTCAGCCGGGACTTGGACATTTGCGCCGTCCTGCGCACACCCATCGGATGAATCCAGGCTCTGTCGACGCCCTGTCGGCGGAGTCCGCAGATCAACAGGGATCAACGGGGATCAACAGGGATCAGCAGAGGTCAGCCCGGCCAGGCGCCCGTCAGTCTGTGTGTGGCGACCGCGCCACCGCGGTCGACGGCCGCCTTGACCACGGCGAAGATCGCACCCTGCAACGTGGCCGCCAGCAGGATCTCGCCCCAGCCGCGGTCCTCGTCGGTGGCGTCGGGTGCGTCCTCGTCATGACCTGCCATCTTCCACACCTGCTTGAACAGCCCGCCCGCGGCCACACCGGCGAGCGCGCCGAGCGCCATCCCGACGGGCTTGTACGCGATCTTCGATGCCTTCACACCGCGCTCCCGTGCTTCCGCTTGCGCCGCACCAGGACGTACGTCACCACCAGCGTCACGCCACCCGCGATGAAGGCCGTGCGACGGTTGCGGACCTGCTCCGGCGCCTTGTCCTGCCACACCTCCGAGGCCTGTTCTGCCACCGCCTTCACCTGCCCGGTGGCGGCGGCGGCCTTGTCCTTGACCTGGTCGGGCACCTTGTCCTGGAGCACGTGGGCGGCCTCGGTGGCCTTCGCCACGGCCTGCCCGCTCAACTCGGCGGCCTTCGTGGCCGTCTGCCCCTTGATCGCGACCGCCTTCTCCTGCGCGCGGGCCTTGACGTCCGCCTTGGCCGCCAGCGCCTCGACCGTCTCTCCCAGGTCCTGACGGGTCTGCTCGACCTTGTCGCGCAGTTCCCCGGCGCCGGGGGTGTTCTTGTCGGAGTGGTTCATCGCTGTGCACTCTCCTTGATCTCTGCGACATCGGCCTTCACGCCGTCGATTGCCTGCTCCGGGATCGGCGGGGCGGCCCGGCCGACTTCCTTCTTGCCGGTCATGGCCAGTACCGCGGCGATCAGACCGAGGACGGTGGTGACGATCAGCCCCGCGGCCCACACCGGAAGCGGCACGGCGAGCGCCGCGATCGCGGTGGCGACAAGGGCCTGCAGGGTGAGGAAGCCGACGAGACCGGCTCCGCCGAACAACCCGCTGCCCTTGCCGTAGCGCCTGGTCTTCTCCTTCATCTCCGCCTGCGCCAGCCGCATCTCGCCGCGTACCAGCTCCGTGAGCTGCTGCGACGCGCGCTGCACGAGCTCGCCCACCGGCTCGCTGTGGGTGGCGGTCTGTCCGGCGCTGTCACGGCCGGTGGTGTGCGGGCCTGTCTGGGCCATCGTCATCAACCTCCTGTCTGTTCAGCGGCCGAGTACCCGAATCTCCGGGATCGGCACATGGTCGCTCGTGCGTCACTCATCCATGCGGCGACGGTCCTGCTCGTCCCACGCACTGGTGTCGCGGGGCGGTACGTAGGGCTCCTCCTCGGGGGGCAGGCCGCCGGCGATGGCACGCTGCCGGGACAGCTCCGCGTCAAACTCCAGGCCGAGCAGGATCGCGATGTTGCTGAGCCACAGCCACACCAGGAAAATGATCACTCCGGCCAGTGCGCCGTAGGTCTTGTTGTAGGAACTGAAGTTCCCCACGTAGAAGGCGAATCCGGCCGAGGCGATCAGCCAGATCACCAGGGCGACCACACTGCCCGGGGTGATCCACCTGAAGCCGCGGCCCTTCACGTTCGGCGTCGCCCAGAACAGCAGCGCGATCATGAAGGTCACCAGCACGACGAGCACGGGCCACTTCGCGATCGCCCACACCGTCAGCGCCGCGTCGCCGAACCCCAGGGCCGCCCCCACGGTGTGGGCTATACCGCCGGTGAACACCACGATGAGCGCACTGATGACCGCCAGGGCCAGGAGCACCACCGTCACGCCCACCCGGATCGGCAGCACCTTCCACACGGGCCGCCCCTCGGGCATGTCGTAGACGGCGTTGGCGGTGCGGATGAAGGCCCCCACGTATCCGGACGACGCCCACACCGCGAGAACGATGCCGACCACCGCCATCAGGGAGCCGACACCGCCCTGGCCCTCCAGCTGCCGCACCGCGTCACTGATGATGTCCCGCGCCGAGCCGGGCGCGAGCTCCTTGAGGTTCTTCAGGAGCCAGTCGATCGCCGACTTCCCGACCACTCCGAGCAGGGAGACAAGCACCAGGATCGTCGGGAAGAGCGACAGCACCCCGTAGTAGGTGAGCGCCGCCGCCCGGTCCGTCAGCTCGTCGTCCTGGAACTCCCGGATGACGCCGGTGAGCACCGCCCGCCAGGACCGCTTGGGCAACTGTGTCGGTTCTTCCGGCGCGCGGTCCACGCTGCCGGTATCCGCTGTTCCGTCCATACACCCCGGAGTAACCCGCAACCGCCGGGCCATGCGCGACCAGGCCCGTCCTCCTTCCGCGGGGTCATGGTTCGCCCTGCGCGCGGCGGCGCAGTTCCGTACGGGCCGCCGCGGTTTTCAGCAGCGGATGGAAGTGCAGCCGCACGGACAGGCGGATCAGGCGTCGACGCAGCGCGGTGCGCCCCGGCTGTTCGGCCAGCCGCCGGTACGTGGCGGTCCACTCCCGTTGCATGCGCACGAGATCGTCGGGGATGGGGTGGCTCATACTTTCGACTAGATCATGTGTTCGATTTTCGAGGCAAACAGGGACACCGAACGGCGACACGGGAACGCCGCGCGCCCCCGGCCGGGATCGGCAGGGGGCGCGCGGCGAAAGCGGAGGGATCAGTCGATACCGGGGAGGATGTGCGGCTCCGCGAGGTCGTCCTCATAGCCGGCGAGGCGGATCGGAGCCGCCTTTGCCCACGAGTCCAGGTTGCTGAGCTTTCGTGGTCTGCCGGCCCGCTCACTGCCGCGTTCCGCCGGTCGCTTTTCCTGCTTCGTCAGATCTGGTGTCACCGCGCACTCCTTTGTGTCGCGTAACGGAAGGACAAGGGCTGTTCGGTCGCGGTGGCGCCGTTGTTCGGGCGGGATCGCGGCCATGGTGGCGAGCCTGTCCCGGGGCGGCCAAGGGGTGCTTGTGGATCCCTGGAGACCGTCCGTTCGCCTCACATTAACCAAATGAGCGCGCCCGCGCTCTATGGGTTCCACCGATGGAGTGGATTTCGGACAGTTGATCCCGGTGTGGGGGTGGCCCGCGGGCCGAAAAATCTCCAACGGTTCGACCCCATGGGCCTTTCCAAGCCTCCATGGGACCGTACGGGGATGACTTCTGCCCAGGCACGGGACGGCGCGGTGGCTCTGGTGACCGGGGCGTCGCGCGGCATCGGGCTCGCCGTCGCGCGGGCCCTCGCGGAGTCCGGACACCGCCTGGTCGTGACCGGCCGCGCACCGGACGCCCTGGACGCGGCGGTGGTCGGGCTGCGCGCGGACGGCGCGGAGGCCGTCGGGTGCGTGGGCGGCGTGGCCGATTCCGGTCAGGCCGAGGAATGCGTGGCTCTCGCGCTGCGGGAGTTCGGGCGGCTCGACGTGCTGGTGAACAACGCCGCGACGAACGCCCCTTACGGCCCGCTCATGGACGTCGACCTCACCCGGTGGCGCGAGGCCTTCACCGTGAACGTCGAGGCCGCGCTGCGCCTGGCGCAGCTCGCCTGGCGGGCCTGGATGGGTGAGCACGGCGGCGCGGTGGTGAACATCTGCACCGAGGGCGCGTCCCATGTGGGCCCGAACGTGGGCGCGTACGGCACCAGCAAATCGGCGCTCCTGCACCTGACCGCCCAACTCGCGGGCGAACTGGCCCCCTTGGTGCGGGTCAACTCCGTGTCCCCCGGCCTCATCCGTACGGAGATGGCCCGCTTCGTGTGGGACGGCGCCGAGAAGGAGCTCGCCGCGAGCCTCCCGCTCGGCCGCATCGGCGAGCCGGAGGACGTGGCGCGGGCCGTGACATGGCTGGTCTCGGACGCGGCCGAATGGGTGACGGGGGCCGATGTCCTGGTGGACGGCGGGACCCGGGTGCGGGCCGCCGCCGGCACGACCGGTCCGTACGCCGTGCACGAGCGGCTGCGGGCCACGACGGGCGAGGTCTGACGCGGCGGCCGGGCGAACACGACGAGCCGCAACACCAGGAACCGGCCGACGCCCGCGAGCCCGGAGGCCCCGAGATACACGGCCTGCTCACACAGGGCACCGGGCTCCGGACGGAGCCGGTGCAGGGCGGCGATGGCCAGGGTCGTCACGGCGTAGGCGGCCGCGGCCGTACCGGCGCTCTGCAGGTGTGTGCGCACGCGGCTCGCGCTCCGCACACCGAAGGTGAACCGGCCGTGCAGCTCCGTGGCGAGCACCGTCGACACCAGGGTGATGAGCGCGTTGGCCATGGCCCACGGTATCCAGGACGCCAGCAGGACGACCGCGCCGCTGGAGGCGACGCCCACCCCGCCCCCGCACAGCACGAACCGCGCGAAGGTGGCCGAGGGGCCCGGGGATGCGGGAAGCCGACGTGCCGCTGTCTGCGTCATGGCGGTAACCATACGGATGTCTATGACGCTTGTATAGGTCGTCTGTATAAGACGCCCGTTTATCGACGGTGGGCGGCCATCGGCCGCCCACGGCCTACCACTTGCCGGGTGCGTAGTCCTTCAGGAAGACGCCGAAGAGGTCCTCGCCCGCCTCGCCCCGCACGACGGGGTCGTAGACCCGGGCCGCGCCGTCGATCAGGTCCAGCGGGGCGTGGAAGCCCTCGTCGGCCAGGCGCAGCTTGTCGTAGTGCGGGCGCTCGTCGGTGATCCAGCCGGTGTCGATCGAGGTCATCAGGATGCCGTCGGTCTGGAACATCTCCTGGGCGCTGGTCCGCGTCACCATGTTCATCGCGGCCTTCGCCGCGTTCGTGTTCGGGTGGCCCGCGCCCTTGTAGCCACGGCCGAAGACGCCCTCCATCGCCGACACGTTGACGACGTAGGAGCGGCCGCTCGCCGCCTTCTTCGCGGCGTCGGCCAGCGCCGGACGCAGCGCGCTGATCAGGATGAACGGCGAGGTGTAGTTGCAGAGCTGGGTCTCAAGGAGCTCCACGGGGGAGATCTGCTCGATCGTCTGCACCCACGTGTTGCTGTCGACGACGTCCGGGACCAGGCCGCCCGCGTCGATGGCGGTGCCGTCGAGGTGCCGGGCGACGCTGGCGTTGCCCGCGACGAGGGCGAGGTCGGCGACCTGCTGCGCCTCCAGGCCGCTGGTGCCGACGGGCAGCGCGGCGAGACCGTCCACGGCGCCGGAGTTGAAGGCGCCGATGACGGAGTGGGCGGGCAGCTCCCCGGCGGGCAGCGGCGCGCTCTCCCCGTCGACCAGGGCGGCGTACGCGGAGGGCAGGCGGCGCACGGTCTGCGTCGCGTTGTTGATCAGGATGTCGAGCGGTCCCGCCGCGGCGAGCCGCTCGGCGAGCTCGACGGACTGGGCCGGGTCGCGCAGGTCGATGCCGACGACCTCAAGACGGTGCAGCCAGTCGGCCGAGTCGTCCATCGCCTTGAAGCGGCGGATGGCGTCCTTGGGGAAGCGCGTCGTGATGGTGGTGTGGGCGCCGTCGCGCAGGAGACGCAGCGCGATGTACATGCCGATCTTGGCCCGGCCGCCGGTGAGCAGTGCGCGCTTGCCGGTGAGGTCGGTGCGGGCGTCGCGCTTGGAGCGGTTCAGGGCGGCGCAG
This sequence comes from Streptomyces sp. NBC_01283, assembly GCF_041435335.1. Classification (NCBI taxonomy): domain Bacteria; kingdom Bacillati; phylum Actinomycetota; class Actinomycetes; order Kitasatosporales; family Streptomycetaceae; genus Streptomyces; species Streptomyces sp. NBC_01283. The sequence goes on from NZ_CP108430.1 coordinate 1,428,385, forward strand.
TCCTGGCACAGCTGGTGGTAGAAGTAGTCGACTTCCACGTACCGGGTCTTGCAGGTGTAGCAGGAGCGCGGGCGCTGGAGTATCCCCGCGATCCGGCCCTCCTCGGTCCGTGAGGAGGGCAGCAGACCCTCGGTCTCGTCGTCGATCCGCTCGGCGGAGCCGGTGGCGGTGGACTCGGTGACGGCCTTGTCGTGTGCGGTCTTGGCGGCCCGGCGCTCCTGGCGGCGGCGCTGCTTCACGGTCCGGTAGATCCCGGCCGTGGCCCGGCGCACCGCGATCGCGTCGGGGTGGTCGACGTCGAGCTTGTCCAGCTCGTCGAGCACGCTGAGGCAGACGGCCAGCCGGTCGGGGTCGATGCCGGGGCCGAACGCCTCCGCAGGTTCAGCAGCCTCCGGGCCGCCCTCTGTCACCGTCATCGCCGCTGTCCTCGCGTCACTCATGCCGCGGCTCGTCTGGGTGACCGCGGAAGCTCCAAAGAAGAGAACTTTACGTAGCGACGGGCCCCTCTACCAAACGCGGACGGTTCACGCACGCCTCGACGAGCCCCGCGAGCTCCTCCCGCACGCTCCGCGCCAGAACGTCCAGGTCCGGCACTGCGGCCGCGTCCGCGACCAGACCGAAGTGCACCCGGCCCCGGTACGTCGAGACCGCGACGGCCAGTGCCTGGCCCTGGGCCAGCGGCGCGAAGGGGTACACGGCGGTGAGCGGGCAGCCGCCGAGCCGCAGGCCGAGGCTGGGCAGCGGGACGCTGGTCACGAGGATGTCGAAGAGCAGCCGGGCGGCCTGCGCGACGACGGGACCGCCGATGCGATGGCCGAGCGGCGGCACGTGATCGGCGAGCAGGGCGACCGCACCCGCGCCGCGTCCTGGCCCCGCGTCCTTGTTGCGGTCCATGGCGGCCCGCACCGCCCGCAGCCGCGCGACCGGGTCGGGATCCGCGACGGGCAGCCGGACCAGATACCCGGAGAGCCGGTTGCCCGGAGGCTGTGCCGTGCGCGGCCTGCGCCGGGAGACAGGCACCAGGGCGCGTGGCTCCACCCCCTCGCTGCCGTCGCCCCGCTCGTCCAGCCAGCGGCGCAGGGCTCCCGCGACCACGGCGATGAGTACGTCGTTGACGGTGCCGCCCACGGTCTTGCGCACCCGGTGCACGTCGTCCAGATCGAGCAGCGCCCCCGCAGTACGCCGCGTGCCGGTGGCCTGCGACGTGAGGGCGGCCGATGACCGCACGCCCCAGGTGGCGCGGGCGACGGACGAGCCGATGTCCAGGGCCTGCCCCACGTCGCCGACGGTGTCGCGGACCAGGCCCGGCAACTTGCGCGGGTCCGGCAGCCAGGACCACCGGGAGGGCTCTGGCCCGGCGGGCGCCGGGCGCGCGGCGGGCAGATCGGTGGGGTCCATGACCGCCGCGGCGAGCATCAGGGCGCGCAGCCCGTCCGCGAGGGCGTGGTGGAACTTGAACAGCACGGCGAAGGAGGTGCCGTCGTCGCCCGGCAGCACATGCGCCTCCCACGGGGGCCTGTCGCGGTCCAGGGGGCGCTGCATGAGCGCGCCCGCCGCGGCGTGGAAGTCCCGTGCGGGCGCGGCCAGGCTGACGTGGTCCAGCGGATCGAAGGCGGGCGCGGCGGCGCGGACGGCACCGCCGACCGGCAGCCAGACGGAACGGATCCGCAGCCGCAGTCCCGGCACGGCCGCCGCGCGTGAGGCGAGCAGTTGGGCGGCGCGCCCGGCCGCGTCCGGCGAGTCGGCGTCGAAGACGCCGAGGGCCCCCAGGTGCATGGGGTGTTCCGCGGACTCGATGTTCCAGAAGGCGAGGTCGAGAGGTGCGAGCAGATCTGAGGGCTCAGCGGACAGAGGTATCAACGGGCTGCTCTCGCGTCGAGGGCGATGCGGGGGATGGCACGAAGGTGCAGTCAATCGCCGTTGCACGACTACGGTCAAGTACGATCAAGCTACGCTCAGTTAACAACAGATTAAGGCCCGCCCCTCTGGGAGAGGCGGGCCTTGTGGTGCGCAAGTGGCGTATCGATTACGTCACTTCAGCGACGGACGGGCGATGTCACTTCAGCGCGGGTGGCGCGGCGTCCTCCGACGTGCCCCACTCCGAGGGCTTGTCGCCCACCGTGAAGGACAGTTCGCGGGTGTCACGGATGTCGTCGGTCGTCAGGTACGTCTTGCCGTAGTCGGCGCCGTCCGCGCGGGCCGACTGGATGTACCGCTTGGTGTCCGAGGTGCCCGGCGCCTTCACCGTGAGACGGCCCTTCGGGTAGTAGCGGCGGTCCAGCGAAAGATCGACGCGCTCGAAGACGGGTGTCGACAGACCCCACGTGTCCGTGCCGGGCTGGACGGGGAAGACGCCGATCGAGGACAGCACGTTCCAGGCGGACATGGTGCCGAGGTCGTCGTTCCCGGTCATGCCGGTCGGGGCGTCCGTGAAGAGCGTGAGCGCGGCGTGCACGACATCAGTGGTCTTCCACGGCTGGCCCGTCGACAGATAGGTGTACGGAGCGATGAGGTCGGGCTCGTTCTGCGGGTTGTACTTGTCCGCGTTGTAGTAGTCGTACGGGCCGTTGACCCACACCTCGCGCGCCGTCTTCGCCGGGTCCTTCAGGAGCTGCTCGTACGCGAAGAAGGAGTCGAGGCGGTCGTTGGCGGCCTTCTTGCCGCCGATGAGGCCGACCATGCCGGGCAGGTCCTGCGGGACGAGCCACTGGTACTGCCAGGACGTGCCCTCGTGGAAGCCCTCGCTCTTGGCCGGGTCGGCGGGTCCGGTGAAGGCACCCGCGGCGTCCCGCGCACGGAAGAACCCGGTCGAACCGTCGAAGATCTTCCGGTAGTTCTGCGCACGGTCCGCGTACCGCTCGGCATCGGCCTCGTGCCCCAGGTCACCGGCCATCTGACCGAGCATCGCGTCCGAGAGCGCGTACTCCAGCGTCGCCGAGGCGCCGTGGTCGTAGTCCGAGTCGCCGGGCTTGGCGTGCGGGCGGCCCTTGATGTACGGCGCGAAGCCCTCGCTCAGATACTCCTTGTTGGCCTCACGGCCCACGGGCGCCGAGTCGGCGGGCGGCACGCCGTCCGCGTTCTTCTTCAGCGCGCGGTATGCCTCCTCCTCATGCCCCTTCAGCAGACCCTGCTGGTAGGCGTTGGTGAGGAAGGGGGTGACCGGGTCGCCGGTCATGATGTTCGTCTCGACCGTGCCGTAGCCCCACTTGGGCAGCCAGCCGCTCTCCTCGTCGATCTTCAGGACGGAGAGCGCCATGTCACGGGACTCGTGCGGCGCGAGCAGGGCGAGGAGCTGCGCCTGGGTGCGGTAGGTGTCCCAGAGGGACCAGTTCTGGTAGTACGTGAACCCCCCGTCATCAGCAGCGCGGTGGGTCTTCTGGTCCCAGCCCGTGTACCGGCCGTCGACGTCGCTGCCGATGTTCGGCGCGAGGAACGAACGGTAGAGGGACGAGTAGAAGGTGCGGCGCACGGTCTCGCTGCCGCCCTGCGCCTGCACGTCGTCGAGCCGGTCCTCCCATGCCCGCCGGGCCGCCTTCTCCACACGGTCGTACGAACGCCCTCCCTCCGCACGGAGGTTGAGCGCGGCGCCCTTGGCATCGACGTACGAGAGAGCGGTGGTCGCCTCGACGGTGCGGTCCTTGGAGGTGTCGAAACGGACGTAGGCGCCGTTGCGCTCCTCACCCGCCGACGACTTCTTGGAGCCCGCGGTGACGGTGTCGCCCTTCCAGGTGCCCGACGTGGTGAAGGGCCGGTCGAAGCGGGTGATCGTGTAGACCGTGTACGGCTTGGTGTCCTGGCAGAAGCCGCTGCCGGTGATCGCCGTGCGGACCGTACGGCTGTCGAGGATCTCGACCTTGGTGCTGCCGGTCTTGTGCAGCGACTGGCCCGCGTTGAGCAGGACGTTGGCCTTGTCGGTGGCGGGGAAGGTGTAGCGCTGCACGCCGGTGCGCTCGGTGGCGGTCAGCTCGGCGTTGATCCCGGACTTCAGGCCTACCTGGTACGCACCGGGGCTCGCCTTCTCGTCGTCGTGACTGAACTCCGCCGCGTACTTCGCGTAGTCCGTCTCCTTGACGTCACCCGTGGTGGGAAGCACCGGCAGATCGCCGCCCAACCCGCAGCCCACGCCCGAGAGATGGACGGTGGAGAAGCCGCGGATGTGGGTGTCGGAGTGGTCGTAGCCGGTGTTGTGCCCGGTGTCGGGCGAGAACTGGACCATGCCGAAGGGCACGGCCGCTCCGGGGTAGGTGTTGCCCTCGTTCTCGGTGCCGATGAACGGGTTGACCAGATCGGTCAGTTGACCGCCCGCCGCCGGGGCGGCCTGGGCCGCCGGAATGGCGAGGGCTCCCCCGAGGAGCGTGGCCGCGGCCACCGCCACCCCCGTACCGCGTAGCCGTTGGGTCCATCTCATGGGTGGGAACGCCTCCTTGGACAACGTTGTCACAGCGCGGAACGCGATCATTCTTCGGTGGTCGCGTCGCAGGCGTCAAGAGGCGGGAGGCCTCCGGCTGCCCGGCGACGCGACCGTCACGGCACGTCTTGTCCCATCCCGTCAGCCGGTGTGCAGCCACACCCTCAGCGGTCCGACCGGCGTGAACCCCTGGCTCATCGCCACATCGAGGCTCTCCCCGCTCTCGTATCCGACGACGGGCAGGTCGGGCCAGCGGCGGGCGGCCTCTGCCAGGCAGCCTGCCCACGCGGCTGCCTCGCCGCCCGGCGCGTCATCCGTGGCGAAGAGGTTGGAGATGCCGAGCACCGCATCGCCGGGGCTCGCGATCGCACCCGCGACGATCCGCCCTGCCGCATGGCCGGCCAGGAAGGTCGTGGTCTCGCCGTCGGCAAGGAGCTCCGGACGGAAAAGGCCGGTGGGCTCGTCGCCGCCGCCCCACGCCGTCTCCCACGCGGGCAGGGAATCCGCGCTGCCGAGCGGCTCCCAACGGACCTCGGAGGATCCGCCCCCGGGGGCCTCGCCCGCCGGGCGGTGGATCCACTGGGCCTCGAAGAGCACCTCGAAGCCCCACGGCTCCAGATCGAGGTCGGCGAAGCTGTCCTTGACCGAGCAGCCCGGTGACGCGGTGTCGATCCGGGAGACCACGTCACGTGCATCGGCACCGGCGGTCAGGGTCGCGGCGTCCGGATACAGCGGCGGCGTCCGCCGCGCGCTGCTCCACACCCCGGCGCCGAACTCCCCCGGCAGCCCGTGCGCGCGGCAGACCGCGTCGCACCATTCGGCGTTGTTGCGGGCCGCGGCGCGCACCCATCCGCTGTTCTCGTCATTCATGATCACGGGCTGATGGTGCACGGAAAGCCGGCCCGCGTCCACGGGTTAAGCGCTCCGGCCCGCCGACCGGGCCGGAGCGCCACCGCACCCGGGTCAGGAACCCGGGCACCCCGCCGGGTCGGGCCGCGACGCGTCGCCGATCAAGGCCTCATGTGCTGCCTTGAGCCGCTTCACGTCGGGCTTGACGACCCTGCGGTCGTAGGTCATCAGACCGTTCAACTCGCCCTCCACATCCGAGATCTGGGTGTAGACGGCGCCGTTGCCCCCCTTGCAGGCGAGGGCGCGCACCTCGTCGAGCTTGGTGAGGTAGTCGTCCGTGTACGTCGCCGGGTCCACGTCGACGTAACTCTGCTGGACGGACCAGGCGTGGCCGGGCACGGCGAGTCCGAGACCGCCGTACTCGCCGTTGATCTGCGCCCGTACGCCATCGGGCCTGGGCGGCAGGGCCGGGCTCGGGTAGCCGTGCTCGTCCATGATGTCGCCCGTGCCGCCGTCGCGCCCGAGGTTGAGGCCCGACATGCCGTTGACCAGGCGGGTCGGGTCCCAGGCCTTGGCCTGGGTGGCGATGCGGCCCTCGTCGTACTGGCCCCAGCCCTCGTTGAAGGTGACCCACATGACGATCGACGGGTGGTTCGCGTGCTCGTCGATCATCTGCTTCATCTCGGACTCGTACTGGGTGCGGGCCGCCGTGCTCGGGCTACGGCCCGCGTCCATCGCCGGCATGTCCTGCCAGACCATCAGGCCCAGCTTGTCCGCCCAGTAGAACCAGCGGTCCGGCTCGACCTTGATGTGCTTGCGGACCGAGTTGAAGCCCATCTCCTTGTGCATCTTGAGGTCGTACGCGAGCGCCTCGTCGGTCGGCGCCGTGTGCAGGCCGTCGGGCCAGAAGCCCTGGTCGAGCGTGGCCATCAGGAAGGTGGGCTTGCCGTTGAGCATGGTGCGCGGGGTGCCGTTGACCTTCTCCACCGCGAGGGAGCGCATCCCGAAGTAGCTCTTCACGCTGTCGCGGCCTACGGTCACCTTCAGGTCGTAGAGGAAGGGGTCGTCGGGCGACCAGAGGTGCGGCTTGGCGATCTTCAGCTTGAGCGGTGTGCCCGTGCGTCCGCTCGCCTCGGCGACCTTCTTCCTGCCCTCGTACGCGACCGCCTTGACCGGCACTCCGTCGCGGACGCCCTTGGGCTCGACGGTGACCTGCTTGGTGGCCACGTCGGGCGTGATCTTGAGCGAGTCGGCGTGGTCGGTGGCCACCGGCTCCATCCACACCGTCTGCCAGATGCCGGAGGACGGGGTGTACCAGATGCCGCTGGGGTCCAGGCGCTGCTTGCCGACGGGCGGGTTCTCGCCGCCCTTGGCGTCGGTCGGGTCATAGACGCCGACGATCAGTTCCTGGGTCTTGCCGGGCTTGAGGGCATCCGTGATGTCGGCGCTGAACTTGTCGTAGCCGCCCTTGTGTTCGGCGACCTTCCTGCCGTTCACGTAGACCTCGGACTGCCAGTCGACCGCGCCGAAGTTGAGCTTGAGGCGCTTGCCGTCGCCGACCTTCCAGCCCTGGGGGACGGTGAAGGTCCTGCGGTACCACATGCGGTCCTCGTGCCGTTCCAGGCCGGAGAGCTGGGACTCCACCGGGTAGGGGACGAGGATCTTCTCGGCGAGGTTCTTGCCGACCGGCGGCTTCTCGCCCTCCTTGGCCGATGCGAACTGCCAGGAGCCGTTGAGGTTGCGCCAGGAGTCACGCGTGAGCTGGGGGCGGGGGTACTCGGGGAGCACGTTGCCCGGCTTCACGTCGTCGGCGAACTTGGTGCGCAGCTGGTGCTCGGAGTGGTTGGGGCCGCTGCTCCAGAAGGCGGCGACCGCCTTGCCGTCGTCGCCGGCCAGGCCGCCCTTGCCGTCGTAGCGGAGGTCGGCGGTGCCCTTCGCGGTGCCGGTCTTGTTGCCGACCACGGGCTCCTTGAGGCCCACGAGGAGGGCGCGGGAGTCCTTGGGGTCGGCCTCGACGGTGCTGATCGGCCACTTCGCACCACCGATGACGGCTTCGATGTGGTCCGCGAGACCGTTCGGGGGCGCGCTGAGCTTCTGGGCGAAGTCCAGCTTCAGGGTGCGGCCGTCCTTGAGGACGGTGGCGGCGGTGGCTCCGTCGTAGTCGAAGCCGTCAGGAAGGCGGAAGGCCGACTGCGGGACGGCTTCCTTGCTGCCGCCGGGCTCGGTCCAGCGCAGGTGGAGGTTGGAGCCGCCGTAGTGCTCGAAGTACTCGACCTTGATGTCGTAGGCCTTGCCGGCCGTCAACTCGACGGGCTGCGCGGTCTGTTCCTTGTCCCAGTCGTCGACCCAGTGGTCGATGGCGAGCTTGCCGTCGACCCACAGGCGGAAGCCGTTGTCGCCGATCATGGAGAAGGTGTGGGATCCGGTCTTCTCCGGGACGACCTTGCCGGTCCAGCGGACGGTGGCGTCATCCGCCTTGCCGGTGGCGAAGGCCAGGCGGGGGTCGAGGTTGTCGAAGTCGATCTTCTGGTCGAAGCCGGTGGCCTTGAGCTCGTGGAAGTCGAAGGCACCGGGGGCGGACTGGGTGTAGTACTCGCCCTTCAGGCCGTGGACGTCGGGGGTTTCGTCGGCGGCCGTCGCGGCCGGGACGGCGGTCAGGCCGGCGCAGGCGAGTGCGACGGTGAGCAGCAGTACCAGCCGCTGCCTGACTCGTCTGGGTCTCATGGGGCGCACAGATCCTCCTTGCTCGAAGCGGTGCTCCGAAGGCCGGGGAAGGGGGTGGCGGGTCGCCGCCGCAGTCTGTACAACGAATCTGTACAACGTTGGAAGGAACGGCAGTTGGCATGACAGCACGCTCTCCGGCGCGCTGTCCAGGGTCACGACAATCACCCCAGGACAGGGGTGCACCTCGACGCAGGGAGCTGCACGTGCGGGTTAGCCTCAAGGACGTCGCGGAGCGCGCGGGCGTCTCGATCAAGACCGTTTCGAACGTGGTGAACAAGTACCAGCACGTCACCCCGGCGATGCGGGCCCGCGTCCAGGAGGCCATCGACGAGCTGGGCTACCGGCCGAACTTGACGGCCCGTCACCTGCGCAAGGGCCGTACGGGGATCATCGCGCTGGCCGTTCCGGAGTTGGGAAACCCCTACTTCGCCGAGCTCGCGGGCGCGGTCATCGACGCGGCGGCCGAGCACGACTTCACGGTCCTGCTCGACCACACCAGGGGCGACCGTGAGCAGGAGGTCCTGGTCAGTCAGGGCTTCCGCGCCCGGGTCATCGACGGACTCATCCTGAGCCCGCTGGAGCTGGAGGCGGCCGACCTCCTCGGCCGCGAGGACGACGTGCCGCTGGTGCTGCTCGGCGAGCGCCAGTACGACCTGCCCTACGACCACATCGCGATCGACAACGTGGCGGCGGCCCGCACGGCGGTACGCCACCTCATCAGCCGTGGCCGCACCCGCATCGCGTATCTCGGCGCCCGCACGGACTCCGCGAACCGCCCCGCGAACCTGCGACTCCAGGGCTGGCGGGAGGAGTTGACCCAGGCGGGGATCGCCGCGCCGGACAATCTGGTCGGCCCGGTCGGCGGCTGGAACCGCTGGGACGGGGCGAAGGCGATGGCACGGATGCTCGACGCGGGAGTGCGGCCCGACGCGGTGTTCGCCTACAACGACCTGGTGGCGATCGGCGCCATGCGCGTGCTGCACGAGCGGGGTCTGCGCGTGCCGTGGGACGTGGCGGTGGTCGGCTTCGACGACATCGCCGAGGGGCAGTTCGGGGCGGTCACGCTGACCACGGTGTCGCCGGACAAGCAGGCCATCGCCCGGCTCGCGGTGGCCTCGCTGCTGCGCAGCCTGGAGGGCTCGGCAGAGCCCGAAGGGCGTGAACTGGCCGCGGAGTTCCGCCTGGTGGAGCGCGAAAGCACGCTCGGCCGACGCTGAGCGGTCGCGTCGGCAGCCGGGACCTGCGTTTGCGCGGAGGGTTTACAGCCCCCTTTCAACGATGTAAAAAGCTCCCCGTACCGCCGAGTTGACCGCAAGTGCCATCCTCCCGTGAGCGCTCTCAGCGCCGGGGCCGTGCCGTTTTGGGGACTCCATGAAGCCGACCACACGCCTTAGCCGTACCTCAGCCAGGACCCTCCTCGCCGCCGGTCTCGTCGCGAGCCTCGCGCTCGCCACCGGATGTGCCAAGTCCGAGGACGGCGACAAGAGCTCCGTGTCACAGGACAAGGGCGATTCGGGCCAGGTCGTCTCGGAGCCGAGCGAGGGCAGCGGACCGGCCTGCGCGATCGACGCCTACGGCGGCAAGAAGCTCGACCTCAAGACCGCCACCGTCGGCTTCTCCCAGTCCGAGAAGGAGGCCAACCCCTTCCGCATCGCGGAGACGGCGTCCATCAAGGCCGAGGCGAAGAAGCGCGGCGTCAAACTGCTCACCGCCAACGCCCAGTCGCAGTTCTCCAAGCAGATCAGCGACGTCCAGGACCTCATCGCCAAGGGCGCCGACCTGCTTGTCATCGCACCGCTGAACTCCGACGGCTGGGAGCCGGTGCTGCGCGCGGCCTCCGCCAAGCACATCCCGATCATCACCATCGACCGCAAGATCAACGCCAAGGCATGCAAGGACTACGTCAGCTTCATCGGCTCCGACTTCGTCGAGCAGGGCAAGCGCGCGGCCGACCAGATGATCAAGTCGACGGGCGGCAAGGGCGACGTCGCGATCCTGCTGGGCGCCGCGGGCAACAACGTCACCACCGAACGCACCAAGGGCTTCCAGGACCGCATCAAGGAGAAGGCCCCCGACCTGAAGGTCGTCTTCAAGCAGACGGGCGAGTTCGCCCGCGAGAAGGGCCAGCAGGTCACCGAGCAGCTCATCCAGTCCAAGCCCGGCATCAACGGCATCTACGCCGAGAACGACGAGATGGGCCTCGGTGCCGTCAACGCCCTCAAGGGCGCGGGCAAGAAGGCCGGCGACGTGAAGATCGTGACGGTCGACGGGACCCGCAACGCCGTGCAGGGCATCGTCGACGGCTGGATCGACGGCGTCATCGAGTCGAACCCGCGCTTCGGCCCGCTCGCCTTCCAGACCCTGGACACCTTCACCAAGGGCACGAAGGTCTCGCAGGACATCGTCATCAAGGACAGCGCGTACACGAAGGGCAACGCCAAGGCGGACCTCGGCAAGGCGTACTGAGATGACGGACGTCCTCTCGGTCACCCGCCTCAGCAAGACGTTCCCGGGCGTACGCGCCCTGGACGGGGTCGACTTCACCGCACGCGCGGGTGAGGTGCACGCCCTGATCGGTGAGAACGGCGCGGGCAAGTCCACCCTCATCAAGGTCCTGACGGGCGTGTACGCACCGGACGCGGGCGAGCTGACCTTCAACGGCGAACCGGTCAGCTTCGCCACCCCCCTCGAAGCCCAGCACGCGGGCATCTCCACCATCTACCAGGAGGTCAACCTCGTCCCCCTGATGAGCGTGGCCCGCAATCTCTTCCTCGGCCGCGAGCCGCGCGGCCGTCTGGGCCTCATCGATTTCCGCCGCATGCACCGCGAGGCGGACGAGGCCCTGCAGCGGCTCGGCATCCGGGTCGATGTGCGCCGCCCCCTGCGTGAACTGGGGGTCGGCACCCAGCAGATGGTGGCTCTGGCCCGCGCGGTCTCGGTCGACGCGCAGGTCGTCATCATGGACGAGCCGACGTCGTCCCTCGAACCCCGCGAGGTCCAGACGCTCTTCGGCGTGATCCGCATGCTGCGGGACCGCGGCATCGCGGTGATCTACGTCAGCCACCGCCTGGAGGAGCTGTACGAGGTGTGCGACACGGTCACGGTGCTGCGCGACGGCAAGCTGGTGCACACGGGCCGGATCGCGGACCTCGACCGGCTCCGCCTCGTCTCGCTGATGCTGGGGCGCGAGGTCGGGGAAGTACGCGAGGAGGGCGTCACCAAGTTCTCCGGAGAACACGCCCCGGAAACCCAACCGGTGCTCCAAGCAGAGAACCTGACGATGCGTCACTACTTGCACGGCGTGTCCGTCGAGATCCGCCCCGGCGAGGTGGTGGGCCTGGGCGGACTGCTCGGCTCGGGCCGCAGCGAGACGGCCAAGGCCATCGCGGGAGCACTGCCGCCGGACTCCGGGCGGGTGGTGATAGCGGGCGCGGCGGTCCGTACTGGCTCACCGCCCGCCGCCATCCGCGCGGGCATCAGCCTCCTCCCCGAGGACCGCAAGGCCGAGGGGATCGTCCCCGGCCTCTCGGTCCGCGAGAACATCGCACTCGCCGCGCTCCCCCGCCTCTCCCGCTTCGGCCTGGTGAACGAGTCGGCGATCGACTCCATCGTGGACACCTTCATGAAGCGCCTGCGCATCAAGGCGTCGGGCCCCCACCAGAAGGTGGGCGAACTGTCGGGCGGCAACCAGCAGAAGGTGCTCCTGGCCCGCTGGCTGGCGATGAACCCCAAGGTCCTCCTCCTCGACGAGCCCACCCGAGGCATAGACATCGGCGCGAAGGCCGAGGTCCAGAAGCTCATCGACGAGCTGGCCAACGACGGCCTGGCCGTACTCCTCATCTCCTCCGACATGGAGGAACTGATAGAGGGCTCAGACCGAGTGATTGTCCTCAAGGACGGCACGGTGATCGAAGAACTCACCGGCGCCCAGGTCACGGAGGACGCCCTCATGCGAGCGATAGCAACAACCAGGAGCCCAGGTGACTAGCCCCCGACCCGCCCGCAGCCGCCGGACCAACCCGCCTCACCGAGAAGCCAAGGCGCACCCGGAGTACTCATGACTGACCTCGCCCTAGGAGCAAAAGCCGCCGACCGCGAACGCATCCTCCGCTTCCTCCAGAACTACGGCGTCTACCTGGGCGTAGCCGTCCTGCTGCTGCTCAACATCGCGCTCACCCCGCACTTCCTCTCCGCCGAGAACTTCCGCACCCAGGCGGTCCAGGTCGCCCCCGTCCTCATCGTCGCGCTCGGCATGGCGCTGGCCATCGGCAGCGAGGGCGTGGACCTCTCCGTCGGCTCCGTCATGGCGCTCTCCACGTCACTGCTCTCCCTCTACCTCGGCTACGGGACATGGATCGCGGTCATCGTCGCGGTCATCGGCGGTGCGGTCATCGGCATCGCGAACGGCTCGCTCATCGCGTTCATCGGCGTCCAGCCCATCGTCGCCACGCTGGCGTTGATGGTCGCGGGCCGCGGCCTCGCCCTCGTGCTCCTCCCCCAGCTCAAGGACGTACACGACCCGACCATGGCCTCGCTCGGCTCCGGCGCCGTGCTCGGCATCCCCTACCTCGTCCTGATCGCGGCGGCACTCGCACTCCTCGTCGCGTTCGTCGTCCGGCGCACCACCTTCGGACGGCAACTGCTCGCCATCGGCGACAGCCGCCCGGCCGCGCGCCTCGCGGGACTCCCCGTACGCCGTGTCCTGATCCTGGTGTACGTCTGCTCCGGCGCCCTCGCGGCGATCGCGGGCGTCCTGGCGACGGCCCGTCTCACCGCCAGCGACCCCACCTCGCTGGGCAACCTGATGGAACTGTCCGCGATCACGGCCGTGGTGGTCGGCGGCACCCCGCTCAGCGGCGGGCGCGTACGGATCGGCGGCACCGTCGCGGGCGCCGTACTGATCCAGCTGCTCACCGCCACGCTCATCAAGCACGATCTGCCGCCCTCCTGGACACAGATCGCCCAGGCCGTAGTGATCATTCTCGCCGTCTACGCGGCACGGGAGAGGGGCAAGCGGTGACCGGCACCGTCCTATCCGAGGCCAAGTCCATGAAGCCGAGCGACGACGAGCCCACCGGCGCGAGCCGCTCCGAGCGCGTCAGCGCACTCGCCCAGCAGCACGGTGCCCTGGTCACCCTGGTGGTCGCCGTCATCGCGGCGTCGGCCAGCTTCGACACGTTCCTGACCGGTGACAACCTGGAGAACATGGCGGTCTCCTCCGCCTTCCTCGCGGTCGTCGCCCTGGGCATGACCTTCGTGATCATCACCGGCGGCATCGACCTCTCCGTCGGCTCGCTGTTCGCACTCGGCGGGGTCCTCGCGGCCTGGGGCTCGCAGTACGGGACGGCGGTGGCGCTGCTCCTGCCGCTCGCGGTCTGCGGACTCATCGGCCTGGTCAACGGCCTCCTCATCGCCCGCTCCCGGCTGGCCCCCTTCATCGTGACGCTGGCCGCGATGCTGGGCGCCCGCGGCATCCTCCTGTCCATCACCGACGAGGGGTCGAAGACCTATCTGGTCGACAAGGACTCGTTCTTCGCGACACTCGGCCAGGGGAAGGTTTTCGGCATCGGCGCCCCGGTCTGGATCACGCTCGTCCTCTTCGTCGCCGGCGCCGTGGTCCTGCGCCGCAGCCGCTTCGGCCAGTACGTGTACGCGGTCGGCGGCAACGAGGACGCGGCGGCCCTGATGGGCGCCCCCGTGGCCCGCACCAAGGTCACCGTCTACACCATCTCCGGGCTCTGCGCGGGCCTGGCGGGCGCGCTCAACGCGGCCTGGCTGGTCTCGGGCGTCACCATCCTCGGCTCGGGCATGGAACTGGAGGCGATCTCGGCGGTCGTCATCGGCGGCACGCTCCTGACCGGCGGATTCGGCTTCATCAGCGGCTCGCTCGTCGGCGTGCTGCTCCTGAAGGTCATCCAGAACGTCATCAACCAGATCGGCTCGCTCGACTCCGCCTACCAACAGGTGGTCAGCGGCGCCTTCCTGGCCCTCGTCGTGATCGCGCAGACCTGGCTGGGCCGCAGGCGCCGGGTGCTGTAGCTAAAGGGGAACGATCTGGCCCTTGCCCAGGGCGATCACGCCCCCCTTCGACACCGTGTAGAGCTCTTCGTCCCGCTCGGGGTTGACGCCGATCGTCGCCCCGGGCGGGACGTCCACGTTCTTGTCGAGCACGGCGCCCCGCACCACCGCTCCCCTGCCCACCCGGACGTTGTCGTGCAGCACCGAACCCTGTACGACCGCCCCGTCCTCTATCGTCACGCCGGGCGAGAGCACGGAGCGTGTGACCTGTCCCCGGATGACGCATCCGGGGCTGACGATGGACTCGCTGGCGATGCCGGCGGCGCAGAACTTGGCGGGCGGCAAGCCGCCCGGGTGGGTGTAGATGGGCCAGCGCCGGTTGTCCAGGTTGAACACGGGCTGGTCGGAGATCAGGTCCATGTGCGCTTCGTAGTACGCGTCGAGCGTGCCGACGTCACGCCAGTAGCCGTGATCGCGCGCGGTCTCCCCCGGCACGTGGTTGTCGTCGAAGTCGTACACCTGGGCAAGGCCGCGCTCGGTGAGCATCGGCAGGATCGAACCGCCCATGTCGTGCTTGGAGTTGTCGTCCTCGGCGTCCTGCTGGATCGCGTCGACGAGGGTCTTGGTGGTGAAGACGTAGTTGCCCATGGAGGCGAACACCTCGTGCGGCGACTCGGGCAGGCCGGGCGGGTCGGTGGGCTTCTCCAGGAAGCGGTCGACCCGCCGGCCGTCCCGGGCGGGCGTGATGATGCCGAAGGACGACGCCTCCGAGCGCGGCACGCGGATGCCCGCCACCGTCACTCCGGCGCCGCTCTCGAAGTGCTGGTTGAGCATCTGCCGGGGGTCCATGCGGTAGACGTGGTCGGCGCCGAACACCGCGATGTAGTCGGGCTGTTCGTCGTGGACGAGGTTGAGGGACTGCAGGATCGCGTCCGCGCTCCCCAAGTACCAGCGCGGGCCCAGGCGTTGCTGTGCCGGGACCGGCGTGACGTAGTTGCCGAGGAGGCTCGACATCCGCCAGGTGGTGGTGACGTGCCGGTCCAGGGAGTGCGACTTGTACTGGGTCAGCACGCAGATCCGCAGGATGTCGCCGTTGACGAGATTGGAGAGCACGAAGTCGACGAGGCGGTACGTACCGCCGAACGTGACCGCTGGTTTGGCCCGGTCGGCCGTGAGGGGCTGCAGGCGCTTCCCCTCACCGCCCGCCAGGACTATTCCGAGCACCGAAGGTCCACCGCGCATCGCGCCGCCCCCTTAACTGGGATCACTTGGACTCGAGTAACTCCTCGTACACGCCGGTCGTGCGTCGCGCGACCGCGTCCCAGCCGAACTCCCTGACGGCGCGGTCACGTCCGACCGCGCCCATGCGGGTCGCGGCGCCCGGATCGGCGACCAGTTCGTTCAGGGTCTCTGCGAGCCGCGCCTCGAAGGCCGCCGGCTCCTTCTCCTCGTACGGGACGAGGAGTCCCGTGCTTCCGTCGGCGACGACCTCGGGGATGCCACCGACATCCGATGCCACGACCGCGGTGCCGCAGGCCATCGCTTCCAGGTTCACGATGCCGAGCGGCTCGTACACGGAAGGGCAGACGAACACCTGGGCGTGCGTGAGGAGTTGGATGATCTGTGGGCGTGGCAGCATCTCCGGGATCCAGTGGACTCCCCCGCGGACGCGGCTCAGCTCCTCGAAGAGGACGCGGAACTCGGCGTCGATCTGCGGGGTGTCGGGGGCTCCGGCGCAGAGCACGAGCTGCGTCGCGGGGTCCAGCTCCTTCGCGGCGCGCAGCAGGTGGGGTACGCCCTTCTGCCGGGTGATGCGTCCGACGAACAGGACGTAGGGCCGCCCGGGGTCGATCCCCAGGTGTTCGAGGACGTCCGTGCCGGGGTCGGGGCGGTACAGGCCGGTGTCGATGCCGTTGTGCACGACGTGCACCTTCGCCGGGTCGATGGCGGGATAGCAGCCGAGGATGTCGTCCCGCATGCCGTGCGAGACGGCGATCACGGCGTCCGCGGCCTCGGCGGCGGTGCGCTCGGCCCAGCTGGACAGGGCGTATCCGCCGCCCAGTTGCTCAGCCTTCCAGGGGCGCAGCGGCTCCAGGGAGTGCGAGGTCATGACGTGCGGGATGCCGTGCAGGAGTTTGCCGAAGTGGCCCGCGAGGTTGGCGTACCAGGTGTGGGAGTGGACCAGGTCGCACCCCGTGAGGGCCGCCGCCATGGACAGGTCCACGGAGAAGGTGCGCAGGGCGTCGTTGGCGCCCTCCAGGGAGCTCCAGGCCTGGTGGCGCATGGGTCCGCCGACGGACCCGCCGTTCCCCCAGCAGTGCACGTCCACGTCGACGAGGGCCTCTAACTCCCGTGCGAGGAACTCGACATGGACTCCGGCTCCGCCGTACACATCTGGTGGATATTCCCGGGTGAGCAGTCCCACTCGCACGCAGAACCTCCGTCCGTCCGTCCCAGCCGTCGGTCGCCCGCCCCCTCATGGTCACCCAGAAGCGCCCGGTGGGGAAGAGGCCCGCACCGACCTCTGGGGCGGCCGGTCGAAGCAGCAGTCGCCGCACAGGCCGCCGCCCGGGCAGCGGTAGTAGAGGCAGCAGCTGCGGCGGCGGAACGCGCTGCCGCGCAGAGTTCCGGTGCCGCGCAGGTCGGGGTGGTCGAAGAGTTCGGCTGCCAGCACCCGTGCGCGCTCCCCCACGTCGGTACGTCCCGTGCGGCGCGCCCAGGTGTCCAGTTCGCGGGCCGCTCCGGCGAGCGCGGAGCCCGCGTTGCCCCACAGCAGGGGTGCGGAGATCCGGTACCGCGTGCGCAACGCGTCGGCCAGGGGCGCCAGATGGCCGTGCTGTACGGCGTCCCGGATGCTCGCGGCGTCGCCGGGCCGTGTCCGCACGTCCGTGAGCCACAGGTCGTCGGGCGAGCCGCCGTCCGCGTCCCAGTGCAGCAGCCCCGGGTCGAGGTCGGGCAGCTCGCCGTGCAGCGCGGCCGAGCCGAGCGCCACGGACCACAGCCGTGCCGCGAGCCCCAGCTGTGCCACGGAGACCGCGACGCGCGCGTCGGGTGCCCCGAGCCGGGCGGCGACCTTGTCGACGCGGAACGCGAGGGGCCCGTCGTCCCCCGCGTACAGCCGTGCCAGGGACGTCACGTGGGCGCCGTCGGGCGGTGCCCCCGTGCGCAGGGCGAAGAATCCGCCGACGGAGCCGACTTCTGTCAGGTCGAGAGGGACTGTCACGACAGGAGAGCCTAGGCGTCCCTGCGGAACAGGGCCGTCCACAGGAAGGACTCGCCGAAGTACGGGGAGTCGGCCGGTTCGTCGCGCATGCGGCGCAGTTCGACCTCCGTGAGGTCGGAGAAGATCCAGCGCAGGGACTCCGGTGTGTAGGCGAGGCCGCCCTGGAGCCCGGACGCGCCGTAGAGGTCCGCGTCGGGCAGCTCGGAACCGGAGCCCGCGTCTCCGGCGGCGAAGCTGGTGAGCGCGAGGTGGCCGCCGGGGGCGAGGGCGCGGTCGAGCAGGGCGAGGTAGCTGACGCGGCGGTGGGGCGGCAGGTGGTGGAAGCAGCCCGAGTCGTGGATCAGGTCGTACGGGCCGCCCAGTTCGGCCTCCGTGAGCGCGAAGGCGTCGCCGCGGCGGAAGCTGATGTCCGCCCCGGCCTCGCGGGCCCGCTCCTCGGCCCAGGCGACGGCTGCCGGGGAGAGGTCGACGGCGTCCACCTGGAACCCCAGGGACGCCAGATACAGGGAGTTGCGTCCGGGGCCGCAGCCCAGATCGAGGGCGCGGCCCGGCGTGACGAGGCCTCGCTCGACGTACGAGGCCAGGTTCTCGTCCGGTTTCTCCACGAAGAAGGGCACCGGCCTCGACCGGTCGGTGTAGAAGCCGTCCCACCAGCTCGCCGCGTCGGCGGTCCACCGGTCGGCCTCCGGCGCGAACAGGCCGTCCATGAGCTTCAGGACGTCATCGACACTGCGTATGTTCCGGTGCATCCGGACCCCTTTCCACAAGGGTCAAGAATACGGTTGGGCGCCATGAAAGCCCAGGTCAGGCCGTGTGAGCGCAAGCCCGTGGACGCTCGTTCGAGGGGGTGGGAGCGGCACGGAGGGGCGGCACCCCGCACGAGGCGGTCCGGTGCGTCCAGGGCGCGCCCAGGGGCCTGTACGGGGGTGTTCCGGAGTGCGCTCTCGCAAGAATTTTCGAGATTCTGGATGATCTGCCGAACCGCTGCGTAACCCACCCGGGGGAGGACATCTTCCCGGTCGTACTCCATCGGCAGTAGGACCCAATGCCTGCTGAGGTACGACGACGCGGAGCGAAATTCGCGAGATCGTAGTGACTATGGAAGCCGACCGTTCGCCGCGCCGGACGCCCCGGGCCCGCCAGGGGGCGCAACGCAAGCCGTGGAGCACCTCATGAGTGCCCTCACGCTCGCCGTGCTGCTCTCCCTCGTCTCGGCCGTGGCCTACGCGGGCGGGGCCATTCTGCAGGAGCGCGTCGCCGTGAGCACGCCGGAGCGGCGGTACGCCCCGATGCGCCGCGGCATCTGGTGGCTCGCCATCGCGCTGAACGGCCTCGGTGCGCTCCTGCACGTCGTGGCGCTCGCGTACGGGCCGCTGAGCCTGGTGCAGCCCCTCGGCGCCCTGACCATCGTCTTCGCCCTGCCGATGGCCGCCCTCTTCGTGCGCCGCAAGGCAGGGGCCACCGCGTGGCGCGGCGCGATCATGGCGACCGTGGGCCTCGCCGGGCTGCTCTCGCTGACGCAGTCGGCGGACGCGCAGTCCCTGGACGACGCCGAGCGGGTCATGGTGGCGCTGGTGACGGCGGGCGCCGTGGTGGCGCTCATGGTCGTGGCGCACGCGGTGCACCGCCATCCGGTGGTGCGCAGCGTACTGCTCGCCAGTGCGGCGGGCGTCGCCTTCGGCATCGCCTCGGTGTTCACCAAGACGGTGGCGGTGGACCTGGACGCGCACGTGTCGCTGACGCGGCAGGTGCCGAGCCTCGCCGTGATCGCCGTCCTGGCCGGCGCCGGTGTACTGATCTCGCAGGCCTCCTACCGGGGCGCGGGCCTCGCGGCGCCGCTCTCGACGGTGACCGTCATCAACCCGGTCGTCGCGGCCGCGGTGGGCCTCACGCTCTTCGGCGAATCGTTCCGCTACGGAACGGCGGGCACGATCGTCGCCCTCGGTTTCGGGGTCGTCGCGGCGGGCGGTCTGATCCTGCTGACCACGGAGCGGATCGGCGCGCAGGGTGTTCCGGCGACGGTGCCGGTGGCCAAGGGCGGTCCGGTGCCGGCCGATGCCACGGCCTCCGAGGCGCGGACGCACGAGCTGCCCGCGGTGCCCTCGCAGACCGTGGCCGGCCTGGACGCACACCCGCATCCGCACCCGCACCGCCGGGTGTTGTTCCGTCACGGCCACGGACGCGAGCGCATCGGCTCCTGAGGGCCTTGGCCCGAGGTCGCAGCACGTCCTGAAGCCCCTGAGGATGCGTTTCTCAGGGGCTTGCGTGTGTCAGATCCGGACGCCGCCGGCCCGCAGATACGCGAGCGGGTCGACGTCGGAGCCGAAGCCTGGCCCCGTGCGGATCTCGAAGTGCAGATGCGGGCCCGTGCTGTTGCCCGTGGACCCCGAGCGCGCGATGCGCTGCCCCGCGCCGACCTTCTGCCCCGCCTTCACGGTGAGCGCCGAGAGGTGGCCGTACTGGGAGTACTTGCCGTCGGCGTGCCGGATCACCACTTCGTAGCCGTACGAGCCGCCCCAGCCCGCCGAGACGACCGTGCCCGCGGTGACGGCCTTCACGGACGTGCCGGTGGCCACGGGGAAGTCGACGCCCGTGTGATAGCCCTTCGACCAGGAGCCGCCCGCGGCACGGTACGGCGTGCTCGGTGAGGCGGCCACGGGTGCGGACATGCCCCGCGAGGCCTGGGCGGGCTTCGCCTTCTTCGGCTCGGCCTTGGGCTGGGCCTTGGGCTCGGCCTTCGGCTTCGGCGCTGCCTTCGGTTCGGCCCGCTGCTTCGGCTCCGTGAGCGGCTTCGGCTTCCCGGCGGCCGCCCGCTTCTGCGAGGCCTGCAGCGCGAGCCGCTGGCCCGGCGTGATCAGGTCGGGGTCACCGCCGATGGTCGTGCGGTTGGCCTCGTACAACTGCTGCCAGCCGCCGCGGACCCGGCGTTCGTCGGCGATCTGGGAGAGCGTGTCGCCGCGGACGACCGTGTACATCTGGCCGCGGCCCGCGGCGGACTGCGGGGTCACTTCCGGCTTGACGTCCTTGACCTGGCGCTGGGGGGCCTTCGGCGCGGCCTTCTTGGGCGCGCTCACCGGCGTGACGTCGGGTGCGTCGCCGCCCCGCGTCAGGCCCGCGCGCTCCGAGCAGACCGGCCAGGCCCGCGGGCCCTGCGCCTTGAGGACCTTCTCGGCGACGGCTATCTGCTGGTCCTTGGTCGCGCGGTCGGCGCGCGGGGCGTAGGCCGTGCCGCCGTACGCTTCCCAGGTGGACTGCGTGAACTGCAGGCCTCCGTAGAAGCCGTTGCCGGTGTTGATGCTCCAGTTGCTGGTGGACTCGCACGCCGCGACCTTGTTCCAGGTGTCGACGTCGGCCGCCTCCGCCGTACCCGTGCCGATCAGCGGCAGCGCCATCCCGGCGCCACCCGCCGTGACGGTCAGCGAGGCTCGGTTGATCCTGTTCGGCTGATACCGGCGGTGCCGACCGCGTACGGCCATGAGAGCTCCCTCGGTCACACACATCACAGTCACGTCGGACACACGACAAGGCGGCAAGTTAGCCGGTCCGACCCAACCGTGACAAGGGCGCGCGACCGAGGGGGCGCACCACGGGTCAGCCCTTCAAGTGCTCCGGGAGCCACCGGAGTTGGACGCTCTGCTGGTAGGGGCCACCGCCCTCGTGATCGTTGAAGGAGTACACCTCCATCGAACGTTCCGCGCCCGTGTAGGCGTTGTGCGCGGCGAACACGGTGGACGGCGGGCACGTCATGTCCTCGAGCGCCGCCGAGAAGAGCGCGGGCGCCGTGCCCCGCGCCGCGAAGTGCACGCCGTCGAAGTAGGAGAGCGTACGGAAGACGCGCTCCTCGACGCCGCGCTTCGCCTTCATGTAGAGCGCGATCTCCCGGTACGGCGGCCGGTCGGTGAGGGTCGTGGCCCTCGGGAAGTCGCAGAGGAACGGCACGTCGGCCGCGATCGCCGCCAGGTCGGGGACGAGTCCGCCGACGGCGAGTGTGATCCCGCCGCCCTGGCTGCCGCCGACCGCGGCGACCCGCGAGGAGTCGACCAGCGGATGCGAGCGGGCCGCCTCGACCGCCCGTACACCGTCGGTGAAGACGCGCCGGTAGTAGTACTCGTGGGGGTCCTCGATGCCGCGCGTCATGTAGCCGGGGTAGGCGGGACCGCTGCCGACCGGGTCGGGGGTGTCGCCCGGCGAACCGCCGCTGCCCTGCCCCCGGGTGTCCATCACGAAGTGCGCGAAGCCCGCCGCCGACCACAGCAGCCGCTCGTGCGGGAGGCCTCGGCCGCCGCCGTACCCGATGTACTCGACGACGGTGGGCAGCGGCTCGGTCGTCCCCGCGGGCAGTATCAGCCAGCCCTTGACGGGGTGACCGCCGAATCCCGCGAACGTCACGTCGAAGACGTCGACCGTGCTCAGGTGCGCGTCGACGGGGACGAAGCGGGGGTCCAGGTCATGCTCGCGTGCGGCCGAAAGGGTCTTCTCCCAGAACGCGTCGAAGTCCTCGGGCTCGGTCACCTCGGGCCGGTAGCGGCGCAGTTCGTCGAGCGGCATGTCGAAATGGGGCACGGGCGGCTCCTTCGTCGGACACAGTGTCGGAATGTCACGCTACGCCGCGGGGCAATACTGGCGAACATCACCGGCACTTCCACTTCCAGGAGTCACGGCATGAGCAGCACGTCAGCCCAGATCGGAGTCACGGGCCTCGCGGTCATGGGGCGCAATCTGGCCCGCAACTTCGCACGCAACGGCTACACCGTCGCCCTGCACAACCGTACGGCGGCCAAGACACAGGCGCTGGTCGAGGAGTTCGGCCACGAGGGCGAGTTCATCGCCACCGAGACCGCCAAGGAGTTCGTCGCGGCGCTCGAGCGCCCGCGCCGCCTCGTCATCATGGTGAAGGCGGGCGAGCCCACGGACGCCGTCATCCGGGAGTTCGCCCCGCTCCTGGAACCGGGCGACATGATCGTCGACGGCGGCAACGCGCACTTCGCGGACACCCGGCGCCGCGAGCGTGAACTGCGCGAGCAGGACATCCACTTCGTCGGCACGGGCGTGTCCGGCGGCGAGGAGGGCGCGCTGCTCGGCCCGAGCATCATGCCGGGCGGATCGCAGGAGTCGTACGCCTCGCTCGGCCCGATGCTGGAGAAGATCTCGGCGAAGGCCGAGGACGGATCGCCTTGCGTCACGCACGTCGGCCCGGACGGCGCGGGGCACTTCGTGAAGATGGTGCACAACGGCATCGAGTACGCGGACATGCAGCTGATCGCGGAGGCGTACCAGCTGCTTCGTGATGTGGCGGGCTACTCCCCCGCGCAGATCGCGGACATCTTCCGCACCTGGAACACCGGCCGCCTCGACTCCTACCTGATCGAGATCACGGCGGAGGTCCTGAAGCACGTGGACCCCGCGACGGGCAAGCCGTTCGTGGACGTGGTCGAGGACCGGGCCGAGCAGAAGGGCACCGGCCGCTGGACCGTGCAGATCGCCCTCGACCTGGGCGTCCCGGTGTCGGGCATCGCGGAGGCGGTGTTCGCCCGGTCCCTCTCTGGCCACTCCGAACTGCGGGCGGCGTCGAAGGAGTTGGCGGGGCCGACGGCACGGGCGCTGGACGAGGCGGAGGCCGCGGCGTTCGCCGACCAGGTCGAGCAGGCGCTGTACGCCTCGAAGATCGTGTCGTACACGCAGGGCTTCCACGAGGTGGCCGCGGGCAGCGAGGAGTACGGCTGGGACATCGACCTGGGCGCGGTCGCCGCCATCTGGCGCGGCGGCTGCATCATCCGCGCCGCCTTCCTGGACCGCATCCGCGCCGCGTACGACGCGCGCGCGGATCTGCCGAGCCTGCTCTCGGACAAGACGTTCGCGCAGGAGATCGGTGCGGCCCAGGACGACTGGCGCGCGGTCCTGGTCGCGGCCACCCGGCAGGGTGTCCCCACGCCGGGCTTCTCGGCGGCCCTCGCGTACTACGACGCGCTGCGTGCGGAACGCCTGCCTGCCGCGCTCACGCAGGGGCAGCGGGACTTCTTCGGGGCGCACACCTACCGGCGTACGGACCGCGAGGGGTCGTTCCACACGTTGTGGGGCGGGGACCGCTCAGAGGTCCAGGCCTAGGGCCTGATCCGGACGAGAGGGGCCCTGGGGGCCGCCGTCGGGCCCCAGGCCTCCCCGTCCGCCGTCAGACCGGCTTCGGCTCGGTCTCGGGCTCCGGTCCCGGCGGCGGGAGCGGGGTCGGCGGCGGGCCCGGCGTGGGCCGGGGCACGGGGCCGGGGCCCGGGCCGGGCGTGGGCCGATCGGGGTCCGGAACGGGGTTCGGTGCGTTCGGGTCGGGGATCGGGCTCGGCGGCATGGGGTCGGGGAACGGGACGGTCATGGTCTCCTCCATCGAGGTCGGAGAGGGGTCGTGACCACTCTCTCCCGCCTCGCGTGCCCACGCCTGCCGAGTCCACGCGTCCTCGTGCCGTCCGATCAGTTCCGAGTGCCGTCCGATCAGTTCCCGGTACGGCTGAGGCGCACGACGGGGATGTCGCGATCGGTCTTGGCCTGATAGTCCGCGTAGGGGGCGAACAGCCCGACCAGACCCGGCCAGACCCTGGCCTTCTCCTCGGCCGAAAGGGTCTCGGCGCGGGCGGCGAACCGCTCCTCGGTGCCCACACGGAGCCGTACGTCGGGCTCGTCGACGAGATTGCGGTACCACAAGGGGTGCTCGTCGTTGCCGCCGTTCGAGGCCACGACGAGGTAGTCGTCGCCATCGCGGCCGTAGATCAGTACGGTTCGGCGCCACTGCCCGGTGCGCCGTCCGCGGTAGTCGAGCAGCAGGCAGGTGACACCCCGGGTCTCGTGGCCCTCCGTGCCGCCGGACTCCTCGTAGACACGGGCTTGTTCGGCCACCCAGCCGGTGGGGCTGACGATGACCTCTTCGTCCTGCTGCGCCATGTCCGCTCCTGTGAGGTCGAAGGGGTACGCGGGAGCCGAGCGGCGACTCAACCCCCGCGATCAGCCTACGACTTGCCGCCCACGCCGCATCGGAGAACGGCCGCACGCAGACCGGGGCGCGGGCTGGCGATGACCGGCACGGGGAGGGTGGCGCGGTCCGCCGCGTCCGCCATGGACGCCTGGGCGAGGACGACGGAGTCGACGCCTTCCAGGGCGTCGACGGCCTCCGCGATCAGACGTACGTGGCCTTCTCCGTCACCGGCCTCGAACCGCTCCCAGGCGCCGTCCACCAGGACCGTCGTGACCTCTACGGGCCGTCCGGCGCGGGCGGCCTCCTCCTCGACGAGGGCGCGGGTCGGACCCAGGGTGCTCTCCAGGGTGGCGACGACGGCGACGGCCCGCCCCGCCGCCACGGCGGCGGCCGCCATGGGCCGGTCGACCCGCACGACGGGGACGCCCACGGCGGCGGCGCGGGCCTCGGTGACGGCGCCGATCGTCGAGCAGGTGCAGAGCACGGCGCTCGCCCCCTCGGCGACGGCCTGCTCCAGCAGCTCCTGGATGTCGTCGGCCACCGCGTCCGGCCCCTCGGCACGGGCCCGCGCCAGCAGGTCCTCGTGGACGAGGTGCCGCAGGGCGAACCCCGGATGGTCCTGGTCCCGCAGCCCCTCGAAGACGGGGACGTGCACGGGCGAGGTGTGCAGCAGGGCGAGCGTCGGGCTCACCACGCGGCCGGGTCCGACTTCACCTTGTCCAGAGCGGCGGCGACCAGCTCTCCCGAGGGCACGGGCGCCTCGTCGGGGTGCCGCTCGGCCCACTTCACGACGTACGGGCACAGGGGCGCGACGGCGACGCCTTCCCGCGCGGCCATCGCGTACAGCTCCCTGGCCAGCGATCCCGCGATGCCCTCGCCCTCGTGCGCGGGCACCACTTCGGTGTGCACCGGCACCAGGGCGGACTCGGGTGCGTCCAGCGTGAAGTAGGCGATCTGGCCGACGACTTCACCGTCCGCGCGCGCTTCGAGGGCGCCGCGCGCCCGGTCGTCGCGGATCTCGATCCCACTGCTCATCGGCTCTCCTGGAGGTCGTGCACCGCCTGCGGGCTGCGCGCCATGTCGTCGGCGCCCGGCACCGGCGCGGACGCGTCGTCGCCGAGGGCCACGATGCGGTTGACCGCGCCGTCGACGCCGTCGACGTGCACGACCCTGGGCCGCAGGGTGCGGGCCTCGGCGTCGTCGACCTGGGCGTAGCTGATGATGATCACCTTATCGCCGGGGTGCACGAGGTGCGCGGCCGCGCCGTTGATGCCGATGACGCCGCTGCCGCGTTCGCCCTCGATGGTGTACGTCTCCAGGCGGGCGCCGTTGGTGATGTCGACGATGTGCACGAGCTCGCCGGGCAGCAGGTCGGCGGCGTCGAGGAGATCGGCGTCGATGGTGACGGATCCCACGTAGTGCAGGTCCGCCTGGGTCACCGTGGCGCGGTGGATCTTGGACTTGAACATGGTGCGCAGCATGTTGAACTCCTGGGGTCGGCTCCCTGCCCGCGTAATTGCAGGTCAAGGGCGTTATCCACTCTACATGGGCGTACGCCCGTACGCCGGGATACTCCGAGGTGCGCTCAGCGGTCCGCCCGCTTCTCGTGCGGTCCCGTGTCCGGGACCTCGCCGATCTCCGCCGCCGCAGGATCGAGTACGCGCGACAGGAACGTCCGGGTCCGCTCGTGCTGGGGGTCGCCCACCACTCGTTCGGGCGTACCCTCCTCGACGATCACTCCGTCGTCCATGAAGACCACCCGGTCGGCGACCTCGCGCGCGAAGCTCATCTCATGGGTGACGACCAGCATCGTCATCCCCTCCTTGGCGAGCGAGCGCATCACCGCGAGCACGTCTCCGACCAGTTCGGGATCGAGCGCGGAGGTCGGCTCGTCGAAGAGCATCAGCTCGGGGTCCATGGACAGCGCCCGGGCGATCGCGACCCGCTGCTGCTGGCCGCCGGAGAGCTGCGCCGGATAGGACTGCTCCTTGTCGACGAGGCCGACCCGGGCGAGGTTGGCCCGCGCGATGCGCTCCGCCTCCTCCTTGCCGCGCCGCAGCACGCGGCGCTGCGCGATGGTCAGGTTCTCCAGTGCCGTGAGGTGCGGGAAGAGGTTGAAGGACTGGAAGACCATGCCGATCCGGCGGCGTA
The DNA here is from genome assembly GCF_041435335.1 of Streptomyces sp. NBC_01283. Lineage (NCBI taxonomy): Bacteria > Bacillati > Actinomycetota > Actinomycetes > Kitasatosporales > Streptomycetaceae > Streptomyces > Streptomyces sp. NBC_01283. Next base: position 1,454,716 of record NZ_CP108430.1, read on the forward strand.
CGCGATCGATGTCCACATCGGGGTCGGTGACCTCCGTGCCGGCCACCGTCACCGTGCCCGACGTGGGCTCTTCCAGGAGATTGACACAGCGCAGCAGGGTCGACTTGCCGGAGCCCGAAGGGCCGATGACACAGACCACGTCACCGCGCCCGACCGTGAAGTCGATGCCCTTGAGCACCTCCAGATCACCGAACGACTTGTGCAGCTCGCGCACCTCGATCGCCTGGCCCGAGGGTGCGGGCGCGTCGGGCGCCTTGTCCAACTTCACGGTGCTCACCTGGCTTTCGCCGTACGGGCCTCGAGCCGCCGCACCAGATGGCCGAGCGGGAGGGTGATGACGAGATACAGCAGTCCGGCGATCAGGATCGGGGTCAGGCTCTTGTGCTCGTTCAGCGCGTCCCGGCCGAAGTTGGCCAGCTCGAACTGGCCGAGCGAGAGGCCGAGCAGATACACCAGGGAGGAGTCCTTGGTGAGCAGGATCAGCTCGTTGGTCAGCGGCGGCAGCACGATCCGGAACGCCTGCGGCATCACGATCGACACCATCGCACGCCCCGATGACATGCCCAGCGAACGGGCCGCCTCCGTCTGCCCCTTGGGCACCGCCAGAATGCCCGCGCGGATCGTCTCGGCCATGTAGGCGGCGCCCACCAGGCCCAGCGACAGCATCACCGTGATGTCCATGTCGAGCGCGACCTCGAAGGCCAGCGGCACACCGAAGCCGAGCGCGATGAACACCAGCAGGGAGGGGATGCCGCGGAAGAACTCGATATAGGCGATCGCGATCCAGCGGTACGGAGCCACCGTGGACAGCCGCATCAGCGCAAGCACGATGCCGAGCCCCAGGCCGAAGCCGAAGCCGAGCAGCGTGTAGTAGGCGGTGTTGACCAGCGCGGTGGTGATCACCTCGGGGAACATCGCCTTGGCGATCTCCACGTCGAAGAACGCCTGGCGCAGTGTCCCCCAGTCGGCCACCAGGGCGAACACGGCTATGGCGATGATCAGCACGGCGTACTGGACGCCGCGGAACAGCCGTGCCCGCTGCCGTCGGGACATGGTCATACGTGCAGAACTCCTCTGGTCAGCCGTTTGAGTGCTCGAGGTCAGCTCTGCGGAGTGGTGCCGAACCACTTCTTGTAGATCTTGTCGTAACTGCCGTCGGCCCGCGCGTCCTTGAGGACCTTGTTGGCCTTGGCGCGCAGCGCGTCATTGCCCGTACGGAAGCCGATTCCGTACTCCTCGCCGGTGTCGAACTCCGCGGTCACCTCGGTGTCCGGGTTCTCCTTGACGTACTCGAAGAGCACGCCGTTGTCGTTGATGCCCGCATCGACCTTGCCTGCCTTGACGGCGGTGAGCAGCAGCCCGACGTCCTCGTACTCCACGAGTTCGATGTCGAGGCCCTCGCTCTCCTTCTTGGCGTAGATGCCGCCGGTGGTTGCCTTCTGGTAGCCGAGCTTCTTGCCCTTGAGGTCATCGAAGGTCTTGTAGGGCTCGCCCTTCTTGGTGATCAGCGCCTGCGTGGCGTTGAAGTAGGGGTCCGAGAAGTCCATGACCTTGTCGCGTTCCTTGGTGATCGTCATGCCCGCGGCGGCCAGATCGCACTTGCGGATGTTGAAGTCCTGGCCGGTCTCGATGCCCTCGAAGGGCGTGTTGACGATCTCCTGCTTCACCCCCAGTTCCTTGGCGATCAGGTCGACCAGATCAACGTCGAAGCCGACGATCTTGCCGTCCTTCTTCGACTGGAACGGCGGATAGGGCAGATGCGTGCAGGTCTTGAGCGTGCCGGACGAGACGAGCTTGATCCCCGAGCCGCCCTTGTCGCTGTCGCTGTCGGACTTGGTGCTGGTGCAGCCCGCCGCCAGCAGGCCGGCGGCTACCGTCAGGGCCATGACAGCCACCGGGGAACGAACGGACTTCGGGGGACGAGCGGACACAGGACCTCCAGGGCAGGCTCGAACCAGGGCGCGAGCGAGATCAACAGCGCTGTGTGCTGCGCAAGCTGCGGTGCATCCTGCCACCGGCCAGGGCTCTTGTCCTGCCCTCAGGGTTGCGTATGAGTAACACACTCGATCTCCACTGCGTCAACTTCCCTGTGTGAGCGGGTGCTTGCTCTTGGTCTTCACCCTCCAGCCGGTGACCTCCGGGGCGGAGAGCCCGCGGCTCGCCTCACAGAATCCAGCCGGATGCCCGTTGCGGCTTGCAGGGGGACCTCGGCGTGGTGGTGCGCGTCAGTCCCTCCGTCCCGGTCTTCGAGGATCATGGTGAGGCCCACCTCTTCCCGCCCGCGTCGATGACCCGGAGCCGGTGCCCAGTCACGCGGCACCGACCGCCACCAGGGCCTCGGCCTGCTCCCGGCAGGCGTCATGCCGCCGCCTTCTCCGCCTTGTTGGCGAATTGCGTCCGGTAGAGCTCCGCGTACCGGCCCCCCGTCCCCAGCAGTTCCTCGTGGGTTCCCCGTTCCACGATCCGGCCCGCCTCCACGACCAGGATCTGGTCGGCGGACCGCACCGTCGAGAGGCGGTGGGCGATGACGATCGCCGTGCGGCCTTCCAGGGCCTCCGCGAGGGCCTCTTGGACCGCCGCCTCGGAGGTGTTGTCGAGGTGCGCCGTGGCCTCGTCGAGGATGACCACCCGTTGCTGGGCCAGGAGCAGGCGGGCGATCGTCATGCGTTGGCGCTCGCCGCCGGAGAGGCGGTAGCCGCGCTCGCCGACCACGGTGTCCAGGCCGTCGGGCAGGGAGCGTACGAGGTCTTCGAGGCGGGCCCTGCGCAGGACGTCCCACAGGTCGTCCTCGGTGGCCTCGGGGCGGGCGAGCAGCAGGTTGGCGCGGACCGACTCGTGGAAGAGGTGGCCGTCCTGGGTGACCATGCCGAGGGTCCGGCGCATGGATGCCGCGGAGAGGTCGCGGACGTCCACCCCGCCGATGCGTACGGTTCCGGAGTCCGTGTCGTACAGACGCGGCAGCAGTTGCGCGATCGTCGACTTGCCTGCCCCGGAGGAGCCGACGAGTGCGATCGTCTGGCCGGGCTCCGCGCGGAAGGAGAGGCCGTGCAGGACCTCTTCGCCGCCCCGGGTGTCGAGGGACGCGACCTCTTCGAGGGAGGCCAGGGAGACCTTCTCGGCGGACGGGTAGCCGAAGCGGACGTCGTCGAACTCCACCGCCACCGGGCCCGAGGGGACCTCCCGCGCGTCCGGCTTCTCGTCGATCAGCGGCTTCAGGTCGAGGATCTCGAAGACCCGCTCGAAGCTGACGAGTGCGCTCATGACCTCGACCCGGGCTCCCGCCAGGGACGTCAGCGGTGCGTAGAGGCGGGTCAGGAGCAGGGCGAGGGAGACGATCGCGCCCGCTTCCAGGGTGCCGTCCAGGGCGAAGTAGCCGCCGAGGCCGTAGACGAGGGCCAGGGCGAGGGCCGAGACCAGGGTGAGCGCGGTGATGAACGTGGACTGCGCCATGGCCGTACGGACACCGATGTCCCGCACCCGCCGGGCCCGCGTGGCGAACTCCTCCGACTCGGCGCCCGGACGGCCGAAGAGCTTGATGAGCGTGGCGCCCGGAGCGGAGAAGCGCTCGGTCATGCGCGTGCCCATCGCCGCGTTGTGGTGTGCGGCCTCGCGCTGGAGTTTCGCCATCCGGGAGCCCATGCGCCGGGCGGGCACGACGAAGACGGGGAGCAGGACCAGCGCAAGGAGCGTGATCTGCCAGGAGAGCTTCAGCATCACGGCCAGCGTCAGGAGCAGCGTGACCACGTTGGCGACGACGCCGGAGAGCGTGTTGCTGAACGCGCGCTGGGCGCCGATCACGTCGTTGTTGAGGCGGCTGACGAGCGCACCGGTGCGGGTGCGGGTGAAGAAGGCGACGGGCATGCGCTGTACGTGGTCGAAGACAGCCGTCCGCAGGTCGAGGATGAGCCCCTCCCCCAGGTTCGCCGACAGCCAGCGGCCGAGCAGTCCGAAGCCGGCCTCAGCGACGGCGATCACGGCGATGAGCAGGGCGTACCGGACGACGAGCGAGGAGTCGCCGTCCTTGACGATCACGTCCACGACGCTGCCCGCGAGGACGGGGGTCGCCACGGCGAGCAGCGCGGTGACGATGCTCAGGAGAACGAAGTAGACGATGCGGCGCTTGTGCGGGCGGGCGAAGGCCCCGATGCGGCGCAAGGTGGCGCGGGCGAAGGGACGGCTGTCCTGCTCGGCGCGCATCACGCTCTGCAGCTGGGTCCAGGCTGTCGTTTCCATGCTCATGAGGAGAACGTAGAACCTCAAGCTTCCTTGAGGTCAAGGGTCGGTGGTGAGGCACCCGAACGAGACCCCCCGCGCGTCCCTGTCGCAGCCCTTGACCCGCGTGTAACAGGAACGTACTTTCGCTTCAACTCTTGTGGCCAACACAGAGGTTGTCGACTTCCTGATGTGAGAAGGCGAACACATGCGAGAGCTACGAAGGCGTACTCTGCTGTCCGCGATCGGTGGCACAGCCGTCGCGGGAGGCGGTCTCACTGCCGCCGGCACGGGGATCGCCCAGGCCGCGCCGCAACGCCCGAGCCCGCTCGACCCGAAGCTGAGCCCCCTCGACCCGAAGATCAAGAAGCTGCTCGACCGTATGACTGTCGAAGAGAAGCTGGGCCAGCTTCAGCAGCTCCCCTGGGCCGTCAGCACGGGACCCGGCGGCAGCGAGACGAAGGACGTCGAGGACGCGGCGCGCGCCGGACGGCTCGGTTCGGTCCTGAACATCTTCGGCGCCAAGAGCAGCAACGCCCTGCAGCGCATCGCGGTGGAGGAGTCCCGGCTCGGAGTTCCGCTGCTCTTCGGCCTCGATGTCATCCATGGCCTCTGGACGACATTCCCGATCCCTCTCGCCCAGGCGTCGAGCTTCGACCCGGAGGTCACCCGGCGGGACGCCGAGGTGTCGGCCAGGGAGTCCCGTTCGAACGGCGTGCACTGGACGTTCTCGCCGATGATGGACGTCACGCACGAGCCGCGCTGGGGCCGGATCGCCGAGGGCTGCGGCGAGGACCCGTACCTCACGACGGCGTTCGCGGTGGCCAAGGTGGAGGGCTACCAGGGCGAGAAGGGTTCGGGGCTCGACGCCAAGGACCGCATCGCCGCCTGCGCCAAGCACTTCGTCGCGTACGGCGGGGCCGAGGGCGGCCGGGACTACAACACGGTCGACGTGTCGGAGTCACGCCTGCGCAACCACTATCTGCCGCCGTTCAAGGCCGCGTTGGACGCGGGCGTGGCCACGGTGATGGCCTCCTTCAACACCATCAGCGGCGTCCCGGCCCACGGCAACTCCCACACGCTCACCGACGTGCTGAGCAAGGAGTGGGGCTTCGACGGCTTCGTCGTCAGCGACTGGAACGGCGTCGACGAGCTCATCGCGCACGGCTTCGCCGAGGACGGCGCCGACGCGGCGCGCCTCGCGCTGAACGCCGGCGTCGACATGGAGATGGCCAGCACGGACCTGGCCAAGCACGGCAAGAAGCTGCTGAGCGGCGGCAGGATCAGCAAGCAGCGCCTCGACGAGGCGGTCACGCGGATCCTGCGCCTGAAGTTCGCGCTCGGGCTCTTCGAGAACCCGTACGTCGACGAGGGCGACGCCATCGACAAGCCGTCCGCGGCGGCCCGCAAGGCCGCCCGCGAGACCGCGGCCCGCTCGATGGTGCTCCTGAAGAACGACGGCAAGGCGCTTCCGCTCAAGGCGTCCACCGGTTCGATCGCGGTCGTGGGTCCGTTCGGCGACTCCGACGACCTGCTCGGCACGTGGACGTTCCCGGGCGCGGCGAAGAACTTCCCCTCGGGGAAGGTCCTCGCCGCGGTGAAGGCCGCGGCTCCGCGGGCGAAGGTGACGTACGCGAAGGGCGTCGACCCCGAGGGCGAGGACACCGGCGGCATCCCGGCGGCCGTCGCCGCGGCCAAGGACGCGGATGTCACCGTCGTCGTGGTCGGCGAGCCCCCGGCGATGAGCGGCGAGGCGGCCGCGCGCAGCGACATCAGCCTGCCGGGCGGGCAGGAGAAGCTGATCGAGGCGATCGCCGGGACGGGCAAGCCGTTCGTGGTGGTCCTGGTCAACGGGCGCCCGCTGACCATCGGCGACTGGCTGAAGTCGGCGCCCGCCGTCCTGGAGGCCTGGCACCCGGGCCTTGAGGCGGGCAACGCGATCGCCGACGTGCTGTTCGGAGAGGTCAATCCGGGCGGCAAGCTGCCCGTCTCGTTCCCGCGGACGGTCGGTCAGATCCCGGTCCACTACAACCACGAGTCGACGGGCCGCCCGTACAGCGCGGACAACAAGTACACGTCCAAGTACCTCGACCTGCCCCCAAACCCGCAGTTCGCCTTCGGCCACGGGCTCTCCTACACGTCCTTCGAGATCGGCGAGCCGAGGCTGAGCCGCGACCGCGTGTCCGCGCGGGCGCTGCGCAAGGGCGACACCCTGGAGGTCTCGGTGTCCGTCCGCAACACGGGCGACCGCACGGGCGACGAGGTCGTTCAGCTGTACGTCCACGATATCGCGGCGAGCATCGCGCAGCCGGTGCGCAAGCTGCGCGGCTTCCGCAGGGTGACGCTGAAGGCGGGCCGGTCGACGACCGTCCGCTTCCAGCTCGGCGCCGAGGACCTCGGGTTCTGGACGAACGCCCAGGACGGTGAGTTCCGGGTCGAGGAGGGGGCGGTGGACCTCTACGTCGGCAACAGCTCCGAGGCCGAGGCGAAGAAGCGGCTGACGATCACGTAGGCCGTGCGAAAAGGGCCGTGCGGAAACGGCCGGGCCCCGGTGGAGGGCCCGGCCCCTCACGGATCAGCCCAGTTCGAGCGTCGTCACGCCGAAGACCCGCTCCTCTGCGTACTCCCGCACCGGCCCGGTGTACATCCGGGCGGTCGGGAACGTGGGCTTCATGCCGCGCGCCTCGGCGAGGGCGACCGCGTGCGGCTGGGTCTCGGGGACGTCGATGACGACGGGCTCACCGTCCGTCTCGGCCGTCAGCGCGTCGAAGACCTCCTCCGCGTCGGCGCGCGTGTCCGCGAACAGGGGTCCGATGCGCAGTGCGCCCTGGGCCGGGCGGAGCACGCCGTATCCGGTGATGTGGCCGTCGACGATCCGGGCGAGGGCGCGGTGCCCGGGAGCGGTCAGCCAGGATTCCAGGAAGCGCGGTCGGTCGGCGGGGTAGCTCGCGGCGTCGTACGCGGTGATCGCCCGCAGGCCCGCGGCCTCGACCGGCAGGACCCGTGCGGGTCTTGGGCCGCCGCCGGGCACGGGGCCCACGTACCGGATGGTGCGGTGGGCGAGCTCGAAGCCCGAGCGGCGGTAGTTGTCCTGCTGGGCGACCACGCCGTCCAGGCCGACGGTGCGCTTGCCCGCGTGGGCGAGAGCCCTCCGCCAGGTGGCGAGCCCGTGGCCGCGTCCTCGCATGTCGGGGCGGACGAGGTAGAAACCCAGGAAGGCGTACAGCTCGTCGTAGTTCACGACCGAGATCGCGGAGACGGGCTCACCCCCGATGCGGCCGATGAAGAACCCCTCGGGGTCCTGCGCGAAGAACGACGGGCCGTCCCGCAGACCCGGATTCCAGCCCTCGTCCGCCGCCCATCCGCTGACGATCCGCCAGTCGTCGAGCGTCGCCCGCGAGATGGTGAGCCGCCCAGGGGCCGAATCTGTCATCGCTGCACCCTTCGTACGCCGGAGGGGACCGTCCCACGCCCCGGAAAGGGGCCGCCCCACACGTCGGAGAAGGGCCGCCCCGGCGCGGCCACGATCACCGGCCGCACCGGAACCATCCTTCCCGACTCATCGCCTCGATACCCGATTCATAAGCGCTCCTTTCAGGGGTGCTTGGCTCCGGTATTGGGATGATTCGAGCCCGATATCTGCTGTCGAGGGATTTCCGTGAAGTGCCCTGCGAGGGTGGTCAGCAGGTGCAAGGCCTACCGTCCGTTCATTTCCGGCCTTTTCTCAACCAGCCCTGATAAATGACCACTTGCGGTCCTGGAACAACGAGAACACGATCGGCGCCGAAAGCCATCACGGCAGCCCGAAAGACCGTTCTTCCAGGAGGTTCCAGTGAACGACCGGCTCGCACTCGGTCCGGATGCCGCACGGCAACTGGCGACGACGACCAAGACCACTCCGCAGATGCGCGGCATCACCCCGCGCTATCTGCTGCGCGCCCTGCCCTGGGTGGACGTCGAGTCGGGCACCTACCGGGTGAACCGCCGCAGGACGTTCGTGCTCGGCGACGACCGCATCACCACGTACGAGGAGAGCGGCACGCAGCGCGTCGTGCCCGGCGACTTACGCGAGATCGCCTACCTCCGTGACGCCGACGACGCGGCGCTCGCGGAGCTGGCCGGCGCCTTCACCGAGGTCACCTTCGAGGCCGGGCAGGTCCTCGCCCAGGAGGGCGACCCCACCGACCGGCTGTGGGTGATCGTGCAGGGCAAGGCCGAGAAGCGGGTGACCGGGCGGTACGGCGAGGACGCGCTGCTCGAAGTCGTCGGCGACGGCCAGTTCTTCGACCTCGGCGCGTGGACCCGGTCCGAGGAGATGCCCTACCGCGTCAAGGCGCTCACTCCCGGTACGGCGCTCTGCGCGGACCGCAGCGCGCTGGCCGCGATAGCCGACCGGGACGAGGCGCTGGGGGGTGCGATCACCGCGTACTGCGATGGCGACGCCATGACGCCCGGCGCCGAGGTGCCGGTGGACCTGGCCGCGGGACACGTCGGGGAGCCGGACCTGCCGGGGACGTTCGTCGACTACGAGGACGCGCCCCGCGAGTACCACATGACGCTCGCGCAGACGGTGCTCCGCGTGCACACCCGGGTCGCCGACCTCTACAACGGGCCCATCGACCAGACCCGCGCGCAGTCCAACCTCACCATCGCGGCGCTGCGGGAACGCCAGGAGTCCTCGCTCCTGAACCACCCCGAGCACGGCCTGTTCCACAACGTCTCCGCCGGGCAGCGGGTCCAGGCGCGCACCGGCGCTCCCACCCCCGACGACCTGGACGAGCTCCTGACCCGGGTCTGGAAGCAGCCCGGCTTCTTCCTGGCCCACCCCAGGGCGATCGCCGCCTTCGGCCGCGAATGTACGCGGCGTGGCGTGCCCCCGGTCACGGACAGCCGTTTCGGCAGCCCGTTGCTGACCTGGCGCGGTGTTCCGCTGCTGCCGTCGGACAAGGTGCGGTTCTCGGGCGGCATGGGCGCGGGGCTGGGCACCACCGAGATTCTGCTGATGCGGACGGGCGAGGCCGAGCAGGGTGTGGTGGGGCTGCGTCCCGCGGGCGTCCCCGACGAGGTCGAACCGGGCCTGTCCATGCGCAACATGGGCGTCGACCAGAAGGGCATCACGTCGTACCTGATGACGGCGTACTTCAACACCGCGGTCCTGGTCGAGGACGCCATCGCCGTCCTGCAGAACGTCGAGGTGTCGAACTACCATGACTATTCCTGACCTCACCGCGCGAGGGCTGGGGGTTCCGGTGCTGCCCGGTGGGACGGGCGTGCCGGGTACGGGGGCCGTGCCGAGTGCAGGATCTCTGCCGGGTGCGGGAGCTGCGCCGGGTTCGACGGCGGTGCTGCCGTCGAACCCGGCGGAACCCGCCCCCACGGCCGCGACCCCCGGCGCGGGCGCGCTCCCGCAGCTCCAGCCCCCGGGCTTCACCCCCGAGTCGGCCCGCCAGGACATCCCGATCCTGCACCGCACCGTCAACGGCCATCCGCTCGTCTGGCTGGACAACGGCGCCACCACGCAGAAGCCGCGCCAGGTCATCGAGGCGCTCGGTGCCTTCTACGGCGCCGCGAACTCCAACATCCACCGGGGCGCGCACACCATGGCGCGCGAGGCGACGGAGCTGTACGAGGCGGGGCGGGCCGCGGTCGCCGAATTCCTGGGGGCCGGGTCGCCGGACGACATCGTCTTCGTACGCGGCACGACCGAGGCCATCAACCTCGTCGCCCAGAGCTGGGGGCGGGCCAACCTCGGCCCCGGGGACGACATTCTGGTGGCCACCCTCGAACACCACTCCGACATCGTGCCGTGGCAGTTGATCGCGAAGGAGACTCGCGCGCGGCTCGTCCCGATCCCCCTCACCCCCGAGGGCGCGATCGACCAGGACGCCTACGCCGATCTCCTGTCGTCCCGCACCCAGCTCGTCGCGGTCAGCCACGCGTCGAACGTCCTGGGCACCGTCCCGCCGGTGAAGGAGATGACCGCCCTCGCCCACCGCTACGGCGCGAAGGTCCTGGTGGACGGGGCGCAGGCCGTCGCGCACTTCCCGGTCGACGTCCGGGATCTGGACGCGGACTTCTACGCCTTCTCGGGGCACAAGCTCTTCGCCCCGACCGGCATCGGCGTCCTCTACGCCAAGCCGGAGATCCTGGCGGGCATGCGGCCGTGGCAGGGCGGCGGCAACATGATCGAGTCCGTCGACTTCACGCGGACCACGTTCGCGCCGGTCCCGCACCTCCTGGAAGCCGGCACGGGCCACATCTCGGGCGTGGTCGGCCTCCTCGCGGCGCTGAACTGGTTCACGTCCTTCGACCGGGACGCCGTCGCCGCGTACGAGACCGCGCTCATGACGTACGCGCAACAGGCCCTGGCCACGGTGCCCGGCCTGGAGGTCCTCGGTTCGGCGCCCGAACGGATCGCGGTCCTCACGTTCACCCTCGCGGGCCACGATCCGGCAGGCATCGCGGAGTGGCTCGACCGCGACGGCATCGCCATCCGTGCGGGCCACCACTGCGCCCAGCCCGCGCTCGCCCACTACGGCCTGGAGTCGGCCGCCCGCGCGTCGCTCGCGCTCTACAACACGTCGGAGGAGGTGGATCAGCTGGTGGCGTCCCTGCGACGGCTGCAGGAGGCGCCGGAGGCGGAACAACCTGGGCGGACCTGACCGGTCGGTGTCCGGTTTCCCGTGGGGCATGGTCGGATAGGCGGCGTACATCGACTGAGCTTCGGGAGGCCAGGATGTTCGTCCCGTTCGGGGCCCTTGATTTTCTGGACCGCGCCACGGCCGTATACGGGGACCGGGTCGGCATCGTCGACGAGCCCGATCAGCCGGCCGAGCCCTGGGAAGGGCTCACCTACCGGCGCGTCGGCGAGCTGGCGCGGGCCCAGGCCGCCGGTCTCGACGCACTCGGGGTGCCGCACGGCGCACGGGTCGCGGTGGTCTCGCCCAACAGCGCACGGCTGCTGACGTCGTTCTTCGGCGTCAGCGGCCACGGCCGGGTCCTCGTGCCGGTCAACTTCCGCCTCTCGGCCGACGAGGTGAGCTACATCGTCGCGCAGTCGGGGGCGAGCGTCCTGCTGGTCGACCCCGAACTGGAGGACCACCTCTCGGGGGTGACCTGCAAGCACCGCTTCACGCTCGGTGCGGACACCGACTCGGAGCTGTACCGGTTCGACACCGAGCCCGAGCCCTGGCAGCACGACGAGAACGCCACCGCGACCATCAACTTCACCAGCGGAACGACCGCGCGCCCCAAGGGCGTTCAGATCACGCACCGCAACATCTGGGTGAACGCCCTGACGTTCGCGCTGCACGCCGGGGTAACGGACCGGGACGTCTATCTGCACACCCTGCCGATGTTCCACGCGAACGGCTGGGGCATGCCGTTCGCGATGTCCGGCATGGGCGCGCGCCAGATCGTGCTGCGCAAGGTGGACGGCGCGGAGATCCTGCGCCGGGTGGCCGAGCACGGAGTCACGGTCATGTGCGCGGCGCCCGCCGTGGTCAACGCGGTGCTCGCCGCCGCGCGGACGTGGGAGGGGGAGATCCCGGGGCGGGACCGGGTGCGCATCATCGTCGCGGGCGCCCCGCCCCCGACGAAGACGGTGGAACAGGTCGAGTCCGAGCTCGGCTGGGAGTTCATCCAGATCTACGGACTCACCGAGACCTCTCCCCTGCTCACCATCAACCGCGGCCGCGCCGAATGGGACGGTCTCAGCCCGCAGCAGCGCGCGGAGAAGCTGGTCCAGGCCGGCGCTCCCGCCCTGGGCGTGACGCTGCGTACGTCGCAGGACGGCGAGGTGCTCGCCCGCTCGAACGTCATCCTCGAGGGGTACTGGGAGCAGCCCGAGGAGTCGGCCAAGGCTCTGGAGGGCGGCTGGTTCCACACGGGCGACGGCGGGTCGATCGGCGCGGACGGCCATCTGACGATCAGTGACCGCAAGAAGGATGTCATCATCACCGGCGGCGAGAACGTGTCCTCGATCGAGGTGGAGGACGTGCTGTTCAGTCATCCCGCGGTCGCCGAGGTCGCGGTCATCGGGGTGCCCGACGAGAAGTGGGGCGAGACCATCAAGGCCCTGGTCGTCCTCGCCCCCGGAGCGCACGCGTCACAAGAGGAGCTCATCCGGCACTGCAAGGAGCACCTCGCCGGCTTCAAGGCGCCGACCTCGGTGGAGTTCCGCGGGGAACTGGCCCGCACGGCCACCGGAAAACTCCAGAAATACAAGCTGCGCGGACCCTACTGGGAAGGACGCGAGCGCGGCGTCAACTGAGCCGCCGCACTACCACTCGGCGCTCGCGTGCGTCTCGCAGAGCTCGAACACGGCCTCCCCGGTCTCCGGATCGGACCCGGCCACGGGCCGCACGCGCGCGCCGACCCACACCAGATGCGGCGAGGCACCGACGACACGGCAGCGGAACACGAACCCCTCGGGAAAGCGGACAAGGGACTCGTTGCGCGCGGTGCCGGTGTAGCGGTTGACCACGCTCGACTGGACGACGACACCTTCGCCGTCGCTCTGCTCGGACTCCAGATCACTGGAGGCGCACACCGGACACAGCATGCGCCGGAAGGACGCGGTGCCGCACCACCGGCAGCGCTGGTAGATCATGCCGGTTCGCTCGTGCTCTGTCGGCGCGATGCTCAATTCCTGCTGGGACACGACTCGACCCCCTGCGTTCGACCTGCACTCGGCTCGGATGCGCCGCGCTCACCGTCGACGCATCCGCACCATATGGCACTGAGTGCCAGCACGTAAAGGTACTGAGTGCTACTAGCTCGTTCCCGCCGCTGGTCGGGTGCTCCGGCCCCGGCTCCGGTCTGGGGTCAGTCCTGGCCGAGGGCGGACTCGACGCGCTGCACCACGCGCCACATGGGGGCGCGCTTCGAGACCACCATGACGACGACCTCGTCAGCCGCCTCGGGGGGTGCCACTTCACTGCCGGTGGCGCCACTCCCCCACCCGTCCCGGACCAGCCCGAGCGCGTGGTCCACCGCCGCCTCGGCGTCACCGTCGCCGCCCGAACGCAGCCACGAGCGCAGGGCGTTGTTGTGCGCGGCGACCACGGAGGCGGCGATCACCTCGGCGCGCAGGGAGCCGTCCTCGGCGTCGGCGTAACGGCCGCGGAGGTAGCCGGCCATGGTGCGTTCGTAGCGGCGCACGACCGAGAGTTCGTACGTACGCAGGCCCGGGACCTCCTGCGTGAGGCGGTAGCGCTGCACGGAGAACTCGGGGTTCGTGGCGTACATGCGCAGCACGATCCGGGCCGCGTCGCACACGGCGCCCACGGGATCGTCGCCGTCGGCCGCGTCGAGGAACGCCGTCATGTCGGCCAGGCAGCTCTCGTGGTCGGGGAAGACCGCGTCCTCTTTGGACGGGAAGTACCGGAAGAAGGAGCGCCGCCCGACCCCGGCCCGCGCCACGATGTCGTCCACCGTGGTCTGCTCGAAGCCCCGCTCCATGAACAACTGGAACGCCGCCTTGGCGAGCACCTCCCGCATGGGGGCCTTCTTCGCTGGTCCGCGTGCCTCACTCATGCGGGGAACGTAGCATCGGAAACGCCTGTCTGGCACTACGTACCTTTACAGGGGGTACTGAGTGCCATACCGTCGTCGTAACGAACCAGATCAGGTAGGAGAGCCGGCGTGAGCTTGAGGATCGTTGTCACCGTGAAGTACGTGCCGGACGCCACCGGCGACCGGCACTTCGCCGATGACCTGACCGTCGACCGGGATGACGTCGATGGCCTGCTGTCGGAGCTGGACGAGTACGCGGTCGAGCAGGCCCTGCAGATCGCCGACGAGGCGGACGACGCGGAGATCACCGTGCTGACCGTCGGTCCCGAGGACGCCAAGGACGCCCTGCGCAAGGCGCTGTCCATGGGCGCGGACAAGGCCATCCACGTCGAGGACGACGACCTGCACGGCACGGACATCATCGGTACGTCGCTGGTGCTGGCGAAGGCGATCGAGAAGGCAGGCTACGACCTGGTGATCTCGGGCATGGCGTCCACGGACGGCACGGCGGGTGTGGTGCCGGCGCTGCTGGCCGAGCGTCTGGGCGTGCCGCAGGTCACGCTGCTCTCCGAGGTGTCGGTGGCGGACGGCAAGATCACGGGCCGCCGGGACGGCGACGCCGCATCCGAGCAGCTGGAGGCCGCGCTGCCCGCCGTCGTGTCGGTCACCGACCAGTCGGGCGAGGCGCGCTACCCGTCCTTCAAGGGCATCATGGCCGCCAAGAAGAAGCCGGTTCAGGCCTGGGATCTGTCGGATCTGGACCTGGAGGCCGAGGACGTGGGCCTGGAGGGTGCCTGGACGAAGGTCGACTCGGCCACCGAGCGTCCCGCGCGCACCGCGGGCACGATCGTCAAGGACGAGGGCGAGGGCGGCAAGCAGCTCGCCGAGTTCCTCGCGGGCCAGAAGTTCATCTAGTCCCCCTCCCCCGATTCGCTGACACCTCAAGGAAACTGGAAGAGTCATGGCTGAAGTTCTCGTCTATGTCGACCACGTGGACGGTGCCGTCCGCAAGCCCACTCTTGAGCTGCTGACGCTGGCCCGCCGGATCGGTGAGCCCGTCGCGCTGGCGCTGGGCAACGGCGCCGCGGAGACCGCCGGTGTCCTGGCCGAGCACGGCGCGGTGAAGGTACTGACCGCCGATGCCGCCGAGTTCGCCGACTACCTCGTCGTGCCGAAGGTGGACGCGCTGCAGGCCGCCTACGAGGCCGTGTCCCCGGCCGCCGTGCTGGTGCCGTCGTCCGCCGAGGGCAAGGAGATCGCGGCGCGCCTCGCGGTCCGTATCGAGGCCGGTCTGATCACCGACGCGGTCGACCTGGAGGCCTCCGCGGAGGGACCGGTCGCCACGCAGTCGGCGTTCGCCGCCTCCTACAGCACCAAGTCCCGCGTCTCCAAGGGCACTCCGGTGATCACGGTCAAGCCCAACAGCGCGGCCGTGGAGGCCGCCCCGGCCGCCGGCGTTGTCGAGGCGCTGGCCGTGTCCTTCTCGGCGCAGGCCACCGGCACCAAGGTGACCGGGCGTACGCCGCGTGAGTCGACCGGGCGTCCGGAGCTGACCGAGGCCGCGATCGTGGTCTCCGGCGGCCGTGGTGTGAACGGCGCGGAGAACTTCCACCTCATCGAGTCGCTGGCCGACTCGCTCGGTGCGGCCGTCGGCGCCTCGCGTGCCGCGGTGGACGCGGGCTGGTACCCGCACTCCAACCAGGTCGGCCAGACCGGCAAGAGCGTCTCGCCGCAGCTGTACATCGCCTCGGGCATCTCCGGTGCGATCCAGCACCGGGCGGGCATGCAGACCTCCAAGACGATCGTGGCGATCAACAAGGACGCCGAAGCCCCGATCTTCGACCTGGTCGACTACGGCGTGGTCGGCGACCTCTTCGACGTCGTCCCCGCCCTGACCGAAGAGGTCAACACCCGCAAGGGCTGACCACTTGCAGCAACACACCAGCATCATCTGGAGTGGCGGAGGGCCGAGGTCAGGTCGTCGAGGTGCCCGGCGACCGGGCCCAGGGTCAGCAGTCCGCTGCCGGCCCCCGCCAACTCACCTGCTGCCGACGTCAGTTCGGCGCGGGCTCGCTCCATCGTCTCCCGGTCGCCGACGGCGATCGCCGCCCGCCCCGTCAGGCACCACAGGGCTTCGAGCAGCAGGTCGCGGGGCGGGTCCGGGAGCAGACGCAGTGCCTTCGCCGCCGCGTCGCGGCGGTCCTGGGACAGCAGGACGAAGGGGCGGGCCCACGGTTCGTAGGGCCCCCAGTCCGTGTTCTCGTCCAGTCCCCGATCGATCCCTGCCTCGATCGGCAGGTCGGCCTGCGCCTCGGCCGGGGTCGGCCGGCCGTGGCGCAGGCACAGCAGGGCGAGCGGCAGCAGGCCGCGCTCCAGGCCGGGCATGCCCGCGCCGTCCAGTCGCGCCGCTGCCTTCCGGTAGGCGGCCTCGGCTGCGGGGGCCCGGCCGGTCGCGGCGAGCCGCAGCGCCGCGTACCACTGGGTGAACACGCCCACCAGCGGCAGTTCGTGACGGTCCGCCAGGAGATCCGCTGCCGCCGCGTGGCCGTCGGCGCCCGGGAAGTCCGCGAGCGCGCCGCGGGCCTGGAGACGGATGAGGTGGCCGAGGACCTCGTAGGTGGCGAGCCCGTGCCGGGTGGAGAGGGTCACGAGTTCGGCGCCGATCGCGTCCCGGTGTGCGGCCAGACCGGTGCGGTGGAAGGTCTGCATGAACAGCCCGTTGAGGGCGAACGCGAGGAGTGCGGGGTCGTCGAGGCGGCGGGCGATCTCCTCGGCCTGCCGGGCGGCCTGCGGCCCGCGTGCCGACCGGGTGCCGCGTGACTCCAGGGCGATGGTGGCGAGCAGGCGGGCCCGAGCCGCCGGGTGGGCGTCGGGCCGGAGCGCGGCCAGGGTGCGTTCGGCCGCCGCCACGACCTGCGCGGCCTGGGGCGGGTCGTCGACGCGGGTCCAGATCGCCGGGACGTCGTACGCGCCGATCACGCGCGCGGTGAGCTCCGCGTCGCCCAGTTCCTCCGCCGCCTCGATGGCCGCCATCCGGTGTTCGCGGGCCGCTTCGAGGCCGCCGCCGCCCGTCACCGCGAGGTTGCGCAGCAGGCTCACCGTCGAGTCCAGCCTGGCGCGGGCTCCTGCCGCCACGGTCCGGTCATAGGCGGTGGCGGCCCGTGCCCATACCCGCTCCGCCGCGTCACCGGCCCCGGACGACGCGGGGTCGAGGTGGGGGGCCTGGCCGAGGATGTCCGTCTCCAGGTGGCGAAGGCCCGGGCCGGGATCCAAGCCGAGCTGCTCGACCAGGAGCGCGCGGGCCCGGCGCAGGACCGCGAGCGCGTCGCCCTGACGGCCGGTGCGGTAGAGCGCGAGGGCGAGGAGCCGCCAGGCGTCCTCGCGCCAGGGGTGCTCGGCCACGTGTGCGTCGAGGTCCGGCACCGCGTCGGCGGCGCGGCCCAGGGCGAGGCGTGCCTCCGCCCGGCGTTCGACGGCGTGCAGGCGCAGCTCGCCCAGGCGGGAGCGCTCGGCGCGGGCCCAGGCCTCGTCGGTGAAGTCGGCGTAGGCGGGGCCGCGCCACCACCCGAGCGCCTCTTCAAGGCGGCCGAGGGCCTGCTGCGGGGGCAGGGTCGCGGTGTCGGTCACCGTCTGCTCGAAGCGCCAGGCGTCCACCGTGCCGGGGTCGGCGCGCAGGGCGTACCCCGGGCCCTCGGTGACGAGGAGCCGGGCGGGTGTGCGGGGCGGGCGCTCCGGCTCCAGGGCGCGGCGCAGCGCGGCCACGAAGGTGCGTACCGTCCCGGTCGCGTCCTGGGGCGGGTCCGTCCACAGGTCGTCGACGAGGCGGGCGACCGGGACGACACGGCGGCGGGCAACGATCAGCCGGGCGAGGACCGCGCGGTGCCGTGGCCCCTTCAGCGCGACGGCGTCGCCCACACCGTCCCAGGCCGCCACCGGCCCGAGCACCCCGAACGCGACCTGCACGCTTGACCGCCCTCTCCGTCAGTTCCGTCCGCCCGTCTGTGGGCATCGTCCCTGGTCACGGTAGCGCGCTCATTGGATGCTCATCGGCGCCCGGCAGGCTCGGAAGCACCTGTTCCGACACCCACCGAAGGACCGCCACCATGACCCCAGCCATCGAGAACTTCAGCTACCGGCGCGTGCCCGTCACGGAGGGCTCGGAGGTGTCGGATGGCGTCTCGCTGAACGTGGCCGTCGGCGGCTCCGGCCCGCCGCTCGTGCTGCTGCACGGCTTCCCGCAGACCCATCTGATGTGGCGGCATGTCGCCGCCGACCTCGCCGCGGACCACACGGTGATCTGCCCGGACCTGCGTGGTTACGGAGCGAGTGACAAGCCCGCGGAGACCGATGGCAGCACGTATTCCAAGCGCACCATGGCCGCCGACGTCGTCGCCGTGGCCCGCGCGCTCGGCCACGACCGTTTCGCGTTGGCCGGGCACGACCGCGGCGCCCTGGTCGCCTTCCGCGCCGGGCTCGACCATCCCGACGCGGTCACTCACCTGGCCTGCCTCGACGTGCTGCCCACGCTGGACATGTGGGACGTGATGCACGGCGTCACCGCATCCGTCGGTTTCCACCTGTATCTGATGGCCCAACCCCCGGGCCTGCCCGAGGAGTTGATCGCCGCCGCCCCGGACGCGTTCTTCGGTCACTTCCTCGACGTCTGGACGAACGACCCGCGGGCGATCCCCGCCGACGCGCGCGCCGCCTACCTGGACGCCTGTCGCGCCGCCGTGCCCTCGATCGTGGCCGACTACCGTGCCTCCGCCGGTGCCGACGTCGAGCACGACCGGGCCGACCGGGACAGCGGCAGCAAGCTGCGGATGCCGGTCGCCGTGCTCCAGCAGGACTGGGGCGCCGCGCTCGGCTTCGACGCGGCGGAGCTGTGGGGCGCCTGGGCACCGGACCTGCGGCACACCGCTGTCACCTGCGGCCACTTCATGGCGGAGGAAGCGCCCGCCGAGATCGCCGCCGCGCTGCGGGACCTCCTCTCCCGTCCCGCGTAAATGCGTTGGAGTCGGCCCGCGCTGCCGCATAGCGTCTCCCGGTCGATGGATCACCGGCGCTCCGCTCACGTACATGTGCGCACGGAGCGCCATGCAGAGCCAGTTGCGGAAGTGGAGTCACGGTGGAGCACAACGGGTGGGCCGACGAACGGTTCGGGGCGGTCGCGGACGCCTTCGCACGGAACTTCACCGAGTCCGGTGAACTCGGCGCGTCCGTCGCGGTGTTCGTCGACGGGCGTCAGGTCGTCGACCTGTGGGGCGGCATCGCGGACGAGCGGACCGGGCGCGCCTGGGACGAGCACACGGTCGTCCCGGTGTTCTCCTGCGCGAAGGGCGTCGTCAGTGTCTGCGTCCATCTCCTCGCCCAGGAGGGCCGCCTGGACCTCGACGCCCCGATCGCCCTGCACTGGCCGGAGTTCGCCCATGGCGGCAAGGAGGCGATCACGCCGCGCATGATCCTCGCGCACCGCGCCGGACTGCCCGTCCTGGAGCGCACCCTGAGCTTCGACGAGATCACCGCGTGGACGCCGGTGGTCCGCGCGATCGAGGAGCAGGAGCCGCTCTGGGAGCCGGGTGCCGCCCACGAGTACCACGGGCACACCTTCGGCTTCGTCCTCGGCGAGCTGATCCGCCGCGTCACGGGCCTCACCCCTAGCGCGTACTTCCGTCGGGCCATCGGCGACGGCCTCGGCCTGCGGACCTGGATCGGCCTGCCCGACGAGGAGGTCGCCCACCTGGCCCGGCTCGCCGAGGCCGAGGGCCGACCGGGGAATCCGGACCCCGAGTCCCTGGTCATGCGGATCGTGACGATGAACGGCGCCTTCACCTTCCCCGGTCTCGACGCGCCGCACGGCTGGAACGACCCGGCGCTGCTGTGCGCCGAGATTCCCGGCGCGGGCGCGGTGTCGTCGGCGCGCTCACTGGCGACGCTGTACGCGGCCACGGCGACGGGAGTCGACGGCTCGGCGCGACTGCTCACCCGGGAGACGGTGACCGACGCGCTGCGCGAACTCACCGCGGGCCCCTCCTGGTCGGGCTTCCCTGACCTGGGTGCCCGCTGGGGTTCGGGCTTTCTGCTCGACGCCCCGCGGTTCCGGCCGATGCTCGGCGCGCGCAGCTTCGGCAACGACGGCTCGGGAGGCCAATTCGCCTTCGGGGACGACGAGTTCGGGGTGGGATTCGCCTACACCGCGAACCGCATGATCGGCCATGGCGACGCCCGGTCCGCGCGGCTCATCGGCGCGGTCAGGGAGTGCTTGTCGGCAGCGTGAACCACCGGTCTCGCACGTAATCATCGGCTCTCACGTAGAGGTCCTGCACCGGTCGGCCAACTGTGGCATTCAGCTCGCCGGCCGTGCAGAACGCACTCATGTCCGGTATGCCGGACAGAGGCCCACGCCTGCCGATCCCGGTCATGCGTATGCTCACCGACTCGGCTCGGAAATCTGTTCGCGGATTTCTGTTATCTCCATACGCCCACGCGATCTCCCAGGTGTAAGGCCAGAACGTGCCGACGAAGAAAGCGAGTGAGGCAGCCCATGATCGGTGATCACGATCCTCTGGTGACGGCGGCGCAGACCGGGGACCAGCAGGCGCAGGACGAGCTGGTGGCCGGATATCTGCCGCTGGTCTACAACATCGTCGGGCGTGCGCTCGACGGCCATGCCGACGTCGACGACGTCGTGCAGGAGACCATGCTGCGGGCGCTCGCCGGCCTGGCGACGCTCCGCGACCCGGCGAGCTTCCGGTCCTGGCTCGTGGCCATCGCCATGAACGAGATACGCAGGCACTGGCAGCAGCGCGCGTCCGGTCAGAAGAGCCCGGGCCCGCTGGACGAGGCGCACGACGTCGCGGACCCCGGCGCCGACTTCGTCGACCTGACGATCATCCGGCTCGGTCTGGTGGGGCAGCGGCGTGAGGTGGCCGAGGCCACCCGCTGGCTGGACACCGACGACCGCGCGCTCCTGTCGCTGTGGTGGCTCGAGGTCTCCGGCGAGCTGACCCGGGCGGAGGTCGCCACCGCCATGGAGCTGCCCGCGCAGCACGCCGCGGTCCGGGTGCAGCGGATGAAGACGCAGCTGGAGACGGCCCGGATCGTGGTCCGCGCGCTGGCCGCTGCGCCCCGGTGCCCGTACCTGAGCGACGTGGTGGCGCCATGGGACGGCACGCCTTCCGCCCTCTGGCGCAAGCGCCTGGCCCGGCACGTCCGTGACTGCGCGATGTGCTCGGACCACGGCGCGGGCCTGGTGCTCGCCGAGCGCCTCCTGGTGGGCCTCGCCCTGGTGCCGCTGTCCGCCGCACTGGCCGCCCCCGGTGCGATACGCGCGGTGAGCGCGGCCGACGCGCACCACCTGGCGGCCGACGCACCGCACCTGTCCGCCGGCGGACATCCCACGGCGCCGGACGCGTACGAGATATCCGGCTCCCGGAGCGCCCCGGCGAGACACGCGGCCAAGCGCCACCGGGTGCCGCGCAAGAGCCGGACGGTGGCCGCGGGCGTCGCCGTGCTCGTCGTCGCGACCGGGGTCATCTACTCGGCCACGCGCCCCTCGGACGACGAACAGACGGAAGCACAGACGCTGACCGCCTCGCAGCCGCCCTCTCCGCAGGCTCCGTCCACCACGGCCTCCGCCCCCACGAAGTCCCCCTCCGCCTCCCCCAGCCGTAAGCGGAAGCCGTCCCCCAAGGCCACGCCTTCGAAGACCAGGGCACCGAAGCCGAAGGCGACCCCGAAGCCCACCCGCACCAGCACCGCGCCCAAGGCCCCGCAGGCACCGCAGGCCCCGGCAGGCAACTCGTACAGCGCGGAGGTCACGCGGCTCGTCAACGCCGAGCGCGCCAAGAGCGGCTGCGGCCCGCTGACCCTCAACAGCAAGCTGGGCAACGCGGCCCAGGGCCACTCCGACGACATGGCCGAGCGTGACTTCTTCGACCACACGAACCCCGACGGCGAGGACCCCGGCGACCGGGTCACGGCGGCCGGCTACAAGTGGACCACCTACGGGGAGAACATCGCCGCAGGTCAGCGCAGTCCGTCCGCGGTGATGGACTCCTGGATGAACAGCTCGGGGCACCGCGCCAACATCCTCAACTGCTCCTTCAAGGAGATCGGCGTCGGCTACCGGCAGGGCAGCGGCGGCCCCTGGTGGACGCAGAACTTCGGCGCGCGGTGACGTGACCCGCCGACGCGCGCGGGCGTCCTTGTTCGAATAGCGTGAAGCCATCAGGAAACCGCCGGAACTGGAGGCCTCGCGATGGCTGCGCACCCGGAAGGCACGCCGTGCTGGGCGGACGCGATGTTCCCCGACGTGGCGGCCGCGAAGAGCTTCTACGGCGAGCTGCTCGACTGGACGTTCGACTCCGGTTCGGAGGAGTTCGGCGGCTACACGCAGGCACGCTCGGACGGCAGGGCCGTGGCCGCGGTCGTCCCGCAGATGCAGGGCATGGACGGCCCCGCCGCCTGGAACCTCTACTTCGCGTCGCCCGACGCCGCCGCGACGGCCGCGAAGATCCGTGACCACGGCGGGACCCTCGCCATGGAGCCGACGCAGGTCGGCGATTTCGGCACCATGGTGACCGCTCAGGAGCCCAGCGGCGCGTACTTCAGCGTCTGGCAGCCGGGCACCCACCAGGGCTTCGAGAAGACCGGCGAGTCCGGCGCGTACTGCTGGGCGGAGCTCACCACGCGGGACCCGGCGGCGACGGACGCGTTCCTGCCCTCCGTGTTCCCCTTCACGACGCAGCGGATGGACGTCGACGACGTCGACTACCGCGTCTTCCAGGTCGACGGGCAGCCGGTCCTCGGCCGCCTCAAGATGACCGGGGACTTCCCGCCGGACGCCCCGCCGTTCTTCAACGTCCACTTCGCCGTGGACAACTGTGACGCCGCGATCGTCACCGTCACCAAGCTCGGCGGTCATCTGCTCTTCGGCCCGATGGACAGCCCCTTCGGCCGCTTCGCCACGGTCGCCGACCAACAGGGCGCCACCTTCAGCATCATCGACCTGACCAGTACGGAAGGCGAGATGCCCACGTTCTCCTGAGGCGGTCCGAAGCGGACTGAGGCGTTCTGAGACGGGCTGAAGCGGGCCTACGGCGCCCGGGTGAACGCACGGCGATAGGACCGCGGAGGCACGCCCCGGCGGCGTACGAACTGCTCGCGCAGGACGGCCGCGCTGCCGTACCCGACCCGGCGGGCGATCTCCTCCACCGGCAGGTCCGTGGTCTCCAGGAGTTCCTCGGCGCTGCTCAGCCGCAGACCGACCAGCCAGGCGTGCGGGGTGGTGCCGGTCGCCGCGCTGAAGCGGCGGGCGAAGGAACGCCTGCTCATCAGGGCACGGCGGGCCAGCTCCGTGACCGGCAGCGGCTCGTGGAGATGTTCGCGGGCCCAGGCGAGCACCTCGGCGAGCCGGTCGTCCCGGCAGTCCTCCGGGACAGGAGCGGCGAGGTACTGGGCCTGGCCGCCGTCGCGGTGGGAGGGCAGGACGAGGTCCCGGGCGATGGTGTTGGCCGTCGCCGCGCCGTACTCGCGTCGGAGCAGATGCAGGGTGAGGTCGAAACCCGCCGCCGCTCCCGCGCCCGTGACGACCTGCCCTTCGTCGATGTACAGGGCCTCGGCCTCGACGGTGACCGCTGGATACCGGCTCGCGAGGAGCTCGGCGAAGCGCCAGTGGGTGGTGGCACGCCGCCCGTCGAGCAGCCCCGCCGCGGCCAGGGCGAACGCGCCGACGCAGTGACCCGCGACCAGCCCGCCCCGCTCGTGGGCCGCGGTGAACGCGTCGAGCACGGCGGGCGCGGGCGGCGTACGGAAGTCGGCCCAGGGCAGGGCGATCACGAGGTCGGCGGTGGCGAGCCGCTCCAGGCCGTGCTCCACGGTGATCGGCACCCCGGCGTCGGAGCGGACCTGCCCCGGCCGGTCGGTGCACAGGGCGAAGTCGAAGCGGGGCAGAGACGAGCCCCGCTCGTCGAACACCTCGGAGACGATGCCGGCGCCGAGGATGCCGACGCCCGTCGGGGCGTAGGCGGCGATGGTCACGAAAGGCGGCATGCGGCAGTGTGGCACGTTTCCTGCGATCAGTGGCAGAAGGGCCACTCGTTGCCCCGCCTTCCGCCCGGAAGACTCATGGGCATGACGAACGCACCGACAGACGCCCCGCTCGGCCAGAGCGCCACGTACACGATCCTCACCACCGGCTACACGGGCTCCACCGGCCCCGGAGTCGCCGCCACCGTCTCCTACATCCGCGACGCGGACCGGCACGTGATCGTCGATCCGGGCATGGTGGCGAGCAGGAGCCGGATCCTGGACCCGCTGGCGGAACTCGGCCTCGGCCCGGACGACATCACCGACGTGGTGCTGAGCCACCACCACCCGGACAACACCATGAACGTGGGCCTGTTCGGCAACGCCCGGGTCCACGACCA
The DNA here is from genome assembly GCF_041435335.1 of Streptomyces sp. NBC_01283. Taxonomy (NCBI): domain Bacteria; kingdom Bacillati; phylum Actinomycetota; class Actinomycetes; order Kitasatosporales; family Streptomycetaceae; genus Streptomyces; species Streptomyces sp. NBC_01283. Next base: position 1,478,874 of record NZ_CP108430.1, read on the forward strand.
CAAGGCGATCTACGAGAACGACCAGTGGACCGACCGGGACGCCGAGGGCTTCGAACTCGCCCCGTCCCTGCGGCTGATCCGCACGCCGGGCCACAGCCGCGAGGACATCACGCTGCTCGCGGGCACCGCCGAGGGCACGATCGCCTTCGTGGGCGACCTGTGGTGGCGGCCGAACGGCCCGGTCGACGACCCGGTCTCCCCCGACCGGACGACGCTGCGGACGTCACGGCTGCGGGTGCTCGCCACCGCCGATGTGATCGTGCCGGGTCACGGCGGCGCGTTCAAGGCCGACGAGACGGCGCCGGTCTAGGCGACATGACCGCCCCCACGTGCCCGGCCACGCTCGGCGGCCCGTGTCGCGGGTCGTCAGTCGACGCCGGAGAGCAGGAAGCCGGCGATCAGCAGGCCGAAGCTCACCGGCGCGAACACGAAGACGGACAGCAGGGGAATCCAGCCGATGAGTCCCTCGCGGATGGTGCGCCCGGCCTTGAGGCGGCCCTGCGGGCGGTTCACCTCGGTCCGCACGCCGAGGCGTTCGGCGGCCCGGTCCGACACGATGACGCCCGCGCCCGGCTCCCGGTGCCGCAGGGCCCGGCGCACCAGGGCGTCGATCGTCTCGTCGCTGCCCGCGAGCTTGTTGAGGATGAGCCGCACGCCGTGCGCGTCGGTGAGGATGAGCCGGTCGTCGGTCCTGACCTGCCCCGGCACCTCCAGACGGCCGACCTTGGTGAGCCGGGCGAGGTCGACGGTGCGCCGTCCGGCCAGGGTGCGGGCGGACAGCAGATCGCCGTCGTGCGGGCGGGCGCGCCAGCCCATGTGCGCGTAGGCGGCCACCAGGCCACTGACGGCGCACGAGACGAGGTTGACGAGCAGGAATCCGTCGCCGATCAGCCGGGCCCGGATCAGCAGCACCGGCACCACCAGGAGAACGGGTGGCGTCAGGAGGGCGACGAGGTCGGCGACGCGCCGCCCTGTTCGTCCCTGTCCGCGGAATATCTCCGCGGGTGCGGCGGAGTCAGGGGGCGTGCCCGGGGCGTTGATCGTCACGGCGGTGACGCTATCGCGTGCGGATCGCCCGGTGACAGGCGCCTCAGGACTGCTTTCCGCCCGAGCCCGATCCCCGTACCGGAGCGGTGATGTGGGGGCATCGCACGGCTCTCGGTACGAAGTCCATGCCGGTCTCCTCCGCCATCGCGGCGAAGAACTTCCGGCCGTCGGCGGACTGCCGCGAGGTGGACCACGCGTAGGCGGGCCAGGGGTCCATGGCGCGGTGGAGGGCCTCACGGCCCAGGCCCATGCCCTGCCAGGGGCCCGCGATCGCGATGGTGCTGACGTGGGCGGCGCGGCACGCGTGACACACCTGGTAGTCGAGGTGCCCGATGTCCCGGCCGTCGCCGTCGAGGAGCGTGATGACCTGACAGCCCGCCGCCACCGTCGCCGGGGCACATCGGTAGGTGACCGCCTGCGGGCAGGGAGGAGGCGGTCTTCGGAACTTCACCGCGGTGCCGCCCTCGCGCGGGCTTCCGGGTGGCGACAGACGGCTTCGTCGGCTTCGTCTCCTGCGTCAGCTTCGTCGGCGCGTGACATGGCGAGCACACTAGCCACGCGAGACGACACCCGTATATCCCTGTACCGGGTGGCTTCTGCTCCCGGGAGGGGGCGCGTTGTCGTGCCCGGAGGGGCGCACCGGGCGGCCGTCACACCGGTTGCCGCGGTTCCATCAGGCGGGCCAGCAGGTCGTCCAGGCTGACCAGGCCGGTCAGCCGCCCCGATTCGTCGCAGAGCACGGCGAGCGAGGCGCGGCGGCGGCGCAGTTCCTCGACGGCATGGGCGAGGGTGTCGTCCGCGGCGAGCTCCGGGACGGGGCGCGCCAGTTCGCGGGCGGTCAGGGCATGGCTGCGGGCGCGGGCCACCAGCGCGTCACGGGCGTGCACCGAGCCGACGACGGTGGCTCCGTCCCTGACGAGCAGCCGGGTGCGGTCGCTCGCCGCGGCCACCTCAAGGACCTCGTCGATGCTCGCGTCGGCCGGTACGGAGGTGATCTGCGCGACCGCGGTCTGGAGGTCACCGACGGCGGTCAGCGGCGCGGTGAGCGAGGTGGTGATGAGACCGGAGTCGGCGTCGCTGATCAGGCCGAGCCGCCCCGACTCCTCGACCAGGTGGGCGAGTTGCTCACGGTTGTGCACGGACGTGAGCTCGTCGCGCGGGGTGACCTTGCACAGCCGTACGAGCGCGTTGCTGATCTTGTTGAGGAGGGTGAGCAGCGGGCGCACGACCCTGACCACGGCCCGGAAGGGCGGGGTGAGCAGCATCGCCGAGCGTTCGGGGTGGGCGATGGCCCATGACTTGGGGGCCATCTCGCCGAGGACCATGTGCAGGAACACGACGACGATCATGGCGAGCGCGAAGGCGATGCCGTAACTGAGGCCGGCGGGCAGGCCCAGCTTGGCCAGGAGCGGGTCGATTTCGTGGGAGATCGCGGGCTTGGAGACCGACCCGAGCCCCAACGTGCAGACGGTGATGCCGAGTTGGGCACCGGCGAGCATCAGGGACAGTTCCCGCATGCCCGCGAGCGCGGACTTGGCGCCGCGCTGTCCGGCGGCGACCGCGCGCTCCACGCGGTGCCGTTTGGCGGCGACGAGCGCGAACTCCGCGGCGACGAAGAAGCCGCTGGCGACCAGCAGCAGGACGGTGACGAGGAGGGCCAGGGGGAAGCTCATGCGGAGGCCTCCTCGGCGGTCGACGCCGCCGCCGCGGGCAGGCGCTCGATCCGTACGCGTTCAGGGACGTGGCGGTCCAGGCCGAGTACGGCGACGGCGACGTGGCTGCCGTCGGGCAGTTCCACGGTGAGTCGGTCGCCGATGGCCGGGAAGCGGCCGAGCCGGTCGACGATCAGCCCGGCCACGGTGTCGTAGTCGTCCTCCTCTGGCAGCTCGATGCCGGTCGCGTCGGCTACCTCGTCCAGGCGGCGGCCCGCGTCGACGAACCAGCCGGCGCCGTCCGCGACGGCGAGTTCGACGACGGTATCGGTCTCGTCGGCGATGTCCCCGACGAGTTCCTCGGCGATGTCCTCGTACGTCACGATGCCCGCCACACCCCCGTGTTCGTCGAGGACGACGGCGAACTCGTCGTCCCGCTCGCGCATCTGCGCCACCGCGCCCGGCAGCGGCAGGGTGTCGGGCAGCAGGAGGGGGCGGCGGGCCTGTTCGCCCGCCGTGGCGCGGTCGAAGCGGGCGGCGGGCAGCCGCATCAGTTCGCGCACCCCGAGGACGCCCGCGATGTCGTCCGGGTGGTCGCCCATGACGGGGTAGTTCGAGTGTCCGTGCCCGGCGATGAGCCGCACGGCCTCCTCCGCCGTGGCGTCCTTGCGCACGAACGTGACGTCCGCCCGCGGCACCATGACCTCGTCCAGGGTGCGCTCGGAGAACTCCAGGGCGTGGTCGAGGAGTTCGGCGCTCTCGCGCGGCAGCTGACCGTGCTCGTGGGATTCGCCGATGAGGTGGCTGAGCTCTTCGAGCGTGGCTCCGTGATGCAGCTCCTCGACGGGTTCGATGCCGATCCGGCGCAGCAGCCGGTTGGCCGCGCCGTCGAAGACACGGACGACCGGGCCGACGACCTTCAGATACGCCAGCGTGGAGGCGGCGAGGGACTTCGCCAGCCGGTCGGGGACGGCGAGCGCGAGGTTCTTGGGAGCGAGCTCACCGAGGACCATCTGGAGCACGGTGGCGACGACGAAGCCGAGGACCACGGAGAGGGCGGAGACAACGCCGTCCGAGAGGCCGGTGCCGTCCAGAGCGGGCTTCAGGAGCCCGGACACGGACGGCTCGGCGAGGAAGCCGACGACCAAACCGGTGACGGTGATGCCTAGCTGGGCGCCCGACAGCATGAACGAGAGCCGCCCGAGGACCTGCACGGCGCGGGCCGCCCGCCGGTCACCCGCTTCCGCCTCGCGGGCGAGAGCGAGGCGGTCCGCGGCCACGTACGCGAACTCCTGCGCCACGAAGTAGCCGGTGCCCGCGGTCAGGACGAGGACGGCGAGCAGACCGAGGACGGCGGACAGCAACAGGGGCTCCGTTCCGACGAGGGGCTTGCCGGTCATTCTCGGCGCGGCCCGGGCATCCCGCCACGTCAGACGGTGCGCCCGCCGTACGCCGGGAGGCCGTACAACGACAGTGGGTGTAGAAGTACGCCTCACTTCTACACCCACTGTAAAAGAATCGCAAAGTGATCGTCCGCGGCCCTCACACGAAGGGGGCCGGCCTTCGGCCTCGCCACAGGTCCAGAAACGCGAGCACCGTGCGTTCCAGCGCCAGCAGCAGGGCGAGCGCGATGGCGGTGACGGCTCCGCGGCCCGCGTCCGGCAGCCACAGCAGCGTCATCGGAAGCGTGCCGCCCAGGGTCGAGGGCAGCCACCACAGGAGTGCCGCGACGCCCAGGCTCGCGGTGACCGATGCGAGCGTCGTCGCGATGATCCTGCGGCGGGAGCGTGAGCGGGTCGCCGTGCGGCGGGCTGGCAGGCGGCGCAGGGCCGGGGCGGCCACGCAGATCAGCAGTGTTCCGGCCAGGGCGGCCAGGGCCCAGGGCAGGGCGACGGCCAGCGGGTCGGTCGGGGTGGTGCGGGGGTCCGCGCCGGACAGGAGTTGCGCCGCACCGATCGCGGCATCGGCGAACTGCTTGGCCCGCAGCTGGTGGTAGGCGTTCTGCAGGACGATCACGGCCCGGTCGCTGTCGGGCAGCAGGACCAGCATGGCCTGGAAACCGGGCAGCGCCCCGTCGTGCCAGACCATGCGTTCACCCGTGCCCTTGAGCATGCCGACCGACCAGCCGAGGCCGTAGTGGTCGGCGCTGCTCTCGACGTGGCCGCGCTGGGTGTCGGCGATCCCCGCGGGCGAAAGCACCCGTCGGCCGTGCAGCTCACCTCCGCCCAGTTCCGCGAGGGCGAACCGGGCCAAGTCCCGCACACTGCCGCCCACCTGGCCGTACGGGACGCCCGACGTGTCGTAGGGCGCGTCGAACGGGACCTGCGTGCCGAAGAAGGAGCGGTGGCCGGGCGCCACCCGCTCCCGTACGAAGTCCCGCTCGGTGGCGACCGCGTGCTCCATGCCGAGCGGATCGAGGATCTTCTCGTGGAGGTAGTCGCCGAAGGGGCGCCCCGAGACCTCCTCGACCAGCGCGCCGAGAACGGCATAACCCGCGCTGGAGTATGCGTAGGAGCCGCCGGACCGGCCGGCGGGCTCGATCCGCGCCAGGTCACGGGCCGCGGCGGCGAGGGCGCCGGGCGCGTTGTCGTAGCGGTCCCCGATCTCGCCGGACGCGGAGGTGGGGATGCCGCTGGTGTGGGTGAGCAGCTGCCGGGCGGTGATGCGGTCGGACACCTCCCGGTCCGCGAGCCGGAACCAGGGGAGATATCCGCGCACCGGTGCGTCGAGGTCCACGCGGCCCGCCTCCACCTGCTGCATCACGGCGAGGCCGGTGACCGGCTTGGACAGCGAGCCCCACAGGAAGGGGGTGTCGGGCGTGACCGCCCGGCCCCTGCCGTCGTCGCCGAAGCCCCGCTGGTGCACGACACGGCCGTCCTCGATCACGGCGAGCGCGGCACCGGGCGTGCCCGTCGCGTCCAGTCGGCCGCGGACGTACGCGTCCATCTCCGACCAGTCCGTCGCGGCGGCCGCCGCGACCGGTGTCGCGAGGCCAGCCACCACACCACCGAGGAGCAGCACCGAGCACGCCAACGTGCCTAAACGCGCCCGCATTTGACGCCCACCCATCTTCACTGCCATCGCCATCGCTCCGGTCACCCCTCGGTCCGCGTCCCGCCGTTTTTACCATATGACCATATGGTAAAAACGATCCGCAAGGTCCGCAGGCGGATACCCTGAGGGCATGCCGAAGGTCGTCGATCACCAAGCAAGGCGCATCCAGGTCGCCGACGCCGTACAGAAGTTGGTCACCGAGGAAGGGCTCGACCGGGTCACCGTGGCGCGGACCGCCGCGACGGCGGGCTTCTCCGTCGGGCACGTGCAGCACTACTTCCCGACCAAGGACGAGATGCTGCTGTTCACCCACGAACGCGTCGTCCAGAAGATCCTCGACCGGGTCTCCGCGCTGGGGGAACGCGCCACGCGCCAGCGGCTGCCGATCCGTGACGTCGTCGTCGAGGGACTCGGCGAATGGCTCCCGGCAGACCCGCGGCGCCGCTCGGCGCACCGGGTGGTGCTCGCCTTCCTGGGGCGCACCGTGGACAACCCCCGCCTGGCCCGCTCCCACGCCGAGACGGGCCGGCTCATCCGCTCGATGCTCTCGACGGCCGTGCACAACGGGAAAGAGTGCGGCGAGGTCCCGGCCGACACCGACCCCGACCTCGCCGCACTCGAACTCCACTGTCTGACCGAGGGCCTGGCCCTGCAGCTCGGGTCCGACGCCGGCGCCGCCGACGCACGGGCCGCCCTCGGCCTCCTCACCGCGCGCGTCCGGGCCGTCTTCCCCGGCCGCTGCCGTCAGTACGGCTGACGCGCGCGGGGGTCAGCCGGTGATGGTGACGCAGGGCAGGCCCACGCTGTCGCCGCCGCGGAAGCCTTCCGCGCAGAGCCGGGTGCCCGCGGGGAAGTGGCGCTGCGGGTAGGCCTGGTCCCGGTAGGTCCTGAACGCGGCGACGTCCTCCACCTTGGTGTTGGCGCTCCAGCCGTTGGTGGTCCAGACGCGCGCGCTGATGCGGTGCGGCTGGTTGCTGTTGATCACCGACACCTCGACCCTGCCGAGGTAGGTGCCGCTGTCGTACGTCTCGATGCAGACCGCGTTGTTGCACCACTTGCCGTCGGCCACCGCCGGCGGACCCGCGACGATGACACAGCCGAGCGCCGCGGCCATGGCCCCGATCCCCGCGGCGATCTTCCTGGTGATGTCGTGCATGATGAGTGACCCTCAAGCCTTCTTCATCGCCCCGCGCCAGGGGCACGGGCGCTCGTTCTGTAGGTACTTGCCGTGGAGGCGGGGCAGTTCGGCAGTGCCGGAAGAGTCTCGCCCCGGCAGACCAACGCGAGGCAAGATCGCCGGTTACGCGGTTTCCCCCGCGCGCCCCAGCGGGGAGGCCAGCCGGGAGTCAGCAGGGGATCAGCAGGGCCTGCGCCACTGCCTCGAAGTTCCGGACCAGCTAGGGATCCCGGACGCACGGAGGAGGTGGCGGGGCGCACGTGATCCCGGTGGAACGTCGAGGCGTGGGCCTCCTCCGCCCGGACGCTGCCGCCGCCTCCTCCACCCCCGCGTGGTGAGCGCGCTGGGCCAGGCGGACCCTTCGTTTCACTCGATGCGGGAATCGAGCAATCCGCGAGACCCTCGGTGCCGGATACCTCTTGTGATGACAGAACGAAGAGCCTTGCGACGACCGGTCGACTGGTGGCGTGTACCGGCTGGCGCCTTGAGCGGGGTGCTGGCGGGGTTCGCCGCGCTCGCGGTGGCGGAACTGGTGTCGGCGGCGGTGCGGCCCGAGGCCGGCCCGGTGGTCGCCGTCGGCGGCGCGGCCATCGACCGCACCCCCGCGCCCGTCAAGGACTGGGCGATCCAGCAGTTCGGCACGGACGACAAGCTCGTCCTGCAGTCGGGCATCCTCGCGGCGCTCGCCCTGCTGGCGATCGTGCTGGGGCTCTTGGCCCTGCGCCATCGCCTGCTCGGCACCGCGGGAGTGCTGCTGTTCGGGGTGATCGGCGGGGTGGCGGCCACCGGCCGCCCCGATTCCACCGGCCTCACCGACGCGCTGCCCTCCGTGGCGGGGGCCGTCGTCGGCGCCGCGCTGCTGTACTGGCTCGCGGGCCGCCTCGCGCTCCAGCCCGTACGCACGGCCCCTACTCCTGAGACGGCTCCGGAAGCGTCTCCTGAGGGGGCTCCTGAGACGGCCCCCGAACCGCTCCGCGAGACGGCGTCGGCCCCGGCAGCCCCGGACCGGCGGCCGGAGTGGGACCGCCGAGGGTTCATCATCGCGGCCACCGCCGCTGCCGCCGCATCGGCCGGGGCCGGAGCTCTGGGACGGTCGCTGAACGCCGCGGGCAGCCAGGACGTCATCGCCTCGCGCAACCAGATCACGCTCCCCGCCCCTGCGTCGAAAGCGAACCCGGTGCCCAAGGGCGCGCAGCTCCGGATGCCCGGCATCAGTTCGTTCATGACGTCGAACAAGGACTTCTACCGGGTGGACACCGCGCTCGTGGTCCCGAAGGTGAATGCCGACACCTGGAGTCTGCGCATTCACGGCAAGGGCGTCGCCCGGCCGACGACCGTCACGTTCGACGACCTGCTGCGGCGGGAGCTGATCGAGCGCGACATCACCCTGACCTGCGTGTCGAACGAGGTCGGCGGCCCCTACGTCGGCACCGCCCGCTGGATCGGCGTACGGCTCGCGGACCTGTTGGCGGAGTGCGGGGTCGAACCCCCGTCGAAGGGCGGTCCCGCGGACCAGTTGGTGGCCCGGTCCGTGGACGGCATGACCATCGGCAGCCCTGTCGACGACGTGATGGACGGCCGCGACGCGATGCTCGCCCTCGGCATGAACGGACAGCCGCTGCCGTTCACGCACGGCTTCCCCGTACGCATGCTGGTCCCCGGCCTCTTCGGCTATGTGTCCGCCTGCAAGTGGATCAAGGACATCGAGCTGACCACGTTCGACGACTACGACCCCTACTGGGTCAAGCGCGACTGGGCCCGCAAGGCGCCGATCAAGACCCAGTCCCGGATCGACACCCCGAAGCCCTTCGGCCGGCCGAAGGCGGGCACCGTCATGGTGGCCGGAGTTGCCTGGGCGCAGCATCGCGGCATCGACAAGGTCGAGGTCCGCGTGGACGACGGCCCCTGGCAGCAGGCCGATCTGGCCGCCGAGGACACCCGGGACACCTGGCGCCAGTGGTCCTTCCCATGGAAGGCGACCACGGGGGGCCACACGCTCACCGTGCGGGCGACCGACCGTACGGGCGAGGTCCAGACCGAGAAGCGGACCCGGACGATCCCCGACGGGGCCAGCGGGTGGCACTCGGTGGTGGTCACCGTCGACTGACAGGGCCACCAGACGGGGCCACCAGACGGATCCACCAAAGGACGACGACTGTGACCATCACAAGATTCACTCGTTTGAACGTGGTCAGGACGCAACGTCGTCAGCCTTTGGAAGGCTTCTTGATCGATGAGCACATCGCAACGGCGCTCGACGAACGGGTCCGGGCGGGTGGCCCTTGACGAGGCCGAGGCCGTCATCGTCGACCAGTACACCCGGCTCGTACGCCTCGCCTACCTCACACTCCCCCACACCCTCAGCAGACACCGACGAGTCCTCGTCGCCCACTCCCTGGTACAGCGCGCCCTGCCGGGTTTCCGCATCGGGCGGACCGCGCCCCGGGTGCCCGCACAGCGAAGGCGCACGCCCGACCCCGCCGTAGCGTGCATGCGGGCGCGTGTCCTGCGCTCCGCGCTGGCCCATGACCGTCGTCCGCGCGGCTGGCCCGGCTTCCTGCCGTCTCCGCGAGCGCTGCGCCCCATGCTTCCGGTGGTCTGGGGGCTGCGGCTGTTCCCTCGCGCGGGCAGCGGCGAGGAGGTCGCGCTGGGACAGGTCCTCTCCGAGATCCCCGCCTCCGCCCGTGCGGCGTTCGTGCTGCTCCAGTTGGAGGGGCTCCCCCGCTCCGAGGTCGTCGACCTGCTCACCGCCGCCGGTGTGCCCCGCCCGAAGGAGGCACTGCGCACCGCCTGCGACATCGAGGCAGCCGCGGGCTCGGCGACCCAAGCGCTGCTGCGTTCACGGGAGTTCGACGCCTGCTCCGTACAGACCCGGACGACCGATCTGCTGCGCCGCAGGCGTCGTCACCAGCTCGCCTGGTTCACCGCGGGCATCGTCGCGCTCTGCTGTGCGCTGCTGCTGACCACCGTCGGGGGTGCGCCATCGGACAGGCCGCCACCGTCCCCGGCAGCCGTCGCCGCCCTCGCGGTCGGACCCGACCAGTTGCTCCGCACCCCACGTGACGCCTGGGCCGACACCTCGCGGGTGGACTTCACCGCATGGCCGGCCCGCGGCCCGCGCGCCGACGACGACGCGCTGATCACCCGCGCGCTCGTCGCGTGGAACGATCCACCGAGCGGCACCCGGATCAGCGTCGGCAAGGCCACCACCGACGAACCCCCGCCCAAGGAAACCCAGTTGCTGTACGCGGGTGACGTCGGCCGGGAGGCCGTCGTGCTGTTCCACGACGGCCGGCGCGTCGTCCGCTACGGCGAACCGGTCTCCTCACCGGGCGACGCGTCCCTGGACATCTCCCGTTCCGACGAGTCGGACGTGACCACGGCAGCAGCCCTCGTCGTCAGCCGCAGGGCGGGCAAGGTCCGTTATCTGACCGCCCCTTGGATCGCCGAGGCGCAGACGCGCGACCTGCTGACCCCCAACTCCCCCGGCCGTCCGCTCGACGTGTCGGACGAGGGCATCACGGACGCCGTCGACGAACCGCCGGGGGCGGGATCGTGCGACAGCCGTCCGGTGCTGCAACTGCGCTCCTCCAGCCGGATCGTGGAGAAGCACGCCTTCCTCGTCACCGACCTGGGCGACCTGACGCCCGTGCACCTCAGCTACACCCCGCTGCCCGGCACCGGAGCCCCGCCGCGACAGCCGCGCGAGGCCACCAGCAGTACGGCGCTGCGGAGTTGGGCCCACATCGCGTGCCGGCTCCCCGAGCTGAGCCGGAGCGGTGTGCGGTCCGTCAACCAATGGGACTTCGCCGAGCAGAAGCTGCCCGAGCAGGGGGGCCGAGCCGTGTGGTCCTGCACGCGCGCCTCGACCTGGCGCGGCCCCGGCAGTGTCCTGGTCCAGTTCCGTGCGTCCACGGCGTCCGCCACCGGACCGGCGAAGGTCGTCGGGCGAGCACGCTCGACCGCCGCCTGCAGCCGGTTCGGCCAGCACGTCGTGGCCGGTACTCCCTGGACCGCGGGCTCCGGGCGGCACTACTTCCTCGCCGCGGGCAGCCGCGAGGTCGACGAGATCGATGTGACCGGTGATGTCGATGTGACCGAGCGAGGGCGCACACTGGCCGTCAAGGCTCCCCAGAGCCCCGACGCGACCGTGCGGGCGCGCCTGGCGGACGGTGAGAGGCTGGACGAAGTCGGTTCGCGCTCCCCGCGCTAGCCGGCGATGGAGATGCGGGTGGAGACGGGCCTGGGTTCGAGGAGGCGGAGGCAACCGCGTCGTAAAACCAATCCGGGCACCGGTGCGGCTCCGAATCAGTCACATCGGCCGAGTCCACCACGTCACCACGTCCGCCACCCACCGCATCCGGCCGCGGTCACCGACATGTCGAGGAGTCCCTGTGCCCTTCCGCGATGGCCACCGCCCGGCGCTGGAGCCGGGCAGACCGGTCGAGAAGCCACGTGCGGCCGTGCTCCTGCTGCACGGTGGCCGGGAGCACGGGACCGAGGCACCCCCGCCGTGGAATCTGCCGCGCGCGCGGCTGCGTCTCTTCGAGGGCGAGATCCGTGAGTCCACGGCGGGAGGCTCGGTGCTGATCGGGCGGGTGCGCTATCGCGTCCGCGGCTGGAACGGCGAGCACGAGGACGCGGTGCGGGACGCCCGCCAGGCCCTGCGCGAGCTGGAGCTCCTCGCCGGTGACGTGCCGACCGTCCTGGTGGGGCATTCGATGGGGGCCCGCGCCGCCCTGCGCGCCGCCGGGGATCCGCTGGTGCGAGCGGTGGTCGGCCTGGCCCCCTGGTGCCCCACCGGGGAGCCGGTGGCACACCTGAGCGGCCGTCGCGTGGTGCTGTTGCACGGTGACCAGGACCGTACGACCGATCCCCGCTCCTCCCTGGACTTCGCGAGGCGTGCCACCGCCGCGGGCGCCGAGGCGGCCACCGTGCTGATGCACGGCAGCGGCCACGCCATGCTGAGACGGGCCCCCGCATGGCACGCGCTGACCGGGAGGACGGTGGCCGGTCTCCTGGACCTCGCGGAACTCCCACCCTTGATCGCCGACCAGTTTCCCCCCACCAGTACGGCCTACTGACCCTCCCCACCGGCACGGCCCACGGACCCTGCTGACCCCTCTGCCGAAGATCGCCCCGTTCTTGACCAAGCCGCGGCACGTTCCGCTCCGAATCATCTTCACAGCACGTCCGGCGGATCCGGACGAGGAGATGGGACGGAATGAGAGAACAGCGACGCCGTACGGCGGTGGTGGGATCCGGGGTGGCGGGGCTCACCGCCGCGTACATCCTGCGACCCGCACATGACGTGACCCTCTACGAGGCGGACGAACGGCTCGGGGGCCATGCCCACACCCACGACGTGCCGGGATCGGACGGCCGGACACGCAGCGTGGACTCGGGGTTCATCGTGCACAACGACCGCACCTATCCGAACCTGCTCCGCCTCTTCCGGGAACTGGACGTCACCTCGCGCCCGACGGAGATGAGCATGTCCGTGCGGTGCGAGGGATGCGGCCTCGAATATGCGGGCGCGCGCGGCCCCCGCGGCCTGTTCGCGCAGCCGCGCAACGCGCTGCGCGCCCCGTACCTGCGCATGCTCGCCGAGATACCGCGCTTCCACCGCAGGGCGTCGGAGGCCCTCTCGGAGTCCGTGGCAGACACGGACTCCGACGGCACGTTCGGCGCGTTCCTCGCCCGCCACCGGTTCTCCCCCTACTTCGTCCGGCACTTCGCGGTGCCGCTCGTGTCGGCGGTGTGGTCCTGCCCGCCGGGTACGGCGCTGCGTTATCCGGCGCACTACCTGTTCCGGTTCCTCGATCACCACGGGATGCTCACGGTCAGCGGCTCTCCCGCCTGGCGCACCGTGGCCGGTGGTTCGCGGGAGTACGTGGAGCGGATCGGCAAGCAGCTCCGGACCGTTCACCTGTCGACGCCGGTGCGGTCCGTGCGGCGCGGCGACGGCCGCGTGACCCTCACCACCGAGGACGGCACGACGGACTCGTACGACTCGGTGGTCGTCGCCGTCCATCCGGACCAGGCGCTGCGGCTCCTGGGCGACGCGTCCGCGGAGGAGCGCGCGATCCTCGGCGCCTTCCGCTACTCCCGCAACCCCGCCCTGCTGCACACCGACACCACGGTGCTGCCACGCAGCCGTTCGGCGCGCGCCTCGTGGAACTATCTGCTCCCCTCGTGCGGCGCCACGACCGACCACGTGCGGGTCAGCTACGACATGAGCCGCCTGCAGCAACTCGACGCTCCCGAGACGTACGTGGTGACCCTGGGCGGCGAGAACGTGGTGGACCCGGGCCGGGTGCTGGCCAGGATGGCGTACGAGCACCCCGTCTACACACCGGAGTCGGTCGCCGCGCAGCGAAGGCTCTCCTCGCTGAGCGGGCCCGTCACCGCGTTCGCGGGCGCCTATCACGGCTGGGGTTTCCACGAGGACGGCTGCCGCTCGGGGGTCGAGGCGGCCCTGGCGATGGGGGTGCGCTGGTGAGCACCTCCTCCGGCCCGGTGCCGTCGCTGTATCCGAGCGTCATCACCCATGTCCGTGCCGGCCCGCGTCGGTACAAGCTCACGCACCGCACCTACCTGTGGCTGATCGACCTGGACGAGCCACCACAACTGCCGTCCGCACTACGTCCGTTGGCCCGCTTCGACGGCCGCGACCACTTCGGCGGCGCGGACACGGACATCAAGGCGGGCCTCGAAGCCTTCCTCGCCACCCGCGGGATCACGCTGGACGGCGGTCGCGTGCTGATGCTCGCCCACGCCCGCGTCCTCGGATACGTCTTCAACCCGCTCTCCCTGTACTGGTGCCACGGCCCCGGCGGCGAACTGCGCTGCGTGGTGGCCGAGGTGCACAACACCTACGGCGAGCGGCACTGCTATCTCATGGGCCCCGAGGCCGCGCGGAGAGCGGACGTGCCCAAGGAGTTCTACGTCTCGCCGTTCTTCCCCGTCGAGGGCGAGTACCGGATGCGGCTCCCCCTGCCGGGAGAGCGACTCGGCGTCACCCTGCACCTCGACCTGGGCGGCCACCGGAAGTTCACGGCGACCGTGCGTGGTGAGCGCCGCCTTGCCACCACCGGCGCGCTGCTGCGGGCGGCCGTCCGTCACCCCTGGTCGACGGTGGCCGTCTCGGCGTCCATCCGGCGGCACGGCATCGCGTTGTGGCTGCGTGGCCTGCCCGTGCAGAACCGACCCCGACATCGTCCCCAGGAGGGCTTGAAGTGAGTACGTCCGTATCCGGAGCACCCGGCGTGTCCGGTGCACCCGACGCATCCGGCGCACCCGGCGTCTCGCGTCCGCGGGGCCCGGTCGACGCCGAGCGGTGGCCCGATGTCGCGGCCGTTCCGTCCTGCTCCGCCGCCCGGCGCACGGCGGCCAGGATCGTCGTGCGCCACGCCCTGGACGGCCTGCCGCTACGGGTGGCGATGGGTGACGGTGAACGGTGGGGCTCGGGCGGCCCGTTGCTGGAGGTACGCGATCCCGACAGCTTCCTCCGGCGTGTCGCGACGGGCGGCCTCGTCGGATTCGGCGAGTCGTACATGGCGCACGAGTGGGACGCGCAGGACCTGGTCGCGGTGCTCGCCGTACTGGCCGAACACGCGGCCACCCTCGTACCGCCCTCGCTGCAACGGCTGCGCGCGCTCTGGGCCCCCCGCAAGCCGGCCGAGCAGCGCAACACCCCCAGCGGCGCGCAGGCCAACATCCAGCACCACTACGACTTGTCGAACGACCTGTTCGCGCTGTTCCTCGACGAGTCCCTGAGCTACTCCTCCGCGCTGTTCGACCAGTTGCCCGCGACCTGGTCCGACCTGGAGACGGGCCAGCACCGCAAGATCGACAGGATGCTCGACCTGTGCGGTGTGGGGCCCGGCACGCGGCTGTTGGAGATCGGCACGGGCTGGGGCGCCCTGGCCGTCCGTGCGGCCGCGCGGGGCGCGAGCGTCCACTCGGTCACCCTCTCCGCCGAGCAGCGCGACCTCGCCCGGGAACGGGTACGGGCCGCGGGGCACGAGGACCGCGTCCGCGTCGAGCTGTGCGACTACCGCGAGGTGCGCGGCAGATACGACGCGATCGCGAGCGTGGAGATGATCGAGGCGGTCGGGGCGGAGTACTGGCCCACGTTTTTCCGCACCCTGGACTCCTTGCTGGCGCCGGGCGGTTCGGTGGCGCTCCAGGCGATCACCATGCCGCACGACCGTATGCTGGCCAGCCGGAACACCTTCACCTGGGTCCAGAAGTACATCTTCCCCGGCGGGCTGCTGCCCTCAGTCCAGGCCATCGAGGAGACCGCGCGCGTCCACACCGGCCTGCGGGTCACCGCGTGCGACGGGTTCGGCGCGCACTACGCGCAGACACTTCATCTGTGGCGCGAGCGCTTCGCCCAACAGGACGGCAAGTTGGGCGACTTGGGCTTCGATGCCACTTTCCGGCGCATGTGGGATTTCTACCTCGCCTATTCCGAGGCCGGGTTCCGCTCCGGCTATCTCGACGTGCACCAGATCCAGTTGACCGGCGGGCCGACCGAGGACGGAGCAGGACAGTGACCTCCACAGCCGAACGCCTCAACGGACTTCTCACCGACGTCCTGGGCGGGCCCGTACCGCTGCGGCTGCGTGCCTGGGACGGCAGTGAGTGCGGGCCGCCGGACGCGCCGGTCGTCATCGTCCGCTCCCGCCGTGCGCTGCGCCGTCTGCTGTGGCAGCCGGGCGAACTCGGCCTGGCCGAGGCGTACATCACCGGCGACCTCGACATCGAGGGCGACCTCGCGGAGGGCTTGCGGACCATGTGGGCCGGGGCCCGGGAGCAGCGGCTCGCCCCGGTCAGGCCCGGGGTGGGACAGCTGGCCTCCGCCGTGGCGGCCGCGGCCCGGCTCGGTGCCGTCGGCCCACCCCCGAAGGCGCCCGCGGGCCGTGCCCGGCTGCGGGGCGAGCGGCACAGCACCGCCCGGGACCGTGCCGCCATCAGCCACCACTACGACGTCTCGCACCACTTCTACGAACTACTCCTCGACGCCTCCCTGGCGTACTCCTGCGCCTACTGGGAGCGCGAGGATCCGCGGTACGGCCTGCCGGACGCCCAGGAAGCCAAGCTCGAACTGGTCTGCCGGAAGCTGGGGCTCGCCCCCGGCTCCCGGCTGCTCGACGTCGGCTGTGGCTGGGGATCGCTCGCCCTCTATGCGGCAGAACGGCACAAGGCGCAGGTCACGGCCGTGACGCTCTCGCGTGAACAGCGGGATGTCGTACGGGCGCGGGTGCGCGAGCGCGGCCTGGGCGACCAGGTGGACGTACAGCTCCGGCACTACCGCGCGATCGAGACCGGACAGTACGAGGCCATCGGCGTGATCGAGATGGGCGAGCACGTCGGGGACGCGGAGTATCCGGGGTTCGCGGCCCAACTGCACGGTCTGCTGCGGCCGCAGGGCCGGATCCTCGTCCAGCAGATGTCCCGCGGGGCCACCGCCCCCGGCGGCGGCGCGTTCATCGAGTCGTACATCGCGCCGGACATGCACATGCGCCCCCTGGGCGAGACGATCGGCCTGTGGGAGGGGGCGGGCTTCGAGGTGCGGTCGGCCGAGTCGCTGCGCGAGCACTACGTGCGCACCGTCAACGCCTGGCGGGCCACGCTGGAGGAGCGCTGGCAGGAGTTCGTGGCGCTGGTCGGGGTGGAGGCGGCCAGGACCTGGCGGCTGTATCTCGTGGGCGGCTCGCTCGCGTTCGAGGAGAGGCGCATGGGCGTCGACCAGATTCTCGCCGTACGCACCAGTGACCTGGGCTGGTCGGGAATGCCCGCCACGACGGCCGGCTGGCACCGCGCGGGCGGTGCGTCGTGAACGGCTTCGCCTGGGGCGCGTTCGGCGTCAATCTCGCCTTCGCCGCGCTCACCGCCCTGGCCGTGCTCCTCGCCACCTTCGCGGTCGCGCTGCGCCGCGGGCTGCACCGCGTCGTGGACAGCGCCTGGGGGATCGCCTTCACCGCCGTCGCCCTCATGACGTACGTCCTCTCGGCGGGCCACGGCGACGACGGGCGACGGCTGTTGGTGACGGCTCTGACGGTGGTGTGGGGCCTGCGGCTCGCGGGGCACATCGCCTGGCGCGCGCGGGGCCACGGCGAGGACGCGCGCTACGAACGGCTCCTGTCCAAGGCGCCGGGCAACAAGAACGCCTACGCCCTGCGCATGGTCTATCTGCTGCAGGGCGGCCTTGTCTGGCTGGTGTCCCTGCCCGTGCAGGCCGCCGCCTACATCGACGGACCGCTGGGCGTGCCCGCCGCCGCGGGAGCGGTGCTGTGGCTGGTCGGCCTGGCCTTCGAGACGGTCGGGGACTTCCAGCTCGCCCGGTTCAAGGCGAATCCGGCCAACAAAGGCCGTCTCATGGACCGCGGCCTCTGGTCCTGGACGCGCCATCCGAACTATTTCGGCGACTTCTGCGTCTGGTGGGGTCTCTTCCTCATCACGTGCGAGGCGCCGCCGGCGGCCGCCGCGACGATCATCGGCCCCGCGGTGATGACGTATCTGCTGACGCGGGGCAGCGGGAAAGCGCTGCTGGAACGGCACATGGCGGACCGGCCCGGTTACGCCGCCTACCGGCGGCGCACCAGCGGCTTCTTCCCGAGGCCACCGCGCTCCGGGTAAAGGCCGCCGCGAGAAGCACGGTCGGACGGAAGGTAATCCTGCTTTCAACGGAGCGAATGCAGGGTGTCAATTGCGCCCCGCGGGCGGGTTCGAAGCATCGTGCCTCTATACGTGGCAACCGAGCGCGGTAGCTTGGAGATGATTCCGTGAATTCCGCGACCGGAACATGAAAAACAGTTCTGTTGCGAGTGTTTGGCGACTGCCGAAGAGGGGAGCCGTGGTTCCGTCGCCGGCGGGACACGCGTACCGGCCCCCTGCGGCCGTTCCCCCTCACACCGCCCTCCGCGCGGCGGACTGCCGGCGCACGGCCGCCGGTCGCTGTGGATGGTGTGCCCACGGAAGGGAGAGGCGGCATGACCGCCAGGTCCGAGAGACAGCGCGAGGATCGGCTTGCGTCCGCGTTCGTGGATCTCGCGTCCCCACTGGTGCGGGACGTGAGCACGGCCGACGTCCTGCGCACCCTGGCCGCGCACTGCGTGGAACTGCTGGACGTGTCCGCGTCCGGCGTCCTGCTCGACATTCCGCACCGCCGGGCCGTGGAGGTGGTGGCCTCCGACGAGCACACCCGCGGCCTTGAGCTCTTCGGCCTCGAATGGGACGAGGGCCCCTGCCGGGACTGCTGCCGCTCCCGGCCCCAGGTGTCCGAGGTCCGGCTGGACGTCGATGCCGCCTGCGCACGATGGCCCCGCTTCACGCCACGCGCCCTGCTCCTGGGCTTCACCTCGGTCGCGACGGTCCCCCTGCGCTTCCAGGACACGGTGGTCGGCGCGCTCAGCCTCCTTCACGACCGGCCGGGACCGCTGGACGACGGCCGGCTGCACCTGGCCCAGGCGCTGGCGGACACCGCCACCATCTGCGTGATCCAGCAGCAGGTGATGCGGGGGCAGCGGACGCAGATCGCGCGGTTGCAGGGCTCCCTCGAATCCCGGATCACCATCGAGCAGGCCAAGGGATACCTCTCCAACTCCCGCGGGTGCAGCGCGGACCAGGCATTGCTGCGCATGCGCACGTATGCCAGGAACCGCCAGCTCAAGCTTGCCGATGTGGCCCATCAAGTCCTGAACGGCGCCGCGGCGGACACGCTGCTCGCCCCTGACCGCTGATTGACTCCGTCCCCTCGTTCCTGGCAGATCTCTCCGTGATCCTCGCGAACCCGCAGGTCAGAGGCGGCACGCGGAGTGCGCCGGGTGGCGCAATACTCCGGCAACACCACGGCCGCGGCAGCGTCGGTATGGTCCCTCGCATGCCAGCCGAACGTATCCGCGAGCACACCGTGCCTGGTCGGCACGCAGCCGCCGCCCGACGGCGCCGGCTGCGTGCCGACCAGGCACGGCAGCTCGCCGACCTGTTGCGCCACCAGGTGCGCACCGGGGGCTTTCCCAGCGGTGTGCTGCCGCTGGAGGGCGCGATCGGCAGCGAGTACCGCGTCTCCCGGAACACCGTCCGGCAGGCGCTCGATCTGCTCCGTACGGAAGGGCTGCTCGAACGGCAGCCCGGTGTCGGCACCGTCGTGGTGTCCGAGAAGTATCCGCACGGCCTAGACCGGCTGCAGGGCCTCGCCGAGACCCTGCGCGAACACGGCGACGTCACCAACGAAGTCCGTACGGTCGGTCCCGTCCCCGCGCCCGCACCCGTGGCCCGGCGGCTGGGTCTCGTGGAGCACACCGACGTGCTCTACATCGAGCGGCTGCGCCGACTCGGCGGTCTGCCCCTCTCGCTCGACCTCACCTACATCCCGATGGACATCGGCGCGGGCCTCCTCGGCTGCGACCTGGAGAACACGGATGTGTTCCGTCTCCTGGAGACCCTGACCGGGCAGCCGCTCGGCACGGCCGAGATCACCCTGGAAGCCGTCAACGCCGACGTGCACTCCGCCGCCGTGCTCGAGGCGCCCCGCGGCGCCGCCGTACTCATGCTGGAACGGCTCACGTCGCTGTCCGACGGACGCCCCGTGGACCTGGAGTTCATCCGCTTCCGCGGTGACCGCATCGCCATGAGCGGGCTGCTCCACCGCGCCCACTGATCCACCGGCCCCGCTTCTTTTCACTTGCCACCTCTTTCCGGGAGACAGCCATGCCTCTGGCCCCCCAGCGCGCCGACGTGCCCGTGACCATCGACGAGTCGAAGTGCATCGACGGCTGCACGCTCTGTGTCGACATGTGCCCCCTGGACTCCCTCGCGATCAACCCGGACAGCGGCAAGGCCTACATGCACGTCGACGAGTGCTGGTACTGCGGCCCCTGCGCGGCCCGCTGCCCCACCGGCGCGGTCACCGTCAACATGCCCTACCTGCTCCGGTGAAGCCGCCGAAGGAAAACGGCGGCGGTACGGTCGAGAGGCTCACTCCCATGAACATGAAACGCACGGCCGTCAGCGCTTCCCTGGCCGCCCTGACCGCCCTCTCCGTGGCGGGCTGCGGCGGGGCGAGCGCGGACGACTCCGATGCCGTCACCGTCACCATCGGCTACCAGTCCAAGACCATCAACACGGTCACCGCCGGGACGCTGCTGCGGTCGCTCGGCTACTTCGAGCAGGAGCTCGCCGCGCGCGGCAGACGTGAGGGCGTCACCTACAAGGTGAAGTGGCAGGACTACGCCACCGGCGCGCCGATCACCGCGCAGATGACCGCCGGGAAGATCGACATCGGTTCGATGGGCGACTTCCCTCTGCTGATCAACGCGGCCCGCGGCGCCCAGCTGAACCGGCCGACGAAGCTCGTCTCCGTCACCGGGTACAACCTCCGCGGCGGCCTCAACACGATTGTCACGCCGCCCGGTTCGAAGCTGTCGTCGCTGTCGGACCTGCGCGGCAAGAAGGTCTCGACGAGCGTCGGTTCGGCCGCCGACGGCACTCTGGTACGGGCGCTGCGGCAGGCGGGCGTCGATCCCGAGGAGGGCATCCGCAAGCTCAACCAGCAGCCGGCGGTGGGTGCTTCGGCGCTCCAGGCGGGCGGCGCGGACGCGCTGTCGCAGTTCGTGGCGTGGCCGGGGCTGCTCGCGTTCCAGGACCGGGCCCGAGCGCTGTACGACGGCGCGGAGCTGGACCGGCCCACCTTCCACGGGGTCACCGCGCGGGAGGACTTCGCGGAGGAGCGGCCCGGCGTCCTGGAAGACTTCCTGCGGGCCCAGATCAAGGCGACGGGCTTTCTCGACGAGCGACCGGTCGCGGCCGCCGAGTCGGTGGCGAAGGCCACCGGCCTTCCGGCCGAGGTCGTCTACCTCTACAACGGCGCGCACGGCATCGCCACCTTCGACCCCACGCTGAAGCCCGCGCTGGTGGCCGCGTTGAAGAAGGACGTGCCCGTGCTGAAGTCGGCGAAGCTGGTCGGCGACGTCGACGTGGACGGCTTCGTCGACGGGCGGTACGTGAAGAAGGCGTACGGCAAGGGCTACTCCAAGGCGCTCGCCGCCACCCCCGGGCCGCCCCGCAGCGAGCTCTGGCTGAAGGGCGAGGACAGGACCCGGTCCTTCGGTACCCCGGCCGAGATGCTGCGCCAAGCGGCCACGCGACAGGGCGGGGTGCGGGCCGCCTACGTCCCCGACACCACCACCGGGACGCTCTGGTTCGCCGACAAGGCCGTGTGGGTCGCGGACGGAAAGAAGCTGCTGCCGTTCGTCACTCCCTCCGTCGCCACCGCCTACCGCACGGCGCATCCGGGCGCCCACGTCATCTCGTACAACAAAGCCCTGAGGCGGGCATCATGACGTCCCGTCACCTCCTGCGCCTCCTGTCGCTGGCCGGAGCGCTCGGCCTGTGGCAGTTGCTGACCGCGCTGGACATCGACCTGTGGCTGCGCTTCGAGCAGTTCCCGACGGTCGTCGATGTCACGCGGGAGTTCGGGCGGCGCGTCGGCGGCGAAGCGTACTGGCAGGACCTCACCGACAGCCTCAGCCGCATCGTCACCGGCTTCGCGCTCGCGGCGGTCGCGGGAGTGGCCGTCGGCACGGCGATCGCGCGCTCGCGGCTGGCCGCCGACCTGCTCGGTCCAGTCCTCGAAGTGCTGCGGCCCATACCGGCGATCGCGCTGGTGCCGGTGGCGATCCTGCTCTTCCCCAGCAACGAGCAGGGCATCGTCTTCATCACCTTCACCGCGGCGTTCTTCCCCGTCATGGTCTCCACCCGGCACGCGGTGCGTGCCCTGTCTCCGGTCTGGGAGGAAGCGGTCCTGACGATGGGCGGCGGCCGGTGGCGCGTCCTCGGCTCGGTGGTCCTGCCGGGGGCGCTGCCCAGCATCCTCGGCGGGCTCTCCGTAGGCATCGGTGTCTCGTGGATCTGTGTGATCTCGGCGGAGATGATCTCCGGTGAGTACGGCGTGGGCTACCGCACCTGGCAGGACTACACGGTGGTCGACTACCCCGGCGTCTTCGTCGGCATGGTGACGATCGGCGCGCTCGGGTGGATGACGTCGACCGCGGTGGAGGTGCTGGGCCGCCGGGTGACGCGGTGGCTCCCCCGGACGGCGTCCCGCACCGGGGCGCCGGTACCGCGGCGCCGGTCCGTGCGGCATGTCCCGGTCCCGCACCCGGCGGCTCCAGCCACCTCAGAAGTCGCCAAGGAGGCGTGACCCATGACCACTCCCCCCGAAATGACCACACCCCCGCCGACCGCCCTCGCACCCGTCCCCGCTCCGGCCCGCGGCACCCGGCTCACCTTGCGTGACGCCTCGGTCGGCCGGGAGGGCACGGCGGTCCTCGACGGCCTCGAACTGGACATCGCGCCAGGCGAGATCCTCACCGTCGTCGGCCCCTCAGGGTGCGGGAAATCCACCCTCCTCCGCACCCTCGCCGGGCTGCTTCCGCCGCTCGGCGGAGAGGTCACCCAGGACGGCAGCCCCATCACCGCGCCCGACGCGGAACGGGCACTGATCTTCCAGGACGACGCGTTGCTGCCGTGGCGCACGCTCCGGGCCAATGTCGAACTTCCGCTGGCCATCAAGGGGTTGAGGAGGACGGAGCGTCGCGCCCAGGCCGAGAGCTGGCTGGAGCGGGTCGGCCTTGGCGGGCACGGCGCCACACTGCCGCACCGCGTGTCGGGCGGACAGCGGCAGCGTGTCCAACTCGCGCGCGCCCTCGCGGGTGAACCCCGGGCCGTCCTCATGGACGAGCCGTTCGGCGCGCTGGACGCGCAGACCCGGGCGGGGATGCAGCAGTTGCTGGCCGATGTGCTGCGCGGCACGGGCGCGACCGTCGTCTTCGTCACCCACGACGTGGACGAGGCGCTCTTCCTCGGGGACCGCGTCGCCCTCCTCGGCACGGTCACGGGACGCGTGCCCCGCGTACTGGACGTGCCGCGCCCCCGCGACCGTACGGCCCACGGCGACCCCGCCACGGCGGAGCTGCGCCGCGCGGTTCTCACTTCCCTCGGCACCTGAGAGGCCCTTCCATGCAGATCCCCGCAGTCACCGACGCACAGGAGCTCTCCTGTGACGTCCTCGTCATCGGCGGCGGAACGGCCGGCACGATGGCGGCGCTCACCGCTGCCGAGCGGGGCCGGGACGTGCTCCTCCTGGAGAAGGCGCACGTCCGCCATTCCGGCGCCCTCGCCATGGGCATGGACGGGGTCAACAACGCCGTGATCCCCGGCCGCGCCGAACCCGACGACTACGTCGCCGAGATCACCCGCGCCAATGACGGCATCGTCGACCAGTCCACCGTCCGCCAGACCGCGACCCGCGGCTTCTCGATGGTGCAGCGCCTGGAGTCGTACGGCGTGAAGTTCGAGAAGGACGAACACGGCGAGTACGCGGTGCGCCAGGTGCACCGCTCCGGGTCGTACGTCCTGCCCATGCCCGAGGGCAAGGACGTCAAGAAGGTCCTCTACCGGCAGCTGCGCCGCCGCGAGATGCGCGAGCGCATCCGCATCGAGAACCGCGTGATGCCGGTCCGGGTGCTCACGGCGGGCGGCAGGGCCGTCGGCGCGGCCGGATTCAACACGCGTACAGGCGAGTTCGTGACCGTGCGCGCCGGTGCCGTGATCCTCGCGACCGGCGCGTGCGGGCGCCTTGGCCTGCCCGCGAGCGGCTACCTCTACGGCACGTACGAGAACCCCACCAACGCCGGGGACGGCTACGCCATGGCGTACCACGCGGGCGCGGAGCTCACCGGCATCGAGTGCTTCCAGATCAACCCCCTGATGAAGGACTACAACGGCCCCGCCTGCGCCTATGTCGCCAACCCCTTCGGCGGCTACCAGGTGAACCGGCACGGCGAGCGCTTCGTCGACTCGGACTACTGGTCGGGGCAGATGATGTCGGAGTTCGCCGCCGAACTCGCCTCCGACCGGGGGCCGGTGTATCTCAAGCTCAGCCATCTCCCGGAAGAGTCCATCAGCGCGCTCGAAACCATCCTGCACTCCACCGAGCGCCCGACGCGGGGCACCTTCCACGCGAACCGCGGCCACGACTACCGCACCCACGACGTCGAGATGCACATCTCCGAGATCGGTCTGTGCGGCGGCCACTCGGCGTCGGGCGTCCGTGTGGACGACCACGCACGCACCACCGTGCCCGGCCTGTATGCCGCCGGGGACCTGGCGTGCGTCCCGCACAACTACATGATCGGCGCGTTCGTCTTCGGTGACCTGGCGGGCGCGGACGCCTCCCGATTCACCTCGTACGAGGGCGAGTTGCCCACCGGTCAGGTGCGGGGCGCCCACGAGCTGATCTACCGTCCGCTGCGTCATCCGGACGGCCCTCCGCAGCCGCAGGTCGAGTACAAGCTGCGCCGCTTCGTCAACGACTACGTCGCCCCGCCCAAGTCGGGCGCCCGGCTCTCCCTTGCCGTGGACCACTTCGAGCGGATGCGCGGCGAGATCGACGGGATGGGTGCGCAGACCCCGCACGAGCTGATGCGCTGCGCGGAGGTGCACTTCATCCGGGACTGCGCCGAGATGGCTGCCCGCTCCTCGCTGGCGCGCACGGAGTCCCGTTGGGGGCTCTACCACGAGCGGACGGATCACCCGAAGCGCGACGACGACGGCTGGCTCCACCATCTGGACCTGCGCAAGTCCCCTGCCGGGGCGATGGAGTTCACGGCGCGCCCGGTGGACCCGTACCTGGTCCCCGTCGACGAGTTCACACCGAGCGGCGGCGCGTCACGCCATCTGGGCGAGGTGCACCCGGAGCACGTGGCCACCGCCGGACGGCGCGACATCGCCCCCGTGGGTTCCGGCCCCCGCACCACCACACCGACGCCGCGGGAAGCGACAGCGGCCTCCCACTCCCCCCGCATTCTGGAACTGCTGACCCTCACCGAGGAGAGCGAGTCCGAACTCCCCCGGCTGCGCCCCTTCTTGACCGACCCGGACCCCGCCGTGCGCCGGGCGGCCGTGGCCGCGCTCACCGAGACCGTGCCCACGGGTACGGGCCCGGCGCTCGCCGAGACCTTGGCGGACCCTGATCCCGGCGTGCGTGCCGCGGCTGCCGCATCACTCCTCGAACTGGTCGAAGTCCTGCCTCCGGAAGGTGATTTGGCCCGGGGTCTTCACGACGCCCTTGCCCAGCAGGACGCCCTGGTCCGGGCCACCGCACTGGACGTCCTGCGCGCCCTGCGGCTCGGCGAGGCCACCTCGTACGCCCCCGCGCTCGCCGACCCGGACATCGAGGTCCGTATCGCGGCGGTACGCGCCCTGGTCTCGGTCGACGCCCTTGACTCCGTCGCCCGCGCCACCACGGACCCGGCCCGCGAGGTCCGCGTCACGGTGGCGCGCGGCCTTCGGACCCCGGAAGCGCTGGCCCCCTTGCTCCACGACGCCGACATCCTGGTCCGCGCGGCGGCACTCACGGCCCTGGCCTCCGTCGGCTGCCCCGCCCCGTACGACGGCACAGCGGTGGACGCCCTGGCCGCCCCGTCCTGGCAGGTCCGCACAGGCGCGGCCACGGCACTGTCCGCGGCCACTCCTCAACGGGCCGTCCCCGCCCTCACCAGGACCCTCACCGACCCCAACGCCGACGTCCGCAAGGCAGCGGTCCTGTCTCTCCTGGAACACTCGGCGCACGAAGAAGCCCGCGAGGCACTCGGCACGGCAGTACTGGACCCGGACGCGGACGTCCGCGCCTACGCGGCTCGGGCGGCTGCACCTGCCTGAAGGGAAGGCGACGCGCCGCAGCGCATACCGTGGCCTAATGTCTCGCGCGCCTAGCCGGTGCTGCCGCCGGTCCGTTGCGGAGGGAGGGGGCGCTGGATGCTGTCACCTCGGTTGTTGGTCCCGACGCTGGTGGCGAGAGCGGCGAAGTCTCCCAGGACACCGAACCGTCCCTTGTCGGCGGGCAGCAGGGCGCGGACGGGGCTGTCCGGGGCGAGCTGCTCGGCCAGCTGGGCCTTGTAGGCGTTGTAGACCCTGGCCGTGTAGCCGGGGTCCGTGATCGCTCTGGCCCGGTGGTCGTTGGTGACCGCGATGGAGGCCAGGTCCATGAGGTAGGTGTCGAACAGATCGGTGGCGTCCCGGGACTTGGCGCCCGCCACACCCACCCGCGCCCGGTGCGCGAGCACCTGGGCCATCTCCAGGACGATGTCACGGTAGATCCCGTGCCGGATCGTGTGCGGGAAGGCCGCCATGATGTGGTCCTCCTGGCCCGCCCCCTCCGTGTTCATGAAACGCGGCGTCTTCAGCGTCTCCAGGCCGGGCACAAGCAGCGGCATCCCCCGGTACAGATCCTCCTCCTCGGGGATCTTCGCGTTGGCCGACGCCAGGGGGTGCAGCCCGATCTCGTGCGCGAGCATGCCCATCAGGTAACCGATGTCGTACTTCTCGAAGTAGTAACTGGCGAGATTGATCTGTACGCCATCGGCGCCCAGATCCCGCACGTCCGCCGGTGTCTCGGTCGTCCGCACGTGCAGGGTCACCCGCACGGGACGGCCCGCGATGTACTCCTTGATGGTGCTGTGCTCGTCCAGCAGCTCGACCACCCGGATCGCCTTGTCGACGTACGCCTCCGTCTGGTTCAGGTTGGTGAACTCGAAGTTCCCCAACTTGAAGGCCTGCAGGGCCGGTTCGGCCATGGTCGGCACCGGCGCCGGCTGCGGTTCCGGTGGCACGGGGGCGCCCGAGCCCGTGTCGTTGCCTGACAGTGTGCTCAGCTCGTACGCCTCCTCCTCCGGCGCGGGAGTCTTTGGCGCGGGAGTCTTTGGCGAGGGTGCCGGGGTGTGGAGGGTCAGGGGGACGAAGTCTCCGCCGCGGCGGCGGAGACGGATGTGCGGGCCGCTGTCGCCGGACGGGCCGGCGTAGGTGTGGGCGGTTCCGTTCTCCTCGATCAGCACGACGGTGGTGCCGGTCGCGGCGGCGGCCCACTCCGCCACCGCACGGTCCGCCTCCGGGCCCCACGGCGCCTGGGCGAGATGGCGGCGCAGGTGGCCGTCGCGGGCGTCCTGGCTCGGGGCGGGAACGCCCGGACGGTGGGGCAGAGGCGGCGGCGTGAAGAGCGTCTCTCGTTCCGCCGGGTCGCCCGGGAGACCGTTGAGGCGCATCAGCTGGGCGGGCGGCGCCCCGGCACGGCCCCGCAGCCGTGCCGCCTCGTGGCGGTCGGCGCCGGGGCGCTCGGAGGCCTGGAGCAGGGCGAGGGAGAGCGCACCGAAGAAGCCGTTGCCCCGGCCTGTGGGGGCGCCCTGGGTGTAGGTGGCGCCGTCGGGTGCGGTGAGGACACCGTCGCGACCGAGGCGGTAGCGCGGGCCGTCGCTGTCGGCGGGCGGCATCCAGGGCGGCGTGGCGTGGCTGCGGTGCGCGGGCGGCTTCGCGGGCTGCCCCTCCGGCGCGGGAGGCGTGGTGCCGGTGCCCAAGGCCGCTGTGTGCGTGCCGGATCCGGCGGTGGTAGCCGGAAGCGGGGTGGCTGTCGGCGGCGGGCTGCCGGGCGGGAGCGCGGCTGCGAAGAAGCCGTCGGCGGCGAAGAGGGCCGGGGCGGTGGCCGGATCGACGGCGGCCGGATCGGTGCCGTGCGGCAGGAAGAGCTGCTCGCGGCCCTCGCCGGTCACCACGGTGAGCGGGGTCCCCAGGACGCGGGCGGCGAGGGCGGGCAGCAGGTCGGCACCGCCGTGGTCGCCCGCCCGCCGCTCGGGCGGGTCGGGCTCGCCGTCCTGAGCCGGTGCGCCGTTCCGCGCCGGCTCGCTCGTGGTGGGGCCGCCGCTCGCGGTGGGCTCGCTCGCGAAGGGACGGGACAGGGCGGCGACGGCAAGCGCGACCCGCTGGGCGGGCGTGGGCCAGAAGGTCTGCGGGAGCCTCCCGAAGGCGTCGAACTCGGCCTGCTGGGCAGGGGTGAACTCCACGCCCGCGGTGTCGAGTTCGTCTTGCGTGAAGGTGTCCGCGGCATCCAGCGCGAGGGCGTCGAGCAGGTCGTCGTTGCCGTCGTCGCCCAGCGCCCAGGCGAGGCGGTCGCGGGCGGCGCCGATGGCTTCCGCGGTGACCGCCGGGTCGTCGGGGGCGTTCGCGAACCGGTCGGCGATGTCGGTGCCGAGCAGCTCCGCCAGACGTCCCGTGGTCCCGGCGGCGGCGAGCAGCGCGTGGAAGAACGAGGCTCCGTCGTGCGGCATGTCGTGCACCTCGCGCACCGTGGTGCCGTCCGGCGAAGTGAGGGTGCGCGGGGCGGAGTCGGTGGCCTCGGTGACGGTGTACGGGGCGGGTGCCTCGGAGCGCCAGGCCGGTTCGGCGTACTCCTGCGGCCGGTCCGGCACCGGGACCGAGGCCGAACCCTGGTGGTGGGCGGTGAGGCGCGAGGCGGCGAGGTGCAGCCGGTGGTGGTCCACGGCGGCGGTGTCGGTGTGCTGTTCCCAGCGGTGGACCTCCTGGCGGGCGGCCTGCCAGGCGACGACGGCCGGGGACCAGAGCACGTCCGGCGGCAGATCGGCCGGCGGTCCTGAGTTGTCGTCGCCGAGTGCGGCCTGCTCCGGAGCGCTCAGGTCGAGCCACGTCTCGCGGGCCCGCGCGCGGGCGTCGTAGTAGTTCTTCTCGGCCGCGGCGAGGTCACCCGCCGCCTTGGCCTGGTCGTCCCACGCCGCGAGGACCTCGTCCGTCAATGTGGAGTCGTCCAGGAGACCGTGGTCGCGGGCGATGTCCTCGCGCAGCCACACCAGCGCCGTGGTCTCGGCCTCGGCGGCGCGCGGGCCGCGCCTGGCCTTGCCGAGCGCGTGCAGTGGGCGGCTGTCGGTGACCCGGTGGTCCACCTCGGCCACCGTCAGCCAGCTCACCGGCACCGCGAAGAGCATGCTGCGGTCGGTGACGACCTTGTTGTGGGTGCCGAGGGTGGTGTCCGCGGCGCCCTTGTGCGTGGTGCCGTCGTTCGAGCCGCCGATCGGGACGGTGCCGCCCGGGTTGGTCACACCGGCGTTGCTGGTGCCCGCGAGCGGCGCGGTTCCCACGGCGCCCTCGACGTTGTCGGTGATGCCGGACTCCAGCGCGTCGGAGGTCTTCGCCCGTTGCATGGCCTCCATGCGCGGCTTGTTCTCCACGGCGAGGAGACGCGCACCGCCGCGGTGCATCTTCGCGTAGAGGCGGGAGTCGGCGGTGTGGGACTGGCCGAAGAGGTGCGTGGAGGACTGGGCGGGCAGCGGAGCGCCGTCCGCGCCGAGCGCCTCGCGGAAGCCTGCGGTCAGGCCGACTTGGGTGGTGGCCTCGTGCTGGGCCTGGGCGGGGGCGGTACCGATGGCGGTCAGCGGGGTGAGGCGGGCGGTGCGCACGCGGCCGTCGAGGACCTTGCCCGTGTGCCGCTTGCCGAGGTCGCCGTCGCCCAGGCCGTCGGCACGGGCGGTGGCGAGGGTCAGGGCGTCCTGCACGTTGGCGGCGCCGCGGATGTCCACGGCGAGGATGCCGGATCCGATCACGTCGTCGAAGGGCAGTACGTCGGAGTCGGCGCCGGTGATGGCGGAGGTGCCGGGGGTGGAGGAGGTGCCAGGGGTGGCGGACGTACCGGGCGTGGAGGACGTGCGCCAGGTGGCGATGCCCTCCGGACGGGCCTGCTCGGCGGTCAGTATCCGGACCGCGCGCTCGGGCTCCGGGACGTCCTGCTCGGTGAGGGCGCCGTCGGCGCCGTCGCCTTCCGGGGTGAGCAGGCTCGCGGGAAGGAATTCGTTGAGGCTGCCGACGGGAGTGGCGTCGATGCCGGGGGCGAGCGGATCACCGGTCGCGTCCGTCATGGTGACGGTCAGGGTGTAGCTGGTGACGATCTCGGCGTGCGCCTGGGTGGTGGCGATGTTCGGCATCGAGGTGGTGCCCGCGGTCTGGGTCCGGGAGCTCGACCGCTGCTTGGCCGCGGTGCCCTGGAGCGACGGATTGGCGACGAGGATGCCGCTGTCCGCGGCGCGCTGACCCCCGCTGAGCGTCACGTCCGCGCCGCGGTCCTGCGAAGTGACGTCGGCGCCGTCGCGGGCGGTGGTGCGATAGTCCTCCAGCTCGAAACCGGTGCGCAGCCTGTCCACGGTGGTCGTCACCGGGGTCAGCTGGAACCGGAGCCGGCCGGGGCTGCCGCCGACCGGCAGGTGGAACGGATGTGACCAGGAGCGGTAGCGGACCGGCAGGGTCATCCCGTCGGTCGTCAGCTCGTGCAGGTGGGCGCGGAGGAAGTCCGGGGAGAGCCGCTGGAGTACCTGCTCCCGGTCGTGCGAGGGCACCCCGATCCTCTCCAGCTGTCCGACGAGCCGCTGCGCCGCCCGGCCCGCGTCGAGCTGACCGCTGGGGTGGGTGGGGAAGCGGCGGCCGCGCAGGAAGGGGGGCACGCGGTAGCCGCCGCCGAGGTTGTGCGGCGTGGTGGTGCCCAGGCCGTCCGGGGCGAGCCCGGCCTCGATGACGTCCTGCATCGGCAGGTGGAACATCACCGCGTCGCGGATGCGCTGGAGCGCGGCGGCGGCCCGGCGCGGGGCGAGACTGTCGCCGAGGCGTTCGGAGAGGCGCCCGGCCGCGGAGCTGATCCGCGTGCCGGCACGGGTGCCCATCGTGCCCATCGCGGCCGTCCAGCGGTCGCGCACCGCGACGGTCTCGGCGGCGTCGGCGACCACCAGATACATCCGTCCGGCGAAGGAGAGGGTGGTGTTGCGGCCACGGGTGAGGGTCTGCGAGGCGCCGCGGCCCTTGCCCCAGGCGTACTGCAGGGCGGTCGAGTAGGTGCCGACCACGGCCTGTTGGCCGGGGGCCTGCTGCAGCGGCATCTCGGTGCCCTGGAGGCCGAGGGTGGTGTGCGAGACGGTGCTCGCGCTGCCGAGGACGCGGTGTTCGTTGCCGATGGTGGCTTCGAGGCTGGCGGGCTTCGGGTCGCTCATGACCCGGAAGTTGTGCAGCTCGCCGCGCACGGCGGCCTTGAGGTAGTGGGTCCGGAAGGGACCTGCGCCGTTGAGTCCGGAGATGCGGGAGCCGAACGGGCCCAGGTACTGGCCGAGTTGACCGGCCACGCTGAGGTTCGCCATCGCCCGGCGCAGCGTGGTGCGCACCGGGGCGCCGGGCGCGCTGACGTGCCAGGAGGTGCCCGTGGCGCGGTCGGCGGTGTCCTGCATGAGCTGTTGGCGCCGCGGGCCGCCCTCGGTGCTGAGCACCACGTGCGGGACGCTCAGCAGCTTCCCGGTGAGGTCCCGGTCGGCCTGGTCGGTCCTTGTCAGCGGGCGGCTGCCGTCGAGGAGTTGGTCCGCCTCGACGGAGGAGAGCTGCTGCGGCGGAACCGCCGCGGTCGCCGGTGCCGTACCGGCGGGCGACGGATCGACGGGGGCGTGCCGGTCGGAGCCGTGCGCGACCGGCACGGCGAGCTCCACCCGGCCGATGGTCTCGTTGCCCCGGCTGAACAGGGGCCGCTCCTCGACCTTGCTGACGAAGACACCCGCGCCGAGCAGCCCGACCGTGGCGAGCCGGGCCCAGCCGCGCGGACGGCGGTGGCCCTCGAAGGAGGCGCCCAGCTCCACCTGGTAGCTGTAGAGGTCGGCACCGGTCTGGAACATCAGATGGTCATGGGTGACCGCGACGGTGTTCCTCGTCGCCTTCTGGCCGGTCCTGGCGTGCCGGACGCCGACCGAGGCGCTGCCGGCCTGGCGCGGCAGCCCGACGTCGGCCACCTTGTCGTGGTCGCGCGGCGAGATGCCCAGCTCGACACCGCCGGAGAGCGTGGTGGACGCCTGCTCCCCCTGGCCCGAGACCTCGGTGCCGATCACGCCGTTGCGCAGCGAGCGTTCACTCATCGTGGCCTCGAACTGCCGATCGGTGAGGCGCGCTCGCAGGATGAGCGTGTGGTGGCCGCGGCGGACCTTGCCGTCCTCGGTGAGGGTGACGGGCACTCCGGTGGTGGTCAGGTCGTCCAGGCTCTGCGCCAGGCTCGGCCGGTTCAGCGCCTCGCGCACCTGGCGGTCGTTGTGCAGCGCGGTCCGCATCCGCCCGTCCCCGTACCAGACCTTGGCGAGCCGCGGGTGCCGCAGCATCAGCGGCGGGACGAACAGCGTCGGATGGGAGCGGTGCAGGGTGTCGAGGACGGTGTCCGCGAAGGTCCGCATGGGGTCTTGGGGTACGGCGGGCTGCCCGGACTGCGGCTGCGGGGGCTGAGTCTGGGGCTGCGACTGGGTCTGATCCTGTATCTGGGTCTGCGGGCGGATGGGGCGGAAGCCCTCGGCGCGGACCTGGCCGTTCAGGTGAACTGGGTCCTCTCGGGAGAGGTACCACGGAACCGGCGGCCGGGCGTCCGGGTTGGGCCCCGCCTGGCCGGGCGTACGGCTGTCCCAGCCCGCGAGGCGGCGCGCGTCCTGGGTGGAGATCCAGTCCAGGCTGACCACCCGGACCGGACGGGCCGCCGACGGCAGCTCGCCGGGCTTGCGCACCATGAGGGTGCGCTCCACCCGGTAGAGCGCCACCGGGTGGTTGCGGACGCGGCCGGTGGTCTTCCGCGCCGCGTCGGTGCCGAGGTAGTGGCCGCGCCCGGTGGCGACGTCCGCACGGGCCAGCGGGCCGCCCTGGAGGCGTACGTCGGTGTCGGGTCCGGCAAGGGTGTAGTTCGGCCCGGAGGTGACCTGGACGCCCAGGCGGGTGTCGCGGACGTGGCCGCGCTCGTTCTGATAGGTGGTCTGCGTGAGGTCGCGCAGCTCGGCCTTGACCGACTCGGTGACCAGGGTCGCCCGGTGCGGCACCGAACGCTCCACGATCAGATGCCCCAGCGGGTGCTGTCCGCTCCCCCGGGTCAGCTCGGGCCCCGTCACCGGCCCGGCGAACCTGCCGAACAGGGCGAGCAGCCGCCCCGGCCGGACGTACGCGACCAGGGTGCGGTGCGCCGAACTCCCGGGCCTCGCACCGAACATGGCGAGCGCCACGTCCTCCGGCGGGTCGGTCAGGTGCAGCCCGGTGGTGTCGGTGATGCGCGGTTCGACCCCGTCGGGGAAGGTGAGCGTCTTCGGCGCCCTCCTGGGGCCCGTGTAGGGCAGGGTGAGGTCGTCCGGCAACCGCCAGCTCAGGCCGTCGCGCATCGCGAACTGCGCGGTGTGCACGGAGGTGCGCTGCCAACTGGGCTTCTGCTGAGCCGGGTTCGGGCGGGACGGGGTGGTGGTGCGGCTGTCCTGTCCGGTGGTCGCCGGTGGCGTCTCGGTGACGCGGTCCACCCGCACCCGGTAGTGGACGTCGTCCAGGTGCAGGTGCGAGCCCTCCCAGTTGCGCCACTCGGACTGGTTGTACGCCTGGGTGCCCTGCGCGTAATCGGTCCGCCGGGTCCAGCCGAGCGAAACGCCGATCTTCAGCAGCCAGTTGAGCGGCGGCCCCATGCTGAGACCGCCGGCGATCCGCCGCCCGAAACCGACGCTTCGCCCGCCGCCCGTGCCCGCCTGCCCGCGCCGCATGGTGTCCAGCCGGACGGTGGCGCCGCCCACGTTGGAGAAGCGTTCCCAGCGGTGGTACGGGATGGCCTCGACCGTCATCTCGTGGCCGACGCCGGACTTCTCCCGGCCCACGAAGCGCGCGCCGCGCGGTGCGGTGAAGGCGGCGGGCTGCTCGGTCAGCAGGCGCAGCAGCTCCGCCTCGTCGAACTGGGCGCGCAGCTTCGCCGGCAGCTTTCCGAGGATCTCCTCGGCCACCTGCTCGGGCGACCGCAGAGTGACCTTGCCAGGACCGGTGAAGAGACCGGCCGGACGACTCCGCGCGGCCCCTGCCGCAGGTGCGCCCGTGACTGGTGTGCCGTCGCCCGGGTCGGCGTCCGGGCTCAGCAGGATCGCGGGCAGTCGGCTGCCGTCCTCGAAGGTGACGGTCTCCGGCGCCGGGCCCGGCGGCGGCGGGGCGTCCTGGCCGGTGAGGAGCCGGGCCGGGCGGTGCCGTTCGAGCTGGGTCTCCAGGGGTACCGGATCGCCCCGGTCGGGGCTGTCGGCGTCGGGGGTGTCGAGATCGGTGATCCCGCCCATGCCGCGCAGCCACTCCCCGAAGGGGTCGGAGCCGTCCGGGTCCGGCGGCGGGGCGGACGGGTCCTGCGTGGTGGCCGGGTCCGGGGTGGTGGCCGGATCCGTGGTGGTTGCCGGGTCCGGTACGGGCGTGAGCGGGGCCGATGCCGGGACCAGCGCGTCGAAATGGTCGGAGCCGTTGTACGCCAGGTGCAGGGTGCCACCATGGCCGCCCGGGTTGAGCGTGTTGACGAAGGTGCCGCCCGGTGACAGCCCGTCGGGCTGGACGAGCCGCAGGTCGAGGTCGAGGGTGTGTGCGAGCGCCTCCGGAAGCAGGTCGGCGAAGGGAGAGGCCCACAGCGCGGAGAGCTCCGCCGCCGAGGCGACGAGCCCCTTGGCCCCGAGCCGCCACGCGTCGTCGGGAGTGGGCACCACGTCGGCGAGGTGCGGGTAGTCGCTCTCGCGCAGGATCCGCTGCCACTGACCGGCGTCGCCGTCGGCTACGACAGCCTGCGCGACGCGGTTCCATTCCCCGGTGATCCGCCTCTGCTCGGCCGGGTCCCGCACTCCGGCGATGGCACGCATCCGCAGGTCGTCCACGACGGCCAGCACCGGGTCCGGTATCGCCACGGCCACGGCGTCGCCCAGTTCGGACCCGGCGATCCGGTCGCTCAGGAGCCGACGGAGACCGGCGACGTTCCGCGCGGCCCACGCGGGCGGTAGGTCCTGGCTGCGCGCGCTGTCGAGCAGCGACCGGAACAGGCAGTTCCCGCCGCCCGGGGTGTCGAGCCGCCGGAAGGCAAGGCCGTCCGCGCGCACGGTGTCCGCGGTGCCGGGCGTGGCCTTGCTGAGCAGGGTCAGGTCCTGGGCGAGGCTCTCGGGCCGGCTCGGCGCGGGGGCCAGATCGGTTCTGCGGCGGGCGAGTTCGGCGGTGTCCTCGGCGCTCAGGCCGAGCTCCGACAGCGGCAGCGGGGTGTCCGAGAGCGACCAGGTGACCTGCGCGGAGGGCGCGTAGGTCAGTCCGCGCACGTCTTCCGGCGAGACCGGGGTGGCCGGCGGGAGTGCGGGCGGTGGCGGTGGCACCAGGGCGTCGAGCGTGGTGTGGGGGCCGGCGGCGAAACGCAGTGCGACCGCGGCGCGCAGGAATTCGGTGTACTGCTCGGCAGTGGGACCGGCGGCCATGTCGATGCTCGCGCCGCCGTTCGCGCCGGCCCGGTCGACGACCATCCGGCGCAGCAGGTCCGGGGTCATCCGGCCGTCGCCGTAGCGGGCGGCGGTGTCCGGGCTGAGCCAGCGCAGACCGTCCACGAAGGCAAGGCCCGCGAGCAACTCCCGCTTTTCCGGCTGCTGTTCGGCCGATGGGCCGAGTGCGTCACGCAAGGTGCGGATCTGCTGGAGGGTACGGGCCCGGGTGTAGGCGTCGGCCGGTTCCGGGCCCGCGTGCAGGCCGGCGTCGCGCGCCAGCCCGTCCAGGTCGTCACCGGCGGGTTCCGGCGTGAAGAGCCGCCAGCGCCCCGGCCCGTCCGGCCCCTCGGTGAGGACCGCGCGGACGTCACCGTCACCGTCCCGGGCCGTGCCCACCTCGGTGGTGGGGGCGTACACCGGCCGCCCGGTGCGGTTCGCCACGTGCTGGGCCACCGGCAGACCGGCGACCTCGGGCTGCTTGCCGGTCTCGCAGGAGAACAGCACCAGCGGCCGGTCCTGATCGCCGTCCCCCGCCCAGGACTTGAGCACCTCGCCGAGCTGAACACCACTGACCTTCACGGTCGGCCGCCGCGCGTCCTCGGTGCCGAGCGTGACGGTACGGGGGGTGCCGTGCCCCGCGAAGTAGTCGGCGCCCCGCTCGGTGCCCGAGCCGGGGAGCGCGGCCGGCGGGCCGGTGAACACGGTACGGCGGACGGGCGGGCCCGGCTCCGTCCCCGGGGCGGGGATCGGGTCGGCGGACGTGGTGCGCACGCCGCGGAAGGTGTCCTGCCCCAGCAGGGCACGACGCCCCTCACCGTGCGCCGTACCGTCCTCGGTCACGCTCTGCGAGATGGTCAACGTCTGTACGGCACGCCCTGGTTGGGGCGCGGCATTCGCATCCGGCGCCCAGCGCCGCAGCTGCGCGACGGGCACGGTGTGGCCGTCCAGAGTGGTGACCACCGGCTCAACCTTCAGCCGCACAGGGCCGTTTCCGCCGACGGAGGTGTCGCCGCCGACCGTGGGCCGCACGACGATCCGCCCCTTGGGCGCGAGCCCTGCGGGAGGTGTGGCCGGGGCGTCGTCCAGCGTGGTGGTCGCGGCGCCGTTGCTCTGCCTCTGCCCCGACTCCAGGTGCAGATCAGTGGCCGCCTCGCTCCAGGGGCGGGACAGGGTGGCGAGCTTGGCGGCGGCAGGTACGGCGGAGGTGGTTGAGTCGTTTGAGTCGTTTGAGTCGTTTGAGCCAACGGTTTCAGACACACCTCTGTTGCTGTCCAGCGTTGTTGGGGTCTCCAACACCGTGTCCGAGACCGTCTTGGGGCGTGCGGGCGGGTCAGTGACGGTTTCGTCGCCGTCGGTCGTGCCGGTGCTCGGCGTGGTGGGTCCGGTTGCCGTGACGGGGGCCGGGCCGAGGGCGTCGGCGAGCGGCAGCAGCACGTCCGCGCCGGGGAACGCGGTGCCGGTGTCCGCGGCTCCGGGATCGCCGTCCCGCGTCACCATGGTCGGCGGACCGGTGAGCGGGCGGGAGTGGACCGGAGCCCCCGGCCCCTCGCGGGTCAGCTCGACGGCGGCGCGCACCGGGCGCCCGGACCCGTCCTGGGCGACCGCGGGCCCAAGGACAACGGCCCGGTCGACCCCGGCCCCGTCCAGCAGCTCCGCCGCCTCCGGCGCCCCCTCCCCCGGTGGCGGCAGCTGCGAGACCACGATCGTCAACGCCGGTGACCGCGTGGGCGACTGACTCCCGGCGGCAGGAGCAGGGGCGGTCTTCACGTCGCCCGGCCCGCCGGTTTCGCGTACGTCGCCGGTGTCGCGTACGTCGCCGGTCTGGCGTACATCGCCGGTATCGGCGTAAGAACCGGTGGTGTTCACCTTCGGCGAGGCGGCGCTGAGGTCTTCGGCCGGGGTGGGGGTGCTGTCGGGGGACCCCCAAGTGCCCTCGGCCTCGGCCGAGTTGCCCGGCTCAGGAGCGGACGTGTCGTCCGGAGAGCCGGCGGCTTCCGGAGAGATGCCGGTCTCCGGAGCAGTGCCGGTCTCCGGTGACGGAGAGGCCTGTGGGGCCCCGTCAGTCGTGGTCTGCGAGCCGTCCAGCGAGGCCGAGCCATCGGGCTCCTGGGCGCCCATGGGCTGTGCGGACGAGGGAGTCTGGGTGTTTGTGTTTCCGCCGGTGGACATGCCACTCGGCCGCGTACCCGTACCCGTACCCGTACCCGTAGCGGCGGGTCCCGTGGCAGTGGTGTCCGTACCGGTCGCATCCGCCGCAGTGCCGAGCGGCGGGTCCACCGTGACCGGGGTGCCGAAGCCGTCGAGGGCACGGCGGACCTGGTCGGCTTCGATCTGGGCACCGACGGTGTTCCCCGCGGGCAGCACCCGGACCTCGGGCAGCTGCGAGAGATTGCCGTGCACACTGTCGCGTATGCCGATCTCGGTGCTGC
Source organism: Streptomyces sp. NBC_01283 (assembly GCF_041435335.1). Classification (NCBI taxonomy): domain Bacteria; kingdom Bacillati; phylum Actinomycetota; class Actinomycetes; order Kitasatosporales; family Streptomycetaceae; genus Streptomyces; species Streptomyces sp. NBC_01283. Next base: position 1,516,372 of record NZ_CP108430.1, read on the forward strand.
CGGGCGGCTGGGAGCCACGCAGGGCGGCGAGCTCGCGCAGGGCGTCCTCGCGGACCTCGGCGGGGCCCTGGTGGACCTGCTGCCACAGCTCGTTCTCCGCGGCGGTCACGGGCGACGGGCCCGCCGAGTAGGGCGGCGGATCCAGGGTGCTGTAGGGCGGCGGGTTCAGGGCGGAGTACGGCGGGGGCGACTGACTGCCCGTGTAGCCGCCGAGACCGGCGCCCTGTTGCGTGGACGGTGGCGGGGAGTTGCGCGCCGATCCGCTGCCGTCGCCCGAGGAGTCCGTACGTGGCGGCCCCTCGCCCCGGTCGGAACTGTCACCGTCACGCGAGCGCGTGGAACCGTCGGATTCGCGCGAGCCCGAGCCGGTGTCGCGGCCCGATCCGGTGTCGCCGCCCGAGACGGTGGGCGGCTGATGGCGCAACTTGTCGATGGCGTTGCGCAGTTCGGCGCCGCTGTTCAGCGCGCCACCGGTGAGCGTGGACTCGACCTGGCTGCTGATGCCCGCGCCGACGAAGGTGGACCAGCTGGTGGACCAGTCGCCGTCGAAGGCTCCCTTGATCAGGATTTCCGCCAGCGCCTCGCCGGATCCCGCGGCGATGAAGTCGGCCGTCCCCTTGATCCCGTAGTGCCCGGCCAGCGCGCCCGGCCGGTCGGCGTTGTTGCGGAGCAGCTGGTTGTTCCGCCACAGGTTGGGGTTGTTGCGGAAGGAGAACGGGTCGTGCGGGGGGTTGTCGCGGTGGGGTCCTGGCGTGGGGCCAGGGGTGGGGTCGGGACTCGGCTTGGGGTTCGGGTTGGGGTTCGGCTTCGGGTTCGGGCCGTTGTTCTTGAGGTCGAGGTTCGGGGTGTTCGGACCGCCCGGGTTGGACTTGAAGTCGCGGTCCGGGCCGTTCTTGAGGAAGTTGTTGTCGTAGCTCTTGACGATGTTCTTCGCGAAGTCGTTGAAGATGCTGGTGAAGGCACCGGCGGCGGCGCCGAACGCCGCCGACTTGAGGATGTCGTTCCAGTCGAAGCCGTCGGGGCGGCGGCCGTCCGGGGCGAAGTTCATCATCGCGAGGCGCACCGCGAAGGTGGTGAACGCCTCGGCGAACGCCTCGGTCAGCGAGGGCGCGATGTGCAGACGCTGGAGCAGGTGGCTGAGCGTGGTGAGGATCATGAACCGGCTGCGCAGCTTGGCCATCATGATCTGGCTGGCCGACGCGCCACCGGTGAAGAAGGACATCGCCAGATAGATGGCGATCTCGATGAGCAGCCGGATGACCTCGGCGATGACCTGCCACTTGGACTCCATGATGTCCATGGAGGTCTTGCGCCGACCTTCGGCGATCTTGTCCAACTGCTCGGCGAATTCGCGCAGGTAATTCTTGCCGCCGTCGTCGGTGAGCGTGCCCATCGCCTTGGCGTACGACTTGGAGAGGTCGTCCGGCATGGACTCGGCGATGTCGTGGACCGACTTCTCGATCAGCGAGGAGACCCGGTCGAGCTTCCGGCCCAGGCCGGAGTACGGCCTCCGGCTCTCATAGGCGAGGTCCTCGTCGGCGTCGATGAGCTTCTCCCCGGTGAGGATGAAGATCATCGCGTTGACCTCGGGCGAGACCTGGATGCTCATCGCGGACCGCCCAAGAGGTCTCGCGGGCACGACGGGCCGCCCAGGAGGACCCGCGAGCACGGCGAACCGGCCACGGTGCCTCGCGGGCACGACGGAGAGACCGCTCCCCATGTGGTGCGGGAGCGGTCCGCGGCGCGGTGGTCAGCGGCGCCCATGCCCGCCCGGGCCGCCGTCGCCGTCCAGCCCGTAGGCGTCGAGGCGGTTCTTGCTCTGCTCGATGTTCTCGATGTTGCCGTCGCGGGTGTCCTTCATCATGCGGACCTGGCTGAGCGTGGCATCGGTGATGCCCGTCAGCGCGTCGCGGATGGACATCATGGTGTCCTTGGTGGTCTGCCGTTCCTTCTGCTCCTGCGGCTTGGCCTTCTCGGCGAACTCACCGCTCGTGCCGGGCCAGCCGACCGTGGGGGCCAGCTCGTCGAGGAACTCCTCGGTCATGCTCCTGGCCAGGGAGCCGATCTCCTCCAGCTGCCCCGCGAGGGCCTCGATGCGCTGCGGGTCGACGTAGTACCGCTCCCCCATGGTCAGCTCTCCCCGTCCTCACCGAGCGCGTCCCGCCAGGCAGGAGCGGGCTGGGCGCCGCGTCCCGCTTCCTCACCGTCGTCGAGGAGCACTTCAGGGCCGAAGATCCGCTCCCAGTCCAGTTCGAAGCCCTTCAGCTCCGGCACGTCGCTGCTGGGCTCGGTGAAGGGCGCCATCGCCTTCATCACATGGCGGTTCATCTTCAGGCGCGCGGCGCTCGTGGCCTCAAGGACGCTGGCCGCCAGCTCCTGGGGGGACATGTCGCGGTACTTGTTCTCCAGGAACTCGATCCCGCTCAGCTCGCCCTGCGGGCCCACGGTGGCGCGTACGGCGCGGTCGGACGAGAGCACGGCGAAGGACGCCTCCCGCAGTTCCCGCTCGGTGCGCGCGACCGATTCCTGGGCCGTCCGGAGTTCGGCCATCGCCTTTTCCAGACGCTTCTCCAACGGTTCCATCAGACCCGCGCCTCCCTTCACCTCGATCGTCCCGAACTCCCGGACCCGGGGTCCGGGTGTCCGTCCGGCTGCCCCGGCCCCGTCACGTCAACTGCGTTGCTGATCTTGCCCGGTGAGAGCCCGCGGGGAAAGCGGGGCCCATGGGACTGACCTCTCGGCGGGCCGTGGCCGCGCCTGATGCGCGCTGCGGTCACCGGCCGATGACGGCCGGGGTGCCGCCCTCCTCGGTCCCCCACACATCGGCGTCCTCCTCCAGATAGTCGGCGGAGGTGGTGGCACCGCGGCCCGGCTGTGCCTCCTCCTCGGAGCTGTCGCCGCCGGTGGTCGCCACCCGGGAGGACGGTGCCAGGAACGTGTCGCTGTCCTCCTGGCGGTTCCACGGGCTGCGCCGGCGGCGGTTGCGCCGCTCGCTCTCCTCCGCCGCGTCGACCAGCACGGCGCGTACCCGCTCGCCGTTGCCCTTGTCGCCGCCCGCGCCCATGCCGCCCATGCCGCCGCCCATCGGCATGCCGGGCGAGCCGGGTGTGCCGGGGGCGCCCGGCGTGCCGGGCCCGGCGGCGGAACCGAGCGGGCTGCCCGTGGTGGTGGAGTCGGAGAGTGGGGCGACGCCGTTCCCTCCGAGGCCGTCCGGCGAGGAGATGCCTTCCCCGGGGAGACCGCCGCCGCCTGCGGAGCCCCCGCTGCCCCCGCTGCCGCCGCCGAGATCGGGGAGCGAGACGTTCCGCGTGGTGATGCCGTCGCCGCCGGGTCCGCTCCGGCCGTCGGGCAGGTCGAGGCGGTCCTTGTTCTTTGCGTTCCCCGAGTCCCCCACGTCCCCCGGGGAGTTGAGATCGTGCAGGTCGACCGTCCTGGTGTTGCCCTGCGGGTCGGTGATCGTGGCGATGCCGGTGTCCGGGTCGATGACCTGCTTGCTGCCGTCCGGGAAGGTGGTGGTCGGCATGCCGTTGTCGAGCTTGGTGACGGAGCCGTCCGGGTTGGTCACCTGCGCCCCGTGGGTGAGGTCGGTCACCGTGCTGGTGCCGTCCGGGTTCGTGGTGGTGAGCATCCCGTTGTCGGGGTCGAAGGTGGCCTTGCTGCCGTCGGCGAACGTGGTGGTGAAGTCACCGTCGTCGAGCGCGGTGTGGCCGCCGGTCGGGGTCTGGAGCCCGGCCTGGTCGCCGTTGAGGTTCCCGAGATCGCCCAGGTCGCCGATCGACTCGGTGTCCAGGCGGGAGTTGATGTCACCGAGGTCACCCAGGTTCCCCGCGCCGTTGCCGCCGTTGAGGTTGCCCAGGTCGCCGAGGTTCTGGGTGGTGGTGTTGCCGTTCGGGTCGGTGGTGACCGCCTGGCCCGTCGAGGGGTCCACGCTCTGGACGGTGCCGTCGGGGAAGGTGGTGGTCAGCTTGCCGTCGTCGAGCGAGGTCACGGAACCGTCGGGGTTGGTGACATCGGCGCCGGTGCCGAGGTCCGCGGTGGTGGTCGAGCCGTCCGGAGCGGTGGTGGTGAGCGTTCCGCTGTCGGGGTCGAACGCGGTGCTGCTGCCGTCCGGGAAGTCGGTGGACACGTCACCCCCGGCGGTCAGCCGCGTGTCGGCGCCGGTCGGCGAGTCGAGCACGCCGTCCCCGCCGCCGAGAGCGTTGTTGAGGTCGTTGTTCAGACCGTCGAGGCTGCCCAGATCGGTCGTGGTGGTGGAGCCGTCGGGGTTGGTGGTGGTGCTCTGGCCGGTCGAGGGGTCGACGCTCTGGACCGTTCCGTCGGGGAAGGTGGTGGTCAGCTTGCCGTCGTCACCGAGCGAGGTCACCGAACCGTCCGGGTTCGTCACCTTGGTGCCGTCGCCCAGGTGCTGCGTGGTGGTCGAGCCGTCCGGGGTCGTGGTGGTAAGCGTCCCGCTGTCGGGGTCGAACGCGGTGCTGCTGCCGTCCGGGAAGTCGGTCTTGAGCTTGCCGCCGCCGAGTTGGGTGCTACCGCCGGTCGGGGTCCTGAGGGAGCCGCCGAGACCGTTGTTGAGACCGCCGAGGCTGCCCAGGTTCTGGCTGACGGGCGGCGGGACGTTCGTGGAGTCCGATGTGCCGTCACCGCCCTGGCCGTTCAGGCTGTCGCCGAGGTTGCCGAGGCTCTCGCTGACGGACGGCGGAACGTCCGATGTCCCTCCGGTCCCCGGGCCTTCGCCGTTCGGACCGCCCAGATCACCCAGGCTTTCGGTGACCGGCTTGTTCTGGTTCAGGAGCTCGTCGAGGCCGTCGAGGTTCTGCTCGTTGACCGCGTTCGGATCGTTGAGGCCGCCGAGGCTCTCCTTCATGGACTTGGCCTGCTCATCGGCCTCGCGTTTGGCCTCGTCCTGTTCCTTGCGCTGCTCCTCACGCAGCTCGTCCTGGTACTTCTTGTCCTCGTCACGCTGCTGGTTCTGCTCGTTGCGCAGGTCTTCCTGGAGGCGCTTGGCCTCCTCCTGCTCCTTGCGCTGCTCCTCGCGGAGCTCGTCCTGGTACTTCTTGTCCTCTTCCCGCTGCCGGTTCTGCTCCTCGCGCAGCTCCTCCTGGTACTTTTTGTCCTCCTCCCGCTGCCGGTTCTGCTCCTCACGCAGCTCGTCCTGGTACTTCTTGTTCTCCTCGTTCTGCCGGTTGGCCTCGTCCTGGTCCTCCTTGAGCTTCTTCTCCTTGTACTCGTCCGCGGCCGTGTCCGTCGACTTGGGCTTGGGCACGTTCTCCGAGAAGTCCTTGCCGAGGTCGATGAAGTGGTTGTTCAGGTCGGACTGCACCTGGGCGGCGGGCTTGCCCAGGTACTCGTCGACACCCTGGCTCCAGATCTTTACGGCCTTGTCGCCGACCTTCGCCCAGTTGGCGATGTCGGTGAGGTCGCCGTACTCCGGATGCACCTGCGTGAAGTCGCCCTTCGGGTTGTGGCGAACGGTCGTGGTGTAGCGGGTGGTGGTCGACGTGATCTCCGTCTGGGCGACGTTGTGCGTGTCCACCCACTGGGCGAGTTCGTCCAGGACGTAGCGCAGCACCTGATGCGGGTCGTAGTACGGGGACTTGGCCCAGGCCAGCCACGCGTCTAGCAGCTTCGTGGCGGAGTTCTCCAGGTACGTGCGGCCCAGCGAGAGGGCGCGCGAGTACACCGTGTTGCCGGTGCCCGTCTCGTCGCCGGTACCGGCCGAGGAGTCGAAGGTCTCTACGTAGCTGTCGTAGTTCTCGCGGATCTTCTTCAGCAGACCGCGGAAGACCTCCGCGGCCTCGCCCTTCCAGCTCGCGTCGTCCCGGCCGAACCGCTCCTCCCAGTCCTTGAGGACCGTCGCGTGGTCCCTGAAGAACTTGGCGGCGAAGTCGAAGGAGTCGCCGGTGGTGTTGAAGGAGTTCAGGTCGACCGCGCGGTCCCCGCCCACGCTGAGGTTGCTGAACCGTGCGTCCTGCGTGCCACCGCCCAGCAGGGCGATGAGCGCCGCCCGCGGCCCGTTCATGTACCGGGCGAGCGGGATCGTGCTCATCTTGTCCTTGTTGTAGTCCGTGAACTCGTTGCCCTCACGGACCTGGGCGTCATGGACGTTGTCGGACCCGGGGCCGTCGAAGACGATCTCCTCGCCGGCCTTCACGCGGCCCTCGAAGACGATCCGGGCCTGCATGATCGACCGCTTCTTGCCGCTGTCGAAGAAGTAGACGTCGTAGTCCTCGCCCTTGTTCGTCAGGAACCCGGAGTCCTTGACGACCATGCTGAGGCTGCGCTCCTTGATGTCCATCCGGAAGAGCTTGCCGCCGTGGTCGGAACGGAGCGTGTCGAAGACGGTGTTGCGGTCCGGCACCGGATAGCCGGTGATGTGCGCGACCAGGGTGGCCCAGGTGTCGCTCGACGGGTCTTTGGCGTCATCGAACTTGTCGAGGTTCTCACCGGACTTGGGATCGTAGCGATCGGCCACCGGGCGCCCTTTCTGGTCGGTTGTCGTTCATGCCGGCGGCCCCGGCCGGCGCGGGCGGCTGGAGTCAGTCGTCTTCCGGTTCGCCGGAGGTACCGGCGGTCAGGGTGTCTACCTCTTCGAAGGTCTGCAGGAGTGTCTGCGCCTCGATCGCGCTCAGGTTCTTGTCCTTGGTCTTGCCGGCCTCCTCGATGGTGTCCGAGAGCGCCTCCTTGAGCTCCTTGAAGAGCTCCATCTGGTCACCGAGCAGCTTGTCGATCGACTCGGCCGCCGCGCGCACGCCTTCGACCAGCTTCGGTCCCGAGACCAGCGGCTCGGTGACCATCTTGCCGATGCGCAGGAGCTGTTTGTCCTGGTCGAGGTTGTCGGCGGTGGTGTGCCCGTCGACGAGCTGCCCGAGCGGACGGATGGTGGATCCGTCGCCCTCCTCGCGGTGCTTCTTGGCGGCGGTGTACACCGGCTGCACCTCGTTGTCCCGGAAGTTCTCCATCTGCTTGAGATCGAAATGCTTGACGTCGGCCTTCTCACCAGCCATGGGACGTTCTCCTGCTGCTCGGTGCCGGACGGGGGCACGAGGTGGCCCGGCGGCCGCTCCGCGGACGGGCGGCCGCCGGACCGGGCACGGGCCCTCGTACTGAGTGGACTGAGGGGGCTGAGGGGACTGAGGGGGCGGTCAATGCTTAACGGGCGCGCACGCTCCCCCAGTTGTCGGCGCTCTTGCGCTCGTCCCGGGAGTGGTTGTCGTGGATCGACCGGATCAACTCGTGGTTGTCACCGAGGAGTCGGGCCATGTTCTTGGTGGCCTGGTCCCACTCCGCCTGGACCTCGCGGTACTTCTCCTGGTCCGCGCCCTCCCAGGAGGCCACGAGCGGCTTCAGCTCGTCCTCGAGGTTGTTGAGGGTCGTGATGATCAGCTGGGTCTGCTCGGTCAACTCCTCGATGGCCTGCTGGACCTTGGGGTATTGCAGGTCGATGATGCCTTCGGACATGACGTCTCCTCTGGAAGGCCGGGCGCCGGGCCCGGGAAGCTCACGAAGTCCGGCCGTACGCGGGGGGCCGGTGCCGCGGTGGGGGTCAGCTCAGCGCTTCGAAGACGCCTTGGCTGGTCTTGCTGTTGAGCACCTCGGTCAGGTCCTGGTTCTCCTTCGCCAGACGGTTGGCGGAGGTCACGTTCTCCTGGAGCGCGTCGATCATCGTGCTGATATGGACGACGACCTTCTGCGCCTCCGTGTTCCAGCTGCGGAAGAGCTTCAGCAGGGCCTGGCCCTCGTCGCCGCCGACGCCCGAACGCGCGGCGATCTCGGCGACGTTGTTCTGCACCTTCTCGACCTGGTCCCGGGCCGACTCCAGAGAGGAGACGCCTCCCAGGCCCTTGGCATAGTCCGCTTTCCTTGCGGCGCTGTCCGGCATGGCGCACTCCTTTCGGTAGGGCGCGTTGTTCGCACCGTTCCCGCTGAGGCTAGAGAGAACCCAGTGTTCCGCGCAACGCGAGTGGGGAAGATCTGAGCATTGGCCGGCCGGTTGAATTCAGCCGTGTGGCAACGGAGTTGTCCAAGGATTGCAGCGGGATGAACACCTGCGCAGGGCCGTTCGGGGAATCACGATGTCGCCGCCGGAGCGGCGGCTCGTGAAACGGGCGGAAAGCGGGCGCCCGAAGCGGCCGAACGGTCACGGGGAAGGCCGTTCTGGGCAGCACGCGAGGGATTACTCGGGCATGGGCGCCCGAAATATTTGAGCTTCCCCTGAGACTTCGCGCACGTATCCCGAATCGCAACGAGGCCTCGGCCGGGCCGAATTCACGGGACCGCATCGCATTCGACTCGACCTTTTTCCCGCTATCGCCCCTTTCCCTTTGTTCGGCGCACTATGGGCGCCTTGCCGGAATCGGCGTACGGTCTCAGCCCCGGGACCCCGTCCCCGCCTTGGCCGCGCCCTTGCCCTCCTCGCCGTCGCCGCCCCGCCCCGGCCCGTCGGCCTTTCCGCAGTCCGGAGCCGTGACCTTGGGTTTCGCGGCGCCGGAGGCAGCGGCCGGGTCGAGGTCCGCGCCGGTCGGGAAGGCCGCGAGCAGCGGTGCCGGTACCGAGCCGATGTCCGCGGCCTCGTACCCGAGCGCTTCCAGCGAGATCTTGGCCGAGACGCGGTACTTCACGCCGTTCTCCGCGACCAGGTAGGTGGTTCCGCCGTGTGCGGCGCCGCTCGCGTGCAGGGCCCGGACCAGGGCGCCGTGACCGGGTCGTACGACCGTGGCGTCCGTCGGGACGCAGGCCGGGCGCAGCGGCTGGGCGGTGCCCTCCGACACCGCGACCGGGGCGAGCCGGGCCAGCGGGACCAGCACCGACCTGATCCGGGCGCCGCCGTCGCCGCCGTCCACCTGCGCGCACAGGGCGGTGCCGCGCGGCGCGGACCGCGGGGTCGGCGGCTCGTCCGGCAACTCCCCCGACACGGCGGGGCCGGGGTTCTTCGCCCGGTGCTCGCGCAGCGCGCCGGCGCCGACCGTGCGCACCTCGGGCGACTCCCCCTGGTAGGCGTCCTTCTGGGTGGCCGGGTCGCCGAGGACCAGGGCCGCGCCGAGCCGGGTCAGCGGCACCGTGCCGTCCTTGCGCAGCAGGTGGTAGGTGCTGTCGCCGCCGGGCACGCTGACCTTGAACAGTTGGCCGATACGGCTTGCCTCGCCGCCCAGTTCGGGGCCCTTCTCGCCCCGGCCCGGCACCTTCGGCGGGCTCAGGGCGGGGCCGGGCGCCAGCGCGTCGAGGAAAGCCGCCGAGACCGGCATCGGCTCCTTGGAGCCGTAACCGAGCGCGTTGCGCGCGTCGGACGCGCGGTCGAGAGCCAGCCTGCTGCCCCGCCACACCAGGTACTCGGTGCCGTCGGGGCCGCGCACCAGCACCCCGCGGTCGCCGCCGACGTCACGGGAGTCCAGCGGCGCCCCGGCCACCACGCTGGTGGCCCCGGGCTTGTCCACCCCCGCGTCCCCCACCGCACCGGAGGTGTCGGGCAGCGCGCCGCCGGGCCCGGTGACGCACATGTGCCAGGCGCCGGAGTCGAGTTCGCCCGGCCCGGGCACCGTGTCCGGCAGGCCGGGGATGCCGACCGACGCGCCCACCGGGACGTCCTTCAGGGAGGCGGTGCGCACGTCGACGGCGGGCAGGTCGGAGCCGCCGATCAGCCGCGCCGACGCGTAGTTGCGCACCGGATGCAGGACGCCGTCGGTGTCGGTCCACAAGTAGCGGGCACCGGTGTCGCTGTTGACCACGAGGTGCTTGCCGTCGCGCCAGGCGTCGTTCCCGCCGGGGCGCAGCAGTCCGTAGACGACGGTGACCGCGCCGATCAGCACGGTCACGAGCACGCCGAAGACGACACCTCGGGTGGTGCGCCCGAGCGGGCTCTCCGGGGCGTCCGGGTCGGCCGTCAGCAGGCCCGAACTGAGCCTGCCCATCATGAAACTGTGGGCGTGTACCTGGTCTCGTTTGGACTGCACGGCCTCTCCTACGACTCCTACTCCGTGTCCCGGCGGGCGGGCTTCGTGCCCCGGTGTGCGGGCGTGCTCAGCCGAACAGGCCGCGCAGCCAGCCGAAGAGCCCCGCCACCCAGCAACTGAGCGGCAGCAGCGCCACGGCGAAGAGCGTGTGGGCGAGTTCCGCCGCCCGGCCCCAGTACGGCAGCACCCGGCGGCCGGGCACCGTCCAGGCGGCGACGACGAGTGCGGCGGCCGCGGCGAACAGCACCGCGAAGACCACCAGGCGGCCGTTGCCGTCGCTGTCCACCGCCCAGGCGCGGGCGAGCAGCAGCAGCCCCCAGACACCGGGAACGGCCAGGGTCAGCCGCTGCGGGATGTGGACGAGGCCGCGGCAGTGCAGCAGCAGGAGCAGGCTCAGCACGAGGGCGGTCAACACCTCGGCAGGGCCGGGGTCTTCGGTGAGGACGACCAGGGCGGCCGCGACCATGGTGCCGGTGGCGGCGAAGAGTGCGGTGACCCAGCGCGCGGCCAGCTCGGTGCGCTGGGCGACCTCGTCGCCCGCGTAGGGCTCGATGCCTTGCTGCAGCTGGCTCGCGGAGGACGGCAGCGCGGGCAGCCGCAGGCCGGCCAGCTTGAACGCGAAGGGTGCCACCGTCCCCGCGGCGAGCGTGACCACCGCCGCGACCAGGGCCACCGCGGCCGGGGCGCCCAGGCCGGAGTAGCCCATCAGGGCCCCGGCGATCGCGGCGGCCACCGAGACCAGCGCGGTGGCAAGGAGGGCCGGGGCGCCGACCGCGGTGGCGGCGAGCGCGAGGACCGCTCCGCCCGCGCCGGCCGCGCCCGCGGCGAGCAGCCGTGCCCCAGCGATCCGCACCGTGTCGGGGCCGCTCAGCTCACCGCCGGGCAGCAGCCAGCCGGCCAGGGCCAGGCAGGGTGCCACCAGCAGGCCGAGCGCAGTGGCCGAGACGCGGTCGCCGACCGCGCGGCTCGCCGAGCCCGCGCCGGCCAGCAGCAACAGCCCGGCCACGGCCGCGCAGACGGCCCTGCGGGAGCCGGATCCGTTCACGCCCGGCCAGACCACCAGCAGGAGGGCGGCCAGCACCGTCGCCACCGCGGTGCCCACCAGGAGTCCACGGGCCGCTCCGGAGTTCCAGGTGTGCAGCCGACGGCTCGCGGTGTCGGCCATGCCGTCCACCAGGTCGTCGAGCCGCGCCTCGGGCAGCGCCTCGGTGTGGGGGCGCAGGTAGAGCACGGCTCCGTCGGAGAGCCCGGCCCGGGCCAGGGTGGCCTCCTCGTCGAGCGGGGCGTCACCGAGCCGTTGGAGCACCCAGCCGGCGTGGTCGAGGCCGGCTTCCTCCGCCTCTTCGCCGACGTAGCGCAGCAGGGTGGGCAGGAGGTCGGCGACCGGCACATCGGCGGGCACGGCCAGGTCGACGGACACGCTCGGCGCACGTACGGTCAGGCGGCACAGTTCGGCCACCGCACTGTCGGTCATAGGCTGAACTCTCGTCTTCCGTGGAGGCTTTGCCGGGAGGACTTACCCGGGGGTGAGGACGTGCGAATAGTACGGAAGCCCCGGCCGGCCGGGAACGAGGGTGCCGGGCAAGGGAATTGCGTCCGCTTCGACCGTGAACACCTCCCCGCGTGGACAGGGCACGTTCCGTGAATGCAGACTACTGCCTACGCCCGCCGGGTAGCGCCGCGGACCGGATCCATTGTCCGAGGAGACCGGAAGAGAGTTGTACGTCAGGGGAGTTGCCCGTTCCCCGCTATGCGCCTGAACCATTCATCCGGTGTTCACCGCATCATGCGGGACCCGGAGAATCGGTGTGGTGCGGTCTTTCCCGTCACCGAGCGCCCCGGTATTCGCTGCGGGCCTGAATGCCAGTAAAGCGGAGGTTCTGTTCCTTGAGTGTGGAGCTGTTTCGCCGTCCGGCCCGCAGACGCGGACCGGAGATGCCCGAGGGGCAATTGACCCTTCAGGAGCCGCCGGTCCTCGCCGAGACAGTTCCGGACACCTCGGCCATATGGACTTATCTGCCGATGGCGCTCATGTCGGTGTCGATGATGCTGATGTTCCTGCGCCCCGGCGGCGGGAACGGCGTCTTCATGTACCTGGCGATGGGCGTCATGGCGCTCTCCGCCGGTGCCATGCTCCTCGGACAGCTCATGCGCCGCTCCAGCGAGCGCAAGCAGCGCCTGAAGGGCGAACGCCGCGACTACCTCCGCTATCTGGCCCAGACCCGCAAACGGGTCCGGGCCACCATCGCGGAGCAGCAGCGGGCACTGGCCTGGCGCCATCCGGAGCCCGCGTCGCTGCGCGCACTGTCGCGCACCTCGCGGCTGTGGGAACGCCGCCCGGCCGACGAGGACTTCGGCGAGATCCGTCTCGCGGTCGGTGAACAGCAGCTCGCCCTCGCGCTGAACCCGGTCTCCACCCGCCCGGTGGAGGACCTCGAACCTCTCTGCGCGCACGCCCTGCGCCGGTTCATCCGCGCCTACTCCACGATCCCCGGGCAGCCGCTGGGCCTCTATCTGCGCTCCTCCGCCCGGCTGTTGCTCCGCGCCGACGAGACCCCCGGCGGCGAGGAAGGCACCGAGGCCGTACGCGCCCTGGTCCGCGCCATGCTCGGCCAGCTCGCGGTGTTCCACGCGCCCGAGGAGCTGTGGATCGCCTTCTGCGTCAGCGACGAGCGGCGGCCCGACTGGGAGTGGGCCAAGTGGCTGCCGCACGCGCTGCATCCGTACGAGGAGGACGGCGCCGGACAGGTCCGCCGGATCACCGCCGACCTCACCGAGCTGGACGATCTGCTCGGCGCCGAGTTCGCCGAGCGCCCCGGCTTCGACCCGGACGCCCGGCCCGGCCGTGACGAGCCCTTCACGGTCGTCGTCCTGGACGGCGTCACCGTCCCCGAAGGACACCGCTGGGAAGGACACGGCTACCGCAACGCCCTCGTCCTCGACGTCTCCGGGGCTCTGCGCTGGCGCCCCGGCCGCAACACGCTGCGGCTGACCGCGGGCCCCGACCAGGTGAGCCTGGTGCGCACCGACCGCAGCCGCAAGGAGCGTTCCGTGCCGCTCGGCCGCCCCGACCGGCTCGGCAGGCACGGCGCCGAGTCACTGGCCCGGCTGCTCACCGGCCGCCGGATCAGTCTGGGCAGCGACATCGCGCAGCCGCTGGACAGCGACGTCGAGCTGACCACCCTGCTCGGCATACCCGACCTGCACCGGCATGACCCGCAGACCCTCTTCGACCGCCACACCGGCTCCGCCCGGCTGCGCGTGCCGATCGCGGTCGGCGTGGACGGCCGCCCGGTGGAGCTCGACATCAAGGAGTCCGCCCAGGGAGGCATGGGCCCGCACGGCATGCTCATCGGCGCCACCGGCTCCGGCAAGAGCGAACTCCTGCGGACGCTCGTCCTGGGCCTCGCCCTGACCAACTCCTCCGAGACCCTCAACTTCGTCCTGGTCGACTTCAAGGGCGGCGCCACCTTCCTCGGCCTGGAGGAACTCCCCCACACCTCCGCCGTCATCACCAACCTCGCCGACGAGGTCGCTCTGGTGGAACGCATGCAGGACGCCCTGCACGGCGAGCTCATGCGCCGTCAGGAACTGCTGCGCTCCGCCGGCAACTACACCTCCGCCCTCGAGTACGAGCGGGCCCGCGCCGCCGGGGCCGACCTCACCCCGCTGCCCAGCCTGTTCGTGGTGGTCGACGAGTTCAGTGAACTCCTCTCCGCGCACCGCGAGTTCATGGACCTCTTCGTGATGATCGGCCGTCTCGGCCGCTCGCTGGGCGTGCACCTGCTGCTCGCCTCGCAGCGCCTGGACGAGGGCCGCATGCACCAGCTGGAGAGCCACCTCTCGTACCGCGTCGGGCTGCGCACCTTCTCCGCCATGGAGAGCCGGGGCGTCCTCGGCGTGCCGGACGCCTATCAACTGCCGGCCCAGCCCGGCAGCGGCTTCCTGAAGTCCGGCGTGGAGTCCCTGACCCGGTTCCGCGCCGCCTACTCGTCCGGCGGGTACGCGCGCCGCACCGGTGCGGTCGTACAGGCCCGGGTGGCCAGCCAGGTGGTGCCCTGGACCAGCGGCTGGGTGGTGCCGCGCACCCTGGATCCGGCGCCCGCACCGGAGCCGGAGGCCGAGGAGAGCGGCGCCGAGGAGACGCTGCTCGAAGTGGCCCTCGACAGGCTGCGCGACGCCGGTCCCGCCGCCCACCAGGTGTGGCTGCCGCCGCTCGACGAGCCGTCGCCGCTGAGCTTCCTGCTGCCCGGCATCGCCCCCGACCCCGAGCGCGGACTCACCGCCACCGGCTGGTCGGGCACCGGCAAGCTGCGGGTCCCGGTCGGCCTGGTGGACAAGCCCTTCGAGCAGCGCCGCGACCCGCTGGTCGTGGACCTCTCCGGAGCCGGTGGCCATGTCGCCATCGCGGGCGGTTCACAGAGCGGCAAGTCCACCCTCGCCCGCACCCTGATCGGCGCCCTCGCCCTCACCCACACCCCCGCCGAGATCCAGTTCTACTGCCTCGACTTCGGCGGCGGCGGGCTCTCGCAGCTCGCCGGGCTCCCGCACGTCGGCGGTGTCGCGGCACGGCTCAATCCCGAGCGGGTGTACCGGGCCGTCGCCGAGGTGATGACGCTGCTCGCCCGCCGTGAGCAGTTCTTCGTCGACCACACCCTGGACTCCATGCAGTCCTACCGTCGGCGCCGGGCCGCCGGGGAGTTCCCCGACGAGCCCTTCGGCGACGTGTTCATGGTGATCGACGGCTGGTCCACGGTCCGTCAGGACTACGACGACCTGATCCCGAAGTTCAACGAACTCGCCGCCCGCGGCCTCAACTACGGCATCCACCTGCTCATCACCACCACCCGCTGGGTGGAGCTGTCGGCCCAGGTCCGCGACCAGGCCGCCACCCGCCTCGAACTGCGGATGGGCGATCCGATGGACTCCGAGATCGACACCCGCAAGGCCCGCTCGGTGCCGCGCAGCGGCGGTCGCGGCATCACCGCCGACAGCAAGATGCACTTCCTCGCGGGCCTGCCCCGCATCGACGGCAGCGGCTCCCTGGAGGATCTCGGCGACGGCGTCGCCCATCTGGTCGCCGAGGTCTCCCGGCACTGGACGGGCGCGTCCGCCCCGCAGGTACGGATGCTGCCGCACCGGCTTCCGCTCGCCGAACTCCCCGCGCCCGAGGCCACCGAGGGCGGTGGCATGCGCCTCCCGCTCGGCATCGACCAGGACGCCCTGGAACCGGTCTGGCACGACTTCAGTCGCACCCCGCACCTGATCGTGGTCGGCGACGCGGAGAGCGGCAAGACCAACCTGCTGCGCCGCGTCACCGCGGGCATCACCGCTCACTACGCGCCCAGCGAAGCGAAGATCATCGCGGTGGACTACCGCCGCACCCTGGTGGACACCATCCCCGAGGAGTACCGCATCGGGCACGTGATCTCCCTGGACAACCTCAAGGAGACCCTCGACGGCGCTGCCCGCGCGATGAAGACCCGCGTCCCCGGAGCCGACATCGCCCCCGCCCGCATGCGCCAGTGCGACTGGTGGACGGGCCCGCGCCTCTTCATCCTGGTCGACGACTACGACATGGTGTCGGGGAACTCCTTCCAGAGTCCCTTCGAGGCCCTCTTCGAGCATCTGACCCTGGGCTTCGAGACGGGTCTCCACCTCGTGGTCGCCCGCAGTGCCATGGGCGCCGGACGCGGTCTCAGCGACGCTCTCCTGCGCCGTCTCGACGAAGCCAACAACCCCGCCGTCCTGCTGTCGTGTCCGCCCACCGAAGGCCGCCTCTTCGGCAACGCGAAGCCCCGCAACCTTCCGCCGGGCCGGGCGATCCACATCGCCCGCCGCAAGGAGCGCCTGATGCAGACCGCACTCGTGGAGGAGGGGCAGGGGCAGAGCGGCTGAGCGGCGGTTCAGTCCTTCGCCGGGCCGCCCGCTCCCGCCGGACGCCATCCCCTGCCCCGGGCCCGGGGCAGGGCGAACGCGCCCCAGAGCACGGCGAGGACGGCGGCGGAGCCGAGCAGCACGAAGAGCGTGGCGCGGTCGGTGGCGCGGTCGGTGGCGGACGTGTCCCGGACCGCCACGGGACCCGTGGCGCGCCCGGTAGCGGTGGCGGCACCGGAGTCGCCGAGGACCGTGGTGACGGCGGCGTAGGCGTCCAGTTGGGGGATGTCCGCGGGGTAGGCGGTGGCGGTCAGGCGGCGCGCGACGGCCGCGGGTGACTCGTCGGGGTGGGTGGCGCGGACGACAGCGGCGGCACCGGCGGCCTGGGCCGCGGCCACGGCGGCGCCCGCACCGAGATAGTGACCCGCACCGCGCGGGCCGCCCGAGACCACTCCGGCGCCGGGTGCGGCCAGGTCGATGCCGCCGGTTGGCAGGGCGCTGTCCGGGCGGACACCGCCGGGGAGCATGTCGGCCACCGAGAGGACGCCGGGTTCACCGGCGGGCCAGTAGGTGCGCGACGGGACCTCCGCGGTGGCGCGCCGGTCCGGGTCCGGGGTCGCCGCCGCGACGACCACGGCGCCCGCACGGCGCGCGTCGGCGACCGCGCGGGTCAGCGCGTCGTCACGGCGCGGCAGGGCCACCGCGACCGCGATGACTCCGGCACGGGCCTCGGTCGCCTCGCGCAGCGCCCGTACGACCAGGTCGGTGTCGGCCTGCCCGCGGGCGCCGGTGCCGCGCAGGGCCAGGATCCTCGCGTCCGGGGCGACTCCGGCCAGCCGGGGGCTGCCCCCGCCGTCCCCGGCGATCAGCCCGGCCAGGAAGGTGCCGTGGCCGACGCAGTCGTCACCGGCCGCGCCCCCGGCGGTGACCCGGCCCTTGAGCCCGGCGGCGTCGGGGGCGACCCCGGTCCCGATCAGGGCGACGGTCACTCCCTCACCGGTGCTGTACCGGTGCAGCCGGTCCAGGTCGAGGCGCTGGCGCGACCAGTCCTGCTTCTTCGCCTTCTCCCGGGAGGCGGGGGTGCAGGGCGCGTCCCCGGCGTCCGCGTCGAGCGCGGAGGGCATGCCGGGCAGTTCCTGGCCGCCCTTCTTGGCGTCGGCCGTCGGCGTCGGGCCCGCGAAGGGGGCCGGCTGGGCCGGGGCGGCCACGGGCAGGAGCAGCACGGCGGCGAGGCCGGCGCCGGACAGCAGGCGGGCGGGCGTCTTCACCGGGGGGCCGCCTTCGGGGTCACGGCGTTCGGGTTTACGGCCTTCGGGTTCACGGCCACGACGTCGTCGGGGACGAGGATGCGCAGGTCGTCCAGGGTGGGCGCGGCCAGCGAACTGAGCCGCCCGGCCTGCCGGGTGACCATCGACTCGACCACCTGGCGGGCCAGGCGGGCGTTGCCGAAGGCGCGGTCCCGGGGCAGCGAGTCGAAGTACTCCCTGAGCAGCGGGCCGGTGCCCGGGCCGCATTCGTAGCCCATGGCCGCGGCCTGGGCCCGCACGATGGTGACCAGTTCCTCGGAGGAGTAGTCGGTGAAGCCGATCCGGCGCGGGAAACGCGAGGAGAGGCCAGGGTTGGAGGCCAGGAAGCGTTCCATCTCGTCGGTGTAGCCGGCGACGATGACGACGACCTCGTCGCGGTGGTCCTCCATCAGCTTCAGCAGGGTGTCCACCGCCTCCTGGCCGAAGTCGGCGCCGCCGCCCTTCGGGGTGAGCGTGTACGCCTCGTCGATGAACAGCACGCCGCCGCGGGCCCGTTCGAAGACTTCCCGGGTGAGCTGGGCGGTGTGGCCGATGTAGCGGCCGACCAGATCGGCGCGGGCCGCCTCGACCAGCTGGCCCCGGCCGAGGATGCCCAGCTGGGTCAGGATCTCCCCGTAGAGGCGCGCGACGGTGGTCTTGCCGGTGCCGGGCGGTCCGGTGAAGACCAGGTGGTTACTGAGCGAGGGAACGGGCAGCCCGGCGGCGGCACGGTGACGGGCGGTGGTGATGAGGTTGACCAGGTCCGCCACTTCGCGCTTCACCTCGGCGAGCCCGACCATGTCGCCGAGTCGGGTCAGCGGGTCGTCCTGCGGGGCCGCGGCCTCGGCGGCCTTCGCGACGGCGGCGACGGAGACGTCCTCGGGCAGCAGCAGCCGCAGATCGCTCTCGCTGACCTGTGCCTGCGTGGCGAGCCTGACCGCCTGCCTGTCCACCATCTCCTCGAACACCCCGCGCGCGGCACGGCCGTTGCCGAAGCCCGCGTCCCGTGGCATCGCCTCGAAGTGCGCGGCCAGCGCGTCGGCGGTGCCCTCGCCCAGCTCGTACTGGTGCTGGGCACACATGTTGTCCATGATCGCGACCAGTTCGGGCACCGAGTAGTTCTCGAACTCGACGGTCCGTGAGAAACGCGACGCCAGACCGGGGTTGGAGCCGAGGAAGGAATCCATCTCACGGGAGTAGCCGGCCGCGACCACGACCACGTCGTCGCGGTGGTCCTCCATCAGCTTGAGCAGGGTGTCCACCGCCTCGCGGCCGAAGTCGGCGCCGCCGTTCCCGCTGTCCGCGGTGAGCGTGTACGCCTCGTCGACGAACAGCACGCCGCCGAGGGCTCGTTGGAAGGTCTCGGTGGTCTTGATCGCGGTGCCGCCGACGACCTGCGCGACCAGGTCGGCGCGGGAGACCTCCACCAGGTGCCCGCTGCGCAGCGAGCCCAGCTCGGCCAGGATCGCACCGTAGAGGCGGGCGACAGTGGTCTTGCCGGTGCCGGGCGGCCCGGCGAAGATCAGGTGCCGGCTCATCGGCGGGGCGGACATGCCGAGTTGTTCGCGGCGCTGGGCGAGCTGGGTGAGGTTGACCAGGGTGCCGACCTGCTGCTTGACGTTCTCCAGGCCGATCAGCGCGTTCAGGGCGCCGAGCGGGCCGTCCTCGCGGTCCGGCGGGGGCGCGTCCCCGGCGCCGGAACCCGCCGGATCGGTGTTCTCCGCGCTGCCGGTGCCCCAGGCGTCCCGCTTGCCGTTGCCGACGCTGGTCAGGCCCTCCACGGCGAGCCGTTCGCCGGGCGCGGTCTGCACCAGGCCACCGCCGGCGTTCTCCCGGGTGAGGCAGTTCACCACGGAGACCGGCGCGGTGGACTCCACCCGGAAGCCGTCCTGTTCGCCGCCGGACACCTCGCAGCCGCTGAGCGAGGCGAGCGCACCCTCGCGGAGCAGGAACCCGTGGCCCTTCGGGGCGTGGACCGTGGTGCGGTTGGCGGTCAGTTCACCGCCCGCGGCGACGGCCACGCCTTCCTCGCCGGATATCTCCACGCGGAAGTCGCGGACAGTGACGTTGCCGCCGTCCTCCACGACCAGGCCGCCGGTCGCCGTGTCGAAGACCCCGCCGCCGGCCAGATAGAGCGTGCTGCCGGAAGCCACCCGTACGCCCGCGCCCTTCGGCCGGACGATCTCGCAGTCCTCCGCACGGCCACGGGCGTCCTTGGTGGCCGCGATGCCGTCACCGGCGGGCTCCACCAGGCGGGCCCGGCGCAGCAGGGGGTTGGCTCCGCCGCGCACCGCGACGGCGGGCGAGCCGCCGATCACTTCCAGGCGGTCCAGCTCGGGCGCCGAGTCCTCCTCCAGGAGCAGCGCGGTCGCTTCGCAATCGCGGACCGTGAGGCCGGTCAGGGCCGGGGACGCGCCGCCCGCCACCCGCAGGGCCGCGCCCTGCGCGCCGTCCACCCAGCAGTCCTCGAAGGTGCCGCGCGCCCGGTCGGTGACCAGGACGCCGTGGCCGCGGGTGCGCGAGACCCGGCACCGGCGCAGCACCGGGTCGCTGCCCCCGGCCAGCGCGATCCCGTTGCCGGACGCGCCGGTGACGCGGACGTCCTCAAGTGTCGTACGGCCCGCGCTGCTCAGGTGCACTCCGGTGCTGGTGTCGTGCACGACGGTCCGGACCACGGTGAGGGAGCAGTTCTGCTCCAGGGCGATGGAGGGCTTGTCGGTGGAGGAGAAGTCGCAGTCCTCGACGGTGCCGCGGGACTCGCCGTTGGCGAGCAGGCCGTTGCCGCGGGCGCCGCGCACCGTGCAGCCGCGCACGTGCGCGTCGCCCTCCTCCGCGAGCACCAGCCCGCTGGTGCCCAGGTGTTCGAAGTTGCAGGATTCCACGGTGGTGGGCGTGGTCGAGGTGATCACGATGCCCGCGCCCTGCGGATTGCTCACCCGGCAGTCCCGCAGCGCGAGGGAGCCGGTGCCACCGGCCTGCATCGCGGTCCAGGCGGCGCCGACGATCTCGCAGCCGTCGAGCGCGGCCTGGCCGCGCCGCACGTCCACGGTCGGCAGCTCCGCGTCGCCGCCCCACAGGGTCAGTTCGGAGAGCATGACCGCGTCGGCGCGCAACGCGAGCACACTGCCCGAGCGCGGCCGGATCTCCACGGTGCCCCGCCCATCGGCGGCGGTGAGGGTGACCCGGGTGTGGATCACGAGGTTCTCCGTGTACGTCCCGGGCCGGACGCTGATGAGCGCGCCGGTCCGAGCGGCCACGAGTGCCTCACCGATCGTCCGGTAGCGGTCCTGGCTCCCCGGACCGACCGTCAGTACCTGGCGCGACACGCACCAACCTCCTTGCCATGGCGGCCTCTACAGCGGGGCGCCCCCTGAGCGGGGGCGCGTGTCGGCGAACCGACGGTGTCATCATGCCTCGCCCCCAAGGACGAGCGGGCGCCCGGAGCGGAGTGCGTCCGCCCCGGGCATCCGGTCAGACGCTCCACTTCTGGTTGTCGGCGCCGGTGCAGCTCCACAGTTCGAGCACGGCCCCGTTGTTCCGGTTGCTGCCCTTGATGTCGACGCACTTGCCGACCACGGTGTTGACCAGGTCGTGGCTGGGGTTCAGCGCGAACTTCTGGGCGTTGTTGCCGCTGCACCAGGCGATCTGGATGGCGGAACCGTCGTTGTAGTCCGCGTTGGCCACGTCGAGGCACTTGCCCCCGACGCGGACCGTGCCGTCGGAGGCGAACCTGAACTTCTGCGCGTCGGCGTTGTTGCAGTCCCACATCTGGAGCTGCCTGCCGTCACTGAAGTTGCTGGCCGGTACGTCGATGCAGCGGCCCGAGAGGTGGCTGTGCAGGGAGACGGGGAAACCGAGGGTCGGTCCGGGACCGGCCTTCGCGGGCTGCTCCTTCTTCCCGTCGTCCTGCTTCGTGCCGTCCTGCTTCTTCGCGGTCTTGTCCTTCTTGCCGTCGTCCTTCGGCTCGTTCTCGTTGCCGCCGTCCTGCGCCGGGGCGGGGGCGGCGTTCTCCTTCTTCGGCTTCTTTGGCTTCTCCGGCTTGTCGGAGGCCTTCTCGTCGTCCTTGGAACCGGTGTCGGGCGGGGTCACCGCGAAGTCGCCCGGCGCCTCCTGGCCATCAGGACCGAGGACCGTCCCGGCCGCCGCCGACGACGACTTGCGGTCCTTGTCGTCGTCCCCGCCGAGCGTCAGCAACGGCACCGCCACGAGCAGCGCTCCCGCGACCGCGGCTCCGGCGAGCACGGCCCTGCCCGGCCGTCCGACCGGCCCGGTCTTCTGCTGCGGCCGGTCGATGGCGGTCGCGGTCACGGTCCGTACGAGGGCGGGCAGCCGGCTCTTGGCCGCGGTGGCGGCACCGGGGTCGGCCTCGGGCTCGGGCTCCGCGACGGGGGCGGTTTCGCTGTCGGGGGCGACGGTCTCCGGCTCGCTCTGCTCGGCGGTGTCGGTGGCCTTCGCGGTACTGGTGGCTTCCACGGTGCTGGCGGCGTCGGGCTCAGATGCCTCGGGCTCGGTCTTCGTTCGGGTAGCGGCAGCGGTAGCCGCCATCTCCTCGCCTTCTGAACCGGTCTCGGCCGCCTGCGAGGTGGGGGGCTGCTGGGCCGAACGCGTCACGAGGTCCTCCCTGTGGTGTGGGGCCGGAGTTCAGGAGAGTCGCCGTCCCGGTCGAGAAGGCTGTCCGCCGGGACGAGCAAGGGCGCCGCGGCCCCGGCGTTGACCATCAGCTTGGTGCCCGAACCGCTCAGTGAACGGGCCAGCTCCCGTGCCGGGACGGTGTCATGCAGAAGTGCCTCGGACGTGAACTCATGTGCCGGTGAGGTGAACGACAGCACTACGGGCGCTCCGTCGCGCCCGGCAGCCATGAGCGGACCACCGTCCGGTCCGCGTACGACGGTGATGTCGGCCCCGGCGAGTGCCGCGAGCGCCTCGTCCACGGAGCCGTATCCGGTGGCGGCCCGCTGCGCCGCCGCGTCCACCGGGTCGGTGGGCTCCGGCCAGCCGAGCACCCGGGCCGACGGCCGGTACGCCGGGTTGGCGCGGTAGCCTCCCACCGCCCCGCTCTCGTCGGACTGCCACTCCCCAAGGACCGCCCACTCCGGCGGTGTCCGCTCGTCGGTCCACTCCGGGTCGACCACGCCGATCCAGTGTCCCGGTGCACGGCGGGCGGCGGCCAGCACGGCCTCGGGTATCTCGGGGGTGACGGCTGCCTCGGGGACCTCGTCGACCGACGGCGCGGGGGCGGCGGCAGGACCGGATCCATTGGGCGTCACGGGCACGGTGTCATGCCTGTCCTCTTGCCGTTCTCCGGACCGCATCTTCACCTGAACTCTTCGATCCGTACCAATCGTTGGGCGCCGGACGACAGGCGCGCACGCCGACACTGATCACGTCGGGAGCCATCAGAATGCCACACGCGTCCCTTCCGTTGGGGACCGAGGAGGATCCGTTTCGGTTTCAGACATGCCCGTTTGGTGTCCGAGTGGGGAACGTTCCGGGAGCAGTGAGGCGTGAGAGGACAAAGCGAAAGGGGAGTTGTGGTGGGAGGAGCGGCCCCGCGCCCTGCAACGGGCTAAGTTGGGCACGTGGTCGGCCCTGCCGACACGCCGACACACAGTGCGTTCCTGCCGGACGTCCAGGCCAGGGCCGTACGGGAAGACCTCGCAGCCCGGAAGGCGTCGGATCGGCCTGCGGCCCACCACCGTGACCGGCCACGCGGAGACCGGCATCAAGTACCGAGCCGTACCGACCCACTTCGACGCGGACAAGACCAACCCCCGTATGGCGGGCGGAACTCGACCTGCCCGCCCGCCAAGCGGCCTTGTGCACACCGACAGCTCCGCCCCCGAGGAGTACCGCATGTCCCCCCAGCACCGCACCCCCGGCGCGAGCGCGGAGACGACCGCCGCCCCCACAGGGGAGGCCGGGCCGTCCCCTGTGCCGTCCGCGCCGGACGAGAAGACCGGGTCCACAGCACCGGACAAAGCAGCTGCCCCGAGCACCCCGGACGAGAACGCGACCTCCAAGGCTCCCGAGGCTGAGGCTCCCGAGGCAGGGCCCGCCACCTCCCCGGCAGGAGAGGCAACCAAGGCCGCTCCGAAGTCACCCGCCGGGACACCCAAGGAGGGCCAGGGCGAGAGCGAGGCCGAAGGCGAGAACGAGAGCGCCTCCGTGGCTGCGGCTGCGGCAGCCGGAACGCCACCGACCGGCACCAAGGCAGTCACGGGCGTCGACGGTGTACGCCCCCGCAAGCCGGTGCTGGCCGGCGCCGCGATAGTCGGTGCCGCCCTGATCGCGATACCGCTGCTCCTGGTCGGCAGCGCGAGGGACGACGGCCCCCCGGACAGCGGCAAGGAGTTGTCGGCGGGAGGCTCCGACACCGTCCTGAACCCGAGTTCCGGCCCCGCCGCGCTCGACGACTACAAGGCCAAGAAGCCCAGCGCTTCCCCCTCCAAGAAGAAGTCGAAGAAGCCCGAGACCCCGAAGGCCATCGCCCCCAAGGCCGTGGTGCCCACCTCGGAGCCGAGCCCGAGCAAGACGCCCGAGAAGAAGGCCGAGTCCAAGCCCAAGCCCAAGGCGGCCCCGAAGCCGAACTGGACCTCCGAGACCGTCTCGGCCCCCAGCGTCCTGGAGGTCAAGCAGGCCTGGACAACCAACCGCATCCGCATGGTCATGCAGACCGACGGCAACCTCGTCGTCTACAACGAGAAGGGCAAGCCCCTCTGGGCGTCCATGACCTTCGGCGAGAACCACCGGGCGATCTTCCAGCAGGACGGCAACCTCGTCATCCACAACGGCGACGACCGCCCCATCTGGGCCTCCCGAAGCCACGGCCACGAGGGCGCCCAACTGGTGCTCCGCCCCGACGCCAAGGTGGTCATCGTGCACAACGGCCGGGTGGTCTGGTCGACGTAACACGACAGCACGCGGCATGGGCACCCGTACGACGTACCGCGTGGCACGCTGACCCCCGTGGGTCCGTGATCGTCGAGGAGGTTTGCCACGTGGCGCAGCAACAGCCGGCGGAGACTGCCGTTGCCCCGGATGTCCGCGCCGAGGAGAACCGGCTGCGCAAGGACCTCGGGTTCTGGGGCCTGACCGCGATCGGTTTCTCCAACATCCTCGGCTCGGGCTGGCTCTTCGCCGCCATGTACGCCGCCCAGACCGCAGGACCCGCCGCGCTGCTCTCCTGGGTCGCGGCCGGCCTGCTCTGCGCGCTGGTGGCCCTGGTCATGGTCGAACTCGGCGCCACCAGGCCCGAAGGCGGCGGCACGGTCCGCTGGCCGCTGTACGCGAACGGCCGCCTCGTCGGCACGGTAGTCGGCTGGTCCGTCATGCTCTCCGTGGGCGGCACCGCGGCCGAGATCAGCGCGATCATGCAGTACGCCGCCCACTACGTGCCCGGGCTCTACCGCGACGGCAGCCTCACCGCGTCGGGTCTGGGTGTCGCCACCGCACTGAGCGTGCTGCTCACCGCGCTGAACTGGTTCGCGGTGCGGATGTTCGCCCGCATGAACAACCTCGTGTCGGTGTTCAAGGTCGTCGTCCCGCTGCTCACGGTGGTCGCCCTGTTCCTGTCCGGCACTCACTCGGGCCGCCTCACGGACCACGGCGGGTTCGCCCCGTACGGCTACGCGGCCTGCCTCACCGCACTCGCGGGCGGCGGCATCGTGTACTCCGTGAACGGCTTCCAGGCCCCTCTGGACTTCTCCGGAGAGGCCCGCAACCCGCGCCGCAACGTCCCCGCCGCCGTCCTCACCGGCATCGGCCTCGCGGTGCTCGTCTACCTCGGGCTGCAACTCGCCTTCCTCTACACGGTGCCCGACTCACT
This sequence comes from Streptomyces sp. NBC_01283, assembly GCF_041435335.1. Classification (NCBI taxonomy): domain Bacteria; kingdom Bacillati; phylum Actinomycetota; class Actinomycetes; order Kitasatosporales; family Streptomycetaceae; genus Streptomyces; species Streptomyces sp. NBC_01283. The sequence continues at coordinate 1,541,304 of NZ_CP108430.1, forward strand.
GCTCGCGCACGGCTGGCAGGGAGTCAACTTCGAGTCACCGTTCGGCCAGCTCGCCCTCGTCCTGAACCTGCACTGGTTGGCCACCCTGCTCTACGCCGACGCGGTGGTCTCCCCGGGCGGCTCCGCCTACGTGGGCGTCGCGATCGACGCCCGCCACACCTACGCCCTCTCGAAGAACGGCCTGCTCCCCCGCTTCTTCATGCGCATCGATCCCCGCTCCGGCATCGCACGCCGCGCCCTGGTCCTCAACCTCGCGGTCATCATCGTGTTCATGCTCCCGTTCGGCGGCTGGCAGGACATCGTGAGTGTGATGGGAGACATGTACCTGATCATCTACGCGGCCTCGGCGGTGGCCGTGGCGTCCTTCCGGGCGCACGACCGGGAGCGTGGCCTGCCCCTGGCGGACGGCCACATGCCGGGGGTCCGCTGGATCGCACCGGTCAGTTTCGCCGTGGCGACCGAGTTCATCTACTGGTCGGGCTGGGACGACCTGCGACTCGCCCTGCCTCTCGTCCTCGCCGGTGTCCCGCTGTTCCTGCTGCAACGACGCAGGACGGCGGGCAGCCCTCCGGCCGAGGAACTGCGCCAGGGCGCCTGGATCGTGTTCCACCTGGCGGCACTTGCCCTGCTGTCGTGGCTCGGCACGTTCGGCGGCTCCGGCCATCTGCCGGCGCCCTACGACTCGCTCGTGGTGGGCGTCGTCGCCTTCGCGGTCTTCGCCTGGGCAGTCCGCTCAGGCACAGCCCACCTCCGCACGAACCCCGCTCACTGAGCGGGGACAGGGACGGGCATTCATGCACCCGGCCCTGCCCCACGCATTCCCCTCCCAGCCGTCACACCGAACGATGAGTCAGCCGCGACGCGGCTTCTGCTCTGGCTGCTCCGCCCAGGCCCTGGCGAACCGTTCGTGAACGGGGATCGGGGTGGCGAGGGCTGCGGGGCCGTCCGCCGGGGCGGGCGGCGCGGGGCGGGGCGCCTTCGCGGCAGTGAGTTCCTTGCGGACGGCGCGGTGGTGGTCGAGGGTCCAGGTGTTCCAGCGGCGGACGGTGCGGTCGGCCGGACGGTCGAGGGCGTGCAGTTGAAGGTGCAGGGCCGCCGCGTCGCGGCCTACGCCGAGGGCCGCCGCGGCCTCTTCCACCAGAGCCGGGACGCTGAACAGCGGGTTGGTCTCGTACTGGCCCGGCGGGACCGGGGTGACGGCGGAGCGGTCCGCCAGCCGGCGCAGGGCGGTGAGGAGATCGGCGGGGGCGTCCGTGAGCCGGTCGACGAGGGCGCGGGCACCTGCCGCGGCCGGGTCACCGACCGGGCGTTCGGTGAGCGCCCAGGCGGCGGCGGTGGCGGCGGCCCGCACCCCGTCGGCGGCCAGGGGCTCCGGGACGCGGCCGGTGAGCAGGGCAGTGGCCCAGGTCTCGGGGAGGCCCCGGTCCGCGGCGAGGGCGGCGGCGTGGCTGCCGTCGTCGGTGTACGGGCCGGTGCCCAGGAGTCCGGCCCAGGCGGCGGCCATCCGTTCCGCGGCGGCGGTCATACCACCGGGCGCCCACAGCTCGGCCGGGTCCGCGGGCAGGGCTGCCGCGAGCATGGTGCGCCGGCCGGCCGGGCCGAGCCGCGCCCGCACATCGTCGTACGCCCAGACGGTGTCCCGGTCCGCCTTGTACGGCTTGGCGCGGAGCAGCTTGCGATGCTCGTCGTAGTCGTCTCTGCCGGCGAACCCGTCCAGGACCAGGGCGGCGATCGGGCGCGGCACTCCGGTGCGCCAGCGGAACAGGTCCACCGCCTCCTCGGGCACCGGCAGCGGTCCGTGTTCGGCAAGCAGGGCCAGCAGGCGGGGCAGCCGGGTGGTGTCGTCGCCGGTGATGGTGTGGGTCTCGCACTCCTCGGCGTCGGCGGGCGCCGGGCCGTCGGCGCGGTGGAGGAAGGGGGCGAGGCCGCTGCGGACCGGGCCGGAGGCGATCAGGGCGCCGCCGCCGCGGAGTTCGGCGATCCGCTGCTCGGGGGCGCGGCCGGTCCGCCAGACGCTGTCGGCCTCGGCGAACGGCTGTCGGCTCCACACGCCGAGCAGGGCGGTGAGAGCCTGCCGTTCCTCGTCGGGGGTGGCGGCGACGACGGCGCGCCAGGCAACTGCGTCGATCCGGCCGGTCAGCACCGCCCACTCCGGCGGCGTGGCGGGCAGAGCGAGCACCCGGACCTCGTCCTCGATCTCGCCGCGTAGGTACCGGCCGTCGGCGGCGACCGAGGTGAGGAGCGCGGGCTGCGGCTGTGGTGGATGCTCCTCGAAGGGCCGCAACTGGGGCAACAGGCCACGCAGCGCGGGGGTGAGGCGGGTGTCGGGTGCCGGGTCGGGCAGGTCGACGACCGGACCGGACCGCATCACGGCGACCCGGTGGGACAGTTCCCGGCGGCGGCGCAGTACGTCGGCGGCGAGTTGGGCGGCGCGGTCGACGCCGGCCCGGATCCGCGGGTCGGTCACGCCGGGCAGCGGGTGGGGCATGTCGTTGCCGCTCCCGGCGCCGGGGTGCAGTAGCCGGCGCACGTCTGTGTCGGCAACGGCCCGCAGGGCCTTGGAGGATGTTTCGTCACGGGGGATGAGGAAGTGCCAATAGGCGGGCGGCGGCACGGGCCCGGCCTGCTCGCCGAGAGTGGCGCGCACCGGGGAGCGGTCGCGGCTGCCGGGGAAGCCCCTGACCTGCCAGAGCAGGGAGTTGTCCTCGGCGGCGTGGCTGCGGATGGTGACCTCGCCGGTCATGACGGCGTCCTCGCCGCCGAGCGGCAGGGCGAGGATGCCCCAGGGGCGGCGGCCCCAGCGGCGGCTGCGGTAGGAGGCGGTGCGGCCGTCAATGGTTTCCAGCACGAAGGCGCGGGGTGACGGCCCGTCGTGCGGCGTGCGGTAGTGGACCCGGCAGCCGGCGAGCTGCCCGTCCTGGCCCAGCGGGGAGGGCGGGGCGCCGGCCGGCAGCGCGGCGAGGATCCGGTGGTCGGCAAAGGGCTCGGTTCCGGGCGGGGTTTCGGCGGGGCGGTGGAATGCGGGCAGGGCGCGGTCGTCGGTGGGGGTTCCTGTGCCCGGGTCGAAGCGGGCCCAGCCAGTCCTGCGTTCGCCGAATACCTCGGAGCTCCAGAGGGCGTGGCCGTCGTACATCTGGTAGTCGCGGTGGCCGACACCCTCGTGGCCACCGGCGCGCAGGACTCGTTCGCCGTCGAAACGCCCACCGCCATCAGGGGTCTCGAACTGATAGCCGAGGCCGCCCTGGATGCTGCCGCCGTAGGGGGCCAGTCCGAACGTCTGCTCCGGTTCGAAGGTCTCGCCGGGCCGGTCGGACCAGTAGGCGTGCCGGGGCCGCGAGCCGCCCTCGGCTTCACCCCACGCGACGAGGAACCGGCCACCCACCCAGTGCACGGTGTGGGAACGGGAGGCGTCGGGCAGTTCCAGGGTGTGATCGCCGCGCCGGCCTGCGTGGTCGACCGCGATGGCGCGCGCTTCCCCGTACACGGTGAGCACCGGCCAGGTGCAGGTGACGTGCACGGTCTCGTCAGGACGGAACTCGGCAAGGGCCCGCTCCAGGGCGGGCCAGCCCAGCTCCTCGGGCAGTCCGGCGCGCAGGGTGCGGGCCAGCGGGCCGGTGAGGTCGAGGGCGTCGAGGGCTTCCTCGATGCCGTCCAGGGCGATGGCGGTGGGCCGGTCGAGGAGATCGCGCAGTTCGTCCACGGCTTCGTCGGCGGCGGCGAGGCCACCGCCGCGCAGGGCGTCGAGGAGCTTCTCGATCCGGGCGTGCACCTCGGCGGCAACGCCCGGGTTGTGCGGGAGCCGGCTGATGGCGGTGCCGGGGCGGGGCCCGGCGGTGGCACCGGGACGGGAGCGGAGCCCGGCGTGCACGGTGTCCTCCAGACGGGGCCCGAACACCGGGTCGGCGGCGAGCGCCTTGAGGTCCCGCTGCGAGCGCTCGTCCCAGAACTGCAGGCGGATGGCGGCGCCAGGGTCCTCGACGGGTATGCCCTCGGCGAGGCAGAGGTCGAGCAGGTCCGCGTCCAGGTGCTGCCACCGGTAGCGGTCCTCGTGCAGCCGGACCGGGGTGCCGGCCGCCCGCAGCAGCGGTGCGAACCGGCCCACCAGGTCGAGGAGTTCGGCCGGCATGGGCTGACTGGTCACCCCGCCGCCGGCGACACGGCGGTGCGAGTAGTCGGCGCAGTAGCGGCGCAGCCAGGCGCCTAGGCCGCCCTCAGGGGCGATCCGGCCGGCCGCTGCCGCGTCGGCGGCGCCGCAGCGGATGAGCAGCCGCAGCCAGGCAGCCGCGTTGTACTTCGACTCGGGGAACAAGTCCAGGAGTCGTGTGGCCTGGTCGTCCGTCGGCGGGTGCGCGGCGAGCGGTCCGGCGGCGGCGTCGAGCAGCCGGTCGGGTACGGCCTTGCCGCCGGCTGCGGCCAGCAGCCCGCCCAGCACCCGGGCCTCCTCATCGGTGCCGAGGCCGGCGGCGCGGGCCGAGTCGCGGACCCGGCGGGTCAGGTCTGCGGGGAGCTCGCCGGGCGACGCCGCCCAGGTGATCAGCAGATGGACGAACTCACGGTGTGCGTCGTCGGGTTCGAGGATCGAGGTCAGCCAGGTGTGGTGCCCGCTGAGTTCGGTGGCGGGCAGGGCGCCGAACCGGGCGAACAGCAGCACATTCGCCCGCCGCCAGCCGGCGTCGACGTGCAGCCGGTGATCGCGTTCGGCAGCGCGCGCCTGGCCGTAGGCGCGGGCGGCCGAGCGGCGGTGCGTCTCCAACAGCCAGTGGCCGACGGTGTCCCAGAACCAGGGCAGATGGGCCGTCGGCAGACCTCGGGCCAGGCCCTCCATGTCGTCCACGAACCGGCCGGGCTTCTCCCAGGCCCGCCCCCGCTTCCGGTCGGCCTCGTCGAGGACGGCGAGCGCGGCGGCCTCGGCGGCCGGATCACGGGTGCGCGCCCAGTCGGCGTAGGTCTCGGAGATGCGGTGGTTGGCCGGGAGCGGGACGACAGTGTCGGTGCGGCTGGTCATGCCCCGATCGTGCCAGGCGGTACTGACAGGACTGCGTGGAGACGGCTCCCGTACCGGAATCAGGCCGCGACGAGCTCCGGCTCGCGGTCCGGCATCTTGAGCTTGGGCTTCTTGTTCGGCAGCGAGAGCCGGAAGACCTTGTGCCACGCGGAGAACACCTGCTTGGGCAGCGGACCGGTGACGTACTCCAGCTCGTACTTCTCGAACAGCGCGCGCACCTTCACCGCGACCTCGGCGTACCGGTTGCTCGGCAGGTCCGGGAACAGGTGGTGTTCGATCTGGTGCGACAGGTTGCCGGTCATGAAGTGCATGGCCTTGCTGCCGCTGATGTTCGCCGAGCCCATCATCTGGCGCAGGTACCACTGGCCGCGCGTCTCGCCCTTGATCGACCGGCGCTCGAAGACCTGCACGCCCTCGGGGAAGTGCCCGCACATGATCACCGAGTGGGACCAGATGTTGCGGACCAGGTTCGCGGTGAACGTGGCGCCGAGCGTGGGGAGGAACGACGGACCCGAAAGCAGCGGGTGGATCACGTAGTCCTTGAGCACCTGCTTGCGGATCTTGCGGCCCACGGCCTTGGCCCGCGCGCGGAACTCCGGGTTCTTGCGGCGGCGCTTGTCCAGGTTCTTGCCGAGCTCCAGGTCGTACGCGGCGATGCCGTACTCGAAGAAGCAGGCGTTGAGGAAGTTCCACAGCGGCTGGCCGAGGTAGACCGGGTGCCACTTCTGGTCCTCGTCGACGCGCATGATGCCGTAGCCGAGGTCGTTGTCCTTGCCGATCACGTTGGTGTACGTGTGGTGCAGCTCGTTGTGCGAGTGCTTCCACTGCTCGGACGGCGAGACGTGATCCCACTCCCAGGTGCTGGAGTGGATCTTCGGGTCGCGCATCCAGTCCCACTGGCCGTGCAGGATGTTGTGGCCGATCTCCATGTTGTCCATGATCTTCGCCACGGACAGACCGGCGGTGCCGAGCAGCCACGCGGGCGGGAAGATCGAGAACAGCAGCACACCCCGGCTGACCAGCTCGAGCTTGCGCTGCGCCGAGATGACCTTACGGATGTAGGCGGCGTCTTTCTCGCCGCGGCCGGCAATCACCTCGTCGCGGATCGCGTCCAGCTCGCGGCCGAGCTCCTCGATCTGCTCCGCGGTCAGGTGGGCGGTGGGGTCGATGGCGGTCAAGGTACTCCTACCGTTCGATGTCGCAGGGGCCCGCCGCGGCGGACACGCAGGTCTGGATGAGGACGCCCGGCTCGGCCTCGGTGATCTCGCCGGTGCGCAGGTCGCGGACGGCGCCGGCCTTGAGCGGCGTGACGCAGCCGAAGCAGATGCCCATGCGGCACCCGGAGGGCATGAGCACGCCGGCCTCCTCGCCGACGTCCAGCAACGGCGTGGCGCCGTCCGCGTCGGCTGTCTTGCCGGTGGCGCTGAACGTGACCTCGCCGCCGTCGCCGACGACGACGATGCTGGGGCGGAAGCGTTCGGTGTGCAGGCGCTCTTGTACGCCGTGCTCACTCCAGTGCTCTTCGGCGGCGTCGAGCAGGCCCGCGGGCCCGCAGGCCCAGGTCTCGCGCTCGGCCCAGTCGGGCACCAGCTCGTCGAGACGGGCGATGTCGAGCATGCCGTCCGTGTCGGTGTGTACCTCGGTGAGCCGCAGCTTCGTGTCCGTGACCAGGTCGTGCAGTTCGTCGCGGAAGATCACGTCCTGCGGCCGTGGCGCGCAGTGGACCATGACGACGTCGTCGAACTCGGTGTCGCGCAGCATGCCCATCACGGGCGTGATGCCGCTGCCGGCCGTCAGGTAGAGCACCTTGGCGGGCCTGGCCTGCGGCAGCACGAAGTCACCGGTCGGCTGGTCGAGCTGGATCAGCGTGCCGGGTTTCGCTCTGCGGACCAGGTGGTTGCTGACCTTGCCGTCCGGGATCGCCTTCACGGTGATCGTGACGCGACCGTCCTGGCGGTTGGTCGGCGAGGTGAGGGAGTAGGCACGCCACAGGCGCACTCCCTCGACGTCGACCCCGATCCGCACGTACTGACCGGCCGTGTGGCCGCGCCAGCCCCGTCCCGGCCTGATCACGATGGTCGCGGCGTCATCCGTCTCGGGGTGCACGGCCTCGATGCGCCCACGCAGGTCGGCGCCCGCCCGGAGCGGGCTGACCAGGTCGAGGTAGTCCGACGGCAGCAGCGGCGTCGTGACCATCTCCAGCAGTTTCCAGGCCCTGCCGCGGAGGGCTGTACTCGTCATGACTTCAGCTTGCTGCGCCTCAAGGCGTAAAGTCCTGACCGCAGGACGTAAATCTGGTCGGCCAAATTGTTCGCAGGAAACAAAAACGTGAGCCATGCAATCCAGAGGGCCAGCGAGCTGGCCCTGGACGAGACGACGGTCACCGCACTTCGGGCCGCGGTGAAGACCACCGCCGACGAGGTCGTCCAGGCGATCATCGACGAGGTCCCTCCCTACGCCAACGCCCTGTCGGGCCGCATGGGCGCCACCATCCGCCGCGCCGTCCGCACCACCCTGGGGCACTACCTGGACCTCGCGAGCGGGCACGCCACCGGCGGCGACGCCGGTGACGCGGCCTACGAGCTGGGCCGCGGCGAGGTGCGCGACGGCCGTTCGATGGACGCCCTGCTCAGCGCCTACCGCGTCGGCGCCCGCGTGGCCTGGCGGTGCCTGGCAGCGGGTGCCGTACCCGCAGGTCTGCCCGCCGCCGAGGTCGCCAAGTTCGCCGAGCTGACCTTCGCCTACATCGACGAGCTCTCCGCCGCGAGCGCCGCGGGCCACGCCGACGAACTGGCCGCCCGGGGCAGGGCCCACGAGCGCCACCTGGAACACCTGGCCCGCGACCTCCTCGCCGGCGCGAGCCCGGACGTACTGCTGGCCTCGGCACAACGTACCGGGTGGCAGCCTCCGGTCACGCTGACCGCGGTCCTGCTCCCCGCTGCCCAGGCCCGGCCCGCCTACCGCGCGCTCGACCCGAGCACCCTCGTCCTCGACGATCTGCCGGACGCCACCGGTGTGCTGCTCGTCCCCGACGCCGACCGATCACACCTCCTGCGGCAGCTGACCGACCGCACCGCCGTGGCCGGCCCGGCCAGGCCATGGACTCGTGCGTCCGACTCGTACGCACGAGCCGCACGCGCACGCTCCCTCTCCCCCGATATCCGCGACACCGAGGACCACCTGCCCGAGCTGGTACTGAGCGCCGACGCGGACGCGTTCGCGGACCTGCGTGCCCGAGCCCTCGCACCGCTGCGGACCTTGCCCGCCGCGACCGCACGGCGGCTGGAGGAGACGTTGCGGGCGTGGCTGCTGCACCAGGGCAGGCGGGAGGAGGTGGCGGCGGCGCTGTTCGTCCATCCCCAGACGGTCCGCTACCGGATGTCGCAGCTGCGGGAGCTGTTTCCGGATCTCGCATCGCCGAACCGGGTCCTTGAACTGACGCTGGCGGTCGGTCTTCGGGGCGGCTGACGCGTACTTCGACGCCCACGAAGTCCACGAACGCCTCCGCGAGCGGTCCAGGCGGAGCCTCGGGAAGCCCCCTAGGGAAACGGCCTTCATGTCGACGTGGAGGGCGCTGCCCTGGCACGAGCTGACCGACGGCCCCGTGCCTCCCTTCCACCAGGTCAAGCGGACGACCGTACGACCGACCGGGCCGGCCCGGCACACCGCGCGGGAGATGATAGAGAGGGAATGACGAAACGTGAGGTCAGGAGCTTCCATGACGAAGCGGGTCCACCGACCCCGTGAGGACGCGGAGTTCAATTTCATCCTCGGGATGAGCGGAGTTCCGGTCCTCGCCTACTTCACCGGGACATGGCCCAAGGCAATCGAGCCCTGCCGGGTGATGGACCTCGTCGTGGGTGGCATCGCCGACGAATACGCGGGCCGCCTGACGGCCGTCCGCGCCGACATCACGCGTTGTCCGGCCGCGACCGAGCGATACGGGATCACCGGAGCCCCGTCCTACGTCCTGCTGAAGGAGGGAGAGGCGGTGGCGCACGGCACGGGGCCCATGACCACCGCCGAGGTACGGAAGTTCCTGGACGGCCACCTCTGAGCGGCCGCTGCGGTCGAGGGGGAGCACGGCTCCATGACGGGCATTCGAACAAGGGGGCGAACAGTGCGGCCCCCTGCCTCGTACACCAGACCCGGCAGCGGAGATGTTCCATGGGAGAGACCGGATCGGGGACCCCAGATCCACCGCCGGTTGACGTCGCTCCCAGATTTGCTCCCGAATTTGAACCTGCGACCTCTTCCCCCCCCGGTCAAGTGCCTGGTTCTGACTTGGAGTTCTGAAGCCCCGTCGGCACCCGTACGACGCCGTACGCGTAAGTCCGGCGCCAAGGAGATCCGTCAGATCGGCTTCTCACTCCCAACCCCACCGGCACCGGTGCCGGGCCAACTCCCGCGAGCGGGACATCCTCACGCTCATCGGGGGCGGGCTCACCGACCGCGGGATCGGCAAGAAGCTCCGCCCGTCCGAGAAGACGGCGAAGAACCACGTCTCCCCGCCGCTGGCCCAACTCGGCGTCCAGCACCGTGTCCAGGCGGCGGCCCTGGCCAGCCATCCCGGACAGACCGACTCCACCGACCACCCGACGCGATGAGCCCGTCCAGCCCCGCCTCATCGTCCGGGCCTGCTACCGGGCCGGACCCGTGTGCGGTCAGCCTCCGACCGCGGCTCCGTCCGCGCTGACGGGGACCCGCCACACCAGCCGCGTGCCACCGCCCTCCGGCCGTTCGTCGAGCGTCAGCGTTCCGCCGAGGGTGACGGCCCGCTCCTCGATGTTCTTCAGCCCGCTGCGCCCGACGCCCCCCGGCACCCCGCAGCCGTCGTCCGTCACCGTGAGCGTCAACTCGCCCCCGGCGCACTGAAGCCGGACGTCCACCGCTTGCGCTCCGGAGTGCCGGGCCGCGTTACTGAGTGCCTCGCCGAGTACCGCGACGGCGTGGTCGGCGATGTCGTCGGGGACGTCGGTCTCGACGAGCCCCTCGATGCGCAGCGCGGGCGGGAACCCCAGTGACGTGGCCGAGGCCTTCACTGCCTCGGACACCCGGCCGCGCAAGCCGTCGCTCTCCCGCCCGCCCCCACCGTGGGTGCGCAGTCCGAAGATCGTGGACCGAATGATCTTGATGGTGTCGTCGAGGTCGTCGACGGTCCGTGTCAGCCGCTCCATGCCCTCGGGGTGCTCCATGAAACGCTGGGTGCTCTGCAGGGTCATGCCGGCCGCGAAGAGCCGCTGGATGGCGATGTCATGGAGGTCGCGGGCGATGCGGTCCCGGTCCTGGAGCAGGGTGATCTGTTCCGCGTCCCGCCGCCGCTCTGCCAGCTCCAGAGCAAGCGCCGCCTGGTCGGCGAAGCCGAGCAGCGGCCCGGAGTCCACGACGCCGAACGGCGTACCGCCGGGCACGCGGCCCAGCAGCAACACGCCCCGCGCCTTCCCGCCGGCGCCGAGCGACACCGCGACCACGGGCCCGAGCCCGGCCCACTGGGCTTCGCCTTCACCCGTGCGGGAGTCGTGCTCGACGTCGGCGCTGACCACCGGTTCCATCGCGCCGAGTGCCGCTCCGACGAAACCGCCCCGCGCGGACAGCACCAGACCGCTGCGTTCCTCTCTGCCCAGGCCGACCGCCAGGGCCGGTCGCAGTGTCTCCTCGCCCGGTACCCGCTCCGCGATCAGCCCCATGTCGGCGGAGACGATCTTCCGGGCCTCGTCGACGATCAGTTCCATCACCTCCGCGCTCGGCGCACCGGTCAGGAGCATGCTGGTGACCTTGCCGCTGGCCCGCTGCCAGCGCTCGCGCAGCCTGGTCTCCTCGTACAGCCGTGCGTTCTCGATGGCCACTCCGGCGGCCACTGCCAGCGTCGACAGGACCGACTCGTCCTCCGCGTCGAATTCCCTGGCGCTGCGCTTCTCGGTGAGATAGAGGTTTCCGAACACCTCGTCGCGCACCCTGATCGGTACGCCCAGGAAGGAGTGCATCGGCGGGTGGTTCGCCGGAAAGCCGTACGACGCCGGGTGCTCCGACAGCTCCGGCAGCCGCAGTGGCACAGGGTGGCGGATCAGCTCTCCGAGGAGACCGTGCCCGCTGGGCAGCGCCCCGATCTCCGACCGCCCCTCTTCGCCGATGCCGACGGTCAGGAACTCGGACAGGTTCTGGTCACCGCCGATCACGCCCAGCGCTCCGTACTCAGCGTCCACCAGCACCACCGCGGCCTCGACGATGCTGCGCAGCACCTGCGGCAGGTCGAGTTCCCGTCCGACCGAGAGGACGGCCTCCAGCAGGCTGTGCAGGCGGTCCCGGGTGCCGCGGACCGCGTCGATCCGCACCTGCAGCTCCCCCAGCAGTTCATCGAGGCGCAGCTTGGGCACGTGCTCCTCGGAACCGCCGCGTCCATCCCCGCTCATGACTTCCTCCGACCGACACAGCAGACAAGGCAGTTCGCACCGGTTCCCCTGTGTTCACCGTACTGTCCGGGGGCCTCGGCATCGTCATCAAGCGGGCCGAAGACAGGCTGCACGGGGACGAGACCCCCGTGCTGACGGTCGACGCCGGAGCTGAACCATACGGGTCCGACGAGCCTCATGCCGTACGTGCGGCAGGCGGCCCGGCCGCGTGCCTCGACGGCCGAGAGCTGGACGTCGTCCTCGTCCAGTTCGATGGCGCGACGCACCTCCGGACCGTCGAAACGGCGTGCGGTGCGCAGGCCCAGGTCGGCGAAGAGCTGGAGCACTTCGTGGTTCTCAAAGAGCGCGTCGGCCGTGAACGTGGTGCTGCCGTCCGCACGGGCGGCGGAGACCAGGTGCTCGACCGGTCGTGTGCCGACGCCCCGGTGGTGCAGTCCGTCGGCCACCGCGACGGAGATCTCAGCCGTGGCCGCTTCGTCGCCGACCTCGTACTCGGCCTGGCCGCTCACCTGGCCCTTCGACTCCGCCATCAGCACCCGGTGGCCGGGGCGCGGCAGCGTGCAGGGCCCGGTCGGCGGACATCTCCTCGCAGAGACCGCGCGGTTGCTCGTGATCGCCCGGCCGCACGGGACGTATGCACGCGGTGGTGCCGTCCGAGAGCAGGGCGTGGACCGTGGGCTGTCCGGGGTTGCGTTGGGGGTTGGTCGGCCCTGGAACCTGGCCCCGCACGCGCAATGGGCCCAGGCCAGCACCTGGCGGACATCAAAGGTGCGGCTGCGGGCCGGACGGGGTGGCAGTGCCACCGGTGTACGGGTCGGCGTCCTCAGCAGTCGGCCACCAGCGCCGCGGCGGCGCCTCCACCCGCTGCCCCCGGTCGGAGAAGGGTCTGTTCCTCACTGGTCGGGATGCCTGCGGCGGGCTCGACGACCGGTGTCGTCCGGCAGGCCGGGAGGTCTCGGCAAGGGGTCGCTGAAGTGGTGGGCAGCGATCCGTGCGTCGTGCTGCGCGTTGAGCAGGTGGATCAGGCGCATCCCGATGCCGATCGCGAGGACGATCACCGCGATGACGATGAGGGTCTCCATTGGGCTCACCTCCAGCTGTTTTCGGGCGGCGGGAGGGCGCTTCGGCCCATCGAGTCTCCGAAGGGCGACATGCAGGCCCCGCCTTCGTCCTCCCAGGCGGCTTCCCGGCGCCCGGCATCGCGGATGCCCCGCCCGATGACGGCTTCGTTGGCCATCAGGGCGCCCGCTGTGAAGACGCTGCCGGGGATCGCGGCGGCGGCCATCAGGCGCGCCCCGGCCGTGGGTGCGGTCTCGGGCGGGATGACGAGGAGGTCCCAGCGCCCCACCGTGTAGGAGAGCAGGATGAGCTTGTCGGGGTCCTGTTCGGTGAACCAGCCCACGTGCAGCCTGCGCCCGCCCACGGGCACCGTGTGAGGGACGACGGGCCAGCGTGTGGGGTTGACGGTGACGCGGGTGATGCGGCCCCAGGATTCCTCCAGGGCGGCGGCGAGTGGCGGCAGCTCGGCTTCGAGGTCTCGGGAGTAGGGCCACCAGGCCCCGTCCAGCTGGCCGCGCAGGGTGGTCCTCGGAGTGAGGGACAAGCGTGCCGGGAACTCTGCGGCGAGGTCGCGGGGCGCGGTCCGGTCGAGGGTCGTGGTCATGATGCGGACCTGCCCCCGGACTGCCCGTCGGCAGTCCGGTTTTTAGGCGATCGCCGGAAGTGACACCCGCGTGAAAGCCGGTGTGCGAAATACTCCCGGTGCTTTCAGCGTACGCCTGATCGGCGCACTCTGACCGGGTTGACCAGGCATTTTTCCGGCGGGCAGCGGAGCGGGCGGCGGGAGTATCGTGAAACGAAGCGGGCGCGTGCACGTCGCCGACGGGCACCGGCGTGAGCATGGGCGCCGACTGGCGGCAACGCACGGCCGCACCCCGTAGACGGGCGAACCGACATGGCTGACTCCGACATCTCCCCCACGCCCCCGCTGCTCCTGCCGAATGCGATCCACCAGGCGGTCAAACCCGGTACGGCCCTGTTGCGCCTGGAGACCACGCGATCCCGGGAGGGGCTCCTCGACGGCGCGTGGTGGCCGCGCACGCGCGACATCGAGACCGAGCTGCCCGCGCTGATCAGCGTGTTGACCGGGCACCTCGGGCCGATCACACGGGTGGGCGTGGACGCGTCCGCCTGGAACAGCCTCCCGACCCGCCTGGTCATCGACGACCAGGTCGTGCACCTCGACTCCGACCCGGTCGGTGACGACACCGTCCTCATCACCCGCGGCGTCAACGACCACTTCGCCCTGCTGGTGGTTCCCCCGGACACCGCAGCCGACGCCGCCCGCGAAGCGATGGCCCGCGCCGTCCGTGCGGACAACATCACCCAGGCCGCTCAGATCCTCGTCGCCACCACGCCCGAACCCGAGACGTCGCCCTGAGCGGACCCAGGACCGACCCCCTCAGCCCAATTCACTTACGCTGAACGGTACTTACTTGACTACCCGGCCTCATCCCGTCGGCGAACCCTCGCGGGATCCGCCGCCCGCCCTTCCACGACGCGCGTTCCCCTTCAGGGTCCGTTCGTGCCGGGCACGTCTTCGGCCAGCCCCCACCTGGATGTGCGGTCAGTGCGCCTCTGCGCCCGAAGAGTCCGTGACCGGGACGAGGACGACGTGACAGCGCGCATGATGCAGGAGCGCATGGGTCACCGGGCCGAGTTGCAGTCCCAGCGTGTACTTCCGGCGGTGTGTGGCGATGACGACGACCTCACCCGTCGCGCAGGCGTCGATCAGTGCCCGAGCGGGTGCGACACGTACCGAGCGGTTGTCCAGTCGCACGAAGGGGTGCTCCTTGCGGAGTGGAGCCACGACTGGCTCGGTCGACGCCTCCTCCCGCCGTGCGCGGGACTCGCGGTCACCGTGCGTGCGGTCGTTCCGTCCGAAGGCCCATGCGTGCACGACCGACACCCCGGCGCCTCGTCGGAGGGCCTCCGCGAAGGCGAAGGACGCTGCCGGAGCGTCCTCCTCCCCCCGCACGCCTACGGCGACGGTGCGAACGCGGGGCATCGTCCGCACCGGAGGTTCGTCCCGGACGACGAGCAGCGGGCTTCGGCAGTGCGCGGCCATGCGCAGGCTCACGGAACCCAGGAGCAAGCCCGCGAATCCGCCGTTGCCGCGGGTGCCGACCACGGTGAGGGCAGCTGTCCGGCTCCTCCTCACCAGCACTTCCACGACGTCGTCCGCGACGGCGGCGGTGGTGACCTGTACGTGCGGGGCCAGCGCCGCGACGTGCCGGGCGGCTTTCGCCAGGATGTCCGGCGCATCGTCGTCCAGGGGCTCGAACGCGCCGCCCCAGGGCCAGGCGTGGACTATCTCAAGGGGTACCCGGCGGCGGTGCGCCTCCCCGGCCGCCTGTCCGAGTGCGTGCGTCGCCGCTCGGGATCCGTCCGTACCGACCACGACGTGGCCGTGCGGGCTTTCGCTTCGCCGGCTCATTTCCTCTCCTTCTCGTGCTGACCGTGAAAGCCGCGCAACACGGTGGCTCCGGATGCTCTGGTTCCGGCGTCACGGCTTCTGTGCCGTGGTGGGGTGTTCGCGCGCCGGGTCGCGGGGGCCGACTGGCTGACCGTGCCCCCGCGACCCCGCCTCACGAGTCCCTGAAGGTCAGTTGGTCCAGGTCCAGTCGCTGACCTCGGGGAGATCGGTGCCGTGTGCGCGGATCCACGCATGGTGGCGCAGCCGTACGTCCGCCATCTCCTGGCGGACGGCGGCGGCGCGGACGGCGAGACCGGGGACGCGGTCGATGACGTCCATGACCAGCCGGTAGCGGTCGAGGTCGTTGCGCACCACCATGTCGAAGGGCGTGGTCGTGGTGCCCTCCTCCTTGTATCCGCGCACGTGCAGGTTGGCGTGCCCGGTGCGCCGGTAGGTGAGGCGGTGGATGAGCCACGGGTAACCGTGGTAGGCGAAAACGACGGGCTTGCCGGGGGTGAACAGGGCGTCGAAGTCCGCGCCCGACATCCCGTGCGGATGCTCCTCCTGCGGGAGCAGACGGGCCAGGTCGACCACGTTGACGACCCGGACGGCGAGGTCGGGCAGGTGGTGTCGCAGGAGCTGGGCGGCGGCCATTACTTCCAGAGTGGGGACGTCCCCCGCGCACCCGAGGACGACATCGGGCTCTCCGTCGTGGTTCTCGCTGCCGGCCCAGTCCCAGATTCCCGCGCCGCGGGCACAGTGCCCCCGGGCCTCTTCGAGCGTCAGCCAGTCGAAGCAGGGCTGCTTGCCCGCCACGACGACATTGACGTAGTCGCGGGAGCGCAGGACGTGGTCCGCCACGGACAGCAGCGTGTTGGCGTCCGGCGGCAGGTACACCCGTACGACCTCAGGTGACTTGTTGAGGACGTGATCGATGAAGCCGGGGTCCTGGTGGGAGAAGCCGTTGCTGTCCTGCCGCCAGACGTGCGAGGTGAGCAGGTAGTTGAGCGAGGCGATGGGACGCCGCCACGGCAGGCGCCGGGAGGTGCGCAGCCACTTGATGTGCTGGTTGACCATGGAGTCGATGATGTGGACGAACGCTTCGTAGCAGGAGAAGAGGCCGTGCCTGCCGGTGAGGAGGTAACCCTCCAGCCATCCCTGGCAGGTGTGTTCCGAGAGGATCTCCATCACCCGGCCGTGCGGGTCCAGGTGCTCGTCGGTGTCCAGTGTCTGTGCCTGCCAGGCCTTGCCGCTCGCCCCGTACACGTCCTGGAGGCGGTTGGAGGCGGTCTCGTCCGGTCCCACGAGCCGGAAGTCGCGCCGCTGCGCGGTGTTCTCCATCACCCCTTCCAGGAGGCCGCCCAGGACCCTGGTGGGCTCGTGCAGGGTGGTGCCGGGTTTGTCGACGGGTACGGCGTGCCGGTCCAGCGACGGGATCGGCAGATCGCGGACGAGTAGCCCTCCGTTGGCGTGCGGGCTCGCGCCCAGCCGCCGGGTTCCGGCCGGTACGCATTCCAGTACGGCGTCGACGGGGCGCCCGGCCTCGTCGAAGAGCTCCTCGGGCCGATAGGAGCGCATCCACTGTTCCAACTGGGCCAGGTGGTCGGGGTTTTCGCGCACTCCGCTCAGGGGGACCTGATGGGCGCGCCATGTCCCCTCGACCGGCAGCCCGTCGACCTCGGCCGGTCCGGTCCACCCCTTGGGTGTGCGCAGGACGATCATCGGCCAGCGGACGCGTTCGCTCACGCCTTCTTCGCGGGCTCGCCGCTGCGCGGTCCTGATCAGGTCGAGCGCGGTGTCCATCGCGTGCGCCATGGCGCTGTGCACCCGCAGCGGTTCGTCGCCCTCGACGTGCAAGGGCTCGTGCCCCACGCCCCGCAGGAAGTCGTCGAGTTCCTCCCTGGGCAGGCGTGCGAGCACGGTCGGGTTGGCGATCTTGTAGCCGTTGAGATGCAGGATCGGCAGGACGGCTCCGTCGTGGACGGGGTCGAGGAACTTGTTGGAGTGCCACGAGGCCGCCAGCGGTCCGGTCTCGGCCTCACCGTCGCCGATCACGCATCCGACGAGGAGATCCGGATTGTCCAGGGCCGCGCCATAGGCGTGGGACAGGGCGTATCCCAGCTCGCCGCCCTCGTGGATCGATCCCGGCGTCTCCGGCGCCACGTGGCTGGGCACGCCGCCGGGGAAGGAGAACTGCCGGAAGAGCCGGCCCATGCCGGTCTCGTCCCGGCTGACGTCCGGATAGGTCTCGGAGTACGTGCCCTCCAGCCAGGAGTTCGCCAGGACGGCGGGACCGCCGTGGCCGGGCCCCCAGACACAGACGGTGTCCTGCCCGCGCTCCCGCGCCACCCGGTTGAGGTGGGTGTACACGAGGTTGAGGCCGGGCGAGGTTCCCCAGTGCCCAAGGAGCCGGGGCTTGATGTGTCCGGGCCGCAGCGGCTCCTTGAGGAGCGGGTTGGACATCAGGTAGATCTGGCCGACGGCCAGGTAGTTCGCGGCCCTCCAGTGTGCGTCCAGCGACGCGAGTGCGATGTCGTCGAGGTAACGGGCGTCTCCCCGGGCATGGCTGTCCATGTCTCGCTCCCTTGGCTGATGGCGAGCCGGTCCGGGCCGTCCGCCCCGCCGGTGGCAGGGGCCTGTGGCGACGACGGTCGCCGCCCGGCCGGGAACGGTCACCGACCGCGGTGACGACCACGGACGGCCTCGCGCTGCCGCCCATCGTGGTCGCCGCGACGGGCGGCGGGAGAGGGGCCGTTCGGCCCCGTGCCGACGCCGGGTGGCCTCTCTTGTGTCACGGCCGCCGGTGCGAGGGTCGAACCGAACGAGCCTGTGCGGACCGAACGAGCCTGAGCGCACCGAACGAGTTTGTGCGGACCGAACGAGCCTGTGCAGAGCCACATCCAACAGGAGGCGAACATCATGCTGCGTCCCGTCATCGCCGGCATCGACGGATCTCCCGAGAGCCTGGCCGCCGCCGGCTGGGCGGCGCGGGAGGCGCAGCGCCGTGACACGGCACTGCGCCTCGTCCACGCCTGGGCATGGTCCCCGCATCCCTCCGCCGCCGTCCCCTCGACGACCAGCCAGCGCCAGTGGGCGCAGCGCATCCTGCGCGAGGCCCGCGATCACCTCGTATCCCTGTATCCGCACCTGCAAGTCGAGGAAGCGCAGATTCCGGGAGCTGCTCCGGCCGTCCTCCTGGAAGCCTCGTCGCAGGGCGCGCTTCTCGTGCTGGGCTCACGAGGGCTCAACGGCTTCACCGGCTACCTCGCGGGATCAGTGGGCCTGACCCTCACGGCGCGGTCCATGACCCCCGTCGCCCTCGTCCGGGCGGGCGAACAGGCGGCGGACGCACACCTGTTGAACGCGGAAGGACACAGCTCGACGGAGACTCCGTACCGCGATGTGCTGCTCGGGATCGACCTGGCGCACCCCGGCGAGGAGGCCATCGCCTTCGCTTTCGAGGCAGCGCAGTCGCGCGGCGCCGCCGTGCACATCCTGCACGGCTACCGGCCGCTCTCGATCGCGGCGCCGGGCGCCCGGGGCGGCCGTGAGGTGGCTGCGGAGCACGAGTCGGCCCTCGACGCGCTGGTGCAGCCGTGGCGAGCGAAGTACCCCCGTACGGCGGTGACGACCGCAGCGCTCCAGGGCCGCGCGCAAAGCCTGCTGCTGCACGCCGCGTCCGATGCCGGACTCCTCGTCCTCGGCCGGAGCGACCGGCCCCGCTCCGGTCCGTTCACGGGGCCGATGATCCACGCGGCGCTGCACCACGCCCGGTGCCCGATGGTCGTCGTGCCACACGCCTGACCGGCCACTCGACATCCGGCCGTCGCCTCGTCCGACGACCATGCGCCGATGTCGAACTGCCCTACACGGCCAACCGGTCGGCGGACAGGGCGGAGTACGGGCGGCATGCGGACGGCATCCGACCGGGCCGACCGGGCCGCCGCGCCCTCGACCTCTCGCGCGGGACGAAGAGGGCCGCATCGATCACCCTCGTACGGAGCCCGTCGCGTTGGACCGGCCCTGACCGGCCCGCCGGGCGGGGACCTTCGGACGTGAGAGTTGTCGTGTTCGACACCGACGGCGTCATCACCGACTCCGCGCGGCTTCATGTCGCCGCCTGGAAGATCGCCTTCGACGCGTGTCTGCGCGCACACCCGTCTCGCTGCCGCGACTCTCCGCATACCGCTTCTCCGTGTGCTATCAGGGGCATGAAGGAGTCACCGCGCAGGTACGGGCCGGAGAACTGTGTATCAGCGCGCCCGCCTTTCAGCGATCGGCGATCGCCGATCGCCACCAGGCTTCCCACTCGTACGGTGTCCCTCGCCCCGGGCAGGAGCTGCTCGCTGCCGCTGCACGATCGGTGATGCACGCCCTTCGACCGGACCCCCGGCGCACGGCGACGGCCGGGGCCGGGGCCGGGGCCGGTTGGAGACGGTGAGGGACCAACGGCCCCTGCTGCGCGCTCCCATGACGCGGGGAGAGTGGGGACGTCCCGACGACGGCCAACTCAGGAGGCTCCAATGCCCCGCACCGTGATCGCAGGCATCGATGGTTCACGCGAGAGTCTGGCGGCCGCGGAGTGGGCCGCAGGTGAGGCTTCACGGCGACGACTACCACTTCGGCTGCTCCACGTCCGGGACCCGTCCCCCGGGGTGCGCGCGACGTTCGCCGGTGCCAAGAGGTCACTCTGGCTTGACGGCGGAGCGCAGTCGGCGACCGAGGCACTCCGGACACGGCACCCGGACCTCGATGTCGCAACCATCGACGTACTCGGCAGGCCCGCCGAAATCCTCTGCACGGCGAAGGACCAAGAGCTTCTGGTGCTCGGTTCACGGGGTCTTGGCCGACTGGCGGGTTTCCTCCTCGGCTCCGTCTCGCTGGCGGTCATAGCCCGCAGCACCACCCCGGTCGTCCTCGTGCGGGCGGAGGACACGTCGTCCGCGCGGGAGTGGCTCTCGTCCGGCGACGTCGTGGTGGGCGTGGACACTGCCCAGCCGTCGGACGCCGTGCTGGAATTCGCCTACGCGTACGCCGAACGGCACGGGGTCACGCTGCGGGCGTTGCACAGTTGGCAGCTGCCCCCCTTGTACGGCGGCGATCCGACGGGCGCAATGCGGTCGGCCCAGACCGAACTGGCCACGGTGAGCAGCGAGATCCTCGCGGAGGTTCTGGCGCCCTGGCGGGAGAAGTTCCCCACCGTCGCCGTCACCGAGCGATGCCGGCTCGGTAACCCCGCGCGCGACCTCGTGGAGGCATCGCGCGATGCCGGTCTCCTCGTCGTGGGCCGCAGGGAACGCCGGGCGGACGTCGGCGCGCACATCGGCTCCGTCGCGCACGCGGTGCTGCACCACTCGGTGACCGCTGTGGCCGTGGTACCCCAAGCCTGACCACGCGCGACCGCCGCGCGCCGGCACGGCCGACGCCGACGCGAACTCCGCTCCCCCCGCCGGATCCTCCGGCCGACGACAGGAGGCTGTCCCATGTCCCCCACCTCAACCCCCGGCCCCGCCGCCCCCGCGTCCCGCACCCGGCAGGGTGACATGGGCCGACGCGTGTCGTGGCGTCGAGAGCAACTCGGTCTGTCCCGCCAGGACGTGGCGGAGCGGTGCGGCTCGGCGCCCGGATACATCAGATACGTGGAGGAACAGTCCATCACGTCACCGGGTATCGGTTTTCTGACCAGCCTCGCCGACGCGCTGGAGACGACGGTTGCCGAGCTGTCAGGCGGCACGGCCGATCTTCCACCCGGCACCGGAAGAGCGCCCTACCGTCCCCAGTTCACCGAACTGGGTGTCGGGGAGTGCCGCCGACTGCTGGGCACGCACGGCATCGGGCGAGTGGGCTTGTCCACGCCCGACGGGCCCGTCATCCTGCCGGTCAACTACATCCTGTTGGAGGATGCCGTCGCTTACCGGACTGCCCCGAACGCCCTTCCCGCGTCCGCCGCGGGAAACCGGGTGGCCTTCGAGGTGGACCGCGTGGACGACGCCCTCAGCCAGGGGTGGAGCGTCCTGCTGATAGGCACGGCACGTGCGGTCGCAGACCCCGTCCAGGTGTGTCTGCTGAACGAGAGGGCGCGCTCCCTGCCGTGGACGGGCGGCGACCGCGACCTCTGGATCGCGATCACCCCCACCCGGATCACCGGCCGCCGGATCGCCGCGCGCCACACCTATCTCTCGTCCGCGGTCGCGCGGCCCGAACTGCAGTAGCCCACCCGCGGATCCGGGCGGTCCGCGAGGGCGGGCAAGGTCCGCGAGGGCCGACCGTGGATCCTGCCACTGGAGGAGGGGGCGCTGCTGGTCGGGGTCTACGGGGCGGACTCCCCGAGCTTGATCTGCCCCGCCGGGAACTGCCGCACCAGATCACCCGCTCAAGCACGTCGCCCCGGCAGCCGAATACGTCTCGCCCGGCCTGGACAAGCAGGCCGGTCACGAGAGGAAGCGGGCGGCGGCACGGTCCGAGTCCGGAGCGATCCGGTCCGCGTCCGGAGCGATCCGGTGCGCGTCCCGTCCCGCTCCCCCGCGGTTTGGTACCTTTCACTGGACACGCAAATCGATCGGATGTTCGTTTTCTGGGATCTCCGAGACGTCCGTTGTCGGCAGTAGACGCTCACGTCCTCCGACGTGCGGCGTGCCACACAATCGGACCGGGTGAAAGCTCATGGCAGCAACCGACCACGAAAAGGCGCTGGACACCGCGCTCGCACAGATCGAGCGGAAATTCGGCAGGGGTGCGGTCATGCGCCTCGGCGAGCGGCCCCATGAGCCCATCGAGGTGATCCCTACCGGATCGACCGCGCTGGACGTGGCGCTCGGCGTGGGCGGTCTGCCCCGCGGCCGTGTGGTGGAGGTGTACGGACCGGAGTCCTCCGGCAAGACCACGCTGACGCTGCACGCGGTGGCGAACGCGCAGAAGGCCGGCGGCTCGGTGGCGTTCATCGACGCCGAGCACGCTCTGGACCCCGAGTACGCCAAGAAGCTCGGCGTCGACACCGACAACCTCATCCTGTCCCAGCCGGACAACGGTGAACAGGCGCTGGAGATCGCCGACATCCTGATCCGCTCCGGCGCGATCGACCTGATCGTCATCGACTCCGTCGCGGCCCTGGTGCCGCGCGCCGAGATCGAGGGCGAGATGGGCGACTCCCACATGGGCCTGCAGGCCCGCCTGATGAGCCAGGCCCTCCGAAAGATCACCAGCGCGCTCAGCCAGACCAGGACGACGGTCATCTTCATCAACCAGCTGCGCGAGAAGATCGGCGTGATGTTCGGCTCGCCGGAGACCACGACCGGTGGCCGCGCGCTGAAGTTCTACGCCTCGGTGCGGCTCGACATCCGCCGGATCGAGACCCTCAAGGACGGCACGGACGCGGTCGGCAACCGCACCCGCGTCAAGGTCGTCAAGAACAAGGTCGCGCCGCCCTTCAAGCAGGCCGAGTTCGACATCCTCTACGGCCAGGGCATCAGCCGCGAGGGCGGCCTGATCGACATGGGCGTGGACAACGGCTTCGTCCGCAAGGCGGGCGCCTGGTACACGTACGAGGGCGACCAGCTCGGCCAGGGCAAGGAGAACGCCCGCAACTTCCTCAAGGACAACCCCGACCTCGCCAACGAGATCGAGAAGAAGATCAAGGAGAAGCTCGGAATCGGGCCACCGGCGAAGACCGAAGTCGCCGAGGACACGGACGCCGTCCCGGTCCCCGACGCCGCACGGACCTCGTCGGGAAACGCCGCCTGACACGGCCCCACAGCACCAGACGCCATTGTCATCCACCGTGATCCACTCGGCGGTGTCATTCACGAATACACGCAGGTCGCCTAAGGCTTGTCCCGTAAATGATCTTCGACGTGGTCGGAGTGCGGTCGGCCGTTGGAGGGGCCTGCTGCCTATCCGGCGAGGTTGAGGTTGTGCAGGCGGGCGATGCCGAGCATCGCGTGATGGACACCGTCGCCCCTGAGTCGGCAATCCCGCAGGATCTTCCAGCACTTCGTGCGGGCGAAGACGTGCTCGACGCGGGCACGGACCTGTTTGTGGGAGGTGTTGTGCGTCTTTTGCCAGTCGGCCAGCTCTTCGCCTTTACGGCGGCGGTGCGGCGTCACCAGGCTGGTGCCCGGATAGCCTCCGTCCGCGATGGTCATTGTCTTGCCGACGGCGTCCTTCGCTCCGGATTCCTCCCACGCCCTGCAGTCGTTGCGGTTGCCTGGCAGCGGCTGGCCGACGACCACGACGAGCCGGGTGTCGGCATCGATGACGACCTGGTGGTTCGGGGAGTAGCGGTAGTTCTTCGACTGCTGGGCCACCGCGTGGTCGCGAGTGGGCACCAGGGTGCCGTCCACGATCAGCACGGTGTCCTTCGCGAACCGTTGCCTCGGCTGAAGTGCGAGCTTCGGTCCGAGATGGTCGATGATCCGGTCGGCGGCGGATTTCGAGACGCCGAACAGCGGGGCGAGTTGACGCAGTGTCAGGTTGGTGCGCCAGTACGCCGCGACCAGCAGTACCCGGTCCTCCAACGACAGGCTCCACGGCCGCCCGCGTCGCGGCTCGTCCGAGACCTCACGCCGCACCGCGGTCATCAACTTGCCGAAGCAGCGCGGGCTCAGCCCGGTGAACGGGGCTATCCAGGACGGCTCCGACGCCGTGATCACACCAGCCACCCCAAGATCATCGCACCTGTGACCAGGCGTTACGGGACAAGCCTTAGGAGGAGTCCTGCGATGGCCAGGCCGGTACATGGCCGTCCCCTGACGGACGAGGATGGCCGCACCCTGCTGCGGTTCGTGCGCCGCGGACGACATGGCGCGATCAAGGCGAGGGGGGGCGATGATGGTCCTGGCCTCGCCTTCGGGCAACACCAACGAGGCGATCGCCGCGTTGGTCGTTGCCGATCCGCACACCGTCCGCGATGTGCTCCACGCGTTCAACGGCCGCGGCCTGGAATGCCTGGAGCCCCGATGGTCCGGCGGCCGGCCCACGGCGGATCACCGAGCCCCACGAGGCATACATCGTCGAAGTAGCCACAACGCGGCCTAGCAAGCTTGTGCCAGCCCTATACCCACTGGAGCTTGCGCAAGCTGGCCGACTACCTGCGCCACCAGAACCGCCCGGTAGCCATCCACCGGGAGCGACTGCAAGTGTTGCTGCACCGTCACCACGGCTCCTTCCAGCGCACCCGCACCTGAAAGGCAAACCACCGACAGGGACGCAGACGGCGAGGTGGAACCAGGTCGCGGCCCTGCGGTGTGATGCCCGGTACGTTCCGATGGGGCCGCTGCTGCCCCGGTGATCACCGATCTTTGTGGTTCGCCTCGGCTCGCAAGTGGTTCCTCAACCCGGCCCACACCCCCGACCGCGATCATGTGCATGGGCAGGAAGTGGCTCGCCCGTAGGTCACGGTCAGCAGGAACCTGCCGTGGTCCGCGCCAAAGCGGGGCGGTCCAGGCGAAGTCTGCATGGACGCTCTGGAGCGACAGAGCCCTACGGAACGCCCAGGAGTTCCATGATGCGTTCCCTCACGCGGTCGGTGAAATTCGTGACTTCACGCTTGTCTGCGCCGAACTCCACAGCCCTTTCGACTTGCCACTCGGAAAAGAGCGGGGCGAACCAGGTCAGCTTGACGAAGTCTGGGTGAAGGGGCTCCCCTTCCGAGATCTCGATGGAATTGAGCAGCTCGATGTACCGCTCTCCGAGGGAGGGGTCGTACTCTCCGTCTCTGAGCTTGCCCAGGGGGCCTTGTTCCGGGTCCCAGGCGAGGTCGAGGGCTTCCAGGGTCTGTGGGTCCGAGTGCTTCATGACCAAACTCCAATGATTGCTTCCTTGGGGATTTTACCGAAGATGAGGACTTCTTGATCCTTCCTGGCGTAGAAGTCGATGCGCCCCTTGCCGGGAAATCCAGCGGATACGTCTTCTATTCGAGAGCCGATCTTGGATAGGTCGATGGCCACAACGCCGTTCCCCTGGTTGTACTTTTCGAACGCTGCGCTGGGGAGCTTCGTGGTCGAGATCCATGGGCTCATCCTCTTCCCTGCCACGTGGGACAGGGGTGAGACAATGACGGCGCTGGGGTCTCGCGCCACAAGCCCCAGTGCCGGATCTTCGCCCCTGGCCAGCGAGCGGAAGACGATCCCGGGGAAGGCGTCAGCGTCCGTCGGGTACGTGCATTTCAGCCCCAGGGGGTCAACCCAGATATGCGGGTTGGGGACGTAGCTGACCGGATTGGGCGCTGGGGCGAGGCCGAGAGGGTCGAGTGTGAAATAGCGTGCAGTCTGAGGGTCGTAGTAGCGAAGATAGTTGTAGTGAAGACCGGTTTCAGGATCGAAGTACTGTCCCGGGAAACGCAAGGGTGTAAACGCGGCACCATCGGTGGCCCATGCGGTGGAGCCCCACAGCGTGCTGCGGGTACGCCAGGCTATGTCGCCGTGCTCGTCAATGAGTTCGGTCGGTGTGCCGACGAGATCGGTGACGATCGCGAAAAAGCGGGAGTCGATCTCGTCTTGCGGTGCGTCGGCGGCGGCAATGCGTTCGATCTGGGCGACAGGTCGCAGGCCGTCGTGGTCCCAGGTGAGCGTGACCGGTTTCGGCAGTTCCGCCGAGGCGCTGGTCTGTTCGCAGAGGGTGGTGCCGTCCCAGGTGAAGTCGACGCGCTCGAGGATGGATTGTCCGTCGTCGGCCAGGCGGAGCTTGGCGATACGGCGGCCGAGGGCGTCGTAGTGGTAGCGCCATCGGGTCCCGTCCGGGGTGATGACCGACACCAGGCGGTCTTCGGCGTCCCAGACGTATTGCCACGTGTCTGGTTTACGCGACAAGCGGCGTTGCCGGCGCAGGGTGACGCGTCCGGCGGCGTCGTGTTCGTAGCGGATGCGGCCGGCTTGGGTGATGCGGGTGCCGGCGTAGGTTCGAGTGCCGGTGGCCTCGTGATCGGGGTGAGTGGAGGGCCAGGAGGCGTGGGTCTGGTTGCCGGTCTCGTCGTAGGCATAGGCCTCGGTCCAGTCGCCGGCGTGGACTCCGGTGACACGGCCCGTGGAGTCGAGGTCGAAGCGGCGGGACCCGTTGATCTGGTCGTCGAGGGCGGCCAGGGAGCCGTCGGCCCGGTAGGTGTAGGCGCGTTGCTGGACGGTGGTGCCGGTGGCGTTGGCGACCGTATGGCTGGTCAGCCGCCCGAGGGGATCGTAGGTGCTGGCCAGAGTGAGTTCGTCGCCGATGCGGCGGGAGAGCTCATGCCCGGCTGCATCGTGCTCGGAGGTCAGGGTGCGGCCGCCGGTCGCCAGATGGGTGCGGTTGCCTGCGGCGTCGTAGGCGTATGTGCTCGTCGCGCCGGTGGGGGTGGTGCGGGATGTGGGGCGCCCCAGGTGATCGTAGGTGTAGCGGGTGGTGCGGTTGTTGACTGTCTCGGAAAGGAGTTGTCCCGCCGCATCACGGTGGAGGTGCAGTACTGCGTCGGGGCTATTGGCCGAGGTCAGGCGGCCTGCGGCGTCATAGGTGTAGGTGGTGACGGCGCCGGCCGCGTCCTTGACGAGGGTGCGGCCCATGGGGTCGCGTTCGTAGCGGATGGTCTGCTCGGCAGCGGTGGTGCGGGCTGTGAGCCGACCTGCGGCGTCATGGACGTAGGCGAGGCTGCGACCGTCGAAGTCCGTCTCGCCGACCAGGGAGCCCGCGGGGTCGAAGTGATACGTCCAGGTCGCGCCCAGTGGATTGGCGACCTGGGTGAGACGGCGTTCTGTGTCATGGGTGAAGGTGTAGCGCAAACCGTCGGGACCGGTGCGGGCCGAGAGCAGGTCGAAGTGGGTGTACTCGAAGCGGGATATACGGCCGAGCCCATCGGTGTGCGTGATGCAGTTGCCTTCGGCGTCGTACTCCCATGACTCGCTGGTTCCATCCGGGAGGGTGTGGGAGGTGATCTTCCCTTCCACTGTCCAGGCCAGATGGGTTCTGGCTCCCAGCGGGTCGGTGATGGTGACCGGCCGGCCGAACGAGTCGCGTTCGTAGCTGATGCGGGCGCCGAGCGGGTCAGTGACCTTGATCGGGAGCCCTGCCGTGTCGGTGCGTACCCGCAGGGTGTTGCCCAAGGCGTCGGTGACGCTGGAGAGATGGCCCGCCGAGGTGAAGGTGTAGTGAGTGGTCCCCCCGGCCGGATCGGTCAGGGCGATGCGGTTACCGCGTTCGTCGTAGGCGTGGAGCCACTGGCCGCCGTCGGCCTCGGTGATAGCTGTTGGCAGGCCGAGTTCGTTGTATTCCGCGCGCGCTTCGTGGTGGTCCGGGAGCTGGACGGAGGTGACGCGGCTCTGCTCGTCGTAGGTGTATCGGGTGGTGTGGCCGAGGGGATCGGTCACCGCCGTGAGCCGGTGCTCGCTGTCCCATTCCTGGAGCGTGGTATTCCCGAGCGGGTCGGTCTCTCGGGTCAGGCGCAGTGCCTCGTTGTGTTCGTAACGGCTGATGTGCCCGAGCGAGTTGGTGGCCGTGGTGACGCGCGCCGCGGCGTCGTAGTCGAGGGTGCCGGAGAGGAAACCGTCGCTGCCCGCGGTGCGAATGACCCGCCCGTGCTCGTCGTAGGAGTAGGCGTAGGAGGTGTCGTTGCGGTCGGTCCACGAGGTGATGCGGCCCGCGGCATCGTATGTGTACCGCATGGGCAGAGCGGAGGAGTTGGTGACCTCGGTGAGGTGTCCGTCGTCGTTGTAGCCGTAGGAGATGAGGACCGTGCCGTCGGCGTCGGGGTGTTTGGGGTCGAGCAGGCGCAGGCCGCTGATGCGGGGCAGGTCGCGGTGGTGGTCGATGGCGATGCGGTAGCCGCCGGAGTGGGCAACCTCCACCGGAGTGCCGTCGGATGTGTAGCGCAGGGTGATGCGCTGGCCATTGCGGTCCACGACGGCCTGCAGGGGCAGGTCGACCGCCTGCCCGTCGTCGATGGGACACGGGGAGTGGAAGACGTAGGAGTGCCCGGTGTCCGGGTCAGTCAGGCGTAGAGCGCCGTCGACTTCCGTGTCCCAGGTCAGAGGTATTCGGGGGCCGAGTTCGGCGTAGACAGGATCGTTTCTGCCGACGGTCGGGAGCGGATAGACCAGCCGCGCGCCGTCGGGTGCGGCGTAGGTGATCGCGTCATCGTCGATCTGGAGGCGCTGATCGAGGGTGGAAGCCCAGGAAGGGCCGAACCACCCGCCCCACCGGTACGACGACACATGCGTCCGCGTCAGCATCAGGGGCAGCGATCCGAGTATTTCGACGTCAGTCTGGGGCAGCAGCATGTCGCCGGTTGCCACGTCGATCGGGTCGAACTTGCACTTCTTGAGCACAGCTCGGATGGAGGCTGGCAGCTTCTCCATTTCCGAGGGGCGCAGCTTGAGCCGAGACAGGCCGGAGCCGTCGAGCCCCAACGTCTTGCCGAGTTTGGCGAGCTCGCTGGGCTTGAGTTTTGCCCAGGCCCTTGCCGAGGACCTTGCCCAGGCCGCCCGCACCGACTCCGAAAGCGGCCCCCAGGCCCAGGGTCTCCGCCAGTTTCTCCGGATCCTTGAACGTCCCCGGATCCTGCAACAGGGCGTCGAAGGCCGAGAACTTCATGCCCTCGCCGGCGAGCTTGCCGGCCTTCGCAATCGTCTTGATCTCTCCGAGAGCCTTCAGCGCCCGCCCCAGGCCGCGTATCGCCTCCATGACGGTGCGGATGACCGAGGCCATGCGGGTCCCGGACTTCTCGATCCGGGCGATCAGCGCCACTACCTTCGCGGCCCGTGCACCAGCCGCGAGGCTGCCGGCGATCGCGGAGAGGCCGCCGGTCAGCACGGACAGGGCCAGGCCCGCGATTTCGAACTCGGCGATCTCCGCGAGGATCACGCCGATCTCGGAAAGGAGTTCGTGGGCTTCGTCGGCGAAGTCGTCCAGTGCCTTGGCGCCGTCGCGCAGCGAGTCAGCCATGTCGGTGGCCTGCGTTCGGCTGGCCTCGGCCCGCTTGTGGAGTGCCTTGGCGGCTTGGCCGTCCCACTCCAGACCCTGGAGCGCCGACTTGGCGTCGTGAGCGGCGGCGTCGAGGCCCTTGGCCAGGGCCCGCCACTGCTTGGCGATCTCGCGGATACCGTCGGGGTCGACGGCGGGGTCGGTGATGCCGAGGAACTCCAGGCCGCTGGCGAGGGTGTCGCCGAAGGCGTGGTTGGCTTTGTTGATCCAGTGCAGCGGGTTGAGGTCTTCGGCGTCTATGTCAATGTCGATGTCGCCGGGGATGATATCGAAGCCCATGTACGGCTCAGCCCTTCTTGGCGCGGGCCGCGGCGGTCAGCAGGACGTCCAGCAGGTCGAAGGCGTCGGAGACGTGGCCCAGGAACTTCGCCTCGGCCTCCCACTCCTTGTGCAGGTTCTTGGTGAGTTTGGCGATGGTGTCCATGCCGTCCTGGATGTCGTCCTTGGCGCTCATCAGCGAGCCCAGCACGCCGAAGGCGGACAGGTCATGTGACGCGGCCTTGAAGTCATGGAGCGGCTTGCGCGTGTGGTGATCCACCTTGCCCAGCGCGGAGGCCGCTTTATGCAGGGCTTCCGCATCCTTCTTCAAGTCCGACATGCTGCCCGCCCCCGTGGGTTGAGATGGTTCTGTCCGTGGTGTGCTGACCGGCCGACGGCCTCGGTCAGCGGTTGATGGACTGGATCTCCTGGACGTTCACGTCCTGGGTGGTCTCGAAGGTGCCGTCCGGCAGGTCGCCCTTCACGCCACCCGTGCCGTTCCAGGAGACCTTCCAAGTGACGGACGCCTTGAACTGGTACGGGCCAGTCCCGGACGTGGACCTGAGGTAGGCCATCCCACACGGCGGCTCTTGGTCCGCCTTCCCCTTCGCATACGGCTCGCCGATGCTGCCGTCCGCGTTGATCGGACAGTCACCGGATGCCGGGAAGACCTTGGCTTGCTCGGTACCTGGCTCGATGTGGAGGCCGACAGGTTCGGCGGTGGTCGTCGCCGTCATGTCCAGGGTCGGCAGGCTGGCGGTGACGGACACGGGCTTGAACGTGGCCTTGTCGAGCCACAACCAGGTGTTGAGATTCACCTTCTGCGCGCCCTGCGGCTTCATGGTCACAGAGGTGTCAGGCACCCGGATTTTTTCATAGGCGAGCCCGGCGAGAATCTCGGGCGAAATGGCGTGCTCAACCTTGGGGTCATCGCCCTTCTTGACCCACCACGGGTCGCGGAACATGCACTCCCAGGCGGCGGTTTCATCCATCCGGTCACGGTTGACGAAGTGGCCCCACCAGTAGCCATCGTCCTTGTCCTTCATGTGGAAGTCCGCGTCGGGCTTCCCTTTTCCGAACTGCTTTTTCTCTTCCTTCACCCACTCCACCTGGTCGCCTCCGACGGACCAGCTGTCCTTCATGTACGCCTTGTACTGGCCGGGTGTGTACTTTGGCGCAAACCAGCAGGGCGGCGGCGTCCAGTCACCCACAGGCTGGATGGCGCCGACATTCCCGCCCGATCCGTTCCTGGAAAGGTTGTAGGTGATCTTGGCCCCGATCTCCTGCCCCGCCTTCTCTCCAGCTGGCTGGCCTCCCTGAGAGCCTGGCTTCGCTCCACCTCCTGGGGCACGCCCTTCAGCGAAGGCGACCGGCGAGCCCGAGACAATCACGGTGGTCAGCGCGCCGATGACCAGCCCGCACTTCGCGGTCCTCGTCAACGACACTGCTGAGCCCCCCTCTTCGACATCATCTGCTCGGCCTGCCAGACACCCTTCGAGTCCTTCTCAAGGTGCAGGGTGTAGAAGACGTACGCGTCGCTGCTCGACGAAACGCCATCAGAGCGCTTACCGGTCTTGCGGTCCTTGTTGTATGCCTTGGTTTCGTCGCCGCAATAAGTGAGCCCCGCAGATCCGTCCTTGAGGAACGTCACCTCGCGGTTGTAATAGCGCACCGTTCCGCTGACGGACTGTCCAGCGTCTACAAACTGCTGCACCCAATCCACGCTGACCTTCAAGGCGTCACTCTTGGCATAGAACCTCAAGGCCGAGGACTTCGGGTTCCCGCGGATGATGGCATCATCCGTGGCTCGAATAAATTCCCGGTTGTCATTGAGCACAGACGCCTCTTTCGCGTCATCAGACTCCTCGAAGACGAGCTTGTCGTCCTTCGGGAGCTTGATCTCCGGCCGGTCAATCCCGTCCGCTGTCGCGGATGACGACGGTGACGCCGTCCTCTTCGAGCCGGTGTCCGCCCCGGCGATCTTGTCGTTGCCCTTGTTGTCGTCCGAGCCGCCGCAGGCGCTCAGCAACAGGGCGGCGGAGGCCGCGAGCGCGGCCGCCACGAGCCGGGTCGTGCGGTTCACAGCTGTCTCCAGTGAGGTGAGGGTTAACTCGAGCGAAGCAACGCTATCCGTGACCGCCTGGTGACGATGAGAGTGGGTCGGGCTTCGGCTGAGACGTACCGGGCATACCTGCCGATGCCAGCCGTTTTCTCCTGTGTATGGCTTCGCCGCCGGGCCGGGAAACGCCCTGAGCCGAACGAAACGGCTCAACTAGGAGTTCGACGGCAGCTTGGCCACTGAGTCTGGCGCTGCCTCGGGGGTTTGCGGCCGATGCTACGCAGGAGACGTGCTGTCCCGAATGGGGTTTTCTCGGGGGCCGCCCGGCTCCGTGCTCTGCTCGGCGTCCGTGGTGGTGCCGCTGTGCCCGGTGCGGCTCACTCGACCTCACGGACGTGGTGAACGTGGACCGCAAGCAGCCCCTTGATCCTCGGCCCCACCGCTGTCCTTGCCGATTACCTCATCCACCCTGGTCAGAACGGATACACCTGATCACCGAGTTGCTGCCTCCGCAGGTGTGGCCCGGGGCTCTGGCGGCGCGGCCATGACCTCGGCATGATGATCGCTCGTGCTGTGGGAACTCGCTTACCTGGGCGTGACGAACGCCTTCGCGATGCTGCGCCTGCTCCCCATGACCGACCGGGACAAGGACACAGAGATCCTGGCCCTGCGCCACCAGATCGCGGTACTGGAGCGGCAGCTGAACGGAAACCGAGTCGCCTTCACCGCAGGCGATCGAGCGTTCCTGGCAGCGCTCTTGAACGGCCTCCCGAAGAATGTTCTTCGGCGTATGCGGCTGCTGGTGCGACCTGACACGGTCCTGCGCTGGCACCGTGACCTGGTCGCGCGCCGGCACGCCATCCGGTCCTGACCCCTTCGAGAAGGCCGACCGCGGACCGTCCGCTCCATCCGAGCCCTCGTCCTGCGCCTGGCCCGAGAGAACCCCACTTGGGGATATCGGCGCCTGCACGGCGAACTGCTTGTACTCGGAGTGAAAGTAGCCGCGTCAACCGTCTGGGAAATACTGAAGGACGCCGGCATCCCACCCGCCCCCGAACGGGCGTCGAGCACGTGGGCGGACTTCCTACGCTCCCAAAGCGACGCCTTCCTGGCCTGCGATTTCTTCGAAACCGTCACCCTGTCAGGAGCCCGGCTCTACGTATTCGCGGTGATCGAACACGCAAGCCGCCGCATCCGCATTCTGGGCGCCACCGCGCATCCCAACGCGCCCTGGGTAACGCAGACAGCCAAGAACCTCGTCATGGACCTTGAAGACCGCTGCAGCCGAGCGCGGTTCCTGATCCGGGACAGGGACGGCAAGTTCCCTGCCCTGTTCGACGCCATTCTCGCCGACGCCGGCATAGAGGTCGTCCTCAGCGGCGTACGCATACCGCGTATGAACGCGATCATGGAACGCTGCGTGGAGACCTGCCGACGAGAACTGCTGGACCGCACCCTCGTCTGGAACCACCGGCACCTTCTCCACGCTCTCCGCGAGTTCGAGCAGTTCTACAACAAGCATCGGCCGCATCAGGGCATCGCCAACTCCCGCCCACTGCACACCCTCCCCGCACCCATCACCGATCCCGAGCAGATCAACCGCCTCGACATACGAAGACGCGACCGCCTGGGCGGCATCCTCCACGAATACCAACATGCAGCCTGACCTGCACGGATGAGCTTTTCGGCAAGGACAAGCTCAGAGACTCGGGTGCCACTCCTCCGTACAGGCGGAGGTGAGTTGTCGTCATCAACCTGCGCCCAGCCGACCCTCTGCGGGAGCACCCCACACGCCAGAGGGCCAAGCTCACCAGCGGTACGTCCGCCGATGCCTGGGCAGCCGCGTGAGCGGCGCGCTCGTCCTGGACAGCGAGGGCCTGGCCAAGGCCGTGCAGCGCAAGCGCGAGGTCCACGAGTGGCTCACCGCCGCCCGCGACGCCGATCCACCGGTGATCACCTCGGCCGCGGTGTTCGTCGAGGTGATCCCCCCCCTGATCAACGACACCGCCTTGAGCGGTGGCACCCCGACTCGCCCGGTCCCGCTCCTGTCGTCGAGGAGGTCGGTCAGCTCGCCGCCCGTACCGCGTCCCTGATCAGGTCGGCGACCTGTGTGGGCTCGGAGAGGAGGACGGCGTGGGAGGCGTCCGGAAGTTCGACAACTACGGCGCCGGCCCGTGCAGCGCCGAAGCGCTGGACCTCGGGGCTGATCGTGCGGTCCGCCCCGGCCACCAGGGCCCAGGACGGTTTGGTCCGCCACGCCGCCGCGGACGCGGTCTCGGTGAAGGCGGCCGTGGCGAGCGGGCGTTGGGCCGCTGCCAGGACGGCGGCGACGCTCTCGGGCACGTCCGCCGCGAACACGGAGGGAAAGGCCGTCTCCTCAATGGTGACCTCGACCCCGGACTCGCCGTCGAGGAGTGGGTAGGTCCACGTCTTCAGACTGCCCGTCAGCGGGGACTCGGGAAAGCCTCCTTGGAGCTGGCCGAGGCTCTCGCCCTCGTGGGGCACGTAGGCGGCCACGTATACGAGCCCCACGACGTTCTCCGCGGCGCCGGCCACGGTGATCAGCGCACCGCCGTACGAGTGGCCGACGAGTACGGCGGGGCCTTCGACCTGGGCCAGGACGGAGGCGAGGTAGGCGGCGTCCGAGGTCAGGCCCCGCAGCGGGTTCGACGGAGCGATCACCGGGATACCGCTGTTCCGCAGTTCCGAGATGACGCCTATCCAGCCTGTCGCGTCGGTGAAGGCACCGTGCACGAGGACGACGGTGGGGTTGGTCATGCGAGTTCTCTTCTCGGTGTCGGGCCACGTGCGGGGCGTCGTCACGACGGTCCAGGGCGCGGCCCGGAATGCGGCAAGAGGTCCGTGAGACGGTTACTCACGGTAGGACCGTGGAAGCGGCACTACTTGTACGTGGGCGCATCCGTGCTGGCACGACGGCGCACACGCGTCTCAGCGGCTTCGCTCGTCCTGGGCGCCGGCAGTCGTCGTCGTGAAGGCCGAGGTCGCCAGCGCCTGCCATTCGCTGGGACTCATGCCGTAAGCCCCGCGGAACGTGCGGCTGAAGTGCGAGGGGCTGCTGAAGCCCCAGCGGTGTGCCACCGCCGACATGGTGATCCTCCGGTTGGAGCGGCCCAGTTCGAGCCGGCAGAACTCGAGCCTGCGCCGCCGCACCCAGTGGCTCACCGTGCTGCCGTCGTTCTGGAAGAGTTTCTGCAGGTACCGGACGGAGATGTGGTGGGCGCGTGCGATCGACTCCGGTGAGAGGTCCGGGTCCATCAGATGTTCTTCGATGTAGCCGTGGATACGGGACAGCATCTCGTTGACGGCCCCGGACGCGTCCTCGGCCTCGTCCGTCGTATCCGCTTCGAGGAGCTCCATCACCAGGACGGAGAGGAGGTGTACGGCCGTCCGGGCACGCCGGTCCCCGATCGTGGACCGGCGGAACTCGGCCTTGGCGGCGAGCGCGGTCAGGAAGTCGGACGCCAGCGCCCCGATCCCCTCCCCGCCGCGTACGGGTACGCCGAGCACCTGGTTCAGTTCCGGCTCCGTGACGCCCAGATAGCAGCGGGGCACCCGGAAGAAGATCATCCGGCAGTCCTCGCCGAACCGCAGCAGGTGCTGTCGGGCCGGGTCGCAGAAGACCAGGTCGTTCGGCTCCAGCAGGGTCTCGGCACGCCCGTGGACGACAGTGACGGGCCCGCGGACATGGACGCCGAGGTAGACATGGTTCCGGTCGTTCGTCTCCGGCATCTCGGAGAGCATCTGGACCAGCCACCCCGAGCGGGGGGAGGGCGAGGCCGGATCGGGCGCTTGTCGGGGCGTCCGTTCGGGCACACGAGACATCAGTGTGAGGGTCATGGAGGTCCTAGCCGTAGGTGCGTGGTGCGTGCGGGCGGAGGGGGATTCACACCCCGTTCGCCGTCTCCTCGGCCAGGAACTTCTCCAGCACGGCATTGAAGGCCGGCGGGTTCTCCAGGAAGGGGAAGTGCGAGCTCGCCACGTCGGAGGTGAAGACGTGCAGGCGTGCGCCGGGAATCCGCTCGGCGACGAAGCGCTGGGAATCGGGGTGCACATGGCTTCCCTCGCAGCCGATCACCAGGGTCGGCACATCGATCCGGGGAAGCACGTCGCGCCAGTCCTGCGCGCAGTGGTCGAACAGCAGCGGTACGCCCGCGTAGGCGGGTGTCGACCGGATCTCCTCGTGGACGAAGGCGAGCACCTCGGGGTCGGGCTCGCCGGAGAACATGCCGCGCACGAAGTCGGCGCGGACCGTGTCGCCCTCTTCACCCGCGAGGGCCGCGCCCAGGTACAACAGCCCCGATACATCGAAGATGGCGCCGGAGTCCCGCTGTTCCCGCTCGGTCATCCAGGGCACGGCGGCGACCGCCGCGGGCTGGTCGACGGCGACGAAGCGCCGTATCCGTCCGGTCCCGTACTGGTCGATGAAGCTCCACCACACCGAGACGCCCATGGACCAGCCCAATGCATCGAAACGGGCCAGCCCGAGATGGTCGACGAGTTCGAGCACGTCCCGGGAGAGCCGGGCGATGCGGTAGCCGTGACGCGGCTTGCCGGACTTCCCATGGCCGCGGAGGTCGACGGTGACGACGCGGCGGCCGGGCGCCAGCCCCTCGACCTGGTGGCGGAACATCGCCTGCGTCTGCCCCCAGCCGTGCAGCATCACCAGCGGGACGCCCGCGCCGCCGGTGTCCTGGTACGCGAGCCGTGCGCCGTCCGTCGTGATCAGTTCCTTCATGACCTCTCCCCTGGTCAGAGGCGGCACATCGGTCCCGCCCGTCTCGGACATCATCGAATGGGGCCCGCCGCCCGCACCACCGCGAGCTGTAGGAATCGGGGCGTGAATCCTTCTCGCTTTGTCGAAGTCGCGTCGCCGAAGCGCGTCCGTGGTCAGGCGGTCCCGTCAGCGCCCGGGGCGAGGAGTTCCTCGATCCTGAGGCCGAGGTGCAGCGTGAACCGGTGGGCGCCGTCGTCGAGGTCGAGTCCGGTGATCTCCTGGATCTGGCGCAGGCGGTAGTAGAGCGAGGTGCGGTGGATTCCCAGCGTGTCCGCGGTCCGGGGTATCGATCCCGCGTGTTCGAGGAAGCAGCGCAGGGTGTCCCGCAGGCGGTCGCCGCCATGAGTGCCACTCAGGACGCGGAGCGGTTTCGGGATCAAGGACGCGTTCAGGGCGTGCTCGGGGAGCTGGAGCAGCACCGCGAGCTCCCCGAGCAGCTCCCAGTCACCGGCACTCTTCAGGGTGGGCAGTCGGTGCGCCGCGCGTGCCGCCACGAGCGCCTGCTCGTACGACGTCCAGGCGTCGTCCAGGCTGGGGTGCCGGCCGCCGACGCCGATCACGGCGTCCGCCGTCGGGCCCAGGAAGGTGCGGAGTTCGTCCAGAATGCGAGCGGACTGAGCGGTGACCTCGTCCTGCCCGGGTGGGCGATCGCGCAGCTGGAGCAGTATCGCCCGCTCCTTGTCGACCGCGATGAGGCCCTGGGTCGAACGCGTCTGCCGGAACCCCTCCAGAGCTCCCCACAGGGCCGCCTCGCACTGCCGCACGAGCTCCGTCGCGCAGCTCAGCCGGACGATGGTGACCAGGACGTGCTCGGCCGCTCCGAGCAGTCCGAGCTCCTTGCCCCGCCGCCGTGCGGTGGTACGGGCGGCGACGTCGGTGCCGACGAGTTCGAGGACGAGGTCCCGCTCGTCGGCCTTCCGGGTGTCGCCGGCGATGTGCTCTCCGTGCATCTGGGCGGCCATGGCGTCCGCGGACCGGGCGATGGCACGTGTCTCGTCCTCCGTGAGCGTCTTCCCGGGCACGACCACCATGAGCAGTCCGAGGAGATGCCCGCGCTCGCGCAGGGGCACCACGTAACGGGGCAGCAGTCCGAGGGCGTCACGGCCGTCGATGAATCCGGCCCGGGACCACTGGGTCACGCCCTGGGCGAGGACGTACCGGATGGTCGCGTTGTCGGCGCGGCCCTGCAACAGGGTGCCGATGCGGACCCGGTCCTCGTCGCCGAAGTGGCGGCTCGTGCAGACCATCCGGACCAGCGGGTCGTCGACGGCGACGGACCGGCCGATCCGCTCCGCGAGCTCGTCGACGAGCGCCTGGAGCTCGGGGCTTCCAGGGCGGGCTCGCTGGAGCCTTACGGTCATGCGCTGTTCCTCTCTCGACCAACGTTCCCCGCGGGCTACTCCATGCCCGCGGCTCTTGATCAGTCTGAGGAAGCGACGACGGCGGCACATCACACGAATCGTGCATTGTCATGACGCCCGCAGGGGATACGAAGCAACTACTCTCCGCTGTCGCGCTTCTTCACCAGCCGGGTCAGCGCCACGCGCGAGGTGATGTCCAGCTTGGTGAAGGCCCGGCGCAGGTGCGAACCCACCGTGTGCGGCGAGAGGGAGAGGTGCTCGGCCACCTGTTGGTTGGTCAGCCCGCGGGCCACGAGCCGTATCACCCGTATCTCCGCGGCCGTCAGCTCGGGCCACGCACCGGAGAGTCCGGTCGTCGAGGGCCGACGGCGGACACCGGCTGCCCGGAGGCGCCGGCGGACGCGTGCGACGTCCCGCTCGGCGCCCGCTCGCGCGTAGAGCGCGAGGGCCGTGTCGAAGTACGGCACCGCTTCGGACCTGCGGGTGGCCGCCAGCTTGCGTCCGGCGTCCTCCAGTGCCGACGCCCGGGCCAACGGCCGAGGGCAGTCCTCGTACAACCGGACGGCGCGTACGAGAGGGGCGAGGTCGTTGTCCAGGAGCCCGCGGGCGTGCGCGGCGGTGGCGGCGAGCAGCCTGAGGCGCGGGTTGAGCGCGGCCAGTCGCTCGGCCAGGGTGACTGCCTGCGCGGCCCGTTCGTGCGCGCCGGCACGCAGCGCCAGGCGGACGAGGACCGGGGCGTCGGCGGGGTCGACCAAGCCGGCGTAGGCCGGCCGGTCCGCGGCGGGTGACGTCATCATCTCGTCGAGTTCGGCCATGGCACGGTCGGGCCGGCCTTCGAAGTCGGCCATCAGTGCCAGCATCCAGGAGCCGAAGTGCCGGACTACGGGGGCGTCGTCGCTCCGCATGCGCCGCGCCTGCGCCGCGTACGCCCGTGCGGTCTGCCGGTCGCCGGTGTGGAGGGCGACGCGCATCATCACGTACCGGAGCGTGACATCGGCGAGGTTGCCGGGCCCTGGATCGTCGGCCGTCGCGGACGCGGCTTCGGCGTCCGCTCGGGCGTCCGCCAGCCGTCCGGCCTCCAGGAGGATGCGGGAGCGGGTCATGAGCCACATACGGGTGGCCGCCGTCCGGCCCTGCTCCCCGGTGATCCGGATGCCGTCCTCCGCGGCGGCGAGCGCCTCCGCCGAGCGTCCGGTGGTGTTCGACAGGAGAGCGTGCCACAAGGCCTCGGGAACCCACAGCGAGGTGCTGACGCCCAGGGCGTCGGCCAGCGCGGCGGCCCGCTCGGCCTGCCGGAACGCCTCGGTCAAGTCCATGCGGTGGAAACTCACGGCGGAGCGGACCGTCGTCAGCGTGGCCTCGGCGGACCGGTCCCCCGCTGCCGCCGCGGTCTCCCACGCCTGCGTGGCGACCTGCTCGGCCGCCGAGTGCTCGCCCGACATCGACAGGCCCACGGCGAGCATGGCGAGCAGCCGTCCCCTGACATCCACGGGTGTCCCGGGCAGTGCTGCCCCTGCGCGGGCCTGCCGGATCGCCTCGGAGAAGTCGAACAGTACGGCGAGGCGTGCCAGGGCAAGGCGTATGCGCGCCTCGTCCTCCGGTCCGAGACCGCCGGTCGCCAGGGCGGCGGCCCCCAGCTCACGCGCTTGGGCGGCCCGGCCCGTCTGCCAGAGCAGCGGGATCGTCTCGGCGACGACCCGCGGCCGCTCCGGGGCATCCGCGGTGGTGAGTTCGAGGGCCTTGAGGCTCCGTTCCGCGGCAAGTCCCGGAGCGGTGACCGCGAGTTCCGCCGCGGCGGTGCGCAGCCGGTCGGCCTCCGTCGCGTCTTCCGGCCCCGCCCTCCCGGCCGACGACCCGGGACACTCGGCGGGGAAGGCCACGCTCCCCGGCGGCGGCTCGGCGGCCCGGTCGTGCCCGGCCCGTCGCAGGGCCAGGGGGAGTCCGACTTCCACCGCCTCGCGGATCAGGTCGTGGCGGAAGGCGAGGTGATCGCCGTCTTCGGCGAGCAGATCGGCGTCGAGGGATTCCCGCACCGCGGTGATGAGCGCCGCCGAGGACCTGCCGAGCAGTTCGGCCAGCAGCGCGATGGTGACCGGGCCGCCCACGGCTGCCACTGTCTGGACCAGCTCCCGTGCCTCGTCGGACAGCTGGTCGAGGCG
Organism: Streptomyces sp. NBC_01283; assembly: GCF_041435335.1. Lineage (NCBI taxonomy): Bacteria > Bacillati > Actinomycetota > Actinomycetes > Kitasatosporales > Streptomycetaceae > Streptomyces > Streptomyces sp. NBC_01283. The sequence continues at coordinate 1,580,767 of NZ_CP108430.1, forward strand.
GCGCACGACAGAGGGGAGTTCCCGTGGGGCGGGGGGTCCGGCCGACAGCCTGGCCGTGCCGTTCTCGATCGTCACCGCCTCCCGCAGCGGGCCGAGCAGCTCGACCAGCAGCTGCGGGACCCCTTCGGCGCGGCGGACGACGCGGAGGACGTCCGGGTCGGGAGCGGCACCGAGGACGTCCTCGGTGATCCCCGCGGTCGCCCGCTCGTCGAGCGTTCCCAGCGCCAGCTCGTGTGCGCCTGCCCGCCGGATCCTGTCCAGGGTCGTGCGCACTCCCGACGGCACGCTGCCGCCGCGCACGGCGACCAGCCACAGGATGGCGTGCGACGAGAGTCCGGCCGCGAGGGTGTTGAAGGTGAGAAGGGTCAGGTCGTCGCACCACTGGAGGTCGTCGAGGACGACGAGCAGGGGGCCGTTCCGGGCCGTCTCCCTCAAGCGGTCCCCCAGTTCCTGGAGCAGCCAGAAGCGCCGGCCGGGTGTCGTGGCGAGGTCCCTGAGGCGGACGGCGCCCGACAGCGGTTCCTCGCCGGAGAGCAGACCGTCGAGGAGCGGGCCGAGCGGCGCGAACCGTTCGCCCGGGGCCGCCGCTCCTTCGAACACCCTCGTTCCGCGCCGCCCCGCGGCTGCCGCGGCCTCCGCGAGGACCCTGGACCTGCCGATGCCGACGGGGCCTTGGACGCGGATGATCCCGCCTTCGCCCCGGTCGAGCGCGTCGAGCCGCGCCTCGATGAACGCCAGTTCGGCGTCCCTGCCGTGGGGGGAAGCCCGTACACGATCGAGGTCGCCGGGCACGGTCCTCGTCGTCACTCGGTTCACGCTCATACGGCGGAACAGTATGAACCATGCGAGCCCACCACTCCGCCGTCGCCCGGCCAAGGGCCCGTCTCAGTCGAAGCGCAGGTCGGCGAGTTGCCGTTCGAGGACGGTGACGTCGTCCTCGGGCTCTGCACCGGCCGGGCGCGCCGCCATGAGCGTGGCGAGCTCGGCGCCCGCCCGGTGGACGCGGCCGGGCAGGCCGTGGGTGTACTCGTCGCCGCCCGAGCCCCAGTCCTCGGAGGCCGCGAACACGGCGGTGGGGACGACGACGGCACGGAGATAGGCGAAGAGCGGGCGCACGGCGTGCTCAAGGACCAGGGAGTGGCGGGCGGTGCCGCCCGTCGCCGCGGCCAGGACCGGCTTCCCGGAGAGGGCGTCTGGATCGATCACGTCGAAGAAGGACTTGAAGAGACCGCTGTAGGAAGCCGCGAACACGGGGGTCACCACGATCAGGCCGTCGGCCGTCGTCACCGTGTCGATCGCGGCGCTCAGCCGCGGCGGCGGAAAGCCGGTCACGAGGTGGTCGGCGATGTCGCCGGCCAGTTCCCGCAACTCCACGACCTCGGTCGACGGCGCCTGCCCCCGGGCGGCGAGTTCGTCGCGGGCCGCCTCGGCCAGCCGGTCCGCGAGCAGGCGGGTGGAGGAGGGGGTACTCAGCCCCGCGGAGACGACGGTCAGCTTCATGCGGCGGACACCTCCCGGACGGCTCGCAGGGACGCGTGCGTGGGAGCCTCCGGCACATCGGCCGGTCGCCCCTCGGCGAATTCCCTCCGCAGCACGGGCACGACCTCTTCGCCGAGGATGTCCAGCTGTTCAAGGACGGTCTTCAGGGGCAGGCCCGCGTGGTCCATCAGGAACAGCTGGCGCTGATAGTCGCCGACGCTCTCCCGGAACGACAGGGTCCGCTCGATGACCTGCTGAGGAGAGCCCACCGTCAGCGGGGTCTGCTCGGTGAAGTCCTCCAGCGACGGGCCGTGCCCGTACACGGGAGCGTTGTCGAAGTAGGGACGGAACTCGTTCACGGCGTCCTGGGAGTTCTTGCGCATGAAGACCTGTCCGCCCAGGCCGACGACGGCGTCCTGAGGCCGGCCGTGGCCGTGGTGCGCGAACCGGCGCCGGTAGAGCTGCACCATGCGCCTGGTGTGGTCGGCCGGCCAGAAGATGTTGTTGTGGAAGAAGCCGTCACCGTAGAAGGCGGCCTGCTCCGCGATTTCGGGGGATCTGATGGATCCGTGCCAGACGAAGGGCGGGACGCCGTCCAGGGGCCGGGGTGTCGACGTGAAGGACTGGAGCGGCGTACGGAACGTGCCCTCCCAGTCCACGATGTCCTCGCGCCACAGCCGGCGCAGCAGCGTGTAATTCTCCTTGGCGAGGTCGATGCCCCGACGGATGTCCTGTCCGAACCACGGGTAGACCGGACCGGTGTTGCCGCGCCCCAGCATGAGGTCGACCCGGCCGTCGGCCAGGTGCTGGAGCATCGCGTAGTCCTCGGCGATCTTCACCGGGTCGTTGGTGGTGATCAGCGTCGTGGACGTGGACAGGATCAGCTTCTCGGTGCGGGCGGCGATGTGGCCGAGCATGGTCGTCGGCGACGACGGGACGAACGGCGGGTTGTGGTGCTCGCCCGTCGCGAAGACGTCGAGGCCGACTTCCTCTGCCTTGAGGGCGATGGCGACCATCGCCTTGATGCGCTCGTGTTCCGACGGGGTGCGACCGTCGGTGGGGTCGGGGGTCACGTCCCCGACGGTGAAGATGCCGAACTGCATGGGGAGTCTGCTCTCCTGGGCTCGTCCGGTTCCCGCGCCGGGAACCGGGGGCCGGGGTGACGCCGGGGGCTCCGGCGTCACCCCAGCGGGTCAACGGGGGGTGTCAGTTCGCCAGGAAGGCGAGGAGGGCGGTGTTGACCTCCTCCGCGTGGGTCCACAGCAGACCGTGCGGGGCGCCCTCGATCTCGACGTAGTCGGCCGACGGGAGCGCCTTGTGGAACGGGCGCGCGGTCCCCTCGGCCGGCAGGATGCGGTCGGCCGTGCCGTGCAGTATCAGGGCGGGCACGTCCACGGCGGGGATGTCGGCGCGGAAGTCGGTGTACCAGGTCGCCGGCGCGGCGGACGCGGCGAAGGAGCCGCCGCGGGCCGCGGTGTTCCAGCTGTTGCGGACCGCTTCCTCGCTGATGCGGGTGCCGAGGTTCTCGTCGAGGTTGTAGAAGTCGTTGAAGAAGGCCGTGTAGTAGGCGTAGCGGTCGGCCTTCACGGCGGCGACGATGCCGTCGAAGAACTCCTTCGGGGCGACGCCGTCGGGGTTGTCGTCGCTCTTCAGCAGGCAGGGCTCGAGCGAGGCGAGGAAGGCGACCTTGGCGACGCGGCCGGAGCCGTACGTGGACACATAGCGGGCGACCTCGCCGGTGCCCATGGAGAACCCGACCAGGACGGCGTCCTTCAGATCGAGGGTCTCCAGGACGGTGTTCAGGTCGCCGGCGAAGGTGTCGTAGTCGTAGCCGGTGGTCGGCTGGGAGGACTGCCCGAATCCGCGGCGGTCGTACGTGATCACGCGGTAGCCGGCGTCGAGGAGCGCGGCGCTCTGGCGCTCCCAGGAGTGGCCGTCGAGAGGGAAGCCGTGGATGAGGACGACGGGCTGACCGGCGCCCTGGTCCTCGAAGTACAGCTCGACGGGGTTGGTGTTCTCCTGGCCCACGGTGATGTACGGCATGGGGATGCTTCCTCGATTTCGGGTCGGCTGGTCCGCGCGTCGAAGCGGCGCGGCATGCCCGTCACGCTAGGACCGGTCCCGCATCTCCTGTTGCCGTACCGCGCACCACACCTTGCACGGGGGCGCCGAGGTCACTCAGCCACCGGTGGCTGTTGCGGCGTCGTCCTCCGCGAGCACGAGCCGGGCCAGGTGGACCCGCGAACGCACCGAGAGCTTGCGGAAGATCGACGCCAGGTGGGTGTTGACCGTGTGCGGCGAGACGACGAGGATCTCCGCGGCCGACCGGTTGGTGTGGCCCGCGGCGATCAGCCGGGCCACCTTGCGTTCCGAGGCCGTGAGCGCTTCCCAGCCCTGGCCGAGGCGCGGCCGGAGGCCTCCGGTGCGTCGGCCGGAGCGGCTTGTGGCCCGTTCCAGGTCGGCCCGCACCCGCTCTGCCTCGGCGTCTGCCCCCGCCTGGGCGTAGATGTCGTGCGCCCTGGTCAGGGCGGGTGCCGCAGCAGGGTCGCCGGCCGCGAGAAGCGCGCGTCCGAGGTCGGCCGAAGCGGCGGCGAGGGGCAGCGGCCTATGGCCGGTGAGCAGCACGCGGACCGACCGCTCCAGGAGCCCGTGGTCGGCGTTCACCAGGCCGGCCACGTGGGCGGCCGTCCCCTGTGCGGTCGGCACGGAAGGGTTGCGGATGGCGTGCTCCGCCGCCTGGGCCGCGAGGCCCTCGGCCAGGTTCCGGTCCCCGCCGCGCAGGGCGATCCGCACTGCCTGGACGACATGGGGGCGCAGGAGCCGCCAGCGGAAGAAGGGATGGTCGCGCTGCACGGACCGGACCAGTTCGGCCGCTGCCGCGTGGTCGCCTCCGGCTTCGGCGACGACGGCCTCGAAGTACTGGTGCGTGGCGTGGTTGCCCGTGTTCGGCCGCTCGGCCACGGCCGCCCGCACGACGTCCAGGTGTTCCAGCGCGGCTTCGCGGTCGCCGCGCAGCATCGCGAGGATGCCGCGGTTGACGCGGATGTTGACCAGGTTGCCGGGCACGTGGAGGTCCGCTTCGAGCCGCTCGGCGGTGACGAAGTCGGCGTCCGCGTCGTCGAGTCGGCCGAGCCCCATGTTCAGTGTTCCCTGCGCCCAGATCAGCATGGCGGGGCGCAGGGGCGCGTCGCCCGCCGTCCGGAGCAGTCGCCGTACGGTGTCGAAGTCGTCCAGGTGGATGCGGGCGACGGCCTCCTCGGGCAGGAAGGCCGTGTCGAACACGCTCAGCGCCGTGTGGTGTTCGACGGCGACGGCGCAGTCGCCCGCGTTGAGGGCGATCTCGCCGAGACCCCACAGCGCGAGGACACGGGCCTCCCTGTCACCGGACCGCTTCGCCTCGGCGAGCGCCCGTTCGCCGGTCTCGCGAGCGGCCCCGAGGTCGCGCCCGCGGGACCGGGCGAGGGCCTGCCGGGCGGTGAGCCGGGCGCGGATCACCGGGTCGGTGACGGCTGCCAGTGCTGCCGTCGAGCGGCGGGTCAGCTCGTGGACATCGTCGAGGTGCCACAGCGTGTCGCCGAGCACGGACTGCAGGCGGGCGAAGACGTCCAGGGGCGGCTGCCGGGCGAGCAGCATGTCCCCGGTCTCCCGTGCCTGGATGTACCGGCCCGCGCGGGTCAGCGCGACAACGGCCCGTTCCCCCACGTCGAAGGCCATGGGCGCATGGGGCGGTACGAGTTCCAGGGCGCGTACGGCCAGGTCGGCGGCGAGGTCGGGCATCACGGCGATGACGTCCGCGGCAGCCGTGCCGAGTAGCCCGATCGCCTCCTGGTCGCCGGGTTCGGCGCTTTTCAGCAGATGCGGGACCGCGTCGGTGGAGCTCCGGCCCGCCGCGACGAGCCGGCTCGCGGCCTCGCGGTGCAGCGCCCGGCGTACGGAGGGGACGAGATCGGCGTACACCGCCTGACGGAGCAGGTCGTGGCGGAACAGAAGACGTTCACCGTCGTCGTGGAGGAGGGCGGCCGTGATCGCCTCGTCCACTTCGGCGCTGAGGCCGGATGCGGGCCGGCCGCACAGGGCGGCGGCGTCCGCGAGCGAGAACGCGCGGCCGAGGACCGAGCCGATCCGCAGGAAGTGGAGAGTGTCCGGCCGGAGATCCGCCAGCCGGTCGCGTACACCGAGGACCAGCCGCTCCGGCGGCTCCTGCGTGTCCCCGCCCGACGCCGCGATGCCCGTGAGCATCTCGGCCGCGAGGAAGGGGTTGCCTCCCGCCCCGTCGAGGAGTTCCGCGATCCGCGTCGGCACGTTCCCGCCGAGGACGTCCCGTGCCAGCTCGGCCAGGGCCGTGCCGGACAGCGGCCGGAGGGGGAGGGTCGTCGTCCGTGGCCCCTGCCCGTACAGTTCCGGGTCGTTCCTGCCCGTGAGCAGCCAGAGGACCGGGGAGCTGAGCAGCCGTGCCGGCATGACACTCAGGGCGAACCGGCTCAGCGGGTCGGCCCATTGGACGTCGTCGACCGCGATCAGTACGGGCGCGCCCGCCGAGCGCTCCTCGATCAGCTGGGCCAGTCGTTCGACGAGCCAGATGCGCTGGTCGTGGCGGCCCGCGAGGTCCGCGAAATCCGTGCTCGACAGCAGCGGCGGGTCACCGTGCAGGAGGCCGGAGGCCAGCGAGGCGAGCGGTGCCAGCTCGTGCAGTTCCTCGGCGCGTCCGTGGCTGACGAGGAACCCGTGCGCCCGCGCGATCGAGACGGTCTCCTGCAGCAGTACGGTCTTCCCGATCCCGGGCTCGCCCAGGAGCAGCGCGATCGCTCCTCCCTCGCCGTCGCGCACCGCATCGACCAGGGCGCGCAGCCGCTCCAACTCGGCTTCGCGGCCCCGCAGCCCGGGCCGGCTCAGCGCCGCGCTCCCGGGCACCGCCATGCCCTCCCCCACGTACCGGCCGGGGCTCATCCCTTGACCGATCCGGCGAGCAGTCCCCGTGCGAAGTGCCGCCGGAGGGCGAAGAAGACGACCAGCGGGACGAACGCCGCCACGAAGGCTCCCGCGGTGAGCCGCTGCCACTCGTTGCCGTACGTCCCGGCCAGGCTCGCCAGTCTGACCGTCATCGGCGCGGTCTCGGCCGTCCCGCCCGACAGCGTCAGGGCCACGAGGAGGTCGTTCCACACCCAGATGAACTGAATGATCGCGAAGGAGGCCAGGGCCGGGCGGGCCAGGGGCAGCACGATCCGGAGCAGCAGTGTCCCGTGCGACGCGCCGTCGACGCGGGCGGCCTCGATCAGGTCCCGGGGCAGCCCCGCGAGGAAGTTGTGCAGGAGGAACACCGCGAACGGCAGCGCGAACACCGTGTGGGCGAACCAGGCCTGGCCAAAACGCGCGGGGCCGGTGGGGTCCCAGGCGGGCAGGAACAGCCAGCCCTGGGAGAACAGCTTCAGCAGGGGGACGAGCGCCATCTGGAGCGGCACGACCTGGAGCGCGAAGATGCCGACGACGAGCGCGTCCCGCCCCCTGAAGTCGATCCACGCCAGGGCGTACGCCGCCAGGAACGCCAGGACGAGCGGGAACAGCACCGAGGGGAGGGTGATGACGACGGAGTTGACGAAGTACTCCGCGAGCCGCCCCGACCCGTTTCCGCCGCCGGACAGCACCTCTCCGTAGTTGTCGAGCGTGAGGTGCGGCGTGCCGAACACGGTCCACCAGCCCGTCGTCTTGATCTCCTCCTCGGGGCGGAACGAGGAGAGCAGGAGACCGAGGGTCGGTGTCGTCCAGAGGATCGCGATCACCACGGCGACCGACGTGAAGGCGCGGGAGGCCAGACGCTCCCGGACGCCGTTCACCCCGCCCTCCGCTGCGCCCGGACCTGGTGGGCGACGAAGGGAGTGACGAGGACGAAGAGGAGCACGGCGAGCGCCGCGCCGCGGCCCGTCTCGCCGTAGCGGAAGGCCTGGTCGTACATCTCGTGGGCGATGACGCCCGTGTCGAACTGTCCGCCGGTCATGGTCTTGACGATGTCGAAGGCCTTGAAGGTTCCGATCGCCTGGGCGAGGACCACGACGAGCAGCGTGGGTCGGATCGACGGCATGGTGATCCGCCAGAAGATCTGCCGGGGGGACGCGCCGTCGAGTCGGGCCGCCTCGGTCAGCTCTCCGGGAACGGCCCTGATCGCGCCGGCCAGCAGGACGGCCGCGAAGCCCGCCTGGGCCCACACCATCACCACGATGAGGAACAGGACGTTCCAGGGAGAGTCCACGAGCCATTGCCTCGGTTCGCCGCCGAACGCGACGACGACCTGGTTCAGCAGCCCGATCTGCCCGCCCTCCGCGGGGCGGTAGGCGTAGACGAACTTCCACACGACACCCGCGCCGACGAGCGAGATCGCCATGGGCGTCAGGACGAGGGACAGCGCGAGCGCCTCGAACCGCGACCGTACGACGGCCGCCGCGTAGAGCAGACCGACGGAGGTCGCCAGCGACGGCACGAGCACCACCCAGGCCAGGGTGTTGCACAGCGCGACCAGCGCCCGGGGGTCGGTGAACATCCACACGTAGTTGTCGAAGCCGGCCCACGTGTCTCCCCCGTTCCCCGTGAACGACAGCGCCAGGGTGCGCAGAGCGGGCAGGAGGAGACCCACCGTGAGCAGCAGCAGCGCGGGGGCCAGCAGGAGGAGGACCGCGGCCCTTCTCCTGACCGGCCCCCGGTGCAGCGCCAGCACGATCAGGGAGACCACCGCCGCGAAGGCGGCGAGGCCCTGGAGCAGGTACAGCAGCTTGGGTTGCTGGGCGACGACGTCGAACGGCATCAGTGGCTCGGCCAGGACCGTTCGATGGACTCGGCGACCCGCCGGGTGCTCGCGCCGCCGATCCAGTCGACGGATCCCTTCCAGAACGTCCCGGCGCCGACCGAAGCGGGCATCAGGTCCGAACCGTCGAACCTGAACCGTGCCCCGGGATCCTGGAGCAGCTGGATCGAGAGCCTGTCGACCGGGGTGGCGGCATTCGCCGGATCCACGCCCTTGTTCGCCGAGACGAACGGGCCCTTCTTCATACGTGCGTTCGCGAAGTCCGCGGAGGCCAGGTACTCCTGGTAGGCCCGTACTTCGGGACGGTCGGCGAACGCCGCGGCGAACACTCCACCACCCAGTACGGGGCGGTCGGCCGGCTCGGCCCCTGGCAGGAGGAAGGCGTAGACGTCCTTGTCCGGTCCGATCCCGGTGCCCTTCGGCCACATGTCGGCGTAGAACGAGGCTTGGCGGTGCATCGCACAGTCACCGGAGAGAATCGGTGTGCCGGCCTCCTGGAAGGGGATCGACGCCATCGAACGGGCCGGACCGAAACCCCCGTTGGCGTACCGGTCGTTCTTGAGGATGGACCCCACGGTGTCCATGGCCTTGATCACCCGCGGGTCGTTGAACGGGATCTTGTGGGCGACCCACTGGTCGTAGACGTGCGTCCCCTGCTGACGCAGCAGGACGTCCTCGATCCAGTCCGTCACGGGAAAGCCGGTCGCCTCGGCGGACTCGATGCCCGCGCACCACGGCTTGACGCCCGACGCCGCGACCTTCTCCGTCACGGCCATCAGCTCGGACCATGTGCGGGGAACGCTCAGTCCCCTGTCGCGGAAGGACTTCGGCGAGTACCAGACGAAGGACTTCACGTTGGCGACCAGCGGCGTGCCGTAGAGGGTGCCTTTCACGGTCGCGTAGCTGTTCCAGTCCGCCGACCAGCCCTGCTTCGCGAGGGCCGCGACCCTGGCGCTCGCGGGCTTGAGCTTCCCCGCTCGCGCAAAGCGTTCGAGGAGGCCGGGCTGAGGGAAGAACGCCACGTCCGGCGCGCTCCCGCCGTCCACTCGGAGTTGGATCTGGGCCTCGAACTCGCCGTCCCCCTCGTACTTGACGTCGATCCCCGTGCAGTCCGCGAAGTCCGCCCAGGTCTCTTCGAACAGGTCCGCCTCCCGGTCCCGGTTCTCCGCGTAGACGGTGACCTCGGTGCCGGGGTGCTTGCCATACTTGGCATACGGTCCGCAGTCCGCGGCGGCATGCGACCGCTGACCGCTGTCCTGCGGAACACCGCAGGCGGTGGCAAGGACGGCGAGGGCTGTGACGGCGAGCGCGAGCCTCGCGCCGAACCTCATGGGCGTATCTCCTCCGATCGCCCGCCGAAGAGCTCTCGGGGGCGATCAGAAGCTACCAGCGCTCGAACAAAATCGACTAATCGTTCGATCTCGACTGATCGGGTCAGCGGGCGGCGGACCGGGCGGCTTCCCGGATCAGCTCCGCCACGGCCTTGGGCTGGGCGAGCATGACCAGGTGGGAGGAGTCGACCTCGACGGTGGTCATGCCGGCGCGCTCGTAGCCGTAGCGCTCCACATCGGGGTTGATGGTCCGGTCGGAGGTGGCGACCAAGCCCCACGCGGGCTTGGTCTTCCACGCCGCGACCGGCGCCGCCTCCGAGAAGGCCCGTGCGGCCAGGGGGCGTTGGGAGACGGCGAGCACCGCGGCGAGGCCGGGGTCGATGTCCGCCGCGAAGAGGGCGGGGAACTCCTCGGTCTTCACCGAGACGTCCGTACCGGTCTCGGTGGAGCCGGCCACCGGGAACGGGGTGTAGACGAGCGCGTCGGCGAGACCGGAGTCGGGGAAGCGGCCCTGCAGCTCGCCCAGGCTCTCTCCCTCCTCCAGTGCATATCCCGCGAGGTACACCAGTGCGTGGACGTTGTCCTCCGTGCCGGCGAGCGTGATGACGGCGCCGCCGTAGGAGTGCCCGACCAGGATCACGGGGCCTTCGACGGCGCGGATCACCGAGGCGATGTACGCGGCGTCGTCGACGAGGCCGCGATTGGGCACGGCCGGGGCCAGCACTTCCATGCCGGCGGCGGTCAGTTCGGGGATGACGCGGGCGAAGCTGGAGGCGTCGGCGAAGGCGCCGTGGACCAGGACGACGGTGGGGCGGGCGTGTCGGGACATGTGAGAACTCCTCGGTGTGTGACGGGGGACGGGTCTGGGGATGGGGAGACGGGCGCGCGGTGCTTCACAGACCGAAGCGGGCGCGCCTCGCCTCGGGAACCAGGTCGGTGTACTCGGGGTGCTTGCCGATCCAGCCCCGGATGAACGGGCAGTACGGCAGGACGCGCAGCCCACGGGTCCGGGCGTCGTCGAGCGCTCCCCGGGCGAGGACGCCGCCCAGGCCGCGGCCGGCGAACCGGCTGTCGATCTCGGTGTGGATGAAGGCGATCTCGCCCTCCGAGAGGTGGTACTCGGCGAATCCCGCGGTCTCGGCGCCGTCGTCGCCGGCGAGGATCTCGTACCGGGACCTCTCGGGCCGGTCCGTCACCTGCGGTTCCATGGGTGCTCCTGTGCGGTCGTGTGGTGGCGGGGTGGGTGGGGCCGGGTCAGAGCGTGCGGCGCACGCCGGCCTGGCGTTCCAGGTTGCGCAGTTGGACGGCCAGGTCGCCTTCCACGGCGAAGTGGGCGGGGCCGCTGCGGCCGATGGGCAGGACCTGCTCGCTGCGCATGTCCTCGAGCATCAGGGCGAACGCCGTGTACATCGCGACGAGCGCCACGACGAAGCCGAGCGCACCGGCCGTGAGCGTCAGCCATTCGGCACCGGTGATGCCCGCGAGGCCGGTGGCCGCCCAGCGGGGCAAGGAGGCCACGATGACGAACCACAGCGCGCGCTTGGGCCGCGTCACGGCGGTCATCAAGGCCCCGAAAGCGAGGAGCGCCAGGTTGAACACGCCGAGGACCTGGAGGCCGTCGGCCGCGCCGCTGAACATGATGAGTGCGTACGCCAGCCAGCTGCCGGCGAACACCGCCATCAGCGTCGCCGCGATCACGTCACGGGCGCCGAAGGCCAGGATGCTCACCAGGAGCTGGAGGGCGAAGGCCGGGAGCACCGTGAAGGCGACGGCGGGGCGGGCCGCCTCGCCGAGCAGCCCCAGCTGGAGGCAGCCCGTCATCACGGAAGCGATGGCGATCGTGAAGAAGCCCAACGGCATGGGGGAAGCGATGGGGCGCAGGTTGATCCGGGTCATCGACCGGAGGTCCGGCTCGAAACGGCGTCCCGGGGGCATGGCCGCCGGGGTGTCGCCGTCGTCGGCGGCGGGGGAAGCTGCGGACATCGGGTGGATCTCTCTTTCAGTGTTCGAAGCAGGGGTCGACGAAGGACGGCGTCGTGTCGGGAACGGAGCCGCGGGCGACACGCCAACGGCGGTGCTGCTCGGACTCGGCGACGGCCTCGGCCACCAGCGACGCCTGACGCGCGCCGCTCTGGTAGCCGCCGAAGTGGGCCACGGGGCTCCAGACCGGGCTCACCGGCGGGATGGCCTCGTCGAGACCCGCGTACTCGGCACAGGCGTGTACGATCCGGCCGCCGACGACCGTGAGTACGGCTTCGATGTCGGGGATGACGGCCTCGGGCACGGTGAGGTAGTCGTCGGACAGGATCGCGAGGTCGCCGTAGAAGCCCTCGCGGAGGATTCCCTTGACGTTCTGCTCGCCGGTGAGCTCCGCCCCGCCGCGGGTGTAGAGGCCGAGGGCGGTCTCCCGGTCGATCGGGTTCCCGGCTGGGCCAAGGGCCGTGCCGCCGACGGTGCGCCCGGTCACCAGCCAGTGGAGCGCCACCCACGGGTTGTACGAGGAGACGCGGGTGGCGTCCGTGCCGGCGGCGACGGTCAGGCCCCGGTCGAGCATGGCCCGGACCGGCGGGGTGTGGGCGGCGGCCTCGGCGCCGTAGCGGTCACGGAAGGCGGTGCCCTGGAAGGACATGCGGTTCTGGACGGAGAGGGCACCGCCGAGGGCGGCGATCCGGTCCAGGCTGCCGGCCGAGACGGTCTCCGCGTGGTCGAAGAGCCAGCGGTTGCCGCCGGGGAAGAGTCCCTCCGCGGCGAGTTTCTCGAAGACGGCCAGATCGCGGCGGATCGTCTCGTCGTAGGTCGCGTGGAGCCTGAAGCCCCAGCCGTTCTCCATCAGGAGCCGTACGGCGCTCTCGAACTCGGCCTCGTATCCCGCGGCGAGTTCGGGCCGGGGTTCGGAGAAGTTCTCGAAGTCGGCGGCGGCCCACGTCAGGTTCTCTCCCGCGCCGTTGAGCCGGAGCCACTCGTCACCGTCGCCGGGCTTGACCATCTCCGTCCAGCGCTTCAGGTCGGCCAGCTCCTGGCCCGCCGTCTGCGGGAACAGGTGGTAGGCGATCCGCAGGGACAGCTCGCCCGACGCCGCCAGGTCCATGACGGTGGCGTAGTTGTCGGGGAAGTTCTGGAATCCGCCGGCGGCGTCGACCGCGGAGGTCAGTCCGAAGCGGTTCAGCTCCCGCAGGAAGTGGCGTGTCGACGTCCGCTTGTCGGCCTCGTCGAGGGCCGGCGCCTTGGCCAGGGTCGAGTACAGGATCAGGGCGCTCGGCGCCGCGAGCAGCACGCCGTTGGGTTCGCCGTCCCGGCCGCGGACGATCTGGCCGCCGCGGGGATCCGGGGTGTCGCGGGTGAACCCGGCCGCCCGCACCGCGGCCCGGTTCATCAGGGCCGACTGGTAGAGGTGCAGGACGAAGACGGGGGTGTCGGGGGCGGCGGCGTTGAGTTCGGCGACGGTCGGCATCCTGCGCTCGGCGAACTGCTCGGCGGTCCAGCCGCCCACCACCCGGATCCACTGCCCCTTCGGGGTGCGGCCGGCCTGCTCACGCAGCATCGCGAGGGCATGGCGGAGGCTTCGCACGCCGTCCCAGCGCAGTTCCAGGACGTAGTTCAGGCCGCCCCTGATCACGTGCAGGTGCGAGTCGTTGAGACCGGGGATCACCCGGCGGCCGAGAGCGTCGACCACCTTCGTTCCCGGGCCGACGAGGTGGGCGAGGCCGTGGTCGTCACCGAGGGCCGCGACCCGGCCGTCGCGGATCGCGACGGCGCGGGCCTCGGGGCGGGCGGCGTCACCGGTGAAGACCAGGGCGTTGCGGACGAGGAGGTCGGCGTGCTCGTGTTCCCGGCGCGGGCCGGGGACGAGGCCCGCCACCGGCATGCTTGCCGACGGCCCGTGCACGGAGGTTCCGTGCGTCGACGGCCCGGTCATGCGAGGGCCTTGCGGAGGGCGTCGGTGGCGAGGCCGATGGCGAGTTCCGCGGCCTGCGTCGGGCGCAGGTCGTTCAGCATGACGAAGTCGTGGATGGTTCCCTGGACGCGCAGTGCGGTGACGGGGACGCCGGCGGCGCGGAGCTTCGCCGCGTATGCCTCGCCCTCGTCGCGCAGGACGTCGGCCTCGGCGGTGATGACCAGGGCCGGCGGCAGTCCGGTCAGCTGCTCGGTGGAGGCACGCAGCGGCGAAGCGGTGATCTGGGCCCGCTCGGCCTCCTGCGTCGTGTACTGGTCCCAGAACCACTTCATCGCGTCACGGCGCAGGAAGTAACCCTCGCCGAAGGCGTGGTACGAGTCCGTGTCGAAGCCCGCGTCGGTCACCGGGTAGAAGAGGACCTGGTGGGCGATGCGGACGTCACCGCGCTGCTTGGCCATCAGGGTCAGGGCCGCGCTCATGTTGCCGCCCACGGAGTCGCCCGCGACGGCGATCCGGGTGCCGTCCAGGTCCTTGTGGTGACCCTCGCGGGTGACCCACTGGGCGACGCTGTAGTTCTGCTCGATCGCGACGGGGTAGCGGGCCTCGGGCGACAGGTCGTACTCGGGGAACACGACGGCCGCCCCCGTGCCGACGGCGAGTTCACGGACCAGCCGGTCGTGGGTGTGGGCGTTGCCGAACACCCAGCCCGCTCCATGGATGTAGAGGACCACGGGAAGCGGGCCGGTCGCGCCGCGCGGGCGGATGATCCGGGCACGGACGTCGCCGGTCGGGCCACCGTGGACGGTGATCCACTCCTCGTCGACGGCGGGCAGCGGGACACCCTCGCCGCTCTGGACACCGTCGACGGCCTTGCGGCCGTCCGCCACGGGGATCTGGTAGAGGAACGGCGGCTGGGCGGTGGCGTCGGCGAAGGCCTGCGCGGCGGGTTCGAGTGTCGGTCGGTTCTTCATGAAGGGCACTCCTTGCGGGGGTGTACGGGACGGGACAGGGAAGGCCGAGGGCTCAGCGAGTCGCCCGTACGGCGTCGAGGATCACGTCGGCGACCACGGCGGGACGGGAGACGGCCACGGCGTGCGACGCGTCCACCTCGGTGATGTGCGAGCCGGCGCGGCGGGCCATCCACCGTTGAGCGGCCGACGGGATGTTCTTGTCGGCCGTGGTGATCAGCGCCCAGGAAGGGATCGTTTTCCAGGCTGCTTCCCCGGCCTTCTCCTCCAGCGCGGCGGTGGCGACCGGACGCTGGGTCGCGGCCATGACGGCCGCGTCGGCGGCGGGGACGTCGGCGGCGAACTGCCGGTGGAACTTGGCTCGTTCGATGACGAGTTCGGTTCCGGTGCCGCCGTCGGGCAGCGGGTACGACTGCCGGTTCACCGTGTCGCCGAGGGTGGAGCCGGGGAACTTGGCGGCAAGCTCGGCTGCGCTCTCACCCTTGTCCGGGGTGAACGCGGCGATATAGACCAGGGCCTGCACGCGACTGTTGCCCACTGCGGCGCCACTGATGACGGCGCCGCCGTAGGAGTGGCCGACCAGGACGACGGGGCCGTCGACGGCAGCCAGCACACTGCGCAGGTAGGCGGTGTCCGCCGAGAGGCCGCGCAGCGGGTTGGCAGGGGCCAAGACGGGGTAGCCGACGCGCTGGAGCCGCCTGATGGTGCCGCTCCAGCTGGAGGCGTCGGTGAACGCCCCGTGGACCAGGACGACAGTGGGCTTGGGACGGTACCGGTCGGCGCCGGCGGCAACCGGGCCGCTCGCGGGTACGGCGGGTGCAGCGCCGATCAGGCCGGCCAGCGCGGCCGGCAGGGCGAGGGCGAGGGTACGCCTGGTGAGGTGCATGGGGGTTTCCTTGTCAGGTGATGCAGCGTTCGGGCGTGCTCGGTCGGGCGGGAGCGCCGCGCATTCGGCCAGACCGACACTCGCGATCTGTGGGTGGGTGGGAACGGCCTGGGGGACGGCGAAGCGGTCGCGTTGCGCACTCCAGGGCTGCCCGCGCCGATGGCGACGGGGCGGCGCGCTCGGCGATCGCCGCCGCGCAGGCGCGGGCCTGGTACTTGGCCCTGTGGGTCAGCGGCGCACGGTGATTCACGTCGCCGACGGCATAGATCCAGTCACCCTCGACGAGCGGTGACCCGACAGGAGTCGTCGGCGTGGAGCCAGTCACCGGCCGCCAGTCCGACGGCCTCCAGGCCGAGGTCCGCCGTGCGCGGGCGCCGGGCGAGGGCGACCAGTACCTCGCCGCAGACGAGGGCGGCGCCGTCGTCGGTCTCCACGGTCACGGCGTGGGTGGTGTCGTCGCGGGCAACCCGGGTCGCCGAGACCTCGAAGCGGATCGCGACCCCGATTGCGGTCAGGCCACGCACGACCTCTTCGCCCGCGCACGGCTCCCAGCCGGTCAGCTGGGCCTGATCACGGACGAGGAGGGTGACGGAGGAGCCGAGCGAGCGCCGCGCCGTGGCCATCTCGCAGGCCACCGCTCCCCCGCCGATGACGACGAGCCGCCCGGGCACGACGTCGGCCGTGGTGGCCTGCCGGTAGGTCCGGGCACCACCTCGCCACCCGGCCATCGACCACGACGACGTCGTACGTGTCCATCAGCCGCGTACCAAAGGGGTCTCCACGAGGTGCTCGGCCAGGAACCACACCTGTGCCTCGCCGGTGCGGATGACGTCGGAGACGAGGAGGTCGGTGCTGCCCTCGTCGCCTTCCGCCGAGATCCGGGCGGCGGCGTCCCGCGCCTCGATCAGGATCCGCTCGTGCGCGTCGAGGAGCCGCGACAGCATGACGGGCACCGGCTCGACGCCATCCGGCGGCCGGGGTACAGCGGTCAGCTCCGCGACGTGGCGCGGGTCTCCGACGGCGACGCCGCCGAGGCTCTGGACCCGCTCGGCCAGCGCGTCCACGATGCCCAGTTGGGCTTCCGCGTGCTTGTCCAGCATCAGGTGGAGCGAGTAGAAGGTCGCCCCGCGCATGAGCCAGTGGTGCTTCTTGTAGAGGGCGTACAGGATCTGCGTGTCGGCGAGTACGCGGTTCAGCCGCTGGCAGGCGTACATGCGGGTGTCGTGGCCGAGCCCGATCGGCAGCTGCTTGAGCGTGCCGAACGCCTGGGTCTCGGCGCCCTTCTGGTGCAGCAGCGGCTGGCCGCCGCGCTGGGTCGTGAGGGTGTCCATCGAGTGCTCCTGTTCGGGAAAGAGGGTGGGAGGGTCCGGCCGCCCGGTCGGGGGGAGTGGGCGGCCGGACCCGGTCTGCGGCGCGCTCAGCGCTCGGTGAGCGCCGGGACGGCGGACCGGTGCAGGACGAGCCGGGTGAGCAGCCCGCTGCCGAGGCCGGCCACGAGCGCGAGGGCGGCCCACCATGGCGGGTATGGCGTGAGGCCGAGGACCGCGTCGAGGGACCAGGCGCCGGGGCCGGTGGCGGCGAGAGCGGCGGCGGTAGCGACGAGGACGAGCGGATACTCGTACCCGTCGTTCTGCACCCATAGCCCATGGCGCCATTTCACGGTGAGAGCGACCGTCATGACCCCGATGACGCCGGTCGCCGCCAGCGGGGTCAGGAGGCCGGCGGCGAGCAGCAGACCCGATCCGATCTGCCCCCCGCCCGCCGCCAGGGCGGTCAGCACTCCGCCGCGGAACCCGTCCGCGCGGAACTCCTCCGCGCCGCCCTCGAGCCCCCTGCCGCCCAGGTGTGAACTGATCTTCTGCACCCCGTGGCCGGCGACGAGCAGGCCCACCAGCAGACGCAGGATCAGGATGCCGGTGTCCAAGGAGGTCAGCCCGCCGCGTGCGCGCCGATGACGCTCTGCGCGTACACGACGCCCAGGCCGTACGCGCCCGCATGCGCCTTGACGATCTCCATGACTGCGGGGTACGTCTCCTGGCGCGCCCAGTCGCGCTGCAGCTCAAGAAGTACCTGCACCCAGGTCACCGGCACCGCACCGGCGGCCAGCATCCGCTGCAGCGCGTGCTCGTGGGCGGCAGGGCTGACGCCGCCGGACGCGTCGGAGACCACGTACACCTCGTAACCCTGCTCCAAGGCGGAGAGGGCGGGCAGCACGAGGCAGACCTCGGTCCACAGGCCGGAAAGGATGATCTTCTTGCGCCCGGTCGCCTTGACCGCCGCCACGAGCGCCTCGTCCTCCCAGGCGTTCATGCTCGTACGGTCGATGACCTCCTGCTTGGGAAACACCTCGGCGAGCTGCGGCAGCAGGGGGCCGGAAAACGACTCGGCGGCGACCGTGGTCAGAACGGCCGGCACGTCGAAGGCCTGCGCCGCCTTGGCAAGACCCACGGTGCTGTTGATGATCGCGGCGCGATCGCCGCTCCCGGTACCGAAGAACATCTGCGGCTGGTGGTCCACGAAGAGCATGACCGAGTTGTCCGGCGTGAGCAGATCCTTGCTCGGGGCGGCCTGCACCTTGTTGATGTCGAACATGAGGGGTCCTCTCGAAGCAATCGGTAACGTGCCCGCCGCCTCCGCGGTTCGGCACTTCTTCAAGCTAGGAGCGATCCGACCGACCGCGTTGACCTCCCGCGCCCAGGAGTTGGCATGACAGCGCACAACCGGTCAAGGGCCAGAGCCGCACGGTGTCACGGGCGCCAACGCGCAAGTACGTGATTTTCAAGCGGCGGGACTGGCCCTAGGGCCAAGTAAGCGCTCTTCAAGGCGCCCGCCCTATTTACTCCCGCGCCACCCAAAGCTGACGCCGTAACAGGCTCTGGGCAGCCGCTTTTGAGTGCTTGTCCGCGCTGGGGAGAATCGAATGCCACTCCCTGCCTTCCGCCCAACGTAACGAGCCTGCCTGGCCTACCTGTTCGCCAGGGGCTGCCAAGCCGACCGCCCCGTGGCACATCACGAGGAGCGCGACATGAGTGCGCCGCCTCGATCCCCCTCCCACCACCACGCAAGGTGTGGCTTGTCCATTCAGCGATTGCCCTCGGCAGTCCACATGGCGATGAAGCAGGCGTGCGCGCTGCTCGTGGCGTACAGCCTTGGCGACGAGCGCGGAGGCGATCCGAATGCCGGACCTTCCGGGAGCGGACGACTACAAGGTCCTGCAGCCGGCACCCCCCGCCGCCCTCACCTCAGGCGAGCGCGCAGGAATCTGCCACCGAGCCGCACCGCCGCAAGTGTCGGCGGACTGTTGCGCAGAGCGGTCAATGACACGAAGTCGTGAAGCGTGCCCTGGAATCGCGCCGCCGTCGCGGCGACACCAGCCTGGCGCAACCGGCCCGCATACTCCTCCGCTTCGTCCCGGGCAACATCGGCCTCCGCTGTCACGATCAGCGCCGGCGGCAGCCCCGCCAGTTCGGCCGTACTGGCACGCAGCGGCGACGCAGTCGGCTCGTCCCGCTGCCGAGGATCGACCGCGTACTCCCGCCAGTAGGACCGCACGGCATCACGGGGTGAGCTGATATCCCGTGGCGAACAGCCGTTGGGACGGGCTGTCGCAACGGGCGTCGGTCAGCGGGTAGTACAGCAGCTGGGCACGGAGCTCCGGGCCTCCGCGCACCCGCGCACCCGCGCACCCGCGCCAGCAGCGTGAGGGCGGCGGCGAGGGTGGCCCCGGCGCAGTCTCCGGCGACCGCGAGCCGTTCGGTGTCAGCCCGAGCGCATCGGCCTGCCCGACGTCCAGGTCAACAGGGCGTAGCACTCTTCCCGGTCGACGAGGTGCAGTCCGGCGAGATCGACAAGCCGCAGATCGACGAGGAATGGATCACCATCCTGGGCGGCCCGACGGGCAGCGTCCGCGTACGCGTCGTGCGCCCCGCCGGCGTGACAGGCACCCTGCCGGTGATCCTCTGCCTCCACGGCGCAGGCTGGGTGTTCGGCAACGCCCACACCCACGACCGCCTCGTGCGCGAGCTCGCCGTCGGCGCGAACGCCCGCTGTGGTCTTCCCCGAATACGACCTCTCTCCCGAGGCCACGCACGGAGACGGCCTCGGCCGCCGCGTGGAAGACCAAGTCTTCCTGGGCGCTCGTGGTTGGCGCGGACCAGGCGATCAATCCCGAGGTCGAGCGCTTCGGAGCCAAGCGGGCCAGGGCAACGATCGTCGAGATCGAGGGCGCCTCGCATGCCTTAGCCGTGTCCCGGCCCCAGGAGGTCGCTGAACTGTTCCGCGACGCGGTACGCGCGACGAGCTGACGAGGCGGCGGGCGACAGGGCGGCCGCGCGGCGGCACTCATCACACGGTGAGTGCCGCCGCGCGGCCCTTCGGTCCCGGCACAGGGTGAGATCTCACCACGGGCTTGCTCGCCGCTGTTCCATCGTCACGACCACGACCAGGGCCGCCAGTAGTGCACCGGCGGTGAGGGCAGGTGCCGGGGAGAAAGCGGCCAGCAGGACACCAACCGCGGCGGCGGGATACGGAATCCGCTCGGCCACGGTTCTCTGATGGGGCCTGAGGTGCACAGCCCAGACGGTGATCAGAAAGACGGCCGCGGGGACGGTGACCGCAGCGCCCGCGGCCCACGGAGAGTCGTCCGTGCGACGCGTGACGTGATCGGCGTACGCGGCCAGGCCGGCTCCCTCGGCGGTCGCCGAAGCGAAGATCAGGTAGTGGCCGTAGGCCCAGGTGAATCTCCTACGGTGGGCCTGGTGCGTGGTGGCAAGCAGGGTATGCGCGGATCTGGTGAAGTACAGCCACCACATGGCGTAGGCCATGAACAGGCCACCGGCCGCGACCGCGTACAGCGAACCAGTGCCGTGGTGTCGGTCGAAGGCGCCCCGGACCGCGACGGTGGCCGCCGCGATGGACTCCCCGAGGACGATGAGGGTGAACAGTTCGTAGCGCTCGGCAATGTGGCGCGGATGCCATGGGGTCATCCCGGCGGACTGGGCCCACACCGGGACGGACACCTCGGCAACGATCAGCACCACAATCCCTGAAAGGCGTGCCGATGCCGGGAGGCCGAGCAGCCCGACCCAGCCGACCTGACAGGCTGTCACTCCGGCGGCGAAGCGCAGGGGGGTCGCCCGCCGGAATGGGTTGGACCACGCGGCGCGCAGCCACAGGACGGTCAATGCCGTGCGCAGCAGGACGTATCCGACGGTGATGACCCGCAGGTCACCCTCCTCGAACGCGCGCGGAACGCCGGCGGCGATCACGAGCGCCCCCGTGATCTGGACCAACACCGTCAACCGGTACGGGACGTCGTCCGGGTCGTAGGCGGAGGCGAACCAGGTGAAGTTCATCCACGCCCACCAGATGGTGAAGAAGACCAGCGCGAAGCGCAGAACTCCGGTGGCGTACTCCCCGTCGGCCAGCGCCTCGTGCAGGCTCCCGGACGCCTGCGTCACTGCGACAACGAAGCACAGGTCGAAGAGGAGCTCCAGCGATGTGGTGGTCCTGTGCGGCTCTCCGGGGTCGCGGCCCGGCATGGTCCGCCGTCGCACGGGCGCCGGGGCCGCGTGGGCGACCGGGGGGCGGCGGCTCAGCGGAGGGCTCCGAGCGCGGCCTCGACCGTCCGGTGGAACGTGGGATACGTGTAGATCATATGCTGGAGCCGGTCGACGGGTATCTCGGCGTGGACGGCCACGTTCAGTCCGTAGAGCACCTCGCCGCCTGCAGGACCCGCCGATGTCGCGCCGATCAACACGCCCCGGTCCGCGTCCTCGACAAGCTTGATGAACCCCTCGTTGCCCGGCCCGTGGATCCAGCCGCGCGTGGACAAGGCGACGGGCACCACACTGGTGCGTATCCGCAGCCCCCGCTCCCGCGCCTGCCGCTCCGTCAATCCGACGGCCCCGATCTCCGGATCGGTGAAGGTCACACGGGGCAGCGCGCGGTAGTCGGCGTCGGGACCGGGCTGTCCGAGGATGTCCCGGACGGCGATCTGCGCCTGATACATCGACACATGGGTGAAGGCGCCCCGGCCCGTGATGTCGCCGACCGCCCACAACCCCTCCCCCGCCCGCATCTGCCCGTCCGTGTGCACGGCTCCTGCCATGGGATCGAGCCCCACCGTGTCGACCGCCAGCGCGGACAGATCGGCGTGGCGCCCGGTGGCCACCAGAAGCCGTTCGGCACGAAGCGGCTCTCCGTCACCCTCGACACGGACGGTGAACTCGGTGCCGTCATGGCTGATCCGCCGCGCCCGAGCACCGGTGAGTACGGTGACTCCGTCCGCCCGCAGCACCTCCGTGGCCAGCTCACCGGCTTCCGATTCCTCCTGCGAAAGCAGCCGGCCCTGCCCCTCGATCACCGTGACCGCGCACTTGAAGCGGGCGAAGGCCTGGGCGACTTCGACGCCGATGGCGCCCCCGCCGAGCACAATCATCGACTCCGGCAACTCCTTGGCCGCCATGGCGTCCCTGTTGGTCCAGTACGGCGTCCCCTCAAGGCCCGGCACCGGGGGGATCCGGGGCCGCGTGCCGGTGGCCAGCACGACACCGCGCCGGGCTTCGATCGCGCGGTCGCCGACCGCCACCCGGCGCGGCCCGGAGAGACAGCCCCTCCCCCGGACGAGGCGACCGCCCTTGGCCGCGAGACGGTCGGCGGCGACTTTGTCGTTCCAGTCGTCGGTGGCCTCGTCGCGGATACGTCCGGCGACCCTGCCCCAGTCCGGTGTGACGACCGCTTCGCCGGCGAGAGCGGGCACCCGGCCCGCCTCGGCGAGCAGGTTCCCGGCCCGGATCATTGTCTTGCTGGGCACGCACCCCCAGTACGGACACTCGCCACCGACGAGTTCCGCCTCGACCCCCACCACGTCAAGGCCGGCTTCGGCCAGCGTGCCCGCGACGTACTCACCACCCGGCCCCAACCCGACGACCACCACATCCGCCTGCTCGTTCGCGCTCATTTTTGCCTCTCCTCGCGCCTCGGGCTCCACGGACGTGGGCCGCCGTGCCGACGCTAGATCGGCCGGCCGAAGGCCTGTGCCCGCCAGCGCACAGACGCTTGCCCGAAAGTGAACTCCTGGCACGGGACACCGCGCACTGTGCGCTGGCCGGCACCACCGCATGCGCTGCCGGTCAATGCGCCCTGCGTCGGGGCACCTAACGCCGCTCGGGTATGCACAGCACGGCACCACAGGAGGCTCACCATGACCACCACCAGCCTGTGAGCGGCAGCCAGCCGTGGCTGTACCAGAGGAGCAAGGTGACCCAGGAGTTCGGCACCGTCAAGCAGTTCCCGATCGGCCTGTCCTACGAGGCGCGGATGTACTCCTGTCAGCGCCTGAACAAGGTCCTGGCGGACACTCAGATCCTCTACGTCCTATACAAGAAGCATCACTGGCTGATGCGCGGGACGACGTTCTATCAACTGCATCTGGTCCTCGACAAGCACGCGGGGGAACAGCTGGAGATCGTCGACACCATCGCCGAACGCGTCCAGTCCCTGGGCGGCGTCGCGGTGGGCGGCCGCCGGCGCGTCGCCGAGATCACATCGATCCCGCGGCCTCCGAACGGAGTGGAGGAAGTGCGGCGATGCTGTCACGGCTCCTTGAAGTCCACGAGACCATCCTCGTCGAGGCCCACGATGCCGCCGCCCGGACCGGTGAGCTAGGTGACGACGGCACCAACGACCTCCTGGTCTCACAGGTGATCAGGATCGGGGAACTGCAGGCCCGGTTCCTGGCCGAGCATCTGGTCGACACCCCGCTCGTCCGCGCCTGAAGGATCGCGCCGATCCGCATACGATGCAGCGAGGATCGGCGGTTCTACGACTGGGCCGCCGCCCTGTGGGGCTCGTAAAGTCATCGCTGCAGGTGGGAGCCTACGTGCCAGGCCCTCCGCGATAGCTGGGATGCTGCGCGTGTGATCATCTCGATGCTGTACCGGGCCACCCGGGCGCTGCTGTCCATCCCCGCGGTCCTGCTACGCCGGGACACGGCCAAGGACGCCGAACTACTGGTGCTGCAGCACGAAAACTCGGTGTTGCGACGACAACTCAGCGGTCCGGTCCGCTACGAGCCCGCGGACCGGTTCTGGCTGGCCGCGCTGTCGTCGCTGATACCGCGCCGCTGCTGGAGCAGCGTCTTCGCGGTCACACCGGGGACGCTACTGGCCTGGCACCGCAGGCTGATCGCCAAGGAGTGGGACTACTCCGACCGACGCCGACGCACCGGGCGTCCACCCACGGCAGCCCCCGCTCAAGAAGCTGGTGTTGCGCCTGGCGCAGGAGAATCCGCGGTGGGGCCACCGGCGGACCCAGGGCGAACTGGCCCGACTGGGACACCCGATCGCGCCGTCCACGGTCTGGGAGATCCTGCACAAGGCCGGCATCGACCCCGCCCCGCGCCGCACCGGCCCGAGCCGGCGCGAGTTCCTCACCGCGCAGGCCCAGGGGATCATCGCGGCGGACTTCTTCCACGTCGACACGATCACCGACAGCCGGCTGTACGCACTGGCGTTCCTCGAACACGGCACCCGCAGACTCCACATCACCGGCGTCACCGCCCACCCCACCGCACAACGGGCGACCCAGCAGGCACGCAATCTCGCCGATGACCTCGGCAGCCGCGTCGAGTCGCTGCGCTTCGTGCTCCGCGACCGCGACAGCAAGTACACCGGCTCCTTCGACACCGTCTTCGAAGCCGAAGGCATGGCCGTGCTACTCAGCGCACCCCAGGCACCGCGCATGAACGCTCACTGCAAGCGAGTGATCGACACGATCCGCCGCGAGGCACTCGACCACGTTCTGCTCCTGAACGAGACCCACGCCCGGCAGGTCCCAGCCGAGTACCAGGACCACTACAACAGACATCGGCCGCACCGATCCCGCGATCAACAACCGCCCAAGGCCCAGGAACAGCCAGCAGTCCTGAATGGTTTCGAGCCCCGCAAGCTCTTGCACACCCGGATCCTCAGCGGAGCAATCAACGAGTACCGACATGCCGCTTGAACTGCAGCGACGACTTTTCGAGCCCCACAGGCCCACAGGAGCACTCGCCCCCAGCCGGACACCCCCGCCGACCTGCACCGCACGGCATCACTGCGTTCAACCTCTGGATGACGTGTGCACCGAGACAGGGAGCCCCCGCAGACATGGGGTCGGTGAAAGCCGTCAAGGGGTCGAGTGGGAGCACGGCCCCATGACAAGCTTTCGGACAAGGGGGCGAACAGCGCGACCCCTTGCCCCCTCCACCAGACCAGCCAGCGGAAATGCTCCCTGGGAGCGACCGGATCGGGTGACCACCCGTCCACCCCCAGTTGCCCCCCAGACTCCCGCTCCCTGGGAGCACAGGGAGCGGATCCCCGCTCCCAGAATTGCTCCCAAACACGAAGTAGGGGCCATCCGAAGATGGCCCCTACTTGCGACGTTTCCGTCGGGACGACAGGATTTGAACCTGCGACCCCTTGACCCCCAGTCAAGTGCGCTACCAAGCTGCGCCACGTCCCGATGCGCGTGTCCCGCTGTGTTCTGCGTGATCGCGCAGACAGAACTTTACCCCACGTTCAGGGGTGGTCCGCGCCCCCCGCCAGGGGTCTGGCGAGGGACAATCTCGGTATGAGCACCGCACCTGGACCTGATGACCGTGAAGACCGCGATGCCCGTGGCCGTGACCGCGACGCCGAAGGGCGGGCCCGCAACGCGCGGCCGCGTGATGGTCTCGGGCGGCCGTTGCCGTACGGCACCGAAGGCGTGGAGCGGCAGCCCGAAGGCGTCACGCGTACGCCCGAGGAGACGGTCACTCAGGCTCAGGAACTGCTCGACGCGGGGCGGCCCTTTCACGCGCACGAGGTCTTCGAGGACGCCTGGAAGTCGGGGCCCGAGGACGAGCGCGACCTGTGGAAGGGGCTCGCCCAGCTGGCCGTTGGGCTGACCCACTCGGCCCGCGGCAACCTCACGGGCGGGGCGCGGCTGCTGCTCAGGGGGGCTGGCGCGATCGACGCGGGGAGGAGAGGTGAGCGGCCGTACGGGATCGACGTGGACGGACTCGTGCTGTGGGCGCAGGAGTTGGCCACGACACTGGAGGGGGGCGGGGCGACGGTGGACGCCGCCGAGCACGCACCGCGGCTGCTTGGGGCCGGCGAGCGGGCTGATGGCGGGACAGACCGCGGGGCCGCCTCCGAGTGACACGGCAGCTGCGGGCCGGGGCCGGCAGCAGCTGACCGGCGACGCCACGCGAATCCAGCAGCAGACGAGCCGCACCACGCAAGCCCGGCAGCAGTAGACACCGCCCGTGCCGAAGCGCCCGCTCGACCCCGCCCCGGACAGGGCCGCATCTTCACGCCCCTCACAACCCCGGCGTCAGCAGGCACCGCCCGTGCCGAAGCACCCGCTCGACCCCGCCCCGGACAGGGCCGCATCTCCACGCCCCTCACAACCCCGGCGTCAGCAGGCACGGCCTGTGCCGAAGCGACCGGATGCCCCAGCCGGACGGCGCCCCGGACAAACCGCCCCACGGCGAACCGCGCCACCCCCGTACGGCAGACTCTCGGGGTGCGAAAGATTTGTGTCATCGGTATTGGTGCGGGCGACCCCGATCAGTTGACCCTGCAAGGGGTCAAGGCGCTGAAGAGCAGTGACGTGTTCTTCATCCTCGACAAGGGTGAGGAGAAGGACGACCTCGTTCAGCTGCGGCGTGATCTCCTCGACGCGCATCGCGCCGACGGTGCCTACCGCGTGGTCGAGGCGCGGGATCCCGCGCGTGACCGGAAGGCGGGCGGGGCGGAATACTCCCCTGCCGTCGGGGACTGGCGCAGCCGCCGTGCGGACATCTATGAGCGGCTCATCGCCGATGAGCTCGGCGAGGACGAGAGCGGTGCCTTCCTGGTGTGGGGCGACCCCGCTCTCTATGACAGCACCCTGGGGATTCTGGAAGAGGTCCTCCGGCGGGGGGCCGTGACCTTCTCGTACGACGTCGTGCCCGGCATCAGCAGCGTCTCCTCGCTCGCCGCCAGGCACCGCACCGGCCTGAACCGTGTCGCGCGGCCCGTCCAGATCACCACGGGGCGGCGCCTCGCCGACGGCGGCTTCCCCGAGGGCGTCGACGACGTCGTGGTGATGCTCGACGCCCATCAGGCTTTCCGCCGGTACCAGGGTGCGGACGGCGAGGAAGGTGGTGACATGTACATCTACTGGGGGGCCTATATCGGGACCGCCGACGAGATCCTCGTCTCCGGGCCCCTCGACGAGGCCGCTCCCCGCATCGAGGCCCTCCGGGCCGAGGCGCGCGAGCGCAAGGGGTGGATCATGGATACCTATCTGCTGCGCCGCAACCTGGACTGAGCGAACGGCCGAGTGAACGGCTGAGTGAACGGCTGAGCCAGCGACGGGGCTGTCGGGTGAGCCGCCCCTGCCCCTCCGTCACCGCAGCGCCCCACCCCCACCGTCACCGGAGCGGACCGGCCCCGCATGCACAGGCGCAGGCGCGGTGTGAGGGTGACCGTGTGACCACCACCGTCGAGCCCGCCGCCGAGGCCCCCGCCCAGGGGCCGCCCGTCCTGGACAAGCGCCGCCGCAACATCGTCTTCGTGACGATCATGCTGGGCATGCTGCTCGCCGCACTCGACCAGACCATCGTGGGCACCGCGCTGCCTACGATCGTGGCGGATCTGGGCGGCGCCGAGCACATGTCGTGGGTCGTGACGTCGTATCTGCTCGCGGAGACCGTTGCCACGGTGCTTGTTGGCAAGTTCGGTGACCTGTTCGGGCGCAAGGTCGTCTTTCAGGTCTCGGCGATCGTCTTCATCACCGGCTCGTTCCTGTGCGGTCTCTCGACGAACATGACGCTGCTCATCGCCTGGCGCGCCCTCCAGGGCATCGGCGCGGGCGGTCTCATGGTGACGTCGATGGCGTTGATCGCGGACGTCATCCCGCTGCGTGAGCGCGGGAAGTACCAGGGTGCGATCGGTGCCGTCTTCGGGGTGGCCACCGTCATCGGGCCGCTCCTGGGCGGGCTCTTCACGGATCATCTGACCTGGCGCTGGGCCTTTTACGTCAACGTGCCCATCGCGATCGTCGTGGTGATCGCCGCGGCGCGGAACATCCCCGTCGTGAAATCGGCGGTGCGTCCCGTCATCGACTATCTCGGCATCGCGTTCGTCGCCATCGGCGCCAGCGCGCTCATTCTGGCCACGAGTTGGGGCGGCAACCAGTACGCGTGGGGTTCGGCCACCATCATCGGGCTGTTCGCGGGCGGCGCGGTCGCGCTCGCGCTGTTCTGTGTCGTCGAGACGCGGGCCGCCGAACCGATGCTGCCGATGCGGCTCTTCGCCAACCCCGTCTTCACGGTCTGCTCGATCCTCAGCTTCATCGTCGGCTTCGCGATGCTGGGCGCGATGACGTTCCTGCCGACCTATCTGCAGTACGTCGACGGGGACTCGGCCACCATCTCGGGCGTGCGGACGCTGCCCATGGTGATCGGGCTGCTCATCGCTTCCATCTTCAGCGGCAACGTGGTGAGCAAGACCGGGACGTATCGGATCTTTCCCATCGTGGGTGCTCTGGTCATGGCGCTCGGGCTCTACCTGCTGTCGCTGATGGGCAGTGAGACCAGTACCTGGCTCGAATCGCTCTACATGTTCGTCCTCGGCACCGGCATCGGGCTCTGCATGCAGGTCCTGACGATCGCCGTGCAGAACACCGTCGTCTACGCGGATCTGGGCACGGCGACCTCCGGGGTCACCTTCTTCCGTACGCTCGGCAGCTCCTTCGGCACCGCCGTGTTCGGCACCATCTACGCCAATACGCTGAAGCCGAACCTGGAGGACGGGGTCGCCGCCGCGGCCGCGGCCGGGTCCGCGGATCCGGCCGTGGTGGCCAAGGCCGCGCAGAGTCCGCAGGGGCTGCACAGCCTTCCCGCGGAGTCGGCCGCGCCCATCATCAAGGCGTACGCGGACACGCTGCACACGGTGTTCCTGTGGACGGTGCCGGTGGCGCTCCTCGGGTTCCTGGTGGCCCTCTTCCTCAAGCAGGTGCAGCTGCGGGACAGCGCGCGGATGAGTTCCGCTGACATGGGCGAGGGCTTCGCGTCGCCGACGTCGGGCGGCAGCCCGGACCGCGTCCTTGAGCTGGCGGTCGGGAACATCATCCGCAGTACCGGCATGGACACCGCCCGTCGTGTCATCAGCGAGTCCGACACGCGGCTCGACATGGCCGGCGCGTGGGCCGTGATGCAGGTCGCGCTCTTCGACCGGATGGTCGGTCACGCCAATCTGAACCTGATCGCCGCCCGGCGGCAGCTGCCGCCCGAAGTGCTCGTGCCGGTCTTCAACCGCATGGTCGAGGAAGGCTTCCTCACCCGCGCGGGCATGCTCTTCTCGCACACCCCCGCCGGTGCACGCGAGGCCGACGTGATCGGCAAGGCGTGGTCCGGGTGGCTGGGCGAGCAGGTGGAGAGGGACAGCGGCCGTCCCGCCGACAAGGATCTCGTCAAGGCGGTCGACGCGATCGCGAAGCGGCTGCTCGTGGAGGACCTGGAGCATGGCCTCGCCCCCGAGGCGCGGCGGCCACTCCCGCTCCCGTCGAGGACGGCCTAGGTCAGGTCGCGACCGGAATCGAGACCGAAGCCGAGGCCGGAACCGAAGCCGCGACCGAGGCCGAGGCCATGTTCCAGGTGTGACAGCACGCCCGCCTCGTCCGGCAGCACCGTCGCGCCCTCCGGCGGCGGGGGACGGCGGACGATCACCACGGGTACGGCGAGCGCGCGGGCGGCGGTGAGTTTGGCCGCCGTGGCCGCGCCCCCGCTGTCCTTGGTCACCAGGACGTCGATGCGGTGGTCGCGCAGCAGCGCCGTCTCGCCCTCGACCGTGTAGGGCCCGCGGTCGAGAAGTACCTCGGTGTGGCGGGGCAGCGGCGGGTCGGGGGCCTCCACGGAGCGTACGAGGAAGTGGAGTTCCGCCAGGTCCGGCAGCCGCCGCTCGTCGGCGAAGGCGGCGAGGCCGAGACGGCCCGTGGTCAGGAAGATGCGGCGGCCCAGCGCGGGCAGCAGCGCCGCCGCGTCGGCGAGTGATGCGGCGTCGTGCCAGCGGTCGCCCGGCTCCGGGCGCCAGCCCGGCCTGCGCAGCATGACGGACGGAACGCCGGTGGCCGCCGCCGCGCGGACCGCGTGCTCGCTCATGGTGGCGGCGAAGGGGTGGGTGGCGTCCACGACGGCGTCCACCTCCTGTTCGCGCAGCCAGCCGGCCAGGCCGTCCACGCCGCCGAACCCCCCGACGCGTACGTCTCCTTCGAGCGCGGCCGGGCGCGTGACGCGCCCCGCGAGCGAGGTGGTCACACGGACGCCGGGGCGAGCGGCGAGAGAGGCGGCGAGCCGACGGGCTTCGGTGGTTCCGCCGAGGACGAGCACATGCATGGCCCCGAGGCTACGCGGCACGGTCGAGCGGGGGTTCCGGGCGGTTCACCGCGGCTGGTTGCGGTCACCGCGGCAAGTCACCGCGGCAACCTGCCGCGGATCGTCACGGCAAGTCGCGGCTCACCGCAGCAACAGCTGGAGGCCGCCGAGCACCGTCGCCCCGATCACGAGCTGCTCGAAGAGACGCTGGTTGATCCGGTGCACGGCAGCCTTGCCGATGAGGGCGCCCGGCAGGACGAAGAGCACGAGGGCCGCGTCGAGCAGCAGCGAGTGCGCGTCGATCAGGCCGAGGCCCACGCTGAACGGCACTTTGGAGGTGTTCACGATGAGGAAGAACCACGCCGATGTGCCCAGGAAGCTGAGCTTTCGGAAGCCCGCGGAAAGCAGATACATCGACATGACCGGGCCGCCCGCGTTGGCGACCATGGTGGTGAAGCCGCCGAGCACGCCGTAGGAAGGGGCCTTGAGCCGGGAGCGGCGCGCGGGTTCGGCCTCGTCCGCGGCGGTCCTGCGGCGCCATAGCGTGACCGCCGCCATCATCAGCAGGATCGCCCCGATCGACGTACGGACGACGGCGTCGTCGGCCCACATCAGGAAGACCGTGCCCACCACCACACCGCCCGCGACGGCGGGGAACAGCCGCCACAGGGTGGGCCAGTGGGCATGTCTGCGGTAGGTGAGGACGGCCAGGACGTCGCCCGCGATCAGGATGGGCAGCAGGACGCCCGTCGATTCGCGGGCCGGAAGGATCGCGGCGAAGACCGCCAGGCTGACCGTGTTGGCCCCGCTGACGGCGGTCTTCGAGAAGCCGACGAGCACTGCCGCGGCGGCGAGCGCGGCGAAACCCCAGATAGATATGTCCATGCCGAAAACAAATGCTAGACCCAACTATCTCAACGCCGTCGGGAGCGGCCACATCCTGGACGCCGGGACACCCCGAACCAGGCAGCCCGAACCAGGCCGCCCGGACCAGACAGCCCGGACTACGCCCCGCCGTAGGTGACGCGCAGCTCCCGCTTGAGGATCTTCATGCTGGGGCCGAGCGGCAGTTCGCCGGTGAACTCGACGCGGCGCGGGTACTTGTGGCGTCCCAGGTGTTCCTTGGACCACGCGGTGATGCCCGCCGCGTCGGGGGCCGAGCCCGGAGCCGCGACGACAACGGCGCAGATCTCCTCGCCGTGCACGTCGTCGGGCAGGCCGATCACCGCGACCTGCGCGACGTCCGGGTGGCGCATGAGCACCTCCTCGACCTCGCGCGGGTAGACGTTGAAGCCGCCGCGGATGATGACGTCCTTCTTGCGGTCGACGATGGCCAGGAACCCGTCGGCGTCCTTGGTGCCGAGGTCACCGGTACGGAACCAGCCGTCGACGACGGCCTCGGCGGTCGCCTCCGGGCGCCCCAGGTAGCCGGAGAAGACGTTGTGTCCGCGGACCACCACCTCACCCAGCTCGCCGGCCGGCAGGAGCTCGATCCGCCCCTCGACGTCGGCTCGGGCGATCTCCACGTCGACGCCCCACAGCGGGTGGCCGATGCTGCCCGCCCTGGTGCCGTAGACGGGCTGGTTCACAGAGGCGGTGGGCGAGGTCTCGGAGAGCCCGTAGCCCTCGTAGACCGGTACGCCGAAGGCCTCCTCGAAGCGTTCCAGTACGGCCATGGGCAGCGAGGCGCCGCCGGAGATCGCCAGCCGCAGCGTGGGGAGTTCGGGGGCCGTGGCCGCGGCGGCCACGAGGTTCACGTACATCGTGGGCACCCCGTGGAAGGTGTTGACGCCCTCCGCCGCCATCAGCTCGATGGCCCGCGCCGCGTCGAAGCGCGGCAGCAGGACGAGCGTCGCGCCCGCGCGCCAGGTCGCGTTCATGGAGACGGTCTGACCGAACGCGTGGAAGAGCGGGAGGGCGCCGAGCGCGACGTCGTCACCGCGCACGTCGTGGGAGTCGAAGGCGCAGACGGTCGCGTTCATCACCAGGTTGAGGTGGCTGAGCACGGCGCCCTTGGGGACTCCCGTGGTGCCGCTGGTGTAGAAGACGACGGCGGGGTCGTCGGCGTCACGTGTGACGTAGCTGGGGAGCGGCTCGGCCGCGCCCGCCAGGGTCTCCAGCTCGCCGTCCCCGCCGAGGGTCAGCATCCGTACGCCGGTGGCGGCGGCTGCGGCCTTGCCCGTCTCCGCCTGCGCGGGGTGGCACAGCAGCAGGGTGGCGCCGCTGTCGCGCAGGACGTGCTCGACCTCCTCCGCGGAGAGCAGGAGGTGTACGGGGACGACGACGCCGCCCGCGGCGAGGATCGCGTAATAGGCGCGCGGGAACTCCGCGGTGTTGGGTGCCATCAGGGCCACCCGGTCCCCCGGCCGCACCCCGAGCCCCACCAGCGCCGCCGCCTGCGCGCGGGCCTGCCTCCACAACTCTCCGAACGTCAGCCGCAGTTCACCCTCGACGAGGGCGGTGCGGTCCGGCCGGCGACGGGCGGGTTCGGCGAGGATCGCGGCGAGGGACAGCGTGGCCATGGGTGGTGCTCCGTTTCCGTACGTTCCGTGCAGCCTTTTCGGGGAGTGACTCAGCCGCGCTCGACGAGCAGCGCGCTGCCCTGGCCGACGCCCACGCACATCGTGGCGAGGCCGCGGGCGGCGCCGGTGCGGCGCATGCGGTGCAGCAGCGTGGTCAGGATGCGGGCGCCGGAGCAGCCGAGGGGGTGACCGATGGCGATGGCGCCGCCGGTCGGGTTCACCAGCTCCGGGTCGATGCCCAGGGCGTCGACGCAGGCGAGCGCCTGGGCCGCGAACGCCTCGTTGAACTCCGCCTCCTGGAGGTCGCCGATGGACCAGCCGACGCGGGCGAGTGCCTTCTGCGTGGCGGGTACGGGCCCGATGCCCATGACGTCCGGGTGCACACCGGCGGAAGCACCCGCGACGTACCGCCCGAGGGATTCGAGCCCGAGCTCGTTCAGGGCTTCCTCGCTGACGAGGAGGAGTCCGGCCGCGCCGTCGTTCATCGGCGACGCGTTGCCCGCGGTGACGCTGCCGCCCTTGCGGAAGACGGGACGCAGGCCGCTGAGCTTCTCGTACGAGGTGTCCTCGCGGATGCATTCGTCGAGCTCGACGAGGGTGCCGTCGGGCCGGGTGACGGGCAGGATCTCGTCGTCGAAGTGGCCGTTCTTGCGGGCCTCGGTGGCGCGTTGGTGGCTGCGCAGGGCGAAGGTGTCCTGGCGCTCACGGGAGACGCCGTAGCGCTCGGCGACCTCTTCTGCGGTCTCGCCCATCGCGAGGACGCCGTGCAGGTCCTTCATCGCCGGGTTGACCAGGCGCCAGCCGAGCCGGGTGTCGGCGGTCTCCATCTTGTGCGGCAGGGCCTCGTCCGGGCGCGGCAGGACGAAGGGGGCGCGGCTCATCGACTCGGAGCCGCCCGCGAGGACGATGTCGGCCTCGCCGGACGCGATCGTACGGGCGGCGGCGGTGACGGCTTCCATGCCGGAGGCGCAGAGCCGGTTCACGGTGGCGCCGGGCACGGATTCCGGGAGACCGGCGAGGAGGGCGGCCATGCGGGCCACGTTGCGGTTGTCCTCGCCCGCCTGGTTGGCGGCGCCCCAGTAGATGTCGTCGATCCGGGCGGGGTCCAGCTCGGGGGTGCCCGCGAGGAGGCCTCGTACGACGGTGGCGGCGAGGTCGTCCGGGCGGACGGAGGAGAGGCTGCCGCGGAGTTTACCGATGGGGGTGCGGCGGGCTGCGGCGAAGTGGACTGGGCGCACGATACGGCTCCGGATCGTTTGCGGTCATCGTCTGCGGGGTCACTGCATGACGGCCTTGACGTAAATTAGCACTGCTAGTTTTGGAGTCTACGGGCAGCGGGCGCCAGTGGGAAGGGTGACTTGTTCCACCAGCCTCACGCGCCGCGGATCACTGGCTCCGCCGGGTCGTCCACGATCGCCGGGCGGACCGCATTCGCCGGACGGGCCGCAGCTGCCGTATGGGCTGCAGCCGCCGCACGCGCCGCGATGACCCTAGCCACCACACGAGCCATTCAGCCGACGGCCACCCGCACCGGCCCGCCCCCCGCGTCGGCGTCCCCCGCCCAGCTCCCCGAGAGATACAGCCCCTGGTTGGGCAGCACCCTGCGCATCACCCGCTGCCGGTGCAGGCACCGCCCGTCCTGCGTGACCACCAGGAGGGGGCAGAACACGGCTTCCGCCGTCCGCAGGACGAAGCGGCCCCCAGGCCCTCCGGGCCCCTCGGCCACCTCGGCCCCCACCGGAGCACCGGGCGCGACCCGGTTCGGCGCCACCCACCGCAGTGGGGATTCGACCACCAGCGGTACCGCGCCGGAAGGCCACCCCGCACCCGCCAGACGGTCTCGTACCGGACCCGCGACCCGTACCCCCTCCTCCGCGGCCACTCGCGCCGGTTCCACCGCGTGCACCCCGTTGCCCACCGCGAAGATCCCGGGCGACGCGGTGCGGAACGAACCGTCCACCGCCGGGCCCCGCGTTCCGGGATCGAGGAGCACTCCCCCGCGCCGGGCCAGCTCGTGGTCGGGAACGAAGTCGCCGGTGAACACCACCGTGTCGCAGGCGAGCACCCGCTCCCGGCCGTCGCGCCGCCTCAGCCGTACCCCCGACAGCCGCCCGCGTCCCAGGAGTTCGGCCACCACCGCCCCGGTCACCAGCGGAACCCGGGCCACCCCGAAGCGAGCCGCCGCGGCCCGTACCGGGCTCACCTGGGCCCGCGCCTCCTCCGTGACGAGCGCCGCGACCTCCACGCCGGCGTGCCGCAGGGCGGACAGCGCCGCGTAGCTCACCGGCTCCGCCCCCACGACGACCGCCCGGGTCCCGATCTCCTGCCGGTAGACGTGGACCGCCTGCTGCAACTCCCCCGTGGTGAACACCCCGGCCGGGCGCGTCCCCGGCACGAGCCGCGCCGTCCGTGGCCGTTCCCGCGCACCCGTGGCCAGGACCACGGCACGCGCGGTGATCCGCTCCAGGCCGTGCGGTCCCGTCGTGTCCAGGGACAAGGCCCCGGCCCAGCCGGTGGCGCTCACCCCGGTCCGCACGGCCGCTCCGGCGCCGAGCGCGGCCTCGACGAGGCTCTCCGCGTACTGCGGGCCCGTCACTCCCCACCGCCCGAACCCGCCGTGGTGGCAGTGGCGCGGCACGCCACCGGCCCGCGCATCCCGTTCCAGGACCTCCACCGCGCCCGCGCCCGAAGCAGCGAGGCGGGTGGCCGCGGCGAGTCCCGCGGGGCCCGCGCCCACGACGAGTACGTCCACATGCCGCTGCCTCCTCATCGCCCCGCCCCCGACTCGCCCCAGCCGTCGAAGAGTTCACGTACCGCGGCCCCGCAGTAGAACCCCTGGCAGCGTCCGCCCCGCGCGCGTGTCCTGCGCCGCAGTCCGTCCAGTGACCCGGGCGGGACCGTGCTGATGAGGGCGTCCCTGATCTCTCCGCGGGTCACGCGCTCGCAGTGGCAGACGATGCTGCCGTACGCGGGGTCGGTCGCGATGAGGTCGGCGCGCTGGTAGGGGCGGGGGTACGCCTCGCCGAGGTTCGGCATGCTCACCGGGTCGAGGCTGCCGGGCACGGTCAGGTCGAGGTCGGGTCCCGCGGCCTCGGCGAGCAGGCCGACGACGTATTCCGCGATGGCCATCGAGGCGGTGAGGCCGGTGGAGCGGATGCCGCCGACGGTGATGCACCGCTCCTCGGGGCAGGCGTGGATCTGGTAGTCGTCGTGCTCGGTGGCCGCCCGCAGCCCGGCGTAGACCGCGGTGACCTCCTCGTCCAGCAGGGCGGGCAGGATGCGCCGGCCCTTGGCGCGCAGTCCGGCGAGGCCGTCCTCGGTCGTGCCTGTCGCCCTCTTGTCGTCCAACTCCTCGGCGGTGGGGCCGAGAAGGACGTTTCCGTACACGGTGGGCGCCACCAGGACCCCCTTGCCGAGCGCCGTCGGCACCGGCAGGAGGATGTGACTGACCAGGTCGCGGGCGAGCTTGTCGAAGACGATGAGCTGGCCGCGGCGCGGGGTCACCGTGAACTCGCCGCGCCCGAGCAGCCGCCGGTCGAGCGCGTCGGCGTGCAGACCCGCGGCGTTGATGAGGTAGCGGGTGCGCACGACACCGCGGGGCGTGGTCAGTGCATGGCATGCAGAGCCGTCGGGCGACGACGCGCCGACCTTCTCCACCGCGCAGTTGAGGTGCAGGTCCACTCCCCCGCGCACGGCCTGAGTCGCGTACGCGAGTGTCGTCGTCCAGGGGCAGATGATGGACTCGCCGGGGACGGAGAGCGCCCCCAACGCGCCTTCTCCCAAGTGTGGTTCGCGGGCGCGGACCTCGTCGGCGCCGATGATGTGCGCCTCGTCGTATCCGTTGCGTTCCGCCTTCTTCAACAGGCCCGGAAGTGCCGCGAGTTGCTCCTCGTCCCAGGCGACCAGCAGCGCGCCGACCGGTTCGACGGGGATGCCCGACTCGGCGGCGTACGCGCCGAGCAGACGGCTGCCCTCCCGTACGAGACGGGCCTCCAGGGATCCCGGCACGGCATCGAAACCGGTGTGCAGGATGGCGGTGTTGGCCTTCGACGTGCCGTCTCCCACATCGCCGGACGCCTCCACCAGGGCGATACGGAGGCGGTGGTGTCCGGCCAGCTCCCTGGCGATGGCCGAGCCGACCACTCCGGCGCCGACGACCGTCACGTCGTAGGGCTCGGAGGGCAGCGGACCCTTGGCCGTGACGCTCACGGCGTCGGTACGGGCGCGCGGTCGAGGAGGGCGTCGACGGCGGAGCGGAAGCCCCCGAGGCGCTCGGCGGCCTGCGTGGCGTCGATCTTCGGCTCGTACACGGTGGATGGCCGCCACCGCGGGACGGCGTCCCGCACCGTGAGCTTCGGGTCCAGGCCCATGCGGGCGACAGCACCCACGCCGAGGGCGGTGACATCGGGCAACGCCGAGACTTCGACGGGCAGTTGAAGGAGGTCGGCCTGGGTCTGCATCAGGACGGCCGAGCGGGTCAGACCGCCGTCGACGCGCAGGCTGGTCAGGGGTTCACCCAGGTCGGCGGCCACGGCGTCGGTGAGGGATGCCACCTGGGCGGCGACGCCCTCGCACAGGGCGCGGACGAGATGGCCGGGGGCCGTGTCGAGGCCGAGGCCGGTGATCGAGCCGCGCAGGTCGCCGCGCCACCAGGGCGCGGCGAGTCCGGCGAGCGCGGGCACGAACGTGACGCCGCCCGTGTCCACCACCGACGAGCCCACCAGGTCGAGGTCCGCCGCTCCTTCGATCACGCCGAGGTCCGTGAGCCAGCGCACGGCGGACGCGGCCGTGTAGACCTGCCCGTCGAGGCAGTAGCTGCTCTCCCCCGCGAGGCGCCAGGCGACACAGCTGACCAGGCCGGATTCACCGCGTCGCGGGCGGGCGCCGGTCTGGGCGAGCAGGAACGCGCCGGTGCCGTAGGTGCACTTGGCGGTGCCCGGCTCGGTCACGTCCTGGGCGAGCAGCGCGGCCTGCTGGTCGACGAGGAGTCCGGTCAGCGGGAGTTCGGGGCCGAAGGCCTTCGTGGTGCCGACCGGGCCCGCCGCGTCGACGACGCGTGGCAGCCGCTCGTCGGCGAGGCCGAAGAGGTCGAGGGCGCGCTGTGACCACGTGACGTCGTCCAGGTCGAGGAGCTGGGTGCGTCCGGCGGTCGCCGCGTCGGTGACGAACTCGCCGGTGAGCCGGTGGACCAGCCAGGTGTCGCTGGTGGTGACGACGCCTTCCCGGGTGAGGTGGCGGCGTATCCATGCCATCTTGGGCGCGGCGAAGTAGGGGTCGAGGGGCAGTCCGGTGAGGTGCCGCAACTCATCCGCGTACGGGGAGAGTTCATTGCACAGCGGCTCCGCGCGCCGGTCCTGCCAGACGATCGCCTCCGTGAGCGGGCGGCCCGATGCGGGATCCCAGGCGAGCACCGTCTCGCCCTGGTTGGCGAGACCGACCGCGGCGACGGGCTCCCCCGCGTCGGCCAGGGCGCGGCGTCCCGCGTCGACGACCGAGGCGAGGAGCGCCGCAGGATCGACCTCCACCCGACCTCCGGGGAGGTGGCGCGGGCGTACGGGCGCGGCACCTGAGCCGATCACCCCGCGGTCCGGACAGAGCACGAGCGCCTTCGTGCCGGACGTGCCCTGGTCGATGGCGAGGACAGCCTCGCCGCGCGGTCCGCTGCCATTGGTGATCACCGCGGAAGCCTGCTACAGCGCCCAGGAGGGCGTCAAGAGCCCCTCTACTGGCCGGTTCCCGACTGACTTTTCCTCAAATTACCAATTGGCGCGCCGAGTTGAACACAAGTCGTGCCGAAAAGATCCACGAACTGCCCTGAAAATAGAAGCTACAGATCTACACTGACCGCCGAACAACATCATTCCGTCCTAGGCCAGTTCACGCCACCAGCCCACCGCACCTCCCCCACAGAGGATTCATGCCCACTCCGTCAGGCCGCCCCGTGTACCACCCGGCGGGCCACGACGAACAGTTGCGCGCCGTTCTCCAGGACCTCAAGACGGGTCGCTGGGTGTCGACGCGCAACCTGCTCGACTCGACACCCGACTGGGGACTGTGGACGCAACGTACGCAGATCCTGGCCGCCGCCGTGGCCGGCTCCGATCTGGTCAGGACCTGGCAGGCCGAGGAACCGCACAGCGCCGCGGCGACCGTTCTGCACACCAGGGTCCTCGTCGAGCGGACACTGCGCGCCCATCGCGCCGGACACCGCCACACCAACGAACTGTGGCGCGAGGCGGCAGCGGCGTGCGGAGCCGCGATCGACGCCTCGCCCGAGGACCCCGTGCCCTGGGTCTGCCTGCTCGCCCTCGCACAGCTCGACAAGGGGCAGCGCTGGGACGAGCACCGGGTCCCGGCCCCCGAGCCGATGCTGTTCCCCGGCCCCTGGCACCTCCTCGCGGAGGCCGACAAGCGCGACCCGGGCAACCGTGAGGCCTACCACCGGATGCTGCAGTTCGCGTACACCCGCCGCCCCGGCGGCCCGCTCACCGAGGCGGTCAACTTCGCCCACTGGGCCTCGGGTTCGGCGCCCGCGGGATCGGCGCTCCACGCACTGCCCCTGTATGTGCGCGTCGAGCGGTACCGCAAGGACGGCGGCGCCGAACACGCCCTGGACCTGCACTGGATAGGGGAGGACGCGACCCGCTCGGCCCTGCGCGCGCTGCACCTGTGGTTTGAGCACGCGCTGCCCGCTGCGACCTCGCTCCTGGACCTCAGCCACCTGGCCCACGCGTTATGGGGCGCGCATGAATTCCAGCACGCGGCCAGGGTGTTCGAGGCCCTCGACCCCTTCTACACCGTGGCGCCGTGGACGTACCGCACGCGGTCGCCCGGTGACGCGGACGCGGCGGCCGAGGCCTTCATGCAGGCACGTACGCGCTGTATGAGCGCCGTACGAGACCCGGGCTGACGCCCCCGGCCACGGGCCCCGGCCGCAGCCTCCCGAATCAGCACCACCAGCTCCCCGGTCCACCGCCCCCCGACGGAGGTATATCCGTGTCCCGCACCACCTGGTCGAGTCCCGCATCGACCGCGGCCCCGCTGCCCGACGAGGAACAGAGGCTCAGGGAGCTCGGCTACCAGCCGGTCCTGGCACGCCGGATGGGTGGCTTCGGCAACTTCGCCATCAGCTTCTCCGTCATCTCCATCCTCTCCGGCTGCATGACCCTGTACGGCTTCGGGCTCGGCACCGGCGGCCCGGCCGTGATGCTCTGGGGCTGGGCGGGCGTCGGCCTCTTCGTGCTCTTCGTGGGCATGGCGCTCGCCGAGGTCACCAGCGCGTACCCGACGTCGGGAGCGCTCTACTACATGGCCGACCGGCTCGGCGGGCGGCGCTGGGGCTGGTACACGGGCTGGCTGAACCTCCTCGGCCTGCTCGGCGCGATAGCGGGCATCGACTACGGCGCCGCGCTGTTCACCGGGGCGTTCCTCAACCTGAAGTTCGGCTTCACGCCGACCCCCGAGAAGACCTTCCTGATCTTCCTCTGCATCCTGCTGCTGCACGCCGTCCTGAACCTCTTCAACGTGCGTCTGGTCAGTCTGCTCAACTCGATCAGCGTGTGGTGGCACGTGGCAGGTGTCGCGGTGATCGTGGGCGTCCTGGCGATCGTGCCGGACCACCACCAGTCGCCCGGTTTCGTCTTCGGCGAGTTCGTCAACCACACCGGGTGGGACAACCCGCTCTACGTCACGGCGATCGGCCTGCTCCTCGCCCAGTACACCTTCTGCGGGTACGACGCCTCCGCGCACCTCTCGGAGGAGACCTCCAACGCGTCGGTGACCGCGGCGCGCGGCATCGTGCGTGCCATCTGGGCATCCTGGATCGCCGGTTTCGTGCTGCTGGCAGGGCTGACGTTCGCGATCCAGGACTACGCGGGCACCCAGAACACCGAGACCGGCGTGCCGCCGGCGCAGATCATGATCGACGCGATCGGCGAGTCCGGTGCGACCGCCCTGCTGCTCATCGTGATCGTGGCGCAGCTGTT
Organism: Streptomyces sp. NBC_01283; assembly: GCF_041435335.1. NCBI lineage: Bacteria > Bacillati > Actinomycetota > Actinomycetes > Kitasatosporales > Streptomycetaceae > Streptomyces > Streptomyces sp. NBC_01283. The sequence continues at coordinate 1,621,009 of NZ_CP108430.1, forward strand.
CTGCGGCAACGCGGAGACGGCCGCCGCCAGCCGCATGGTGTTCGCCTTCAGCCGCGACAACGCGCTGCCCGGCTCGAAGGTGTGGCGCAAGGTCAGCTCCCGCACCCAGGTCCCGGTGCCCGCCGTGTGGCTCTCGGTCGGTCTTGCCGCCGTCATCGCCCTGCCCTCGCTGTACTCGACGACCGCGTACACGGCCGTGACCGCCATCAACGTCATCGGGATCACTCCCGCGTACGCCATCCCGATCTACCTGCGGCTGCGGGCGGGCGACCGCTTCCAGCCGGGCCCGTGGAACCTGGGCCGCTGGAGCAAGCCCATCGGCTGGATCGCGGTGATCTGGGTGGTGTTCGTGACGGTCCTGTTCTGCCTGCCGCAGGCCTCGCCGGTGACGGTCGACACGATGAACTACGCGTCGATCGCGCTCGTCGTGGTGCTGACCCTCGCCACGGTGTGGTGGTTCGTGGCGCGTCGCTCCTACAGCACGCCGTCGGCGTACGGGTCGGAGCGGGAGCAGGCGGAGATCGCGGAGGACATCATTTAGGCGGACCTGTCTCGAACGGCCGTGCCCCGGGATCGCCTTACGGGGTACGGCCGTTGAGGATCCGCTGGAAGAGCCGGTGGTCGCGCCAGGCACCGTCGATGTGCAGGTACTGCGGCGCGACACCGAACTCCTCGAAGCCGCACTTGGCCAGGACCCGCTGCGAGGGCACGTTGTCCAGGAGGGTGCCCGCCTCGACGCGGTGCAGGCCGAGCTCGGTGTCGGCCGCCGCGCAGGCCCGCGCGACGGCGGCGGTGGCGAGACCGCGCCCGACGTGGTCCACGTCGGTCCAGTAGCCGAGCACTCCGCTGCGGAACGGGCCGAGGGCGATGCCGGACAGCGTGACGGTGCCGACGATCTCCCCCTCGCGGTCGAGGACCCAGGGCACCGCCCGCCCGGCCCGGCACTCCTCCAGCTGGGCGCGGAGCCGGGCGGTCTGCGCCCGCGAGGTGAAGAAGTCATCGGGCCTGGTCGGCTCCCACGGCTCCAGGTGGGCCCGGCTGCGCAGACAGGCACGGGCGAGGCCGTCCGCGTCCTCCAGCGTGGCGAGGCGCATGACGACGTCCGGTGTGATGCGCGCGGATTCGGTGATCATGCGCCAAGCGTAGGGACTGCGGCAGGCGCGCGGGCCGGTCCGCTCACCTTCCGCCCGCCACCCGCAGGACGGTGCCGCTCGCGTAGGACGCCTCGTCCGAGAGCAGCCAGGCGACGGCCGCCGCGATCTCGTCGGGGTGGCCCGAACGCCCCAGGGGGATGCCCGCGGCGAGCTTCGCCGGGCGTTCGGGGTCCGCGTGGAACTCGGTCCAGATCACGCCGGGCGCGACCGCGTTGACGCGGATGCCGTCCGCCGCGACCTCCTTCGACAGCCCGACGGTCATCGTGTCGACGGCTCCCTTGGCGGCGGCGTAGTGGACGTACTCGCCCGGGGCGCCGAGGGTCGCCGCCGCGGAGGAGATGTTCACGATGCCGCCGCCCGCGCCGGTGCGCTTCATGTCGCGGATCGCGCGACGGGCGCAGAGGAGGTAGCCGAGTACGTTCACGTCGAGTGCGCGGCGCATGGCGGCGGCGTCCGCATCCGCGAGGGGGCCCACCGGGGCGCCGATCCCCGCGTTGTTCACCAGTCCCGTGACCGGGCCGAGTTCCGCGGCGGCGGCCTCGAAGAGGCGGTCGACGTCCGCCTCGTCGGCGGTGTCCATCCGGACGGTGACGCAGCGGGCGCCGGCGCCCGTCGCGCGCACTTCCGCGGCCACCTTCTCGGCGGCGTCGGCGTCGGAGTGGTAACCGAGGGCGATGTGGTGGCCGTCCTTGGCGAGGCGGGTGGAGATGGCCGCGCCGATGCCGCGGCTGCCGCCGGTGATGACGGTTACGGGGTGCACGTTGTCCTCCGGAGGGCGGGGTGGCTCAAGGTTGCCGTTTGATCGATCATTCTGCACCCCGGGCTGGATATCCGGAGGGCCCGGATCTTCAGCGCCCCCTGACGAACTCCCGCAACGTCCCCGGCGCCCTCCCCCCGAACCGCGCGATGGACGGCGTCACCTCGTACAGCTCGTGGTGCGAGCCGATCAGGCGGAACAGTTCCCACAGTTTGTCCAGGTGGGCCACCACATGCGTGTCGCCGTACAGCTCCGTGGCCCGCTCCCGCCACTCCTCCGGCGACACGTCCACGTACTTCAGACCCCCGCCGTACGTCTCCACGACCTCCCCCACGGTCAGGATCTGCCCGGTCAGGAGCACCACCGGATCCGGGCACTTCTGCAGCGGGTCCGTGAGGAGTCCCGCGCCCACCCGTGCCACGTCCTCGCCCGCGATCAGCGGGAGCACCGTGCCCAGGGAGCCGAGCGGCATCGCCAGCTCACGTCCGCCGCCCGCCCGCACCAGGAAGTCGAGGTTCTCGAAGAAGACCCCGGCCCTCAGGTGCACCGCCCCGATCCCTGCCCGGTCGAAGACCTCCTCGGCGACCCAGTGCTGCCGCATCCGGGGTGTCCCCGCGTCCGGCGCGGCGGCGAGCTGTGACACCTCGACGACGCGTTCGAGCCCCGCGCGCCGGGCCGCGGCCGCGAACGCGCCTGCCGCGTCGAGCAGGCCGCCGGTCACCGGGTAGGTGAAGAAGGCGCGCCGCACGCCCCGCACCGCCGCGAGCACGTCCGTGATCTCGCGGAGATCGCCGACGACCACCTCTGCGCCCAGCTTCCGCAGCGAGGCGGCACGTTCGTCGTCGGTCCGCACCAGGGCGCGTACCGCCTGCCCCTGTTCCAGGAGCAGCCGTACGACATGGCGGCCGGTGGAACCCTGCTGCCCTCCCGCGGCGCCGGTCACGAGGACGGGTTCGTTCGACGGCATCGCGCTCACCTTCCGCTCAGCGTGAGCGTGAAGGCGCCCTGCCGCTCCAGCTCCCGCAGGAACGGCTCCGCCGGGAAGGCCTCCCCGGGTGCGAGGACCCCCGTCTTCGTCGGCCCCCTGCCCTCCGCGATCCGCACCGCGCCCTCCACCGAGGCGAGCGCGCCGGCCCTCCACAGGTCACGGCCCGTCAACTGCCCTGCCACGCCGCCCCCTTCCCACATCGCCTGGACGGCGACGGTGAAGTCGGTCTCCGCCCGTTCCGCGGCACCGATGTGCTCGCTGTCGAACGCCTCGGCCGCCTCGAAGGCGCTGGTGCTGAGCATCAGGTCGATGGCGCGGGCCGGGACATGGCGCGGGACCGTCACGACCTCGCTCGACGGGAACGGGGCGATCATCGAGCGCGGGCCGAGCGGCGGCGGGAAGGGGAAGACGGCGTTGCGGGGTTCGACATAGCCCGCGTGCAGGACGCCGTCACCGAAGGTGAGGCGCTCGGTCTCGGCCAAGAGGCGGGTGGCGGTGTTCTTGGCACCGGTGGTCAGCCGCCAGCCGTTCACGGCGTACGCGACGACGATCCGGTCGATGCCCGCGATGCCGTCCGACACCGCTCCCGCAAGCAGGTCGCCGAGGCCGCCGTAGAAGCTGAGACCGGGGATCATGACGGCGCCGGTGCGCTGCGCCGTGGCCTGCGCGGTGTCGAAGACCCCTTTCACGTGGTGGGGTTCGAGTGCGTGGTCGATGTAGTGACAGCCCGCTTCCGCCGCGGCGGCGGCGACGGGCGCGCCGGTGACGGCGAAGGGGCCCGCACACTGGATGAGGACGTCGGCGTCCGTCATCACCTCGCGCAGCGCCGGGGCGTCGTCCACGGCGGCGGTACGGGTCGACACCCTTACTCCCGCGTCGAGTTCACCGGCCAGCGCCCGTAACGCCTCGGCATCACGCCCGACCAGGAGCAACTCCGCGTCTCGGGCGAGGAGTTCGGACGCCACGAGGCGTCCGGTGTGGCCATAGGCTCCGTAGATCGCGAAGAGCGGCTTTGTCATGCTCAACTCGCTTTCATACCGAAGGTATGCAACTGGTGCGGAACCTACGTACCCTGAATATGTTCGTCAAGAGGAGCCGAGCCGTGATCCCGTCAGCGTCGCCAGCACCGTCAGGGCGGCCAACTGCCCGCCGCACACAGGCGGAACGCTCCGACGCGACCACCGCGCGGTTGGTCGCCGCGGCGCAGCGCCTCTTCGGCCGGGACGGGTACGCGACGACGTCGATCGTCGCCGTGGCGGCGTCCGCCGGTGTCACCAAAGGCGCGGCCTACCACCACTTCGCGGGCAAGGCGGACCTCTTCCACGCGGTGTTCGTCCGTGAACAGCAGGAGATCGCGGCGGAGTTGGAGCGCGCGGCGGCCGAGGAGGCCGACGCCCGGTCGGCGCTGCGGCGCGGCTGCCGCCGCTTCCTGGAACACTGCCTCGACCCCGGGTTCCGGCGGATCACACTGCTCGACGCGCCCGCGGTCCTCGGCTGGGAGACCGTCCGCGAGATCCAGTACGCCCATACGCTGCGGGTGCTGACCCAGGGCATGCGAATGGCGGCGGCCGAAGGTCACTTCGGCGAAGGCGGGGATCTGGACGTGCGCTGCCAGCTGATGTTCGGCGCGCTGTGCGAGGCGGGCATGCTCCTGGCCCGCTCACCCGACCCGGCCTCCGCCCTCACCTCGGTGACGGCGGAGGCCGAACGTCTGCTGGCGGCGCTCTCCACGCCCCAGGGACCGGGAACGAGGAGTTACGGGGACTAGGCCTTCTCGGGGACACCGTTCCCGGTCACCTGGTCCTCCGGGGCAGCCGCGTCCGGGGAGAGGCTGTCCATGAAGGACGAGACGGAGAACACCGCACGCCCCGGCCCCGCCGGACCGTAACCGGGAGGCGACGAGAGGCCGTTGGACTCCATCGTCGCGCGGTACGCCTCCAGCAGGCGCACGTGGTACTCCAGCGGCGCGCCCTGCGGGTTCGCCTTGCCCAGCGGTGTCGTGGGCTCGGGGCACCACGTGGTAAAGCGGGGCGTGATGCCGCGCGACATGAAGTACTGGAGGCCCTCGACGGTGGAGTCGATGGCCTCGCCGACCGTCTTGAAGCCGAACGGCTCCGCCATCTCCACGCCCGCCACGAAGTTCGGGATGACGTTGCGCGGCCCGAAGACATCGGCGGAGTCCAGGATGCGGCGGTGCCACTCGTCACGGCCGACGTAGCGCTCCTTGCCGGGGCAGTAGCGCTCGAACAGATACGGGTCCCACACCTCGTAGTTGGGGTGGTAGATCCGCACGCCGTAGTCGTGGAAGCGCTGTACGTCCGCCTTGGGCAGCGCCTGCGCGACGACCTTGCCGATCCAGCGGCCGGGGAAGCGCTCCTCGATGGCCTTCGCGTACTGCCCGTAGAAGTCGGCCTCGTCCTTGCCGCCGATCTGCGAGGTGATGGCGCCGCCGGTGAGCGTGTAGGCGGTGGAGGACTTCGCGGTGTCGTACTTGTCGATGATGGCGAGGGCCTCAAGGACCTCATCCATCGGCTTCACGCCCGTGTAGGGGCGGCCCGCCGCCTTCTGCTGGCGCCAGTTGTGGTTGATGTCGCAGTACTGGCACTCCTCCTTGGCGCCGAAGTACTGGCAGACACGGAAGACCGTCAGATAGATGAGGTAGCCCCACTGGATGGTGGGCGCCACCTCCATGACGGACTTGCCGTTCTCCAGGGTGTGCCGGTAGTAGTCCGGCATCGGCGGCAGGCCCACGTCGGAGATGCGTACGCCGTCGAGGTAGAGGCCGAGGACGCCGTTGTCGTCGGCGGCCACGCGGTACGGCGACGAAGGGTTCACGCGGACCGAGACCACCGTGCGGCGCAGGTCGTAGGGGCCACCGGTGAGGACGATCTCCTCGGGCGGGCGGCGCAGGGCTGCGGCGCCGAGCTCGGGCAGGGTGCTGTGGTCGAAGGAGAAGATGAAGTACGACTTCGGCTTGACCTCACCGCCCTCGTTGTCGCTCAGCGCGGACTCGTCGAAGGCCATGCCACCCCGGAGCAGGTCCTCTTTGATCACCGCTTCCCGCGGCACCTGCGGGAACCGCTCCATGAGTCCCTCTACGAGCTGGGTACGGCTCTCGCTGCGGCTTGCCATCTGCCGGGCACCTCGGATCCTGTCGGTGAATTGTGCGTTCCCGTACCCCCCACGCTAATACGCCGCTTTTCCGGCGCGGATCCGCCTCCGGTCTCAGCCGCTCTCCGCCCTTGGGCGGGGCCTTCCGCCGGGCCTTTCACACCGTGCCGCCGGGGCCGGGAACCCGGCGGTGCCGGCCTCGCGTTGTCCTGGCATGAACGAGCTGGTTGCCGGGGGGAACGTGGAGCTGCCGGACGGTACCGTCACCCTCCGGGTGCCCGGTCCCTTCGACCTGTCCGTGATCGTCACCGGCGACAGCGGGAAGGTCGCGGGCGACGGCGACTTCGTCTTCTACAACCAGCCCGCCACGTCCGGCGCCCGGCTCCAGGGGGACACGGTCACGGTCGACGGGCGGCGCCTGCGCACCGGTGCGAGCCGCGTCACCGTGGCCGTGAGCCCCGCCGAGCCGGGCACTCCCCTGGGCCGGCTGCCGGGCATCGCGCTCCAGGTGCACGGGCCCGGCGGTCGGCTGGTGGCGCGTTTCACACCGCCGCGCCCCGACCGCGAGACGGTGCTGCTGCTCGCGGAGATCTACCGCCGCGGCCAGGGGTGGAAGCTCCGGGCCCTCGGTCAGGGGTACGCGGACGGGCTCGCGGGGGTGGCTCGGGACTTCGGGGTTGACGTGGCGGAGGAGGATACGCAGGCGCCCGTGACTTCCGGGGCAACGCCGAGCTCCCCTTCTGGGACGCCGCCGAGTTCCCCTTGGGGTGCACCGTCGGGTTCCCCTGCCGGGGCACGGCCGAGTTCCTCTTCTGGTGCACCGCCGAGTTCCCCCTCCGGTGCACGGCGGCCGACCTCCTCCGGGCCACCGCCGAATGCGCCTGCCGGGGCGCCGCCGCTTCTCGGCACCGCGCCTTCCGGGCGATCGTCCGATTCCGGTGGGCACGCGTCGGCCGGGATCGGGCGATCGCCCGTATCCCCCGGGCAGCCCGCCCCCGACGGCCTTCTCCCGCTGGTCAACGCCGCGCGGGCGTCGGCGGGCGCGCCTCCCGTCTCCCTCGATGCCCGGCTGACCGCCGCCGCGGGCGCGCACGCCGCCGGGATTGCGGCGCGGGGCAGCCTCAGTTCGGAGGCGGACGGCGCGTCCCTCTACCAGCGCGTCGTCGCCGGGGGGTACGCGTATCTGGCCATCGGCGAGCATCTGGTCTCCGGGCCGCGCTCGGCCGCCGACTTCGTGGAGTACTGCCTCCGCGGCGAGCAGTCGGGACGAACGGTGCGGAGCCGCGCGTACACGCACGTCGGGGTGGCCCACACCGCCGACGCGCGCTCCGGCGACGTCTACTGGACGGCGCTGTGGGCCAGCCCCTTCAGCCCGCAAGGCCTCGCGGAGTGGGGAGCGGCCGTGCTGCGGCTCACCAATGCCGAGCGGACCGCGGCCGGACTTCGCCCCCTCTCCCCCGACCCGCTCCTGACCGTCGCGGCGCAGGGCCACAGCGCGGACATGGTCGCCCGTGCCTTCTACGCCCACACGTCACCCGAAGGCGGTGAGCCCTGGGACCGCGCGTCCACCGCGGGCAGCACGCACCGCGCGATCGGCGAGAACATCGCCTGCGGGCAGCGCACACCCGCCGAGGTGGTGGACGGCTGGATGAACAGCCCCGGCCACCGGGCCAACATCCTCAAGCCCTCCTTCACCCACCTCGGCGTGGGCTTCGCGGGCGGCGGCTCGGCGGGGACGTACTGGACACAGCTCTTCGGCGGCTGACAAGCGCTCGGGGCTGCGACAGGAACAAGCCGGGCCTGCGACAGACAGGCAAGGCTGGGGCTGGGGCTGGGGCTACGGCGGGCGGGCGGGCGCAGGCCGGTGCGCGAGGTGGGCCCCCACACACCGACCCGTGTCACCGCTCGGCCGGAGACGGCGCCCGGCACCCCCCTCGCCCCACGGCCGCCCCCCTCAGCCCACCGCCACCGGAACCCCGCTCCGCGCCGACGCATAACCCGCCGCCACGATCTTCAGCGTCCGCAGCCCGCCCTCGCCGTCGGCCACCTCCATGCCGCCCGGCTCCGGCCCGTAGAGGAACGCCCGGAGCATACGCTCGTCCAGGTCGGCGCCGAAGGGCAGCTCAAGCCCCTGCTGGTGGCGTTCGCTGTAACCGTGGACCGACTGGTCGAAGGCGTCCATCTCCAGGGTGGCCCGCTCGGCGACCACGGTGAGTTCGAGGCCGCCCCAGGAGTGGTGCGAGCGGGGATGCGACCAGCTGCAGTCGATCGTGGCCACCGAGCCGTTGTCGTAGGTCACGGTGACCAGACCGCTGGTCTCGGCGTCGACCTCACCCTCGTACATGCGGTTGTTCGTCTGCGCGTATACGTCAACGGGCCGGGCCTCGCCGAAGAGGTCGTCCAGGAGGTCGGCTATGTGGACCGTGTGGTCCATCAGGGCGCCACCACCCGCGAGTTCGGGATCGGCGAACCAGCGCCGTGAGCTCGGCATGGAGCCGTTGTTCGCGCCGGACACGGTCAGCACCCGGCCCGCCTCCCCGGACGCGACAGCCGCCTTGACGGCCGCGTACGCGGGGCTGAACCGGACCGGAAAGGCGACCGCGAGCCGGACACCGGCGGCGCGGCACGCGGTGAGCATCGCCTCGCCGTCCGCCACCGTCGTGGCCAGGGGCTTCTCGCACAGGACGTTCACACCGCGGGACGCGGCGAGCTCCACGAGCGGACGGTGCCGCGCGTTCTCGGAGCAGACGATCACCGCGTCCGGCCCCCAGGCGAACGCGTCCTCGTACGACTCCGCGTACGCGACCCCCCTCTCCTCGGCGAACGCGCGCCCCCGCACCTCACCGGGCGCGGCCGACGAGCTGTCCGGGTCGCTGCCGATGACCTCGATGCCCGGCATCCGGGCGAGGAGCCGGAGGTATCCGGACGCGTGGACATGGGCGAACGACAGCACGGCGACCTTCATCGCGTGACCTCCTCAGTACCGGTGCGGATCTCTGCCGCAGTACCCGTACGGATCTCTGCCGCCCGGCCCGTACGACTCGACTCGACGGCCGCCTCGGCGATCCGCACCGCCTCGATCCCGTCCCGCGCGCTCACCCGGGGTTCCTCACCGCCGTCCGCCCAGGAAGCCGCGAACTCCCGCAGCTCGGACAGGTAGGGGCTCTCCGTCATCGGACTGGACGGAATGCCCTCGTTGGCCGCGCGCACTCCTTGCGCGGTGATCCGGTAGCCGGGCACGGACGTGGAGTCGTGCCGAAGGAGTCCGTCGCTGCCCGCGATGCGGAACGTCGTACGAAACCGCTGGTCCGGGAGGCCCCAGAGGCCGGTGATGTGACTGATCGCGCCGGAGGCGTGGGTGAGGACGGCGGTCGCCGAGACGACCTCGGCCTGGCTGCCGCCCGTGGCGTGCTCGACGCCTCGCGTCTGCGCGTGCACGCGGACCACGTCGCCCGCGATCCAGCGGGCGATGTCGATGTCGTGCACCATCAGGTCCATGATGACGCCGCCGGACATGGCGGGGTCACCGAACCAGGGCGCCCACTGGGGCCGCGCCCCGCCGCGCGTGAAGCGCAGGACCGCCAGGCCTCCCAACTCGCCTCGCGCCACGGCCTGTTGCATGGCCGCGTACGCCGGGAAGTACCGCACGACATGGGCGGGGTGCAGCCGGACACCCGCCGCTTCGGCGGCTGCCGCGATCTCCTCGGCGTCGGCGGCGTCGAGCGCGAGGGGCTTCTCGCAGATGACATGGCGCCCGGCGGCGACGGCCGCCAGGGCGATCTCCTTGTGCGTGGGAGTGGGGGTGCAGATGTCGACGGCGGTGCAGTCGGCGAGGAGTTCGCCGAGGCTCGCCACCGCGGCGACCTCGCGCCCCGCGTACTCGGCGGCGAGCTTCTCCGCGGAGCCGTCGACGGTGTACACGCTGACGCGCGCACCCAGTTCGAGCCAGCCGGGAAGATGGGCGCGGGCTATGCCGCCGGCGCCGATCAAGCCGATGTGAAGCGGTCGCATGGAGGGGGTTACCTTTCCTGGTTCCTGAAAGGGGGCGGCTTTCCGAGGTCGGGAATGGGGCTCAGCTCTTGGAGCCGGAGAGCGCGACACTCTGCACGAAGTGCCGCTGCAGGAAGACGTACACGACGAGCATGGGCAGGCTCGCGATGAGCGAACCGGCCATCATGACGGGGTAGTTGGTCTCGAACTGGCCCTCCAGCGAGGTCAGTCCGGCGCTGATGGGCATCTTCTGCGGGTCGGTGTTGACGATCAGCGGCCACAGGAGGTCGTTCCACGACCACATCGCCGTGATGACGGCGAGGGCGGCGAGCGCGGGCCGCACCAGCGGCAGCATGATCGACCAGAAGATGCGGAACGAACTCGCGCCGTCGATCCGTGCGGCCTCTTCGAGCTCCTTGGGGAGGGTGAGGAAGAACTGGCGCAGCATGAAGGTCCCGAAGGCGCTGAACATGCCCGGCAGGAACAGCGCGGGCGCCGAGTTGAGCAGGCCGAGCCGCTGGATGATGTCGTACTGGGGCAGGACCAGCAGGGAGCTCGGCACCATGAGGACGGACAGGAAGAGCGCGAACAGGACGTTGCGGCCACGGAATTGCATGCGTGCGAAGGCGTAGGCGGCGAGCGAGCAGAACACCAGCTGTCCGACCGTGCGCCCGACGGTGTTGAGGACGCTGTTGAACAGCATGTCCCGGAAGGGCAGTGCGGTGAAGACCTCCTCGAAGCTCGACCAGTTCCAGGTGTCGGGCAGGAAGGTCGGCGGCACCTTGGCTGTCTCCGCGAGGGACTTGGCCGCGGTGAGCAGCTGCCACAGGAACGGGAAGACCATCACCAGGGCGCCCAGGGAGAGCGCCGCGTGGGTGGCGGCCGAACCGGCGTTGAAGCGCCGGCGGCTCGTGGGCCGGACCGAGGACTCACGCATAGTGCACCCACCTCTTCTGCAGCCTGAACTGCACCAGCGTCAGTGCCGCGATGATCAGCATGAGCAGGAAGGCGAGCGCGGCTGCGGCACCTTGGGCGTTCTCGATGAAGGCCCATTTGTAGAAGAGGCTCACCACCGACTGGGTGTCGCCGATCGCCGGGTTCTTCTCGGCCATCATGATGTAGATCAGGTCGAAGGTCTGCAGCGAGTTGATCATGCAGATGATGGACGCGAAGAAGATCGTCGGGCTGAGCAGCGGCAGCGTGATCGTGAAGAAGCGGCGCAGTGGCCCCGCGCCGTCCAGCTCGGCGGCCTCGTAGTAGTCCTGCGGGATGCCCTTGATGCCCGCCATGAAGATGATCAAGTAGTAGCCGGTGGTCGACCAGACCATCACGGTGCCGATCGCGTACACGGCGGTCGAGGGGTCGGAGACCCAGTAGCGGCGGTCGGCGCCGATCCACTCGAGGACTTCGTTGATCAGTCCGTAGTCGCCGTTGTAGAGCCAGTTCCAGACGAGGCCGACGGCGACGGGGAGCGTTACGAACGGGATGAAGTACAGGGCGCGGTAGAGGGCGACGCCGCGCAGTCCGCGCCGGTTGAGCAGTGCCGCGATGCCGATCGCGAGCGGCAGTGCGAGCAGTCCGATGGCGCAGTAGATCAGGGTGTTGCCGAGTGCCTGCCAGACGGTGACGTCCTTGAGGACGCGCACGTAATTGTCCGTGCCGACCCAGGTGTTGCCGCCGAACGCCCCGAATTCGGTGAAGCTGTAGAAGAAGGTCTGGAGCAGCGGCCAGAAGTAGAAGGCGGCGAAGCCGATGCCGAGCGGCGCGATGAAGAGGTAAGCGGCGCGCTGGCTACGGGACTTGGGCGGCCCGGGTGCGTCGGACGCGGCACCGGCCGCCCGTTTGCCGCGCCCGGCCGCCTTCGCGGCGGCGGTGGAGGGAAAGACACTCATCATGCGCGCTCCTCCTTCAGGGCTCGGTCCATCTGTTCGCCCAGGGTGCGTGCGGCGCTCTCGATGCCGCCCTTACCGCTGAACGCGGCACCCAGGAGCGGGTATTGGAGGTTCTCCCAGACCGCCGTGTTCTTCGAGCTCGGGTACGGCACGGCGTACTCCTGCATCTCGATGAAGTGCTTCAGGTCGAATTCGGGCATCGACTTGAGCCAGGCGCCTTGCGTCCCCTCGTACGAGGAGATGGTGACGCCCGCCGACGCCTGGATCTCGGCGGCCCTGCGGCCCGCCATGAAGTGGACGAACTTCCAGGCCGCCGCCTTCTTGCGGCTCTTGGCGGAGATGACGTTGGCGAGGCCGTGGATGATCGTGGCGCGCTCCCGGCCCTTGGGCAGGACGGCGACGCCGCCGTGGTCCTTGAGTGCGGGGATGGCATACATCTGGCCGGCCATCGCGGAGAGGTCGTAGACCATGGCGGTCTTCTCCGACCAGTAGCGGTTGCGGGCCCTGGACTCGACCATGGCGCTCTGCGGCGGTGACCAGCCGCGGTCGATCATGTCGGTCCAGTAGCGCAGACCCTCGATGGAGCGCTCGTCGCCGAAGCCGGACCTCCCGTCCTTGAGGACGTAGCCGCCCGCTCCGTGGATGGCCGGGTAGAGCTGGCCCTGGCGGTCCATCTCGGCGGCCATGCCGTGCACCCGTGCGCGGGGGTCGGTGAGTTCGGCTGCGGCATCGCGCACGTCGTCCCATGTCCAGGTCGCGTCCGGGTACTCGATGCCCGCTTTGTCGAAGAGCGCCTTGTTGTACCAGAGGCCGATGGTGTCGAAGTCCTTTGGTATGCCGTACTGCGTGCCCTGATAGGCGTAGATCTTCACGAGTGCATGGCGGTGGCGGTCGACGGGGGTCGCGTCGCTCTTGATGTGGCCGCTCAGGGGTTCCAGGACGCCGCTGGAGGCGTAGAGCTGGAGGTTGACCGCGTTCATCCAGAACACGTCGGGGGCCGTGCCGCCGCGCATCGCGGTCTTCAGGGTGGTCCAGTAGCTGGACCAGGGCGTGAGCTCCATGCGCACGGATATGCCGGGGTTCTCCTTCTCGAAGGCGTCGATCACCTTCTGCATCCCCGGTACTTGGGCCACGTCCCACACCCCGTAGGTGAGGGTGGTCCGGCCGCCGCTCGCCTTGCCGTCGTCACTCTGGCCGGAGCAGGCGGCGAGCAGGGGCGCCGCCATCGCTCCGTACAGCAGAGTCCTCCTGCGCATGAGCGCCTCCGCTTCCGGTCTTCTCCACGGACTTCGTCCGGGTTTCCTACGGCGTCGAATCCGCCAGCAGATCGGCTTCAACCTGGTCAAGTGCCTTGCGTACGGCGCCGATCGCGACGCCCTGTTCGCCCAGCGTGCTCAGCGCGATGCGCGGGACGTGCAGGGTCAGCGGGCGCAGTCTGTCCTCGATCAGCAGCACGAGGTGGCCGCCCAGCGGGGTCGCGCCGCCGGTGAGCACCACGAGCTCCGGGTCGACGGCGAGGGCGAGGGCGGCGATGCCCGGCGCGATGCGGTCGGCGAAGTCCGCGACGGCGGCGAGAGCGCGCGGGTCCGCGGTGTCCGCCGCGCGGGCCAGGGCCGCCACCTCGGACTCCCCCGAGCGGCGGTCGCCCTTCCAGCTGAGTGCCTCCTGCGCGGTGTTCATGCCGAGCAGCGGAAGCAGGCCGAGCTCGCCCGCGCCGCCGCGCCGACCCCGGTGCAGCCGCCCGCCGATGGTGAGGCTGCACGCCACGCGATGTCCGGTCAGGACGCAGACGACGTCACCGGCGAGGGTGGCCGCGCCCTGCCAGCGCTCGGCGAGCACGGCGAGGTTCACGTCGTTCTCGACGAGGGTGTGGCCCGCCTCCCCCTCGGAGAGGAGCCGGGCGAGGTCGACGCCGGACCACTCGGGGATGACGTGGGAGGTGATGGTGCCGCCCGCGTCGACGACACCCGGTACGCCCACGCAGCGGGCGAGGAGCTCGTCGCGCCGCACGGAATGTGCGTCCAGGAAGGCTTCGAGGCCCTCGCGCAGGAGGTCGAGCCGCTGGGCCCCGCCCAGCTCCGGGTCGATGTCCTCGCGCCGCACGGCGAGCACCGTCCCGCCGAGATCGGCGAGGAGCAGCACCATCTTGTGCAGGCCGATGTCCGCGCCGACGACGCGGCCCGCCTCCACGCGGAACCGGAACCGCCGGGCGGGGCGCCCCGGCGCGCGCTCGGATTCATCGCGCTCGGCCTCCCCCGCCCAGCCGTGCGCGGTCAGCTCCTCGACGGCGGACTCCACGGTGGGCCGGGAGAGTCCGGTGCCGGCGGCGAGCTCCGCGAGGGTCTGCGGGCTGCGGCGGTGCAGGGCCCGCAGCACGACGGTGGTGTTCAACCGGCGCAGCGAGGCGAGATCGTGTCCCCGTGTCCCGTTCCGCAACACTTCTTCACCCCATGTCGAGACCAGGGCAATCGTGTTGACCAGCGGGTCAACGGCTGCTCCCGGAGATTAGGGAGGAGACTTGCATATTCATGGACGACGGGGAACCCCCTTCGCGGGGCCGGAATCAGGCCTCGCTCGACTGATGGCCCGTCAGGAAAGCGCCGTGTCAACTCCGTGTGTTCGAGGGCTGGCTGATCGGGCGGCTCGGCGCGCAGGCGCGGGAGCTGCGGGCCCTGCGCTCGCCGGGGAGGGCCTCGTGAACTACGGGCAGGAGACGGAACGTACCTACGAACGCAGCTCAGGGCGATGAACGCGCAGACCGGGCGTGCCGCGCTCGAACTCGCGGACGCCAGGCCCGATGTGGTCGCCACCGCCTGCCTCGTGGCGATCATGGCGCAGGGCCCCGGCCACCACTGCGCGGCGGAGGACGAGATCATCGCCGTCCTGCGCGCCGAGGGCGCGCAGGCGCCGGTGATCTCCAGCGCGGGCGCCCTGCTGGACGGCATCAAGGCGCTCGGTGCCGCGCGGGTCGCGATCATCACCCCGTACATGAAGCCCCTCACGCGGCTGGTCGCCGACTACATCGAGGACGCCGGGGTCGAGGTCGTGGACGCGCTCAGCCTGGAGGTGCCGGACAATCTGGCGGTGGCCCGGCTCGACCCCGCCGACCTGCGCGACCACTGGCGCCGCGTGCACCTGGGCCGCGCCGACGCGCTCGTCCTCTCCGCGTGTGTGCAGATGCCCTCGCTCGCGTCGATCCAGGCGGTGGAGGACGCCGCGGGTCTTCCCGTCCTGTCGGCGGCAACCGCGACGGCGTACCGCGTGCTGGGCGAGCTCGGCCTGCCGCCGCACGTGCCGGGCGCGGGCAGCCTGCTGCGGGGTCCGAGTGCCGCTTGAGCCCGGTGGGCCGAGCGGGCACGATGACCGGACGCACGCTCACCCGGTGCGCCTGAACGCCCGCCACCCGCATGGGAGTTGAAGCATGGCCGCGATCCCGCCGCCCGCGACCCACCCGATCGACACCAGCAAGCCGCACCCCGCCCGGGTCTACGACTGGTTCCTCGGCGGCAAGGACAACTATCCGGTGGACGAGGAGCTCGGGCTCCAGATCGTGTCGCTCGAACCGCAGACCAAGTACTGCGCCCAGCACAACCGCTGGTTCATGCAGCGTGCCACGCGCCGGCTCGCGGGCGAGGAGGGGATACGCCAGTTCCTGGACATCGGCACCGGCATCCCCACCGAGCCGAACCTCCACCGCATCGCCCAGTCGGCGGCGCCCGAGGCGCGTGTCGTGTACGTGGACAACGACCCGATCGTCCTGGCGCACGCGGAGGCGCTGTTGCGGGGCACGCCCGAGGGGGCGACTGAGTTCCTCCAGGTGGACGCGCGCGAGCCGGACAAGATCCTCGAACAGGCCGAGGGTGTACTGGACTTCACGCAGCCGATCGCCCTTTCCCTGATCGCGCTGCTGCACTTCATCAGCGACGACGACGGCGCCTATGACGTCGTGGAGCGGCTCGTGTCGGCCCTCGCGCCCGGCAGTCATCTGGTCCTGTCGCAGATGGCGGGCGACTTCGATCCGGAGCGGACGCGGCAGGCGGTGGAGATGTACAAGGCGGGCGGCGTGACGCTCGTGCCGCGTGAACGCGCCGATGTCGAGCGGTTCTTCGAGGGGCTGGAGCTGCTCGACCCCGGCGTGGTGTGGCTGCCGGACTGGCATGCGGAGCTCGGCGTCGACGAGGTCAGGAACGGATCGCCGGTGCCGCTGTACGCGGGGGTGGCGCGCAAGCCGTAGCCAGGCAGGGCCCCTTTGGCGGTGCGACGGTAACCCCTCCCTCTTTTTAGTCACCTTGACTATAAAAGTGCGACCCCATAACGTCGGCATGACGAAAACGGGGAGGGATTCACCATGGCCGACATCACCCGACGCCTCGGGGTGCACCACCTGCGCTCCGCGCCCACCGCACACATCCGCCACCACAAGCGCGGCCGGCTCGTCCACGACGGGCCGGGGCTGAGCTTCTGGTTCCGCCCGCTCAGCGCCGCACTCTCCGAAGTGCCGGTCGACGACCGCGAGTTGGCGGTCACCTTTCACGCGCGCACCGCCGACTTCCAGGACGTCGCCGTGCAGGCCACGGTGACCTACCGGATCAGCGATCCGGCGCTCGCCGCGTCCCGCCTCGACTTCGCCGTCGACCCGGACACCGGCTCCTGGCGCGGCGCCCCGCTGGAGCAACTAGGCTCCCTGCTCACGGAGTCCGCCCAGCAGAACGCCCTCGACGTACTGGCCCGCACCCCGCTGGCCGAAGCGCTCGCGGACGGTGTCAGCTCGGTCCGTGAGCGGATCTCCGAAGGCCTCGCCGGGGAGCCGAGGCTTCCCGCCACCGGCATCGAGGTGGTCACCGTCCGTGTGATCGCGATCCGTCCGGAGCCCGAGGTCGAGCGCGCCCTGCGCACCCCCGCGCGGGAGCGGATCCAGCAGGAGGCGGACCGGGCGACGTACGAACGGCGGGCCGTGGCCGTACAGCGGGAGCGCGCCATCGCCGAGAACGAACTCACCAGTCGCATCGAACTCGCCCGCCAGGAGCAGGAGTTGGTGGAGCGGCGGGGCGCCAACGCGCGACGTGAGGCCGAGGAGAACGCCGCCGCCGACGCCGTGCGCGCCGAGGCCGAGGCCGCCCGCACGGAGCGCCTCGCCCGCGCCGAGGCCGAGTCCGCGCGCACGGTCGGCGAGGCGAGGGCGGCGGCCCAGGCCTCCTGGCTCACAGCGCACTCGACGGTGGACGCCGCCACCCTGCACGCCCTGGCGGCCACCCGGCTCGCCGAGAACGTCCCGCGCATCGAGAGCCTCACCCTCTCCCCCGACGTCCTCACCGGCCTGCTCGCGAAGCTGGGTCACCACGGGGACGCCCGGTCATGAGCCTGGCGCCGCGCGCGGTGCTGGTCCACCGCACCACCGAGTACGACGAGCTGCTCGCCCGGCACGGCACCCACGGCCAGGCCGAGTTCTTCCTCGCCTCGCGCGGCCGGAGCATCCGGGAGGTGGCCGAGCGCCACCACCGGGCGCACCGCACGCTCGCCGACGTGGCCGCCGGGGTGCCCCGGCAGTGGCGGCAGGCCCGCGTGGAGCGTGCCGATCTCGACCGCTTCCTCTTCGGCCCCGAGGACGTGGTGGTGGTCGTCGGCCAGGACGGCCTGGTCGCCAACGCCGCGAAGTACCTCGCCGGGCAGCCGGTGATCGGCATCGACACCGAGCCGGGGCGCAACCCCGGCGTCCTGGTACGTCACCGGGGCGCGGACGCGGCCAAGCTGCTCCCGGCGGCGGTCGCGTCCGGGACCCCGGTGGACGAACTGACCATGGTGGAGGCGGTGTCCGACGACACCCAGCGGCTGCTCGCGCTCAACGAGATCTACCTCGGCCCGCCGGGCCACCAGACCGCCCGCTACCGCATCGGACCGGACACCGACACGGCCGCCCCCGAGGCACAGGCCTCGTCCGGCGTCCTGATCGGGACCGGAACCGGAGCCACCGGTTGGCTGCGCTCGCTGTGGCAGCAGAGCGGCAGCGCCCTGCCGCTGCCGGGTCCCGCCGAGCCGGGCCTCATCTGGTTCGTACGGGAGGCGTGGCCCTCACCCGCGACCGGGACCTCACAGGTGGAGGGGGTGCTCACGGCGGCCGACCGGCTCCGTGTCACCGTCGAGTCGGACCGCCTCATCGTCTTCGGCGACGGGGTGGAGAGCGACGCGGTGGAACTGACCTGGGGTCAGACGGTGGTGATCGGGATGTCTGATATCGCCCTGCGCCTGCTGAGTTGACGGCAGGCTGGACGCGGGCCCCCGGCAACGGCGCCGCACCCATGGGGCAGGATGACGCTCGCGCCGGACCACGAACATACGTCCGGTGCGCCCGCACAACCTGGAGAATGAACTGATGGAGCGAGCCCTCACATGGCACGACCTGATCACCGCCGGCATAGCGGTGGCCGTTGGCATCGCGGCGGGTCTGCTGCTGCGCATGATCCTGCGGTGGCTGGGTGAACGGGCCAGCAGGACCCGGTGGAGCGGCGACGACGTCATCGTCGACGCCGTGCGCACCCTGGTCCCCTGTGCGGCGATCACCGCGGGCCTGGCCGTCGCGGCGGCCGCTCTCCCGCTCACTCCCCGGACCGGCCGCAACGTCTCGATGACACTGACGGCCCTGCTCGTCCTGGCCGGGACCCTGACGGCGGCGCGTGTGGTCACGCGTCTGGTGAAGTCCCTGGCGCAGTCCCGATCGGGCGTCGCGGGCTCGGCGACGATCTTCGTCAACATCACCCGGGTCGTCGTGCTCGCGATGGGCTTCCTCGTCGTCCTGCAGACGCTCGGCGTCTCCATAGCGCCACTGCTCACGGCTCTGGGTGTGGGCGGCCTCGCGGTGGCCCTGGCCCTCCAGGACACGCTGGCCAACCTCTTCGCGGGCGTACACATCCTCGCCGCGAAGACGGTCCAGCCGGGCGACTACATCAAGCTCAGCAGCGGCGAAGAGGGCTACGTCGTCGACATCAACTGGCGCAACACGGTGGTGCGTCAGCTGTCGAACAACCTCGTCATCATCCCCAACGCCCAGCTCGCGGGCACCAACATGACCAATTTCAGCCGCCCCGAGCAGGATCTGTCGATCATGGTCCAGGTCGGTGTCAGCTACGACAGCGACCTGGAGCAGGTCGAGCGCGTCACGACCGAGGTCGTGGAGAGCGTCATGAAGGACGTCGACGGCGCCCTACCCGAGCACGAACCGGCCGTGCGCTTCCACACGTTCGGCGACTCCAGGATCAGCTTCACGGTGATCCTGGGCGTCGGCGAGTTCAGCGACCAGTACCGCATCAAGCACGAGTTCATCAAGCAGCTCCACCAGCGCTACCGCGCCGAGGGCATCCGGGTGCCCGCCCCGGTCAGGACGGTGAACGTCCAGCAGGGCGAGCTGCCGCCGGGCCTGATCCCGCACCAGCGCGAGGCCGTGGCACCGACGACGAAGCCGGTGTCGTAACCCAAGACGCCTCAAACCTCAACGAGGGCAGCACCGCGTCACACGGTGCTGCCCTCGTCCACGTGCGGGACCGCCGACCACCACAGCCGTGGACAGACGCCCTGTTTGACAGACCCCGATCACGCAGATCATGATTCCATTAATTGTTTAATGGAATCGAGAGAGGTGCTGCGGTGGACACGACCATGGACGACACCGCCGGGGCCGGTGGACCCTCGGGCGCGCCCGCGCTAGAGGCCCGCGGTCTCGGCAAGCGATACCGCCGCGGGTGGGCGCTGCGTGACTGTTCCTTCCGGCTGCCCGCCGGGCGGATCTGCGGTCTTGTCGGCCCCAACGGAGCAGGAAAGAGCACCCTGTTGGGGCTCGCCACCCGTCTCGTGGCCCCCACCGAGGGCGAACTGCGCATCTTCGGCGTGCCGGCGGGCGAGCCCGCCGCGATGCCCCGTTACGCGTTCCTCTC
Organism: Streptomyces sp. NBC_01283; assembly: GCF_041435335.1. Lineage (NCBI taxonomy): Bacteria > Bacillati > Actinomycetota > Actinomycetes > Kitasatosporales > Streptomycetaceae > Streptomyces > Streptomyces sp. NBC_01283. The sequence continues at coordinate 1,640,826 of NZ_CP108430.1, forward strand.
CCAGGACAAGCCGCTGTTCAAGCGGTTCACCGTGGCCGAGACGCTGCGCCTGGGCCGGGAGCTCAACCCCGGCTGGGACACGGAGGCCGCAGAGCGCATCGTGCGGGCGGGGCGGCTGCCCCTGGACGCCAAGGTCGGCACGCTCTCGGGCGGGCAGCGCACGCGCGTCGCGTTCGCCCTCGCCTTCGGCAAGCGGCCCGATCTGCTGCTGCTCGACGAGCCGATGGCCGATCTGGACCCACTGGCCCGGGACGAGATGAGTTCGCTGCTGATGTCCGAGGCCGTCGAGCGCGGCACGACGGTGGTGATGTCCTCCCACATGCTGTCCGAGCTTGAGGACATGTGCGACTACCTCCTGGTCGTCGCCGGCGGCCGGATCCGGATGGCGGGCGACACCGAGGAACTGCTCCCGGCCCACGCCCTGGTGACCGGCCTCGCCCCCGACGGGAAGCCGCCCGCGGACCTCGCCCCGCACACGGTGGTCGAATTCCGGGTCCAGGGGCGCCAGTTCCGAGCCCTCCTGCGCCCCCACGGCCCACTGGCCCCGGACTGGGAGGTGACCGAGCCGAGCCTGGAGGAGGTCCTGCTCGCCCACCTCCGCTCGCCGGACGCGGAACCGCTGTTCACGCAGGACGCCCGTATCGAGGCGGAAGGAAACGTCGCCGCATGAGCACCACCCTCACCGAGAAGCAGCGCACCGCGCGGTCACCCAGGAAGCCGGGGCTGCTGCACGGGGTCACCTGGCTCGTCGTACGCCAGCACCGCACCGCTCTGTGGGCCATCGCAGCCGCGACGCTGCTCGGCGCGGCCCTGATCGTCCAGCAGCGCGGCGAGATGTCCGCCATGCTCGACCAGCTCGGCTGGCCCGGCAAGGACGTCACGCTGTCCTCCACCCCGGAGGGACTCGGCTACATCACCCAGGCCCTGAACTCCCTGCCCGTCGCCCTCGGTGTCTTCCTCGGCGCGCCGCTCATCGCGGGCGACCAGGAGCACGGCACCGCGCAGCTGGTCACCACGCAGTCGGTGCCGCGCCGCCGCTGGCTCGCGGTGAAGCTCGCCTGGTGCCTTTCGCTGGTCCTGGTGTCCACCGTGGTGCTCGCCACGCTGTTCACCTGGTGGTGGGAGCCCTACCGCGAGTTCTTCCCCTCGGACTGGATGCAGGGGGTCGTGTTCGACAACACGGGTCCGATGCTCACGGCGCTCTCCCTCTTCTTCACCACCTGCGGCATCGCGATCGGCATGCTGCTGCGCCGGACGCTGCGGGCCATGATGGCGACGTTCCTCTTCGCCGGCGTCGTGGAGTTCGCTTTCGGCGAGTTCCGCGACCGCCTGGCCACGCCGCGTGTGGTCACCTACCCGATGAACGGCGACGCCCCGGCGTTCCTCGACCAGGCGGTCGAGCACGACCGGTGGATCGGCAGCGCGGACGGTCAGCTCTACGGATGGGGCACATGCTCCGAACCCACCGAGAAGGCCACCACCGCCTGCATCAAGGAGCACGGCATCGTCAACGACGTCGTCGAGTACTTCGGCTACGACCAGATGCCCGGCATGCAGTGGACCGGCGCCGCCCTGCTGCTCGGCGGCACCGCCGTCGTGGCGGTGTTCATCCTGTGGTGGACGACGCGACGGCCCCTGTAGGGACTCCCTGTGAGGCCGCCGGTGACGGCGAGTACGTAAAGTATCGACCGACGAGCAGAGGGTGCAGAAGGTGGGGACAGTGGTCGAATTCCGTATCGACCGGCGCAGCGGCGTGGCCACATATCTGCAGATCGTGCGGCAGGTCGAACAGGCCCTGCGCATGGGCGCGTTGGTGGAGGGTGACCGGCTGCCCACCGCGGCCCAGGTGGCCGCTGCCACCAAGGTGAACCCGAACACGACGCTCAAGGCGTACCGCGAGCTGGAGCGCGCGGGTCTCGCCGAGGTCCGCCAGGGCGCGGGCACCTTCATCACCCGCTCCCTCGCCCGCCCCCAGGCGGGGCCGGACTCGCCCCTGCAGACCGCCCTCACGGAGTGGATGCGGGAGGCGCGGTCGGCGGGGCTCACCGGACAGGACGTCACAGCGCTGTTCGAAGCGGTGCACGCGGCCACCTTCCAGGGGGACGCGGTCGGCTGAGCCAGGCCTCACAGGGGCCGCCCTCGACAAACCCCGTAAGCGACCGCTTAGTATCGGGTATGCGGGGCTCCCTGCCCCGGGATCGCTGCCGCCGCCGTCACCGCATGGAGAATCCGCATGGCATCCCTGCTCCTGTCCCGTCGTGACCTCGATTTCCTGCTGTACGAGTGGCTCGACGTGCCCGCGCTCACCGGCCGGGAGCGGTTCGCGGACCACTCCCGGGAGACGTTCGACGCCGCCCTGGAGCTGAGCGAGCAGATCGCCACCCGGCACTTCGCCCCGCACAACAAGAAGAACGACTCCCAGGAGCCCACCTTCGACGGGGAGCGGGTGCACGTCATCCCCGAGGTGAAGGAAGCGCTGCGGGTCTTCGGCGACTCGGGGCTCCTGGCGAGCGCCATGGACCACGAGATCGGCGGCGGGCAGCTGCCGGCCGTGGTGGCGCAGGCCTGCTTCGCGTGGTTCCAGGCGGCGAACGTCGGCACGGCCGCGTACCCCTTCCTGACCATGGGCAACGCCAATCTGCTCCTCGCGCACGCCTCGAAGGAGCAGATCGACACCTTCGTGCGCCCCATGGTGGAGGGCCGCTTCCTGGGGACGATGTGCCTCTCCGAGCCGCAGGCCGGTTCGTCGCTCGCCGATGTGCGCACGCGCGCCGAGGAGCGGCCGGACGGGACGTACCGCCTCTTCGGGAACAAGATGTGGATCTCCGGCGGCGAGCACGAGCTCTCGGAGAACATCGTGCATCTGGTGCTCGCCCGGATTCCCGGCGGTCCGCCCGGCGTGAAGGGGCTCTCGCTGTTCATCGTGCCGAAGGTGCTCGTCGGCGACGACGGTGCGCTCGGCGAGCGCAACGACGTCGTGCTCGCGGGCCTCAACCACAAGATGGGTTACCGGGGCACCACGAACACCCTGCTGAACTTCGGCGAGGGCGCCCACCGGCCCGGCGGTGAGCCCGGCGCGGTCGGCCACCTCATCGGGGAGCCGAACCGCGGGCTCGCGTACATGTTCCACATGATGAACGAGGCGCGGATCGGAGTCGGCCTCGGCGCCACCGCGCTCGGCTACACCGGCTATCTGCACGCCCTCGACTACGCGCGCACCCGCCCGCAGGGCCGGCCGCTCGCCGCGAAGGACCCGGCGTCGGCGCAGGTCCCGATCATCGAGCACGCCGACGTACGCCGGATGCTGCTCGCCCAGAAGACGTACGTGGAGGGCGCGATGGCGCTCAACCTGTACTGCGGGCTGCTGCTCGACGAGCAGAACACGGGCACCTCGCAGGAGGCGCGCGACGAGGCAAAGCTGCTGCTCGACGTGCTCACGCCCATCGCCAAGAGCTGGCCGTCGCAGTGGTGCCTGGAGGCCAACGACCTGGCGATCCAGGTGCACGGCGGCTACGGCTACACGCGCGAGTACAACGTCGAGCAGTTCTACCGCGACAACCGCCTCAACCCCATCCACGAGGGCACGCACGGCATCCACGGCCTCGACCTGCTCGGCCGCAAGGTGATCATGGACGGCGGCGCGGGCCTCCGGCTGCTCGTCCGGCGGATCTCGCGGACGTCCGCCCGCGCCAACGCGGTGGGCGGTTCCGCGGCCGGGTACGGGCGTGCGCTCGACGCGGCCGCGGCGCGTGCGGTGGAGGTGACCCAGCGGCTCTGGTCGACCGGTGACCCGCAGACGGCGCTCGCCAACGCGAGCGTCTACCTCGAAGCGGTCGGGCACGTGGTCGTGGCCTGGATGTGGCTGGAGCAGCTGCTCGCGGCCGAGCCCGGCACCGAGGACTTCCACGCGGGCAAGCGCGGCGCCTGCCGCTACTTCTTCCGCCATGAACTGCCCAAGACCGAAGCCCAGTTCACGCTCCTGGAGAGCCTGGACCGGACCGCTCTCGAACTGGACGAGAACGCCTTCTGACCGAGGGTCTCCCGACCCAGAAGTACAGGAACACCGAGCACACCGCCGCGAACGCGCACCACGTGGAGATGTACTCGTGCCGCCACAGCAGCACACACACCGTCGCCCCGACGGCGACCAGGACGCCGAAGAGGACCAGGCCCCGGTCGCCGGAGAGGAGCAGCGAGCCGACGGTGGCGAGCAGATATCCGGCGATGATCAGCTCGGGCCGGGGCAGACCGAACGCGTACCCGACCGTGTGGCCGCGGATCTCGGCCGTCACGGTGCGGGTCGCCAGGTAGTAGGAGAGCGCCGCCGACGTCGCGACGCCCGCCAGGAGCGGGATCAGCAGACGGCGGCGGGCGCTCGGGGGCCCCGCGCACAGCACCGCAAGCGGCAGCCAGAGAGGGAGCAGCGGCAGGGCGATCACGGCCCAGGCGACGGTGGCGGGGCCGGTGCCGCCGTCGGCGCGCCAGACCTGGGACTCGATGATCTGGTGCGCGCCGAGCAGCAGCGGGAGCGCGGCCATCGGCAGGTCGCGCGGGCGGCCCCCACGGGCCGCGCGGGTCACACAGGCGACCCCCACGGCTGCGACACCCACGCCTGCCACGAGATCGGCCGTCGCGCTCCAGCACATGATCCCCACGCTAGGGCCCCCGCCGCCCGGCGGCGCGGCGGGCGGTCCGGCGGGGTTACGCGGCCCCGCCCGGGTCGGGCTCGATGTTCTGGTTGAGGCGGAAGACGTTGTCCGGGTCGTACGCGGCCTTGACCCGCGCCAGGCGTGCGTAGTTCCCGCGGTAGCTCGCCCGCACCCGCTCCTGCCCCTCCTCCATCATCATGTTCACGTAGGCGCCGCCCGCCGAGTACGGGTGCAGCGCGTCGAAGTAGTCGACGGCCCAGCGCCTGATGAGGTCGGTGTTGGCCGGATCTGTGTCCACTCCCGCGTAGACACAGGCCCAGCGTGCGCCCCGGTAGCTCCACGCGGTGTCCGCGGAGCCGTGGTCGTGGGCGGCACCGTCGATGGGGTAGAGGTGCATCGTCGACTTCATGGTCGGCACGTCGGGGCCGAACTTGGCGTGCAGGGCGATGGCGTCGTCAGGGATCTCGTCGACGAAGTCCGCCCGCCAGTACCACTGGTCGCCGGGCGGGTAGAGCCCGTCGAACATGGACTGGAGCACGGGGTGCGGCATCTCCGACACGGCGTGCAGGAGCGGGTCGGGCAGCGCGTCGAGCAGGGGCGCCATGGCGTGGGCCGCCGCGTCGGGGTCGTCGTGGGTGTGGCACCACACGATGCCGCAGACCTTGCGCAGGTGGAAATTCTCCGGGAAGGGCGGAGCCGGGGGCACCGTGCCGTACATGAAGAAGCCGTTCACCTCGCGCGGCGCCCGGGGCAGGAAGTCCCGGTACGCGGCGAGGACCTCCGCGCCGCGTTCCGCGGGCCAGAAGGTGGGGCCCGCGACGACCGTGCCCAGCTCGTGCAGCCGGAAGAGGAAGGAGGTGACGACGCCGAAGTTGCCGCCACCGCCGCGGATCGCCCAGTACAGGTCCGGGTTCTCGTCGGCGCCCGCCCGCACCTGGCGGCCGTCGGCCAGGACGACGTCGGCCTCCAGGAGGTTGTCGATGCTCAGCCCGAACCTGCGGGTGAGGTGGCCGAGGCCGCCGCCGAGGGTGAGCCCGCCGACCCCGGTCGAGGAGATGATGCCGCTCGGCGTGGCCAGGCCGTACGCGTGCGTGGCGCGGTCCACCTCGCTCCAGACGCAGCCTCCGCCGACCCGTGCCGTGCGCGCCGCCGCGTCGACCTCGATCGACTTGAGCGGCGAGAGGTCGGCGACCACGCCTCCGTCGACGGTGCCGAGGCCCGCTCCGTGGTGGCCGCCGCCGCGGACCGCGAGCGGCAGGCCGTGCGCGCGGGCGAAGCCGATGACACCGGACACGTCGTCGGCGTCGGTGCAGCGGGCGACGAGCGCGGGCCGCTTGTCGGCCATCGCGTTGTAGACGGCGCGCGCCTCGTCGTACCCGACGTCGTCCGGACCTTTCAACTCCCCTTTGAAGCTTGCCAGTTCATGGCGCGCTGCCTGTGCGGGCGTGATGGACATGTGCTCCCCCGTTGGATCGGTGTATCCCGATCCGTCCGTTCTAGTACCGCCCGGGACACACCGATATCCGTGCCCGCCACCCAGCTCACGGTCGCCGATTACCTACTTTCCGCGGCCGATTTCCATCCCCAGCTGTGCGGCGCGGGCGGCGACATCGCGCCGGGTGCGGGCGCCGAGCTTCTCCAGGACGGCGCGGACGTGGTTATCGACCGTGCGCACGGACAGGAAGAGCCGGTCGGCGATCTCGATGTTGGTGAGGCCCTCCGCCAGGAGCCGGCCGACCTGGAGCTGGCGGCCGGTGAGCCCCGCCGGGTTGCGGCGGGTCGCCGCGTGCGGGCCGCGCGGGATGCGGGTGACACCCAGGGCACGCAGGTCGGCGCGGACGAGCCGGGCCAGGGGTTCGGCGCCCAGGGCGTCGAGAGCGGCGAGCGCGGTGAGCTTGTCCGCCGGGTCCGGGCTCTCCGCGAGGGCGGCGGCGTGCTCGTAGGGGCAGCCCGCCGCCCGCCAGGCCTCGGCTGCCCGGCGCCACTCCCCGGCGGCCTGCAGGGCGTACGGATGGTCGGAGCCGTCCGCGGGGACGGGGTGCCCCGCCTTGGCGAGCCAGTGGCCGAGCTCCGCGCGGTAGGGCGTGGCCGCCAGGCCGCGCGCCTGCGCGTACAGGGGGCCGACGGCGTCGGCCACGGCCGTGTGGTCGCCGCGCAGCCAGGCGGCCTCCGCTCGTGCCGCCGCGACCGGGGCGGTGCGCTGGAGCTCCCGGGTCCGCGCGGCGACCTCCCAGGCCCGTCCGAGGAGTTCGTCGCCGCCTTCCGCGCCGCGCCGGATCCGTACCCGTGCGAGGACGGTCAGGGCGGGGCAGCGCGCGGGCGGGAACTCGTAGGCATCACCGGACTCGGCGTGCTTCTCCGCCTCGTCCCACTTGCCCGCGGCGAACTGCCTTAGCGCCAGCTCCACTTGGAGGTAGCGGAGGAATCCCAGATGTTCCGTGCGGTCCGCGAACTCCATGGCGGGGCCGAGGAAGTGGTCCGCCTCCGTGAACCGGAGGTTCTCCAGGAGCGTCCAGATGACATTGGCGTAGGCACGGCAGGCGTGTTCCGCCTCGCCCGCCTTCAGTGCGACCGCCAGACTTTCCTCCAACTGCGGTCGCCCCAGCGGGTCGCCGCCGCGCCAGCGGGCGGTGCCGACGTTGTTCAGGGCGTGGGAGAGGATCGCCGCGTCGTTCGTGCGCCGGGCGAGGGTGATGGCGCGCTCGCCGTAGCCGATGGCCTCGACGTACCGGTCGGAGAGCATGCGCAGCTGGGAGGTGTTGCTGAGCGCGAGCGCCAACAGCCGCTCATCACCGGCCTGTTCGAGTACGTCGATGGCTTCCCTGGCGGCCTCCTGCGCCGCGTCCGCGTCGCCCGCCCACCAGTGGATCCGCGACAGCCAGCGCAGATCGGCGCCGAGGGCCCGCAGGTCGCCCTGGGAGCGGCGCAGGGCGACGGCCTCCCGCTGGGCGCCGACGGCGGCCGGTGAGTCGGCGATGGTGTAGCTCTCCACGGCGAACCGTTCCAGGAGGTCGGCGAGTTCGGCCGGCCCGTAGCGCTCGCGCTGCCGCAGGACGAGCCGCAGCTGGGCGGCGGCCTCTCGGTGCGCGCCGGTGCGTGCGGCGTCCCTCGCCGCATCGGGTCCGTACCTCGCGATGGCGTCCTGGTCGCCCGCCTGGGCGGCATGGTGGACGATGCGGGAGGCGTCGGCTCCGGGCTGCGCCACCAGGACCGTGAGCACCCGGCGGTTGAGCTCGATCCGCCGTGCCGAGGGCAGCGAGTCGGCGATGGCCCGCCGGATGATCTCGTGCCGGAACATCACACGCTCCGGGGTCACGACGAGCAGGCCGCGCCGCTCCGCCGCGGCCAACTGGCCCACCCCGTCCGGCAGCAGCGCGTCGGCCAGCGGGTACTCGGCCGCCGAAGGCACCACGGCGAGCTGTTCGAGGGCGTCGCGCGCAGCGTCGTCGAGGCCGCGCAGCCGGGCAAGCACGGCGTCGACCACGGTCGGCGGCACGTCACCGGTGCCGCCCGCCGCGACGACCTCGGCCACGTAGAAGGGGTTGCCCGACGTCACGGCGTACACCTGCGCGGGATCGAGGCGGCTCACCGCGCTCAAGGTGCGCACCGCGTCGCGCGACAGCCGGGCCAGCGGGACGCGGTGCACGCGTGCCGCCCGCGACACCTGGCCCAGGAGGTGCCGCAGCGGATGCTCGCGCCCCAGCTCGTCGTCGCGGAAGGTCAGCACAAGGACCGCGGGCAGCCGGTCCACACGGCGTACCAGGAACCGCAGTGCGTCGAGAGAGGCCTCATCCGCCCAGTGCACGTCCTCTACGACGAGGACCGTCGGATGCAGCGGGTCACCGAGCTCGGCCCGCAGCGCGTCGTACACCCGATGCCGGTCGCCGCCCTCGGTCACCGCCTGCGCCAGCTCGGCCCGCACGCTGCCGACAAGGTCACGGAAGGGGCCGAGCGGCCGCCGTGTCGCGAGGTCGTCGCACTGCCCGACCAACACCCTGGCCTGCGCGGACAGCGCGCCCGGCAGGGCGTTCACGAGGCTCGACTTGCCGATCCCCGCCTCACCGAAGACGAGCGCCACCGAACCCGCCCCGTCGGCCGCTTCCCGTGCGGCGGCGGTCAGTCGAGCCAGCTCACGATCCCGCTCGAGGATCCCCCCGTCCACGCGGGAAATTCTGCCACGCGATCATGCTTTTCCGTCGCCCGTACGGAGGTTCGAAAAGCGGCGGGCGCAGGCGGGTCCAGGTGCGGGCGGCGGGCCGGGCCAACCAGGCCACCGGCTTTTCTGCGGTGTCGGGGGCCTCAGGGTTTCCACGACGCTCAGAGACCCCGCGGTTCTCAGGGGCCCCACGATTCTCACGGTTCTCCGCGTTATCGGGCATCCGGCCGGCCTGCCGTCACTCCCGCCGCCCGGTCCAGCACCCGCTTCCGGCCCGGGACCCTCCCACCCGCCGCGGGACCCTCCCCTCAGAGACATGAGTAAAGCGCGTACGCTTACGTCATCGATCGTCGAAGATCGATCCCTCAGCCCCTGCCAGGAGGACGCATGACCTCGCCGTCGCAGACCGCGCGCACCCCCCAGACCCTCGACCGCCCCTTCAGCGTCGGCAGCCTCAACCTGCCCAACCGCATCGTGATGGCCCCTATGACCCGCGAGTTCTCACCGGGCGGCGTGCCCGGCGCGGACGTGGCGGAGTACTACGCCCGCCGGGCCGCCGCCGGTGTCGGCCTGATCATCACCGAGGGGACGTACGTCGGTCACGCGTCGGCCGGTACGAGCGACCGGGTTCCGCGCTTCCACGGGGACGACGCCCTCGAAGGCTGGCGCAAGGTGGCCGACGCCGTGCACGCGGCGGGCGGGAAGATCATTCCGCAGCTGTGGCACGTCGGCATCACCCGCGACGAGGGCAAGGGCCCGGTGCCGTCCGCTCCCCCGGCCGGCCCCTCCGCGATCGGCCTCGACGGCGAGCCGAAGGGCAGCGCGCTGACGGCCGATGACCTCGACGACGTGATCCGGGCGTTCGCGGAAGCCGCTGCCGCCGCCGAGCGCATCGGCTTCGACGGCATCGAACTGCACGGCGCGCACGGCTACTTGATCGACCAGTTCCTCTGGGAGCGCACCAACCGGCGCACCGACGGCTACGGCGGCGACCTCGAGGGCCGCACCCGCTTCGCCGCGGAGCTCGTCGCGGCCGTACGGGCCGCCGTCTCGCCCGACTTCCCGATCTTCTTCCGCCTCTCGCAGTGGAAGGCCGGCAGCTACGACGCGAAGCTCGCCCAGTCCCCCGAGGAGCTGGAGCGCCTGCTCGCCCCGCTGGTGAAGGCGGGCGTCGACGTCCTGCACGCCTCCACCCGCCGCTACTGGCTGCCGGAGTTCGAGGGCAGTGACCTCAACCTCGCGGGCTGGGTCAAGAAGGTGTCCGGCCTGCCCGTGGTCACCGTGGGCTCGGTCGGCCTCGACCAGGAGTTCATCGGCCCGGAGGGCTGGGCGCCGCCGTCCGCCTCCACCGGCATCGACCCGCTCGTCGACCGCCTGGAGCGGGACGAGTTCGACCTGGTGGCGGTGGGGCGCGCCCTCATCGCCGACCCGGAGTGGGCGGCCAAGGCACTGGAGAACCGGCTCACCGACGCGACGCCGTTCGACAAGTCGCTGCTGACGAGCCTGGTCTGAGCGACAGCCGCCGTGCGTACGGTCCCGGTACCGAGGGGACCGTACGCACGGTGACGCACGGTGGGGTCCGGAGTGTCGCCGTGACGGTAGTCAAGGTAATACGCTGCTGTCGCCCGCGGTCGCGTACGATATGCCCATGACCTGGCCTGCCACCGAGCGCTGTTTCCCCACCGCCGTCCCCGGCGGCCTGGGGCTCGTGCAGGACCTCCTGAACACCGTGCCCTCCTGCCGTCCGGAGGAGGACGATCTCCTCGGGGACGTGACCGCCGCGCAGGCCTGGGTCTCCGTGGCACTGCCCACCTGGGCCGAGCGGACGGGGCGCGCGTCGGTGCGGCTCACCCTCACCGAAGAGGACCTGCCCAGACTGCGGCAGCTGCGCGAGCAGATGCGCCGGGCCCTCCTCGCGCGGTGCGGCACGACGAGCGGCGAGACCGCGCGCTTCACCTCCTGTGCCCTCCAGGTCAACCTGCACGGTGACGCCGCACTGACGACCGAGCCGGAGGGCGAGGGCTGGCGCTGGCTGACGTCCGCCATCCTCTGCGAGGCGCTGCTCGCCCAGACCACGGGTGAGTGGCGGCGCCTGAAGATCTGCCGCAACGAACAGTGCGGCAGGGCGTTCTACGACCGCTCCCGCAACAACAGCGGCGTCTGGCACTCCACCCGAGGCTGCGGAAACGCCGCGAACCTGCGGGCCTCGCGCCAACGCCGCCGCGCGGGCGCCGAGTCGGAACCGGCACCCGACACCCAGGCCTGAAGAGACCTGAAGCCACAGTCAACTGCCGTACTCCACCAGGCTGGTGGGCGTCACGATGCGCCGCGCGGGGCCCGGTGCCCGTTTCCTGCCCGGCTCGGACTCCCTGCCTGCATCCGGTCGGCGAGCAGCCTGCCGGCCGCCCGGCCGAGTTCATCGCTGTCGTACGCGACGAGGGTGAGCGGCAGGCCGAGCGCGTCGGCCAGTTCGAAGTCGTCGAAGCCCGCGAGCGCGGTGTCGGTGCCCGAGGCGCGCAGGGCACGGAACGCCCCTATCGTGTTGCGGTTGTTGGGGCAGAACAGTGCGGTGGGCGGCTCGGGCAGCGCCAGGAGTTCGGCCGCCGCGCGCCGGGCCTCGCGCGGCTCGGTCTGCCCTTGCCGTACGTAGTGTTCGTCGAAGGGGATGCCATGGGCGGCGAGGGCCGCCGCGTACCCCCGCAGGCGCTCGGTGATGGCTCTGCCCGGTGTCAGCGTCAACACGGGCGTGGTGGAGCTTCCCTACGCCGGGGTGGGATGTCCATGGTTCGCGCAGCGGCAAGGCGCGGCCGACTCAACTGGGTGCTACGGAAGGGCAGTTCAACCGGACGGTTCGATCAGCCCCGCCGCGGCACGGCGCGGTCCCCGCGCCGGCTCCGCGGCTCGTACCGCATCGCCACGGCCCCCGAGCCGAGCTCCAGCCGGTCCACGAGCGTCAGGTCGACGTACTGCGAGAGACCCGCGAACAGGGTGGGTCCGTGGCCCGCCAGCCTGGGATGCACCACGAACTCGTACTCGTCGATCAGCCCCAGCTCCGCCAGCGCGAGCGGAAGCCGCACGCCTCCCACGTACAGCCCCTCACCCGGTTCCTGCTTGAGGCGTTGAACGGCCTCCCGCAGGTCCCCGCGCACGAGCTCCGCGTTCCAGTCGACCGCGTCCAGGGAGCTCGACACCACGTACTTCTTCGCGGCGTCGATGGTCCGGGCGAAAGGGTCCATCCGGTCCGCCGGCATGTCGGGGCCTCCTCCCGTGCGAGCCGGGCGCCACGCCGCTTCCATCATTTCGTACGTCACCCGGCCGAAGAGGAGGGCGTCGGCGCGGGCGAGGATCGCCGCCGCGTGACGGTGCAGTTCCTCGCTCGCAGGAATCGCACGGTGATCGCAACACCCGTCCAGGGTGATGTTGATGGAGTACCGCAGGGGTCGCATCGCGCGAGAATATCCCCGCCGTCAGCCCTGGCGGTCGATTCCGGCCGCGAGACCGTCGAGCACCATCGACAGGCGGCGCTCGAACACCACGTCCGGATCGGGGTGGTCCTCGGCCTCGACGACCAGCCGCCGCAGGTACGGGAGCTGTCCCCCCTCCAGCAACTGCGTGAGGAACGGTCCGACCCGGCGCTGGTAGCCCGCCAGGTCCAGGCCGGTGCGCCGCTGCGCTTCGACCTCTCCCAGTTCCTGCCCGACAAAACCCCGGGCGAACTGCAGGGCCGTGGACATCACGTCCATCATTCCGTCCATGTCGAGACCGATGCCGTCCACGCAGGCCAGACCGGTCTCGAGGAACTGGCGGGCGTTGGGCCCCAGGGTCGGCCGGTGCCCGAAGCGGGTGATCCACGGGTGGGCGTGGTGCAGCCGGCGCATCTCCCGGGCCAGCCGGGCGATGTCGGCCCGCCAATCCCCGGACGGCATCCCGGTCAGGTCGAGCTCGCCGAGGACCGCGTCGTACATCAGCTCGGTCAGGTCGTCCTTGTTGCCGACGTGCCGGTAGAGCGACATCGGGCTGTGGTCCATCCGCGCCGCGACCTTGCGCATCGAGACCGCGTCGACCCCGTCCTCGTCGGCCAGGGCGATCGCCGCCGCGGTGATGGCCGTGTGGTCGAGGGTGCGTGCGGGCCCCCGCCCCTGACCGGAGAGACGGGCCCAGATGACGGGCGGCGGTTCGTCGGTCACAGCGGCGCTCCTTGCGTGGTTGCGTGCATCCTACGGGACGCTTACGGTGTACACATCCAGTCACGTACGCTGTACACGACCAGCCGTCGACGTCTTCCGAGGTACCGACATGCCCTCTTCATCCACCTTGGCTTCATCCACCGTGGACATCGCCGTCGTGGGCGGCGGCCTCAGTGGTCTCGTGCTGGCCCGCACCCTTCAGGAGCACGGCGTGGCAAGCACCGTCTACGAACTCGACGCCACCGCCGACGCGCGGAGGCAGGGCGGCCTGCTCGACCTGCACGTCGAGTCCGGTCAAGCGGCCCTGCGCACGGCGGGACTGTACGAGCGGTTCCGCCGGCTCACTCGGCCGCAGGCGGAGGCGATGCGGGTGATGGACAAGGCGGGCACCGTCTTCATCGACCAGGCCGCCGACGACGGTTCGGGTGAGGGCGGACGGCCCGAGATCGACCGGACGGAACTGCGCGCCCTGCTGCTGGACTCGCTCCACCCGGGACGGGTCGTCTGGGACCACAAGCTCAGCCGGGCCCGCCGTCTGGACGACGGCCGGTTCGAGCTCGTTTTCGCCGACGGCTCGCGCCGGACCGCCGATCTGCTGATCGGGGCCGACGGCGCCTGGTCGCGGGTCCGCCCCCTCGTCTCGGACGCCTCACCGGAGTACGCCGGGATCAGCTACGTCGACTTCCGCGTCACCGACGCCCCGGCCAAGGTGCCCGCATCGGCCGCCCTGGTCGGCACCGGGAGCCTGTTCGCCCTGTCGGACAACAAGAACATCGGCGGACACGGAGGCCGCGACCTGCACTTGGGGGCCATGCTGCGGACGCCCGAGGACTGGATCGAGACGCGTGGCGTCGACTGGTCGGACGTGGCCGCCGTCCGCGCCTGCCTGCTGGCGGAGTTCGCCGACTGGACCCCGGCGCTGACCGACCTGATCCGCCACTGCGACGACGAGATCACGGCGCGCCGGGTCCACGCCCTGCCCATCGGCCACGCGTGGCCGCGCGTCCCGGGCGTGACCCTGGTCGGCGACGCCGCCCACCTGATGTCGCCGTTCGCCGGTGAGGGCGCGAACGCCGCGATGTACGACGCCCGTGAGCTGGCCCTCGCGCTGATCGAGCACGGCGCCGACGTCGAGAGCGCGCTCCACCAGTACGAGACGGCGATGTTCCCGCGCGCCACGGACGCCGCCCGGAAGTCCGCCCGCGGACTCGACCTGTGCTTCGCCGACGACTCCCCCCGGGGGCTGGTCGAGTTCTTCGACAGGATGAGCGCCCACGCCGCCCCCTCGCACTGAGAAGGCGGCCCAACTAGGCAGGCATGGAGTCCTGTTCGGCGGCCTCGGGCAGTTCCCGGGTGCCGGGTACGGGCGACGGCAGGAGCCACAGCACCGCGAGGACCGCTCCGGCGGTGCCTATCCAGAGGGTGGTTCAGGGTGCCCACGCAGCCGAGGAATTCGCCGGCGAAGAGCGTGGCTGCGACCAGCGGCAGCGGGCCGTCGGCGAGCGGTACGAGCACCAGGGGCAGCGTGAACCCCACGGAGCCGCAGAGGATCGAGGAGCCGATGCCGAAGCGGCGCACGATCCTGCCACTGCTCGCGGCGCCGATCAGACCGCCGACGGCACCCGCGCCAGGCCCGAGGCAGCGTGTGGCGTTGCTCCATCGCTCGGACGGCCCGTTCGAAGTACCGCCGGGCGACCGGGGCGGACAGCGCGTCCGACGCTTCGGCGATCTCCGGGTCGTCGCTGTGACCGGGCCGGTCCGTGAACCGGGCGGTCCCCCGCCACGGCTTCTCGCGCCCCGGCCGCCGGACGCCTCCTCGACGAGCCCGCACTTCGCCAGTAGCCGCAGGTGGTACGAGCAGCCGGCCACGGACTCGCCGGTCAGCTCGGCGGCACGGCTGGCGGGCCCCCGTCCACGGGCCCACGATCGAGGGACACCGGAGGAAGGGGCTGCCCAGTGGCCAAGGACAAGAAGGACCGGAAGAAGCAGGGCAAGGTCGCGAAGGGCACCAAGGGCGCCAATGGCGGCGGCAAGAAGAACCGCGAGCCCGCCGCCCCTCTCCGCGAGGCGCTCCGCATCCCCGACGGCGAGCGCGTCAACCTCGCCTCGTACGCGGCCGACGCGACCCCCGCGGGCCCCGAGGGCAAGGCCGCCGGCATCCTCGCCACCGCCCGGATGGGCGAACGGCTCGCCGACCTCCAGGAGCGGCTGTACGCGGCGAGCACCGCGGGCGACCGCCGCCGCGTCCTGCTCGTGCTGCAGGGGATGGACACCAGCGGCAAGGGCGGCACGGTCAAGCACGTGATCGGTCTGTTCAACCCCTCCGGCTGCCGCATCAAGGCCTTCAAGGCGCCCACCCCCGAGGAGTTGAGCCACCCCTTCCTCTGGCGCATCACGCAGGCACTCCCCGTGCCCGGCGAGATCGGCATTTTCGACCGCTCGCACTACGAGGACGTCCTGATCGCCCGCGTCCGTGAACTGGTGCCGCCCAGCGACCTCGGCCGCCGCTACGGCCGGATCAACCACTTCGAGCAGAGCCTCGCCGACGACGGCGTCACCGTCATCAAGTGCTTCCTGCACATCTCGTACGAACAGCAGCGCCGCCGCCTGCTCGAACGCCTCGACAACCCGGACAAGCACTGGAAGTTCAACCCGGGCGACATCGCGGAACGCGCCCTGTGGCCCGCCTATCAGGAGGCGTACGAGATCGCACTTGAGCGCTGCTCGACGGCGCACGCCCCTTGGTACCTCATCCCGGCGGACCGCAAGTGGTACCGCAACTGGGCCATCAGCAAGCTGCTCCTGGAGCACCTGAGCGCGCTGGATCCGCAGTACCCGAAGGCGGACTTCGACGTCGACCTGGCGCGGAAGCAGCTCACGCCAAGCCATCGCAAGATCGGACATTAAAGATCAGTCACGACAAGATCGGGCAGAAGTTACTTCTAGGTATGCAGTGACTTAGTGCGCCACTAGCAGTAGAACTCGTTCCCATTCCTACGAGAGTGAGGAACGTCACATGAGTGGCACCACCACGCGTTCCAACGGTTCCGGAGGCGTCTCACGCCGAAGATTCATAGCTGGAACCAGTTCTATTATTGGCGTCGCGACCCTCGCGAGTCTCGCCCCCGCCCCCCAGGCGAACGCCGCAGCCGCGGCCGAACCCATCGGCGACGGAGCCCACGTCCCCGTGCTGGTGATCGGCACCGGTTACGGCGGTTCCGTCGCTGCCCTGCGTCTCGCCCAGGCGGGCGTCGACGTCCACATGATCGAGATGGGCATGGCCTGGGACACCCCCGGCGCCGACGGCAAGATCTTCGCCCACACGACCTCGCCCGACGGCCGTTCCTACTGGCTGCGGACCAAGACCAAACAGCCCCTCAGCAACTTCCTCGGCTTCCCGATCGACAAATCCATCCCCCGCTACACCGGGATCCTCGACGCCGAGGAGATGGGCGGGATCATCGTCTACCAGGGCCGCGGCGTCGGCGGCGGCTCACTCGTCAACGGCGGCATGGCCGTCACGCCCAAGCGAGAGAACTTCGGCGCCATCCTCCCGTCGGTCGACGCCGACGAGATGTACTCCACCTACTACCCGCGCGCCAACGCCGGTCTCGGCGTCAGCACCATCGACCCCGCGTGGTTCGACAGCGTCGACTGCTACCAGTACTCCCGGGTCGGCCGTAAGCACGCCCAGCGCTCCGGGTTCCCGTTCGTCTTCGTGCCCGGCGTCTACGACTGGGACTACATGAAACAGGAGGCGGCCGGAACGGTCCCCAAGTCGGCTGTGGCCGGCGAGATCCTCTATGGCAACAACTACGGCAAGAAGTCGCTCCAGAAGACGTACATCGCCAAGGCCACCGCGACCGGAAAGGTCACCATCTCGCCGCTGCACAGGGTCACCACGGTGTCCCCCGCGTCCGGCGGCGGCTACACCGTCGTCATCGAGCAGCTCAACACCACCGGCGACACCACCGCCACCAAGTCCGTGACCGCCGACCGGGTGTTCTTCGCCGCGGGCAGCGTCGGCACCAGCAAGCTGCTCGTCAAACTGAAGGCCACCGGCGCTCTGCCCCACCTGAACGGAGAGATCGGCAAGGGGTGGGGCGACAACGGAAACGTCATGTGCGGGCGCGCCAATCACATGTGGGACGCGACCGGGAAGGTCCAGTCGTCCATCCCCACCGGCGGCATCGACAACTGGGCGGCCGGTGGCGCGTTCGCCGAAGTGGCACCCCTGCCCACCGGTATCGAGACCTACGCGTCGTTCTACCTGTCGATCACCAAGAACCCGAACCGCGCCTCGTTCTCCTGGAACGCAGCGGCGGGCAAGGCGGAGCTGAACTGGCAGACGGCCTGGAAGCAGCCGTCCATCGACGCCGCCAAGACCATCTTCGACAAGATCAACTCGAAGGAGGGGACGATCTACCGCACCGATCTGTTCGGCACGTACAAGATCTGGGGCGACCACCTCACCTACCACCCGCTCGGCGGCGCCGTCCTGAACAAGGCGACCGACAACTACGGCCGTCTGCACGGCCATCCGGGCCTGTACGTCATCGACGGCTCACTGATCCCCGGCAACACGAGCGTCAACCCGTTCGTCACCATCACGGCGCTCGCCGAACGCAACATCGAGAAGATCATCGCCACTGATCTGTAGCCGTGCCCCTCGCTCAGTGCCCGGGGAGCACGCACACCGCGTCGAGGCCGAGCACGTGGTTGAGCCGGCCGAACGCCAGCCAGGAGCCGATGCTCATGCTCAGCTCCACGATCTCGCGCTGACTGTACGACGCGGTCATCCGCGCCCAGAACTCCTCGTCGAGGCCATGGTGGTCCAGGGCGTACCGCTCGGCGTACTCGGCGGCCAGGCGTGTCCGGTCGTCGAAGGCGTCGGTGGTGCGCCACTGGGTGACCGCCTCGGCGAACTCCTCCTCGACCTTCCGGCCCTCGCGTTCGGTCCGCCAGTCGAGGCAGAACAGGCACCCGTTGATCTGCGCGATCCGCAGCCGCGCGGCCTCGAACTCCCGCAGCCCCAAGGTCGTGTGCTCGTACACCGACAGCGAGAAGTTCGCCGCCGCCGCGCCGATCCCGGGGACCATGTCGCCCCACACGTACCCGATGGGCTCCTGCCCCTCGGGAATGTCTATGTGCATCGAGCTCATTGCTTGCTCCTTCCGAGCTTGCCGGTCGCGGGGCGCAACGGGACGTCGAGCGCGTCGTACAGTCCGGGGTCCGCCGCCACGAGCCAGTCGATGGCGCCGACCAGACGGCCCACCGCCGTGGCGTTGCCTCCCGCCGAGCGGTTCTCGCCCTCGTCGGTGGCCTCGACCGTGACCTCGATGCGCGGACGGCCCTCGATGATCACCCGGTGTGCGCCCGCGCCATCGGGCGGCGTCGGCCAGTCCGGTGCGCAGGAAGGGTGGATGCGGGTGACGTGCTCGATGACGATGCGGGGTTCGCCCCCGACGATGCCCCGCACCTCGAACCGCACGGCGCCCTGGGTGCCTTCCTCGAAGTCGCCCATGGTCCGGGTGGTCACCGAGGTGTCGAGCGCCCGCCGCTCCAACGTCTCGCGGATGTCGTCGAGTTCGACGCCAAGCGCCCTGGCCATCAGCCGGATCTGACCGCCCCACACCATGGTCGGCACGGTCTCGGCGAGCATCAGGGGCTCGTAGTCCATCGGATGGCCCATGCCGATCAGGTGGCGTACGGAATCCTCCTGGTCGTACGTGGAGTAGTCGAAGATCTCCTGGCAGCGGATCCCGTCGACGGTGCTGCCGAGTCCGCTGATCAGGAGCGGCAGTACGTCGTTGCCCCAGCCGGGGTCGACGCCGGACACGAAGAGCGAGCCGCCGCCGTCCGCGACGGCGGCCAGGATCGGGTCGCGCAGTTCGGGCGGGGCGCTGCGGTGGTCGTAGAGCGCGTACAGCGCGGGCGTGACGACGACGGCTCCGGCCCGGATCGCCCGGCCGACGTCGTCAAGGGCCTCGTCGGGGCGGATGTCGCCGGACGCCGCGTACACCACGGCCTGGGGCGAGGCCGCGAGGACCGCGTCGATATCATCGGTCGCCGTGACGCCCAACTGCCCCTGGAGACCGGCGAGGTCGGCCGCGTCGCGGCCGACCTTGTCGGGACTGTGGACGAGCACGGCCGTCAGCTTCAGCGCCGGGTGCGCCTCGACGGCACGTATGGCCGCGCGGCCGACATTTCCGGTACCCCAGACAACCGTGGAAATCATGCGGCGGAGGGTAACCAGAGGACGTATCAGTTCATAGGGCCATGACCGGAGAGGTTTCCATCAAGAGCGCGCTCTCTAGCGGATGTTGACGTCGATGCACGCGTAGAAGGCGTTCGAGGTGTCGCCTATGTTCCAGACCGCGAGCACCTTGTGCCTGCCGGTGGCGCTGCCTAGGTTGACCTGGTGCGAGACGGTGGCGGGCGGCTGCTGGTTGCCGCCGTCGATCGTGGCGACCTTCGCGCCGTCGACGAAGTACTCGTAGTTCGCGGTGCGGTGCCGTGCGGTGAAGGTCCAGGTGAAGGTCTGTGTCCTGCTCACGTTGCTGACCTTCCACCCCTTGCTGTCGTCGTTCAGGTCGGCGAACCGGGCGTTGCCGCCGCTGCAGCTGCGCAGGCCCTTGGGGCCCTCGACGCTCTGCGGTTCCCACTTGATCTCACCGCACGAGACGGTGCCCGACGCGCACTGTGCCTGCCGGCTGGCCGGGGCGTTGACGTATCCGTGCGCGCTGGCCGAACCGGTCGGCAGGGTGAGGGCGAGGACCGGTGCGAGGCCCGCACCGACCATGGCGGCCAACTTCCTCTTCCTGTGCATGGGTTACTCCTTCACGGCGGGGTCGTGGGGGTGTGCGTGAAGTGCTGGTGCCAGGTGTTCGTGAGGGTTGATTAGTCCAGACCATAGACTTCGGCGGGCCTCGGTCAAGGCCGCTTTCGCGCCAGGTACGGGCAGCGGGGCCCACTCCCCTACGCCGTGCGCCGCAGCTCTGCCGACAGGTGGTGCTGCAGGGGCTGGCCCACCGCTTCGAGGTCGTGGACGAACGTGAGGTGGCCGTCCTCGGTGAGCGTGTAGCGGCGGCGGGTGGCCTTGACTTCCTTGGCGGTGGGCGTGCGGGCCACCTCACTGGTGGACAGGTCGACCGAGTCACCGGCCGCCCGGCCCACCGCGATCTCCGCGATGCCGGTGGGCTGGGTGATCAGCGCCTCCACCCGGCCGTCGGGCTGCAGCCGCCACCAGCCGCTCTCCCGCGCGGACGGCCGCAGCGGTGCGCCCTCGGCGTCGAGGAGCCAGGCCCGTGCCTCGTAGCGGAGGAAGGGGCGGCCGTCGTGGCTGAAGGTGACCTCCTGGGCATACGTGAAGTCCGCGTCGAGGGTGGGGTACTCACCCTGCCCCCGGCCGTGCCAGGTACCGAGGAGGCCGAGCACGGGCGCGAGCAGCGCGTGCGGCGTCGGCGCCTCGTCCGGCCGGTGACCGTCGGGGTACGGGTACTCCGGTGCGGGGTCGAACACGGTGTGCGCTCCAGGGGTAGGGACCGATGCCAGAAGGAAGCCTAGGGCCCAGGGGGCAAGTGACGGCCGATGGGCCGACACCACGGAGAACCAACTTAGGGTAGCCTCACCTAGGTTTTCGCTGTCCGGCCCTGGAGAGGTGGCGGGTGAGTACTTCAAGTCCGTCGGGGCGGGACGTCCTGAGAGAGTCGATACGGGGCCAGCGGCGCGATGTCGCCGTCGGTTCGGTGCTGGGTTCCGGGCACCAGATAGGCGAGGCGCTGGTCCCCGTCCTGATCGGCGTCGCGATCGACCAGGCCGTCACCGACTCCGACACCGGCGCCCTGCTCATATGCCTCGGCGTGCTCGCCGTCGGCTATGTGGCGCTCGCGCTGAGCTTCCGCTTCGGCGCCATGGCCGGTGAGCGGTCCGCCGCCCGCGCCGAGCACACCCTGCGCATCTCCCTCGTACGACGCGTCCTCGATCCCGGCGGCGGCGCCGAGGACGGCAGGCTGCCCGGCGCCCTCGTCAACATCGCGACCGAGGACGCCAAGCGGGTGGGCTCCGTCAACATGGCCCTGGTGTCGGGGATCTCGGCGCTGACCGGCATCCTCACCTGCGCGGTCGTCCTGCTGCGCATGTCGCTGACACTGGGCCTGGTCGTGCTGGTCGGCACGCCCGTACTGCTCTGGCTCGGGCACCTTCTGAGCAAGCCCCTCGAAAGCCGCAGCGAGGCCGAGCAGGAGCGGGCGGCGCACGCGTCGGCCGTCGCCGCCGACCTGGTCACCGGCCTGCGGATACTCAAGGGCATCGGCGGCGAGTCGGCGGCCATCGCCCGCTACCGCACCACCAGCCGCGACTCCCTCGGCGCCACCCTGAAGGCGGCGCGTGCGCAGGCCTTCCAGAGCGGCATGGTGCTGACCCTGACCGGGTGTCTGATCGCCGCCGTCGCACTCGTCGGAGGCAGGCTCGCCACCCAGGGCAGCATCAGCCTGGGCGAGCTGGTGTCGGCGGTCGGGCTCGCGCTCTTCCTGCTCGGCCCCCTGGAGGTGCTCGCCTGGGTCAACGCCGAGTTCGCCCAGGGCCGGGCGTCGGCCACCCGGATCGCGGAGGTCGTCGCCACCTCGCCGGTCGTCACCGCCGGTGACCGGAGCCTGCCGTTCCCGGTGCGCGGGGCGGTACGGCTCGACGGCGTACGGCACGGCGGGCTGCGCGGAGTGGACCTGGACATCGCGCCCGGCGAGCTGCTCGGCGTGGTCGCCACGGACCCGGCGCACGCCAACGACCTGCTGCGCTGCCTGGCCCGGCGGACCGACCCGGGGACCGGCACCGTGGAACTGGACGGCATCCCCCTGCGGGACCTCGACCCGGCCGAGCTGCGTACGGCGATGCTCGTCGCCGAGCACGACGCGGACCTCTTCGAAGGCACCGTCCGTGACAACGTCATGGCCGCCGCATCCGAGGCCACCGACCCGGAGCAGGCGATGGCGGCCGCCGGAGTCACCCAGGTCGCCCGGGCACTGCCGGACGGCGAGCACACGCCGGTCGGGGAGCGCGGCCGTTCGCTCTCGGGCGGGCAGCGCCAACGCGTCGCCCTCGCACGGGCGCTGGCCGCCGAACCCCCTGTCCTCGTGGTGCACGATCCGACCACCGCGGTCGACGCCGTGACCGAGGCCGGCATCGCGGCCGGTGTCCGCGAGATCCGCAAGGGCCGCACCACGGTCCTGGTGACCACCAGCCCCGCGCTGCTCTCGGTCACCGACCGGGTGGTGCTCCTGGACGAAGGACGGGTCACCGACACGGCCCCGCACGCAGAGATGATCCGACGTCATGAGGCCTATCGCACGGCGGTGCTGGCATGAACGAGACCCTGACCGAGCAGCACACGGACACCCGTGAGCTGCTCCCCACCGCCACCGCGCCCCGCACCCGCGCCGCGGTCCGTGAACTGGTGCGCCCGCACCGCGGCCTCGCGGCGGGCGGCTTCGCCGTACTGATCGCGGCGACCGCCGTGGGACTGCTCGTGCAGCCGCTGCTCGGCCGCATCGTGGACCTGGTGGCCGATCAGCGCCCGCCGGGCGACCTCACGCTGCCGGTCGTCCTGCTTGTCGTGGTCGCCGTCGTGCACGGCGGGACCACCTCGCTCGGCCTGACGCTCGTCTCCCGGCTCGGCGAGACCGTGCTCGCGCACCTGCGTGAGCGGTTCGTGGAGAAGGCTCTGCGGCTGCCGCTGGAACAGGTGGAGAAGGCCGGCGCCGGCGACCTCACCGCCCGCGTGACCCGGGACGTCTCGGTGGTGGGCGAGGCGGTGCGCAGTGCCCTGCCCGAACTGGCCCGTTCCCTGCTGGCCATCCTGCTGACGCTCGTCGCGATGGCGGCGCTCGACTGGCGCTTCCTGGTCGCGGCCCTCCTCGCGGTGCCCGTCCAGGCGTCCACGGCCCGCTGGTACGTCCGGCACGCCGTCCCGCTCTACGCCCAGCAGCGCATCGCCACCGGGGCCCAGCAGCAGCAACTGCTCGACACCATCGCCGGTGCGGGCACGGTGCGGGCCTTCCGCATCGAGGAGGAGCACACCGCGCGGGTGACCCGGCGCTCGTCGGACGCGGTCGCGCTGAAGATGCGCGGCATCCGGCTCGTCCTGGACTTCTACAACCGGCTGCACGTCGCCGAGTACACCGGCCTCGCCGCGGTCCTCGTCGCCGGGTTCCTCCTGGTCCGCTCGGACTCCGTGTCCATCGGCACCGCGACCGCCGCCGCGCTCTACTTCCACAGCCTGTTCGCGCCGGTCAACTCCGCGCTCGTACTCCTCGACGACGCGCAGTCGGCCACCGCCTCGCTCGCCCGTCTCGTCGGGGTCGCCGACGAGAAGACCCCCGAGCCGATCGCCCCCGCGGCACGGCACGACGCGCCCGCCGGCAAGACCGCCGAACCGGACGGCACCGTCACCGTGCTCGGCATCGACCACGAGTACGTACCCGGGCAACCCGTCCTGCAGAACGTGGACCTGACGCTCCGGGCCGGGGAACGAGTGGCCCTGGTCGGCCCCAGCGGCGCGGGCAAGACCACCCTCGCCAAGCTCATCGCGGGGGTGCACAGGGCGACTTCGGGCTCGGTGCACCTGACCGGAACCCCGGCCCGGGGCAACGGCCTTCCGGTGGCCCTGGTCACCCAGGAGACACATATCTTCGCCGGACCGCTGGCGGACGACCTTCGCCTCGCGCACGCCGAGGCCACGGACGAGGAGCTGCGCGCCGCGCTGGCCGCGGTGGACGCCCTGGACTGGGCCGAAGCGCTGCCCGAAGGACTGGACACCGTCGTGGGCGACGGCGGCCACCGCCTTACCTCCGCCCAGGTGCAGCAACTCGCTCTGGCCCGGCTGGTCCTGGCCGATCCGCCGGTGGCCGTGCTCGACGAGGCGACGGCTGAGGCGGGCAGCACCGGCGCGCGCCTCCTGGAGAAGGCAGCGGGCCATGCGGTCGAGGGACGCACCGCGCTGATCGTCGCGCACCGCCTCACTCAGGCCGCGACCGCGGACCGGATCGTCGTCATGGAGGGCGGCCGCATCGTGGAGAGCGGCACCCACGACGAACTGCGCGCGGGCTCCGGCCCCTACGCCTCTCTGTGGGAGGCGTGGTCCGGCACCCGTACGGCGACGACCGAAGTCCCCACGCACCCAGGAGAACCCCGCGTTCGGTAAGTCCAGTGCCGTGATGGCCACTCCGTACGAGGGAATCTTCGCCTCGGCAGCCAGGACCCCCGTCGGCCCTGAGCCTTCCGTACGTGCTGGACCGCCCGGTGCCACAGCTCGCGCAGGCCGTCGACGGCGACACCGCGACCAAGGTGGAGCAGCACGCCGGGAGCCAGTGAACGTATGATCAGCCGATGTCTGACACGACCGAAACCACGCCCGGCTGGCTGACCTCCGACGAACTCGGACAGGCCCGTGCACGCATGCCGATCCTGTACGTCGAGGCCGTGCCGGTGCGCGTCGACGACAACGGCGAAGTCACCAGCATCGGCCTCCTGTTGGGCATGGGACGGGACGGAGCGGTCAGCCGCTCCCTCGTCTCCGGCCGGGTCCTGCACCACGAGCGGGTGCGGGACGCCCTCCTGCGCCACCTGGAGAAGGACCTCGGCCCGGCGGCACTCCCCCGCGTCCCGGCCTCCCTGCAGCCCTTCACCGTCGCCGAGTACTTCCCGACGCTCGGCGTCACGCCGTTCCACGACCCCCGCCAGCACGCGGTGTCCCTCGCCTACATCGTCCCGGTCGCCGGTGACTGCCGTCCCCGGCAGGACGCGCTCGACCTGGCCTGGTTCAGTCCGCAGGAAGCCTTGTCGGCTGTGGTCCAGAACGAGATGCCCGGCGGTCACGGCGTCCTCCTCAAGCAGGCCCTCGCGCACGCGGGTTGCCTGTCCTGAGCGGTGTACGGCGAGGGGCCCGGTGACGGATTAGGTAAGGCTCGGCTAAGTTGACCGGCGAGTGCCTTCCTCCTCCGGGGGCACATCTGCCAAGGAGATCGACGCAGCATGAGCTCAACCATCCGCCGGGCCCGCCGTACCACCGCGATAGCCGTGTCGCTCGCCGCGGGCAGCGCCCTGGCCTCGACCGGCACCGCGGGCGCCGCCACCGCCTCGCCCGCCGCCTCCGCGCCGATCGCGCCGGGCCTCTACCAGTCCGCGTACTCGGACCGGAACGCCGCGCTCTGGGTCGCCTCCTCGGTCGGCCAGCCGCCCGCGCCCGTGACGGAATCCAAGCTGCTGAAGGTCGACCCGGACACGCTCCGGGTGGAGAAGTCGTACGCGCCGGCCGCCGACGCGGCCACCGGCGCCGTCCAGTCGGTCTACGGCATCGCCGTGGACGACGAGCACAACACCGTCTGGACGACGAACACCCGTGACAACTCCGTCTCCGTCTACAGCCAGCGCACCGGCAGGCACCTGGCCACCCTGCCCGGCGTGAACCACTCCCGGGAGATCGTCGTCGACGAGCGGCGTGACCTGGTGTGGGCCAGCGCCTTCGGCGACGGCACCCTCGTCGCCTTCGACTCCGGCACCTTCGAGGAGAAGCGGCGCGTCACCGTCCCCGGCGCCGGTCCGACCGGCCTCGCCGTCAACGAGCGGACCGGGTCCGTATACGCGGCCGACCACACCGGCGACCGGATCATCGAGGTCTTCCGGGGCACCGGAAGCCCGCGGCTCATACCGACCGGCGACGGCCCGCTCTCGGTGGCGCTCTCCAAGAACGGCCGCACCGCCTATACCGGCGACCAGACCTCGGGCACCGTCTCGGTCGTCGACCTCCGCAAGGGCGCCGTCACCCGGTCCGTGGCATCCGGCGGGGGCACCAAGTCCGTGGCCGTCGACCACCGTTCGGGCCACGTCCTGGCCGTCAACCGCCTCTCCGCCACCGTGACGGTCGTCGACCCGCGCAAGGGAGCCGTCGTGAAGACCGTGGCCACCCCCTCCCTGCCCAACCACGTCCACGTCGCCGAAGGCACCGCGTACGTCGTCGACAAGTCGGCATCGGGCCCCGCGGGCAACGACCTGATGACCCGCTTCCGCGTCCGCCGCTGAGTCAGGGCGAGGGCTGGGGCGTCATCCGGTGCAGCCCCTTGCGGTCGTAGTACCGGGTCATCGCGAACCCGAATGCGGCGGCGAGGGCCACCCCGACCGCGATCATGATCCAGGCGCGGGCGAGTCCGGCGTCGGCGCGGGCGTCGAAGAAGAGGATGGAGCGGACGCCCCCGCTGAGCTGGCGCATGGGTTCGAAGATGCCGAGGAAGCGGTAGAAGCCGGGGACCGCCTCCAGCGGGATGGTGGCTCCGGAGGACGGCAGGCCCAGGACGATGAACACGAACATGGACACGAGCTGACCGATCCCGCCGAAGGCGGCGTTGATGGCCTGCACCCCCAGGCCGACCGCGAGGCTCGCGCAGTAGGAGAAGACCCACAGCAACGGCAGGTGGGTGGCGTCCATCCCCAGGATCGCGATCGTCGCCAGCATGACCAGGCTGGTGGTCAGGACCGTGATGCCCGCGGTCATGGCCATCTTCAGGAGCAGCGTCTGGGTACGGCTGATGGGCACGGTCGGGCGGCGGGTGTGCCAGGGGCCGATCTCACTGTCGGCGTAGCCGAGGGCGGTGTCGACGCCCATGCTGATGAGGTTGGCGCCGAGGAATCCGGCCAGGACGAGCAGCAGGGTGTAGTAGAACGCGCTCAGGCCGAGGCCGCTGTTGTCGCCGATGGGGTGGCCGACCTCGGTGGTGATGCCGATCGGGTCGGCGAGCAGCAGGCCCGCGGTGGACCCGGCCTTCTTGTCGGCGCCCGCCGACTTGAGCTGCTCGCCGATGGCCTGCGAGGACTGCTGTGCGGCCGCCGTGGCGATCTTGCTGGCCAAGGAGGAACCGAGGCTGCCCATGCCGGGGTTGGTCAGCACCGTCATCGTCGGCCGGTCGGTCGCGCGCGGGGTGGTGAGCGCGGCGACGGAGTCGGTGAAGTCCTCGGGGATGAGCAGGGCGCCGTAGATCTTGCCGGAGTCCAGCTCGTCCTGCGCCTGGGCCCGGGTGAGCGGCCGCCAGTCGGCCTTGCCCGTCGACGTGTCGTCCAGGACGGTCCGGGTGACCTGCGTCCCCAGGTTCTGCTTCTGTCCGGCCGGGGGCTCGCCCCGGTCCGCGTTGACGATGGCGAGGGGCAGGTCGCGCAGGTCGCGGTTGGGGCTGATGATGCCGCCCATGTAGAGCAGGGACAGCAGCAGGGCGAGCAGCCCGGTCAAGACGGTGGGCACCAGCCACAGCTTGGGGCGGCGCAGGAGTGCGGAGGCGCGTGCCTCGGTGCCGCGGTGACGGGGAGCGCTGTCGTCGTCCATGCTGCCCACCTTCGGTGCCGCGTACGGCACCGGAGGCGAACAACACGTCCAGGAGCGAAGAACCAGGCGAATGGGTTCGCCCGGTCCGCCCTGACCTCGCGCGGAACCGGGGGCTAGCCGCCGATGAAGTTCCGCACTCCCTGTGACACCCCGTCATCCCCCAGCAGGTCGTTGTGCTTCAGGCATCCGGCCGCGTTGTTCGTCGCTCCGTCGAGGAGCACGCTCTTGTCCGGGTTGATGACTTCGTCGCAGTTGGACCACCAGGTCGCGTAGGCGACGTCTCCCGGTGTCTCGTCGCCCTCCGCGAGCCCGTCCTGGACGTACGAACCCGGCGTCATGTCACGGCAGGCCTGCGACCAGGCGGCGCAGGCCCAGGCCGTGGCGGTGCCGTGGTTGGGGCCGGCGAGGGAGGCCCAGTGGGCGACCTTCCCGGTGCCGCCTCCGTGTTTCACGTACCAGCGGGTGACGAGGCTCCCGAAGGAGTGGGCGACGATGTCCACCTTGGCGGCGCCCGACTGCGCGCGCACCTGCTCGACGTACGCGGCGAACCGGCCGGAGAGCACCTCGTTCACCGATTTGCTGGTGTCGTACCCCCAGGAGAACAGCTCCGCGTCCGTGTAGCCGGATGCCTTGAAGTCGTCCCGCAGGGAGCCCCACACCCCCGGGTCGGCGTTGTAGCCATGGACGAAGATCACCGGAGTACGGGCGACCCTCGGGGCCGTGTCCGCCTGGGCCGGGGTCAGCGGCATCAGCAGGGCGGCGGCCGCGACGGTGAGCGGAACGGAGATTCGGCGCAGCACGGGTTCCCCCTCGGTCCGGCGGACTTCATCACGTTCACCGCGTCGGGCCGACGCGGGACGCGTGACACGTGAGCGGTGCCGAGAATGGTGAGGTCTGCGCCGACGAATGAAAAGCCCTGTGCGGCAGGGAAGTTACCGCGGGTATCACGCCTCGGGGTGATCCGGCACGTGATCCGGTGCGCGATTCGGGGCGCGATTCGGTTCGTGATCCGTCGCGCGATCCGGGTCGCCCGCCTCATCCTCCGGATTCCAGTCGAGGAGCCGTACCTTCGCGACCGTCCGCACATGGCGGCGCATCGCGGCCGCCGCCGCCCGGCCCCGGCCGGCCTCGATCGCGTCGAGGATCGCGTGGTGCTGGGCGAGGGAGCGGGCGGGGCGCCGCACCTGGCGCAGCGACTCGTTGCGGCTCTCGGTGATCTGCTCGGCGATGGAGCGCATGAACTCGGCGAGCAACGCGCTGTGGGCGGCCGCCGTCACAGCGGCGTGGAAGAGCCGGTCGCCCTCGACCCCGTGCTCGCCCGCCTCGATCTCCCGCGCCATCGTGTCGAGCGCGTCCCGCATGGCCCGTACGTCGTCGTCCGTGCGCCGCTCGGCGGCCAGTTCGGCGAGTTTGGTCTCCAGTGCCTCGCGCGCCTCCAGGACGTCGGGCAGCCGCCGCTTGCGCTCCACCAGCCGCTCCACGGGCTCGGCGTCCAGGCTGTCCTTGACCAGATAGGTGCCGCCGCCGTGCCGCACCTCGACCAGGCCCTGCACTTCGAGCACGACGATCGCCTGCTTGACGGAGGCGCGGGAGACGCCGAGGCGCTGGGCCAGTTCACGCTCGGGCGGCAGCCGGTCGCCGGAGCGCAGGCCGCCCTCGCCGACGTAGGCGCGCAGCCGGTCAAGCACCTGCTCGTACAGTCTCGTCCGGCCCATGGGGCGCAGCGCGTCAGACATCCCAACCCCCCGATTCGGCCCCCGTGCCGAACTCTGGTCCCCGTGCCGATGGTTCCGCAGCCTAACAGCGGGTGACCCAGTGGACGAGTGGCCAATTGGCTCAGCCAATTTCCGTCCGATCTCTTGACGGCCGAAACCGATGCCCCGACGCTGAGTTCCGCCAACAGCCGAATTGGCTCAGCCACTTGGCCGCCGCGGGGCCAACGGACGAGCCCGCTCGACCGCTCATGGCCGAACCACGGCCCCGCAAGGACAGCCCCAGGGACGGAAACCCACCATGTCCGCCGAACTCATCTCCATCCTCGTACTCGTGGTGGTCTTCGTGATCGCCACCACCCGCTCCATCAACATGGGCGCGCTCGCCTTCGCCGCCGCCTTCGCGGTGGGCGAGCTGGCCGCCGACCTCGACGCCGACGGCATCTTCGCCGGCTTCCCCGGCGACCTGTTCGTCGTCCTGGTCGGCGTGACCTATCTGTTCGCCATCGCCCGCGCCAACGGCACCACCGACTGGCTGGTGCACGCGTCCATCCGGCTTGTGCGCGGGCGGATAGCCCTGATCCCCTGGGTGATGTTCGTGATCACCGGGGCGCTCACCGCGATCGGGGCGGTCAGTCCGGCCGCCGTGGCGATCGTCGCGCCGATCGCCCTGAGCTTCGCCGCCCGGTACGGGATCAGCCCGCTCCTGATGGGCGCCATGGTGGTGCACGGGGCCCAAGGCGGCGGCTTCTCGCCCATCAGCATCTACGGCTCGATCGTCAACGGAATCGTGGAGCGCGAGAAGCTGCCGGGGAACGAGGTCGCGCTCTTCCTCGCCTCGCTCGTCGTCAACCTCATCATCGCCGGGATCGTCTTCGTCCTCTTCGGCGGGCTGAAGCTGGGTGGCCGCGACACCACCGGCAAGGGAGAGCGGGAGACGGAGCGGTCCAAGCGGGAGCGGGACGGGTCCACGGAGGCCGGTTCGGCCGAAGACGAAGACCATTCACGGCTCGATCCGGCCAAGATCGCGACGCTCGCCGCCCTGGTCGCCCTCGTCGTCGCCGTCCTCGCCTTCGATCTCGACGCCGGTCTGAGCGCCATCACGCTGGCCGTGCTCCTGAGCGCGTTCTGGCCCGACTCCAGCCGCAAGGCCGTCGGCGAGATCGCCTGGCCGACCGTGCTCCTGATCTGCGGTGTGCTGACGTACGTCGGCGTGCTCGAGGAGATGGGCACCATCAAATGGGCCGGTGAGGGTGTCTCCGGCATCGGTGTCCCGCTCCTCGCCGCCCTTCTGCTCTGCTACATCGGGGCGATCGTCTCCGCGTTCGCCTCCTCCGTCGGGATCATGGGCGCGCTCATCCCGCTCGCCGTGCCGTTCCTGGCCCAGGGCGAGATCGGCGCGGTCGGCATGATCGCGGCGCTGTCCGTCTCCGCCACCGTCGTGGACGTCAGCCCCTTCTCGACCAACGGCGCGCTGGTGCTCGCCGCCGCCCCCGACGTCGACCGGGAACATTTCTTCCGGCAGTTGATGGTCTACGGCGGGATCGTGGTGGCCGTGGTGCCCGCCGCGGTGTGGCTCGTCCTCGTGGTGCCAGGATTCGGGTAGGACGAACCACCACCACACGTGCCACCACAGGTCCACGGCACACACCGCGGCCCTCGCCACAGGTCCACCGCAAGGCCCACCGCAAAGGAGATACGCAGCGTGAGCTCTCCCCACCCGCCCCTCTTCCCGGCCCTCGTCGCGGCCCCCGACCTCCCCGCCCTGCGCTTCGGCGCACGCGCGCTGACGTACGCGGAACTCGCCTCGGCGGCAGGTTCCCTCGCCGCCTCGATCGGCTCGGCGCGCCGCGTCGCGCTGTGGGCCACGCCGACCCTGGAGACCGCCGTCGGCGTGGTGGCCGCGCTGCTCGCCGGGGTGCCGGTGGTGCCGCTGAACCCGAAGATCGGCGAGCGCGAGCTGGGGCACATCGTGGCGGACAGTGCGCCGACGGCGGTCCTTGCCGCACCGGGCGACGAACTCCCCGCACCTCTGCGGGTGTTGGAGCGTACGGACGTCATCCTCACCGGCGGTACTACCTCCCCGGCGGCACCACCCGCCGAGCCAGGCCCGGAGTCCCCCGCTCTGATCGTCTACACCTCGGGCACCACAGGCCCGCCCAAGGGTGCGGTGCTGCCGCGCCGGGCTCTCGCCGCCACCCTGGACGCCCTGGAGGACGCCTGGCAGTGGACGTCCGACGACGTGCTGGTGCACGGGCTTCCGCTGTTCCATGTGCACGGGCTGATCCTCGGCATCCTCGGGCCGCTGCGCCGGGGCGGTTCGGTACGGCACCTGGGTCGGTTCTCCATCGAGGGGGTCAAGCACGAACTGGCCGACGGGGCGACGATGTTGTTCGGCGTGCCCACCATGTACCACCGCATCGCGGAGGCGCTGCCCGCCGACCCGGGTCTCGCCAAGGCCCTGTCCGGCGCGCGGATCCTGGTCTCCGGGTCCGCCGCTCTGCCCGTGCACGACCACGAGCGGATCGCGGCGGCCACCGGACGCCGGGTGATCGAGCGGTACGGCATGACCGAGACCCTGATGAACACGAGCGTGCGGGCCGACGGCGAACCACGCGCCGGAACCGTCGGCGTACCGCTGGGCGGTGTGGAGCTGCGGCTCGTGGACGAGGCGGGCACCCCGACGACGGACCCCCGGGAGGTCGGTGAGATCGAGGTGCGCGGGCCGAATGTGTTCACCGAGTATCTGAACCGGCCCGACGCCACCGCCGCCGCCTTCACCGCCGACGGCTGGTTCCGCACCGGCGACATGGCCGTGCTCGACGACGACGGCTATGTGCGCATCGTCGGCCGCAAGGCCACCGACCTCATCAAGAGCGGCGGCTACAAGATCGGCGCGGGCGAGATCGAGAACGCCCTCCTTGAACACCCGGGGGTACGGGAGGCCGCCGTGACCGGGGAGCCCGACGACGACCTGGGGGAGCGCATCGTCGCGTGGATCGTTCCGGTGGACCCTGAACAGCCCCCGGCAGACACCGAATTGGCGGACCACGTGGCCGCCCAGCTCGCCCCGCACAAGCGCCCTCGGGTCGTGCACCATCTCGCGGAGCTCCCTCGCAACGACATGGGGAAGATCATGAAGCGGTCCCTCCATGCCTGAGCCGACGCCTGACGGCCCGGCCGACCGCCTGACAGCCCGCGCGGCCATCACCGCGGTGGCCGACCAGGACAGTTTCCGCGAACTGCCGCTCGCATCAACCGAGTTGCACCGGACAGGGCGCGACGACCCGCTCGCCTGGCAGGGTTACGCGGAATCCCGCGCCCGCGCCGAGGAGCGCACCGGCGAGCGGGAGTCGGTGGTCTGCGGCACCGCCACCGTCGGCGGCACCCGGGCGGTGCTCGCCTCCTTCGAGTTCGGCTTCCTGGGCGGCTCCCTCGGCGAGCGGACGGGGGACCGCCTGGAGGCCGCACACCGCCACGCCAGGGACCACCGGCTGCCCGTCGTCTCGCTGATCGCGACGGGGGGCAGCCGGATGCAGGAAGGCATGCGCGCCCTGGTCCAACTACAGCGCGTGGCACGGCAGTCCGAGCTCACCGGCGCGGCGGGCCTGCCCCGGATCGCCGTCCTGCGCGATCCGACCACGGGCGGCGGCTGGGCCACCCTGGGCGCCGGCGCCGACCTGATCCTCGCCCTGCCCGGCAGCCAGGTCGGCTTCGCCGGGTCCCGGGTGCGCCCGGCGGACGCGGATCCCGCCGCGTACACCGCTGAGGCCCAGCTGGCGGCGGGTGCGATCGATGACGTCGTACGCCCCGAAGAGCTGCGCGAGGCGCTGGCGTTGCGCCTCGGGCTGCTGACCACCACCGGCGCCGTCCACCCTCCTGCCGACGCGCCCACGCCCGCCGCGCCCGCACCTCCCGGCGCGCTCGGCCACGTGGAGCTGCCCGCCACCGGCTGGGAGGCCGTCAGCCGAGCCCGCTCCCCCGAACGCCCGCGCGCCAGCGCCTATTTGGACGCCTACTTCACGGAGCGTGCCTCGCTGCGCGGCGATCGGTGCGGGGGCGCGGACCCGGGGATGCTCTGCGGGTTCGGTCGTCGCGAGGGGCGGACGGTCGCCTACGCGGCACAGTGCGGGACGGCGACGACGCCCGCCGGCTACCGCACCGCGGCCCGTCTTGTCCGGCTCGCGGGGCGGCTCGGCATTCCCGTCCTGACGCTCGTCGACACCCCGGGGGCCGCGAACGGGGCGGAGGCCGAACGGGCGGGCGCGGGCGCGGCGATCGCCGACCTGTTCGCCGCCGTCGCCACCGCGCCGGTGCCGGTCACGTCACTGGTCATCGGCGAGGGCGGCTCCGGGGGCGCGCTCGCGCTCGCTTCACCGGACAACCTCTGGGCGACGCCGGACAGTTACTTCTCGGTGATCGCCCCGGAGCAGGCCGCCGCGATCCTCAAGCGAGGGCACGCGGAGACCCGGTCGACGGCGGAGCAGCTCCGTCTGCGGCCACAGGACCTGGTCGAACTGGGTGTGGCGCGAGGTGTGGTGACGGCGCATCACGCTTGATCGTCCAGGCTCGCTCTCGCTCCTCACCCCCTTCCGGGCCGCCCCTCGTCACCGCGAGGAACCGGCGTCCGGCTCATCGACGACCTGAGCGGCCATGCGCAGACAGGTCCCGGGGAGTTCGGGGGCGCTCTGGAGCCAGTCCTCGGTATCCAGTCCTCGGTGTCGACACCGGCGACGACGCCCGCCGTCCACAAGGTGGCCAGCAGTCGGGTGGCCCGGTCGCGCTCCGCTCCCCTGGCCGCGGGAGCAGCCCGGCGGACGGCGCCGGTCGCCCGCTCGATGAGGGGCGGCTCCAGCAGCCAGCGGATACCCGCACCGGCCTCGACGAGGAAGCCCGAATAGATCGCCATGAAGACCCGCGCGGTGTCGTTCTCCTCCTCAAGGCCGACCCGCGCCTGCTCGGTGAACTGCGGTATCAGACCCAGGTGGTCACCCAGGTGACTCGTCGGGGTCCCGTGGCCTCGCCGGTGTTCGCCATTGGTCATGTCGGCACCATCCGTCCACCCCCGGCATCAGGAGGTCTTCCCGATCCCGGGCCGACCCCGTCCCTCACCGGAAGCCCTGCCGCCAGCCAGCGCCTGATCCACGGTGTCGTGGATCGCCAGCACGTCGTCCAGGCCCACGATGCGCAGCACCGCGCGCGGCACTCTCTGCGAGGCCACCAGGCGGATCTCGACCCCGCGCTCGACCACCCTCTCCCGGAATTCCTCCAGCACGGCCACCCCGGCCAGGGTCAGGAACGGCACGTCCGCCCAGTCCACGACCACCGCCGACACCTCGTTCCGCGAGGCTCGGTCCAGCTGGGTCCGGCACAACTCACGCAGTTCCCGCCGCTGCGGTTCGGCGTTGCCGATACTCACTTCCGGGGGCATCTGCACCACCAGGCAGCCCTGCCTGACGAATGTCTGAAGCGTCATCCAGACCACCTCCGTACGGCCCTCTCGGCTACAGGAGAGACCACTTCACGGCATGGCAGCAGTATGCCCATCGGCATTCCGGATTTCACCGGCCTCAACCGGATCCGTCGCCGCACGGTTCTTACGGACCCGTGACGAAGCCACGTCGATGGCCGTCACCCATGTTCAGGGCGCCTAGCGTGGGCCGCATGCGCGTACTTGTCACCGGCGGCGCCGGGTTCATCGGATCGCACGTGGTCGAAGCCCTCACCGATCGCGGTCACGAAGTGGTGGTGTACGACGCCCTGCTGCCGTCCGCCCATGCCGATCCGCCGCGGCCACCCGAAGGACAGCGGTGGACCGTCGCCGATGTCCGGAACCGCGACGCGGTGCGGGACGCGCTGCACGGGGTGGACGCGGTCTGTCATCAGGCGGCGATGGTGGGTCTCGGCAAGGACTTCGCGGACGCCCCCGAGTACGTCGGGTGCAACGACCTGGGCACGGCCGTCCTGCTCGCCGAGATGGCCGGGGCGGGGGTGCGTGAACTGGTGCTCGCCGGGTCGATGGTGGTGTACGGGGAAGGGCGGTACGAGTGTTCCCGGCACGGGGTGGTCCGGCCGGGGCCGCGCTCGGCGGCGGATCTGGACGCCGGGCGCTTCGAGCCCCTCTGCCGGGACTGCGGGGCCGAGTTGAGGCCCGGCCTGGTGGGTGAGGACGCGCCCGCCGACCCGCGCAACGTGTACGCCTCGACGAAGCTGGCCCAGGAGCATCTGGCCGCCGCGTGGGCGCGTGCCACCGGTGGCCGCGCGGTGTCGCTGCGCTACCACAACGTGTACGGCCCCGGCATGCCCCGGGACACCCCGTACGCCGGTGTGGCCTCGTTCTTCCGTTCCTCGCTGGAGCGTGGCGAGGCGCCCCAGGTCTTCGAGGACGGCCGCCAGCGGCGGGACTTCGTGCACGTACGGGACGTGGCGGCGGCCAATGCGCTGGCGCTGGAAGCGGTGCGCGAGCGGGCCGCGGGGGCGTTCACGGCGTACAACACCGGCAGCGGGGAGCCGCACACCGTCGGCGAGATGGCCCACGAACTGGCGCGGGCGTTCGGCGGCCCGGCCCCGGCGGTGACGGGCGAGTACCGCCTCGGGGACGTCCGCCACGTCACGGCGGACTCCGGCCGGCTGCGGACGGAGCTGGGGTGGCGGGCCGAGGTGGACTTCGCCGAGGGAATGACGTCGTTCGCGAAGGCGCCACTACGGGGGTAGCCCCCGAGGAACCGGCTGCTACGCCGGTGCCGTCGGCAGCGTGGCCTCGGGCCGGCATCCGCATTGCGCACGACCGCCCGGCCCCGGTGGGCCTCGACGATGCCAAGAAGGACGGCTCCCTTCACGAAGGCGCCGCTACGGCGATAGCCCGGCTCGGTGAGCCGCGACGACGCCACGGAGGACGGCTTCCCGCGCGAAGATGCCGCTACGGTGATATCCCGGCCCACTCCGGCCGTCAGGCCGGTGCCGTCGGCAGCGTGACCTCGAAGCGGCAGCCGCCCGCCACGTTGCGTACGGCCGCACGGCCCTGGTGGGCCTCGACGATGCCGCGGACGATCGCGAGGCCGAGTCCCGCGCCCGCCGGGGGTGTGCGGGACTGGCTGCCGCGCCAGCCGGTGTCGAAGACGCGGGACAGGTCCTCCTCGGGGATGCCGCCGCAGCCGTCGGTCACGGACAGGACGACGCCGTCCGGGGAGCGCTCCGCGGCCACCGCGACGGTTCCGTCGGCCGGTGTACGGCGGATCGCGTTGATCAGGAGGTTGCCCAGGACGCGGCTCATCTCCTTGCTGTCGACCTCCACGGGGACGGCCTCGACGCTGTCGCCGACGAGATGCACGCGGTGCTCGCGGGCCAGCGGATCGACACCCGCGAGCGCGTCACCGACCAGGTCGTAGACAGAGATGCGCGCCGGTGAGAGTGCCAGTGCGCCGGCATGGATGCGGGACAGCTCGAAGAGGTCACCGACCATGGAGTTGAGGCGTTCGACCTCGGTGCGGATCTGGCGCAGGTAGCGGTCCGGTTCGGCGGCCACGCCGTCCTCCAGCGCCTCGGACATGGCCCGCAGTCCGGCCAGCGGGGTGCGCAGGTCGTGCGAGATCCAGGCGACCAGTTCGCGCCGGGAGCGTTCCAGGGCCCGCTCGCGCTCCCTGGATTCGGCGAGCTTGGCGCTGGTCGACTCCAACTCCCTCGTGAGGGCGGCGAGTTCGGCGCTCCCGGGCTCGGGCGGGGCCGCGAAGCTTCCGCCGTCGCCGAAGGAACGGGCCGCCAGGGTCAGGGCGTTGCTGCGGGCGACCACCCAGCGGCCGAGCAGCAGCGCGGTGGCGAGCGAGACCACGGCTGCCATCGCCACGACGATGGTGACCACGGTCAGGTCGTGCGGCGAGAGGAACATCTCCCAGGCCACCGCGAGCGTCCCGGCGAGCATCGCGAGCACCGCGACGGCCGCCACGACGGTCATCGCCACGACGACCGAGCGGTGCCGCAGCAGGCGCAGCGTCAGGGCGCCGAGCAGCCCGGCGCTCGCGGCCCCCAGGAAGGCGAAGAGGGCGATGACGAGGATGTCCTGCATGGGGTCAGCCTTCGGCTCGGGGCGGTACGGGGTCGCCCTGCGGGTCGCGGAGATCGTGGGGAGCGGGCGGGCGCCGCGCAGTGGAGTCGGTGGAGTTGGTGGGGTCCGCGGGGCCCGCGGCGTCGCCTGCCGGTACGTCGAGGCGGTACCCCAGGCCCCACACCGTCTGGATGAGCCGCGGCCTGGCCGGATCATCCTCGACCTTGCCGCGCAGCCTGCGGACGTGGACCGTGACCGTGGACAGGTCGCCGAACTCCCAGCCCCACACTTCCCGCATCAGCTCTTCCCGCCCGAAGGCCTGGCCCGGATGGCGCAGCAGGAAGGTGAGGAGGTCGAACTCCCTGAGAGTCAGGGCGAGTTCCGTCCCGTCCCTCGTCGCACGGCGCGCCGCCGGGTCCACCCACAGGCCCGCGGCGGCCAGCGTGGCGACACCCTCGGCAGCGCGTGCGGCATGGCTGCGGCGCAGCACCGATTCCACTCGCAGGACCAGCTCGCGCGGGCTGAACGGCTTGGTGACGTAGTCGTCGGCTCCCACTTCCAGGCCCAGGATCCGGTCGTCCTCGTCACCGCGGGCGGTGAGCATGATGACGGGCACCGGACCCGTGGCGCGCAGCCGGCGGCACACCTCAAGGCCGTCCATGCCGGGCAGCATCAGGTCGAGGACGACGAGGTCGGGCCGGAACGCCGCGGCGCGTTCCAGCGCGCCGGGGCCGTCCTCGGCGCGGTCGACCGTGTAGCCGCCGCGCTCCAGGTAGCCCGCGACGACCTCGGCGACGGTCGGGTCGTCGTCCACGACGAGCACCCGGAGCGGGCCGGTCGTCGTGGGCCCGGCGGGCGGGCGGTCCTGCGGTGGTGGCTGCATACGGCAAGCCTCGCACCTGCCGCGCGGATACCCGCCGGTCAGACCTGCTTCCGGTTGCCGACGTCCCTGTTTCGTAAGAACCTCAAGTCCAATATGTCCGGTTCGGATTCATAGGGTGAGTCACATGACGCCCTCCCCCTCCGTAGAACCCGATGTACCCGAGGCTCTTGATGCTCGTGCCGTCCGGGTCGACATCGTCCTGCCCTGCCTCGACGAGGCCGCGGCGCTGCCCTGGGTCCTGGAGCGCATCCCCCCGGGCTGGCGGGCCCTGGTCGTCGACAACGGCTCCACCGACGGTTCGGCGGACATCGCCCGCGCCCTGGGCGCCACCGTCGTGCACGAGCCGCAGCGCGGCTTCGGGGCCGCCTGCCACGCGGGCCTCATGGCGTCCGACGCGGACGTGGTGTGCTTCTGCGACTGCGACGCCTCCCTCGACCCGGGGCTGCTGCGGACCTTCGTACGCAGGGTGACGGACGGAGAGGCCGATCTGGTCGTCGGACGGCGGCGCCCGCAGGGACGCGGCGCCTGGCCGCCGCACGCGCGTGCGGGCAATCTGGCACTCGCCCGGATGCTGCGGCGGCGTACCGGCGTACGACTGCACGACCTGGGCCCGATGCGGGCGATGCGGCGCGAGGGACTGCTCGGGCTCGGACTGACCGACCGGCGCAGCGGCTACCCGCTGCAGATGGTCGTACGGGCGGCCGACTCCGGCTGGCGGATCGAGGAGCGCGACGTGCCGTACCTGCCGCGCGAGGGCAAGTCGAAGGTCACGGGAACGTGGCGGGGGACGTGGCACGCGGTGCGCGACATGCGGGCGGTGCTCGCGGAACCACCGCGGGCGGACTCCGCCGGCGGTGCGCGGCGCGTGTCGGGCGGTGCGCTGTGACCACCTCTGACACGACCCTGCTCGTCATCGCCAAGGAGCCGCTGCCGGGCCGGGTGAAGACCCGCCTCACGCCGCCCTACTCCCCCGAGGAGGCCGCCGAGCTGGCCGCGGCCTCGCTCGCCGACACCCTCGCCGCCGTGCTCGCCGCACCCGCCCGCCGCCGCGTCCTGGTGCTCGACGGGCGGCCGGGGCCCTGGCTGCCCGCCGGCATCGAGGTGGTCCCCCAGTGCGCGGGCGGCCTGGACGAACGGCTCGCCGCGGCTTTCGCCGGCTGTACCGGGCCGGCCCTCCTGGTCGGCATGGACACCCCGCAGATCACCCCCGTCCTGCTCGCCCCCGCGCTCGGCCCCGACGCCTGGCAGGACTGCGACGCCTGGTTCGGCCCCGCCCTCGACGGTGGATTCTGGGCGCTCGGCCTCGCCGAGCCCGATCCGCGGCTGCTGCGCGGTGTCCCCATGTCGCGGCCCGACACCGGCGCCCTGCAACGGGCCCGGCTCACCGGCGCCGGGCTGCGGGTGCGCGAGCTGCCCCCGCTGCGCGACGTCGACACGGCCGACGACGCCGGGGAGGTGGCCGCAGCCGCGCCGGACAGCCGGTTCGCGGGCGCGCTCACCCGCCTCGCGACGGCAGCCGGACACCCGGGCGCGGGCGGTGGCCGATGAGCACGGCAGCACCGGACACCGGCCTTCGCACGACGGCCCCCGTGGCCGCGCCCTGGCACGCGGATCCGTTCACGAACGCCCTGCGCAACGGCCACGGCCCCTTGTTCCTGCGCCGCAGCGACGGCTGGCTGCTGCCCCTCGACGTCGAGCGGTGGTGCGCGAGTGCCGACGCGGCGGACCTCTCCGCGCTGCGCCGCTGCGAGGGCAGCGTCCTCGACATCGGCTGCGGCCCCGGCCGCCTGGTGGCCGGGGCCGCGGCCAGGGGCCACCGCGCCCTGGGCGTCGACGTCAGCCAGGCCGCCGTCGACCACACGATCCGGCTCGGCGGCACCGCACTCCTCCGCTCCGTCTTCGATGCGCTCCCCGGCGAGGGGCGCTGGGGGACCGCCCTGCTCATCGACGGCAACGTGGGGATCGGCGGCGACCCCAGCGCGCTCCTCAAGCGTGTCGCTCAACTCCTCGCACCATCAGGGCTGTTGATCGCCGAGACCGCGCCGATGGACGTCGACGAGCGGGTGGACGTGCACGTCGACGACGGGCGCGGCACACCGGGCGAGGTGTTCCCCTGGGCCCGTCTCGGCACCCCCGCCCTGCTGCGCCACGCCCGTCCGCTCGGCTGGAGCCCGGACGGTCAGTGGACCACCTCGGGCCGTTCCTTCCTGGCGCTGCGCCGCGTGCGCCGCACCTGAATCACCCGGCACAGCGCGGCTCCCGCGAACAGCACGGCCGTGACGATCAGCCAGCGCACGAGATAGACGCCCGCGGGCAGCCCGGTGGAGGACTCGTACCGCTCCACCTGTCCCGTGATGAGCGGGAACCACACCAGCAACAGCAGCCCGGACAGGAAAGCCGGGACGCGTACGAAGTTGACCCACTCCCCGCGCTCCCCGCGCCCCGCGGTGGCCCGCAGGGCCCGGTCGGCGAGTGCGTACGCGGGCACGAACAGCAGATCGTGCACCAGCGCCGCCCCGACGAACCAGACGGCGATCAGCAGCCAGTCGCCGTCCAGGAGACGCACCCCCGCGTATCCCGCGAGGGCGAACGAGGCGAGCAGCACAAGGAGTTGCAGCGGACCCTCGCCGTACCACCGCCGGAGCCGTTCCGTGAACCGGAGTCGGTCCGTGAGCGGGAACCGTCGGTTGGGACCGGTCATCACAGCTCCCCAAAGGTCAGACGGGACACCCATTTGGTGTTGAGCACGCCGGGCGCCGCCGGGACGATGATCCGCGCCGGATAGCCGTGGTCCGGCGACAGATCCTCGCCGTTGACGTGCAGCGCGAGGAGGGAGCGCGGGTCGCGGACCTGGTTGTCGCGCAGCGCGGCCTTGCGGAAGGCGCCATGCCGTTGCAGGGACTCCACGAGCACTCCCGGCGGGTCCTCGTCGAACCCGGCGAGCGCCGCGAGGTCACGCAGCCGCACGCCGCGCCACCACTGGTCCGCCGTCGACCATCCCTCCACGCAGGCGATGGGCAATGCTGCGCTGTGCAGCGGGAGTTGGAGCAGATCGCTCCGGGAGAGCTTGACCTCTCCCCGTGGTCCGCCGACGACGAGACGCCACTGCTCGCCCGTGTCGCGCCGCTCGATGCCGACCTTCGCGGCCGTCTTGTTGATCTGGAAGCCGTTCGGCCCGCTTTCCGGATCGCCGCCGCCGTGCGGGGCGAACAGGGCCGTGCGGCGCAGGGGCCCGTCCACGGTCTGCCCCGCCGTCGTCACGAACAGCAGGGCGGAGCCCGCACCGACCATGCCGAGCGCTCCCCGCCGCGACACCGTCGGCCCGGCGGGGCGGGGCGCCACCAGACCCGTCTCGTCGGCCGGCTCGGGGCGCGGATCCCGCAGCCGCTCGCGCCACCCCCGCTCGCGCAGAACACGTACGACGTGGGGCATCCGCAGCACGACGTGGGCCACGAACGCGCCGAAGAACACCCAGGCGCCGTAGAAGTGCAGCGGGTAGAACGACCCGGGGAAGAGGTACTCCAGCTGGACGTTGAGGACGCCGGTGACGAACTCGAACAGCGCGCCGCCGACCAGCAGGAGCAGTGACAGCCGCTCAAGGGCGTGCCCCACCGACCGCGCCGGGGGCAGCGCGAAGAGCTTCGGGATCACCGTCCACAGCTTCGCGAGCAGCACCGGGATCAGCGTGATGCCGAGCGTGACGTGCAGGCCCTGGTTGAGCCGGTAGAGCCAGTGCGGGTCGGTCGGCCAGTCGAAGAGGTAGAAGCCGAGGAGGCCCTTGTCGGGTGTCTTGTCGTTGAGGGACGACAGGTTCGGGTTGTACGCCGCGTACGACAGCAGGCCGGTCACGAACAGCACGGTGACACCGACCAGCAGGACGACGCCGAGAACCGAGGTGAGCCACGGCCCGCGCAGCGGGCTGCGCCAGAAACCGGGGTCGGCGGGAGTGGTGACGCGTGGTGCGGGGGGCATGAACCGACCGTATGCCGGACCCTGTCCTCCGGTGGGTCCACGACTCATGACGAAACGCTGACGTCGCCCCCAGGAGCCCGTTCACCTGCGCCACCTGCGCCTACGGTGCAGAGGTGAGCACCACAGAGCGCACCGGACGCCGCCGGGACCTGGCCGCTGCCGGAATCGCGGCGCTACTCGTCACCGCGGCCGTCGTCGTCGGCACGTCCATCGAGGACGCGGACGGCACACTGCACCTCAACTGGCCGCCGCTGTACGCCCGGTGGGACCCGCACCTCGGGCCGGGCACACCCGCCGCGCTCGCGATCGCCGTCGCCGTGATCGCATACGCCCCCGCCCTCGCCGCCCGGCTCTCCTGGCGGGCGCTCCTGCCCACCGCCTGGGCCGCTTCCATGGCCTGGATCTGGTCGCTCGCGCTGATCGACGGCCGGCACCGGGGCGTGGCCGAGCGGCTCACCACCAAGTACGAATACCTCCAGGTCATCGACCGCTTCGAGGACATCCCGGCGACGCTGCGGGACTTCACCCGGCACATCCTCATCGACTCCCCCGACCACTGGCCCGCCCACACCGCGGGCCATCCGCCCGCCGCCACCCTCACGTTCGTCCTGCTGGACCGCGTCGGCCTCGGGGGCGGCGCCTGGGCCGGGGCGTTCTGCATCACGGGGGGCAGCACGGCCGTACTGGCCGTCCTGATCACCCTGCGGGCACTGGCCGACGAGGCGACCGCCCGCCGGGCGGCGCCCTTCCTCGTGCTGGCCCCGGCCGCGGTCTGGGTCGGCACGTCCGCCGACGGCTACTTCGCCGCCGTCACGGCCTGGATGACCGCCCTGCTCGCGCTGGCCGCGACCCGCACGGTCCGTTTTCCCGCCGCCGCGGCACTCGGCTCCGGCCTGCTGTTCGGCCTCACCTGCTACCTCTCGTACGGCCTGCCCCTGTTCGCCGTCGTCGCCGGGGCGGTCCTGCTGCTCACCCGCACCGCGCGCCCGCTCCCGCTCTTCCTCACAGGCGCAGCCGTGGCCCCCGTGGCCTTCACCCTGGCGGGCTTCGACTGGTGGGAGGCGTACCGCCTGCTCGTCGAGCGCTACTACCAGGGGGCGGGCGGCATCAGGCCGTACGGCTACTTCGTGTGGGCCAACCTCGCCTGCACGGTGCTTGTCGTCGGCCTCGCGACGGTCGCGGGCCTGCGCAGGGCGATCGCATCGACGCCCGGCACGGCCCGCCGCCTGCGCACCGGCCGGACGACACCCACGGACGCCCTGATCACCCTCACCCTGACCGCCCTCCTGGCCCTGCTGGCCGCCGACGTATCCGGCATGAGCAAGGCGGAGACGGAACGCATCTGGCTGCCGTTCGCCACGTTCCTGCTCGCGGCAACCGCACTTCTGCCGAAGGCGGGACAACGCCACTGGCTCACCGCCCAGGCCCTGCTCGCACTCCTGGTGAACCACCTGCTGTTCACGGGGTGGTGAGGACGCGCCCCTGCCCGCCAGGACCAGCAAGGGAAGCGCGGCATGACCCCTGCCGGGCGCGAACTGCTGCCGTACGCGGCCGCGCCCCTCAGCGGGTGGCGACCGCGGGCTGCGGCACGGCGGGTTCGGGCAGGGTGCGGAACAGCAGCCAGCTCAGTGCGGGCATCAGGATCAGGGGTGCCAGCGCGGTGCGCAGCGACGTCGCGTCGGCGAGGCTGCCGATGAGGGGGCTCACCAGACCACCGATGCTGACGGTCAGACCGAGCGTGATCCCGCTCGCGGTGCCGATGCGGGAGGGCAGGTAGTCCTGCCCGAGCGTGACCTGGAGCGAGAACGGGACGTACAGCCCCGCCGAGGTCAGCGCCAGGCACAGGTACATCGCCGGGCCGGGCACGAACACCACTCCCGCGACGAAGCCGCCGGTGAGCAGGTAGGACCAGCGCGCGACGGTGACCCGGTCCCAGCGGTCGGCCAGCGCGCCACCGAGCACGGAGCCCACCGCGCCACCGAGGTAGAGCACGAACAGCGCGGCGGTGCCCGCCACCGTACTGCCGCCCATCCGCTCCTTGGCGAACAGCGAGATGAAGGTGCTGAGGCCGATGAAGACGACCGACCGGCACACCACTGCCAGCGACAGCTTCACGAAGGACGCCCTGTCGTCCACGCCGACCGGCGGAGCCGTCGTTCTGTCGTCCCCGGCATCCTGCCGTTGCCGTTCCAGCGCACGCAGCGCGGGCAGGCACAACACGGCGCCGACGAGCGCGGGCAGCATCAGCAGTGGCGTCAGGTGCAGGCCTCCCGCGGCAACCACGGCGGTGACCATGACCGGGGCCACCGCGAAGCCGAGGTTGCCGCCGAGCGAGAACCAGCCCATCCC
Source organism: Streptomyces sp. NBC_01283 (assembly GCF_041435335.1). Taxonomy (NCBI): domain Bacteria; kingdom Bacillati; phylum Actinomycetota; class Actinomycetes; order Kitasatosporales; family Streptomycetaceae; genus Streptomyces; species Streptomyces sp. NBC_01283. Next base: position 1,685,140 of record NZ_CP108430.1, read on the forward strand.
CCGGTGGCTCCCCCCTGCGACGAGCCGGGCGACCCGTGCGGACTCGGGGTGATAGGCGGCCACGCCCACCCCGGACACCGCCACGAAGAAGAGGGTCAGCGCATACGAGCCGCTCACCCCGCTCAGCGCGATGCCCACCCCGCCCAGCAGCGTGCCGACCGGGAGCAGCCACGGCATAGCCCGACGGTCGGTGAGGATGCCGAACACCGGTTGGGCGACCGACGAGAGCAGGGAGGCGGCGAGCACGATGCCCGAGACGGCGGCATAGCTGTAGGCGCGCTCGGCGACGAAGAACGGCACCAGGGACGCGACGGCGCCCTGGTACAGGTCGACGCAGGCGTGCCCGGCGGACAACAGAGTGATGGACGTGTTCCTTGTGATGGACGTATTCCTTCGCACCCCGCCATCGTCGACGCCGGAACCCGTGTCGCACTTCCGATAATCTGCCAGAAGATGTTGATAACCCGCCATGGGGCAGGGGAGCCCGTGTCCGGGCGACTCTTAGAAACTTCTTACGCCCGCCCTCGACCCTCTCCCCCGTGAACTACGCGAACAGCAACAGCAGTCAGACATCGGAAGCCCAGCACGGACACGGGCACCGTGACGTCGCGGGCGCGCAGCGGCGGCGCCGCTTTCGTACGTACGGCATCGGCGTGGCCGTGGTGCTGACCGCCACCACGGCGTCGGCGGGCTATCTGGCCATGGCAGAGCCGCCGTCGGGCGGCGGTTCCCCTGGCACTGCGCCCCAAGCGCACGGCAGCACGGTCGACTTCGCCGTGCGCGGCGGCACCGCGCGCGTGGACATCACGTCGCTGCGCGTCACCGGTCACGCCGAGGGCGGGGCATCGCTCCCGGTGTCCGGCGCGGCGGGACAGCGGCTCGGCAAGCCCGGCGCGGTGACCGTGGACGGCGGTGCGGCCCGCTGGTCGTACCCCGGCAAGAAGCTCACCGTCACGGCGAAGAGCGAGCGCGGCCAGCTGCGCGTGACGGTGCACTCCGAGGCCGACCAGAAACTGTCCTGGCCCACTACGACGCCCGGCGCCGACGCGGCTCTTCAGATCCCCCGCGGCGAGGGCCTGCGCATCCCGGTGGGCGACACCTTCTGGAACTCCGGCGAGGCCGGACTGAAGGACTCGGAGGCCGAACTCGCGGGCGGCCTCAGCCTTCCGGCCTGGGGCTACACCCAGGGCGGGCACGGCGTGGGCTACATCGTGCCGGAGGAGGTCGGCACCTCCCTGGGCTTCGCGTCGAAGGACGGCCGCGTCAACTCCACGGCACGGCACGAGTTCTCGCGGCGCGAGCAGACCCGCGACTACACGGTGCACTTCTCCCTCACCGACTCCTCCCCGGTCTCGTCCGCAACCAATTACCGCGACTACCTCGACGGACGAGGCAAGCTGCGCTCGCTGAAGCAGAAGATCCACGAGAACCCCGAGGTCGGGCGGCTGCTCGGGGCGGTGCACGCGTACGCCTGGGGCAAGGCCCGTACGGCTGAGGGCGTGAACGAGCTGCGCAAGCTCGGCGTCTCCCGGCTCTGGCTCGGTTACGACGCCGACGACCAGCCGATGGACAAGAGCGCCGTTCGGTCCGCGAAACGAAACGGCTACCTGGTCGGCCCGTACGACTCCTACGCCAACGGCCAGCCCTCCGCGAGCGCCGACAACCCCTCCTCGAAGTGGCCCGGTTCGGTCTACCCGGACTTCTGCGTACGGAACTGGAAGGGTGAGATCAAGGAAGGCTTCGGCGGCCGGGGCTGCTACCTGAGCACCCAGGCGTTCCACCAGGCCGAGCCCACCAAGCACTACCTGGCCGACCGGGCGAAGAAGATGACGGCGAATGGCGCCGACAGCTACTTCCTGGATGTCGACGCGGCGGGCGAGCTGTTCACCGACAGCGGCGAGGGCCACCGCATGAACAAGAAGCAGGACCGCGCCAACCGTCTGGAGCGCATGCGCAAGCTCGCCTCGGACGACAGGTTCGTCCTCGGCTCCGAGTCGGCCGGCGCCTGGGCCGCCCCCGTGCTCGCCTTCGACCACGGCGGGCAGACGCCGGTCGCGGACGGCCTGTGGAAGCTGGAGAAGGACAAGGAGAAGTGGGGCGGTTACGCACCGCAGGGCGCACCGGCGGTCTTCTTCAAGCAGGTGGAACTGCCGTCCGCACTGTCGAAGTCGATGTACGACCCGCGCTACCGCGTCCCCCTGTACGAGACCGCGCTGCACGACTCCGTCATCAACACCGACCGCTGGGAACTGCCGTACAACAAACTCCCGGCGCAGAAGTCGGACCGGGCGTTGATGTCCGCCCTCTACAACACCCCGCTCAACTTCACGCTCGGAGACGAGAACCTGAGGTCCACGGGCAAGGAGATGGCAGCGCTCCAGCGCTATTTCGCACCCCTGCACAAGGCCGCGGGCACGGAGCGGATGACCGGCTACCGGCGGCTCACCGGTGACGGGAGCGTGCAGCGCTCGGAGTTCGGCGGCGGGAAGCTGACCGTGACGGCCAACTTCGGCAAGAAGGCGTACGGTTCGCTGCCCGGCGGCTGCGTGGACGCCCGGCTCAAGACCGAGCCGAAGCCTCACCGCCTCTGCCCCGCTCAGTAGCCTGGCGGATGGTGAACACCTGGTCCAGGCCGACGATGCGCAGGATGCGCAGCGTGTTGGCGGGAATGCCGGTCAGGATCAGTTCGGCATCAGCGGCCAGGGCGCGGTGGCGGGCGGCGAGCAGGACGCTGATGCCGGTGGAGTCGCAGAACTCCAGGCGGGACAGGTCGATGAGCAGGCTCTGGCCCGGGGACAGGACGAGGCTCTCGACCTGATCCCGTAGGACGGTGGCCTGCTCGTGGTCGAGTTCGCCGACGACGTGCAGGACGGGTCCGGCGGCAGTGCTGTGGTGGATGATGTTCAGTGGGCTCATTGTGCTTGATCCGTTGCCGGGTGGGCGGGGACGCCCAGTGCGAGCAGGGCGGTGTCATCGTCCAGGCCGTCACCGAAGCTCTCCAGAAGCCCGGTCAGCGCGGCGATGGTCTCATGGGACGAACTGGGGGCGAGCTCGGCGGCGAAGGCCCGCAGGGCCTCGTCGCCGAAGAGACTCTGGCGGGTGGAGCCGGTACGGGCCTCGGTGAGTCCGTCGGTGTACAGCAGCAGCGTGTCACCGGCGGCGAGCGTGGTCTCCGCGGTGCTGAACCGAGCCGTGGGCAGGACGCCGACGAGCAACCCCCCGGGAGTAGGGAGGTAGTCGGCGGCTCCGTCGGCCCGCATGACCAGCGCGGGCGGGTGGCCACCGGAGGCGAGGCGCACGGTGATGGCGCCGTCTTCGGCGCCGGGCTGGATGACCCCGAAGATGACGGTGCAGTAGCGAGGGTCGCCGCCGGCGCCGTACCGCTCCTGAAGGACGGCGTTCAGCGTGGTCAGGGCCGCGGCGGGCTCGGGGTCGTGCAGTGCGGCGGCCCGCAGCGTGTACCGCGTCAGCGAGGTGAGTGAAGCCGCCTGGGGGCCCTTGCCGCACACGTCCCCGAGGAAGAAGGCCCACCGGCCGTCGCCCAGGGCGAACAGGTCGTAGAAGTCGCCGCCGAGCCGGTCCGGAGAGGCGGTGTGGTAGTAGACGGCGGCTTCGAGTCCCGGCACGGCGGGCAGCGAGGTGGGCACGAGGGACTGCTGCAGCACGGAGAGCGAGTCGGCCAGCCGTTGCCGGTCGGCCTCGGCCTGCCGACGCGCCTGCTCCGCCTCCGCGTGCGCCCGCTCGGCCTCGGCACGGGCCTGCTCTGCTTCCTGGCGGGCGCGTTCGGCCTCTTGGCGGCGATGCAGGAGTTCCTGCTCGTAGGCCCGCCGGTCGGAGGCATCGGAGAGAGTCGTGCGGATCAGCAGCGGGTCACCCTCACCGCCGTGCTTGATCACGGAGGACACCATCACCGGCAGCCGGCTCCCGTCGGCGCCCTTCATCTCGAGTGCGATGCCGCGCAGCTCGCCCTGCATGCGCAGCAGCGGCGCGAAATGCGTCTCGTGATACAGCTTTCCGCCGACGGTGAGGAGATCGGTGAAACGGGCCCGCCCCACCACTGCTTCGCGCTCCATGCCGAGCCAGTTCAGCAGCGTGGTGTTGACCTTGGCGATGGTTCCGTCCATCAGCGTCGACAGGTAGCCGCAGGGAGCCGACTCGTACAGGTCCTCGGCACTGTCCTCCAGCAGGGCGGTGAACGCGGCATCCGTTCCCGCGGCGTCCGTTCCCGCGGCGTCTCCGGCCCCGGCCGGCTCGGGCTCGTCGCCCGCGCGGCACATCAACGTCGGGCACCGAGGAAGTCGAGAATGGCCTCGTTGGTGGCCTCCGGCGCGCTCAACTGCGGGCAGTGCCCGGTGGCATCCAGGGTGACCAGGCGTGACGAGGGAATCGCGGCGTGCACATACGCGCCGACCTCGCGCGGTGCGATCACGTCCTGGGAGCACTCGAGCACCAGGGTCGGCACCGTCACGCTCTTCAGGTCCTCGCGGCTGTCGGACAGGAACGTGGTACGGGCGAAGACCCTGGCGATGTCCGGGTCCGTGGCACAGAAACTGTTGGTCAGCTCCTGACCCAGTTCCGGCCGCTCCGGATTACCCATGATCACCGGGGCCATCTGGGACGACCAGCCCAGATAGTTCGACTCGAGCGAGGCCAGCAGCTCGTCGATGTCCTGCGCGGTGAAGCCGCCCCGGTACCCGTCGACGTCGACGTAACAGGGCGAGGGCGCCACCATCACCAGCGACCCGATCCGCTCCGGCGCCCTCCGCGCGGCGAGCACGCCGACCATGGCGCTGACCGAGTGCCCGACGAACGCCGCCCGCTCCAGGCCAAGTTCATCGCATATGTCCACTACGTCCTGGGCGTAGCCGTCGAGCGACGAGTACCGCTCCTGACTCCACGCGGACAGATCCGAACCGCCGGAGCCGACGTAGTCGAAGAGCACCACCCGGTATCGCTCCGCCAGGGCGGGCACGGCCAGCCGCCACATGTTCTGATCACAGCCGAATCCGTGGGCCAGGACCACCGTCGGCTCGTCGTCCGGTCCCGTGACCGTCACATTGTTCCTGGCTTGAATATCCATGCGCCCCATACTCCCACCTGCCCCGAGAGCCTCAGGAGCGGCGTCGAGAGGAGCCGGTAGAAGGTCGGCGGGCCGGACCCCGGCAGCCGGTCCGGGCTGGGCGGCAACCTCCGGGACCACTGCGACCACAACGGCATACGGAACAGCGACACCCGGGACAACGAGGAACCACGAGTAGGGAGCCGACCATGAGCAGTGAGCCGACCACGAGCCGAGCCCGTTCGCGAAGAGTGCACGCCACGCTGGCCGCGCTGGCCGTCACGGCCGCGACCGGGGCGATGCTGACGCTGCCGGAGGCATCAGCACAACCGGAGGCACCAGCGCAGCCGAAAGCCTCGGCCGCGGCCACCGGCGCCACCGGTTACGCGACGCAGAACGGCGGGACCACCGGCGGCGCGGGCGGAAAGACGGTGCGGGCCACGACGGGCACCGCGATCCACACGGCCCTGTGCAGCCGGGCCGCCGACGACACCCCGATCACCATCGAGGTGGAGGGGACGATCAACCATGCCAACACCGCGAAGGTGTCGGGCGAAAGCTGCAACACCGCCGCCGGCGTGATCGAGCTCAAGCAGATCAGCAACGTCACGCTGGTCGGCGTCGGCAGCGGTGCCGTGTTCGACCAACTCGGCATCCACATAAGGGATTCGAGCAACATCGTCATCCAGAACGTGACCGTCAAGAACGTCAAGAAGTCCGGCTCCCCCACGTCCAACGGCGGCGACGCCATCGGCATGGAGAGCGACGTCCGCAACGTCTGGGTCGACCACACGACCCTGGAGGCGTCGGGCGGGGAGTCGGAGGGCTACGACGGCCTCTTCGACATGAAGAACAACACGCAGTACGTGACCCTGTCGTACAGCATCCTGCGCAACTCGGGACGCGGCGGACTCGTCGGATCGAGCGAGAGCGACGTCTCGAACAGCTACATCACGTACAGCCACAACAAGTACGACAACATCGACTCCCGCACGCCCCTGCTCCGCGGCGGCACGGCCCACATCTACAACAACCACTACGTGGGCCTGAACGAGTCCGGCATCAACTCCCGTGCCGGGGCCAAGGCCAAGGTGGACAACAACTACTTCAAGAACTCCAAGGACGTCCTGGGCACCTTCTACACCGACGCGACCGGCTACTGGCAGGTCAGCGGCAACACGTTCGACAACGTGACCTGGTCCCCCGCCGACGACGAGTACAACCCGGCGGGCCCGAACCCGAAGTCCAACACGACGGTGAGCATCCCCTACGCGTACACCCTCGACAGCGCCAACTGCGTGCCGGCCATCATGGGCAGAACGGCGGGAGCAGGCACGGGCCTCAAGGTGTCGGACGGCAACTGCTAGATGGAGAGGTGTTCCTGACGGTGCGACAGCAGGCACCTGGCGCATCGTCAGGACGCCACCTGCACGGCAAGCCCTGGCGGACAGAGCACGTCACCGCGACCGCGGCAGTTGCCCTCAGCCCCGCCGGACCGCCCCGAGTTGGGCCCGGTGCAGGCCCGGGGCGGTGAAGCGCTGGGCCACCGTGCGCAGGACTCGGGCCATCGCCTGGGCGGGTGGGGTCGCGGGGCGGGCCGTGGCGCGGGCGAGGAGGATGCGGCGGGTGGGGGCCGGGACGTCGGAGGCGAACGGCAGGAGGCGTACGTCGCTGCGTCGGCTGGTGAGGGCCAGACGGGGAGCGAGCGCGATGCCGAGTCCGGCGGCCACCATGGCCTGCGCCTCCTGGTAGTCGTGCGAGGAGTAGGCGATGCGCGGCTCGAACCCCGCCTGGCGACAGCTGCGGCGCAGGACATCGGCGACAGGGTGGTTGTCGGCGCGGATGATCCACTCCTGGTCGGCGAGGTCGGCGAGGTGCACGGAGGGGTGGTTGCGCAGGGGCGAGTCGGCGGGGACGACCAGCACTGTGGGGTCGTCCAGGAGGTGGGTGAGGGAGAGCGCCGGATCGTCGAAGCGGTTCCACTCGTAGTCCCAGAGCAGTCCCTGCTCCACTTCGCCGGTGTGGAGCATCTCCGTGAGTTCCGCGAGGACTCCGGCCCTTACCTCGATACGGATGCCCGCGTGGCGGCGCCGGAACCGCGTGAGCGCCAGCGGCAGCAGGGACGCGCTCGCCGTGGGGAAGGAACCGAGCCGCAAGGTGCCCTGGTCGAGGGCGGTGAAGGAGTCCAGGTCGGCCTGAGCGGCGCGCAGTTCGCGGCGGATGGCCCGGCCACGGTCGGCCAGCGCGTCGCCCGCCGGGGTAGGACGGATGCCGCGCGGCAATCGCTCGATCAGCGGCTGCCCCGCCTCCTGCTCCAGCAGGGACATCTGCTGGGAGGCGGCGGACGTGGTCATGCCGAGGGCTTCCGCCGCTGCGGTGAGTGAACCGCGTTCGGTGGCCTCGGTGAGCAGCAGCAGGCGGCGCACATTGAGCATGCCGCCGACTTTAGCTCAGCTAAACCCAGGTGAAGCGAATCGCGATTGTTCCGAAGTCATGCCTCTGCGAAGGTCACCGCTGTCGCCGAGCGGTTCACCGACTCGCACTGCGCTCGTAACCGCTGCCTCGGCCCCATCCCCATGTCCGTTCATCCAGGAAGAGCCTCAAACGTGCACATTCCCGCGACCCTGGTGCGTGGCGGCACCAGCAAGTGCTGGCTGTTCAACCAGGTCGACGTACCCGGCGACCGTGGCGACCTCGAAAGGCTGCTGGTCGCCGCGTACGGCGCCACCGATCCCGTCGAGCTGGACGGGGTGGGCGGGGCGACCCCGACCACCTCGAAAGCGGCCGTGGTCGGCGCCTCACCCGAGCCCGGCATCGACGTCGATTACCTGTTCGCTCAGGTCGGCCTCGGCACGGGCTCGGTGGAGTGGACGAGCAACTGCGGCAACTGCGCCACCGGCGTTGCCCTGTACGTGGTGACCAAGGGCATGGTGCCGGTCACCGGCGACCGGACACGCGTGGTGATGCGCAACACCAACACCGGCGCGGTCCTCGAAGGGCTCGTGGACACCGCCGGAGGCGTGGTGCACCACTTCGGCCGTCAGACGGTGCCGGGCACTCGCGCCGGCGGGGTCGGTGTCGGCCTCACCTTCCGCGATCCGGCCGGCGGCACCACCGGCTCGCTGTTCCCCACTGGGGAGCCCGCCCAGAACCTCCGGGTCGGCACCGCGGAACCGGTGCGCGTGAGCATGGTGGACGCGGGAGCTCCGGTCGTGCTCATCGACGCCGTCAGCGCCGCGCGCACCGGTGCCGAACCACTGGAGCGGATCAGCGCGGACGTCCCTTGGCTGCGCGCCGTCCGTCATGGCGCCGCATCACTGATGGGGCTTCTCCAGCCGGGCGAAGCGCCGGGCGACGCCGTGCCCAAGGTGGGCCTGGTCGGCCCGTCGGTTCCGTACACCACCACGCTCGGCGAACGCGTGGCGGCCGAGGCCCACGACGTCTCCGTGCGCATGCTCACCATGAACGCCCCCCACCCCGCGATCGGCCTGACCTCCGCCGTCGCGGTCGCGGCAGCGGGGCTCGCGGAGGACTCCGTCGTGTCCCGGGCCGCGAGCGGCCCGGCCGACGGATGGCTGCGCCTGGGCACTCCCGCCGGTGTGGTCGCGGTCCGGTGCTCCGAAGTACGGGACGGCCTGCCGCACCGGGTCACCGTGCAGCGAGCGGCGAGGCTGCTCGCCGACGCCCGCATCTATGTACCGGAGACAGGCGCGCCGCGGGCCGCCTGAATCACGCCGAACCCCGCATCGGGCAGCGGTCCCCCAGCCGTCCGGCCCGGGATGCCTTGCGCCTCCAGGGCGCACCACCCGTCCCCACCGCACCAAGGACAAAGATGTCTGCTGAAGTGATATCCGTAGGAGCGCTGCTTGTGATGTTCGTGGTCGGCACCGTGCTGCCGATCAACCTGGGCATCCTCGCCTTCGTCGCCACGTTCGTGGTCGGCACCGCCTCGCTCGGCCTCACCGAGGACGAGATCTTCGAGGGGTTCCCCGCGAAGCTCTTCGTCACCATCGTCGGAGTCACCTACCTGTTCTCCATCGCCCGCCGCAACGGGACCATCGACTGGCTCGTCGCGGCCGGTGTACGGCTGGTGCGCGGAAAGGTCGTACTCATCCCTTGGGTGCTGTTCCTGGTGGCCGCCCTGCTCACGGCGTTCGGTACGTTCACCCCGGCCGCGGTCGCGATCCTCGCGCCGATCGGCATGAACTTCGCCTACCGCTACAAGCTCAACCCGCTGGTCGTCGGCATGATGGTGATCAGCGGCGGGCACGCGGGCGCGTTCTCACCACTCGCCGTCTCCGGTGCGCTGGTGCTCGGCCTGGTCGACAAGACCGACATGCAGGTCTCCGCGGTAGCACTGTTCAGTGCCAGTTTCCTGATCAACCTGATTCTCTCGATCCTCACCTACGCGCTGCTCGCCAAGCGTCCCGCGCCGCTGCTGGAGGGCGCCGCTGAAGCGGCCGACGACATGGATCCCTCCGTCTCCGGCAAGCCCGACTGGCGGCAGTGGCTCACCCTCGCATGCCTGGTGGCCCTCGTGGTCGGCGCGCTCGGCTTCCATCTGGAGATCGGCTTCCTGGCCCTGGCGGCCGGTGCGCTCCTTGCCGTGGTGGACACGAAGCGGCAGGAGAAGGCCGTGGACGGCGTGAGCTGGTCCACCCTGCTGCTGGTCGCGGGCATGATGACGTACATCGCGATGCTGGAGAGGGCCGGCATCATCGAGGGGATCTCCGAGCACGCTGCGGGTATCGGCGCGCCGGTCGTCGTCGCCCTGCTGCTGTGTTTCACCGTCGCCATCACCTCGGCCTTCGCCTCCTCCACCGCGATCCTCACCGCGATCATCCCCATCGCCGCGCCGTTGCTGCTCTCCAGCCACCTCAGCGCCGTCGGCCTGATCGCCGCACTCGCCGTCTCCACGACGATCGTCGACACGTCCCCCTTCTCCACCAACGGCGCACTCGTCCTCAGCAACGCCCGCGGCGTGGACACCCGCCGCTTCTACCGGCAGGTCATCGGGTACACCGGCAGCATCGTCGCCCTCGGCCCGGTCGTCGCCTGGGGCGCTCTGGTCCTGCCCTGGTCGTAGCGCACACGCTGCCGACGGGCGGGGCGACCGAGCGGCACATGTCCGCCGGGGTCCGGGGCGTCGTACGCTCCCGGGCCCCGGCGGTGTGCGGTGTGCCTACAGCGCGGGGTAGGCGTTCTTCATGAGCTCCTGGAACTGGGCGGAGAACCAGCGGCCGGACAACGGCGCGTTGGGCAGCGCCCCGGACAGGTTGTTGTTGTTGCGCGGGTTACCGGTGTACGTCGGGTCGCACATGCGGTCGAAGCCCTTGCCCTCGTCGTTGTCGATGGCGGTGCTCGAACCGTCGGACTCGCCCGGCGGCTTCATCCACACGTAGGCGTCGATCCCGGTGGCCGGGTTGGCCTGGGGCCGCTCGCCGAGGCCGGCGCCGGACTGGTTGCACCAGTTGCCGAGGTGGATACGGCGGTCGTAGCGGCCGCCGTTCACGTACGTGTCGACGTCCGTGGTGGCCCCGGGTCCGGCGGGACGTGCCGTGCCGCCCCAGCCGTTGCGGGACGTGTCGATCAGCATGCCCAGGTTCTGATCGAAGCCGAGCGAGACCAGCTTGGTGCGCATGGCCTGGGCGTACGACAGTTCGTCGGTGTAGCGGTTCCAGTCGACCCACTTGGACTCACGTACCGACTTGCCCGCGACAGTGTCTCCGATGGCGAAGTTGTTCTCCTTGAGTGCGCTGTAGTTGGCCGTGTTCACGATGAAGCCGTGGACGTCGGACAGCTTCGCGCCGTTGCCGGATGCGGTCGTCTTGAACAGCTCGGCGGAGGGACCGAAGTTGTCGTCCCAGCCGAGCCAGCCGTGGTGGCCCGCGTCGATGTAGTTGTAGACGTTCTTGATGTCACCGAGCTTGTCGAGGGCGTAGCCGACGCCCTTCTGGTAGTTGCCGTTGGCCTTCATCACGTCGCAGTTGGGCGTGGCCGTGGGCCGGCCGGAGACGTTGGTGACGAGGTTGGGCAGCGAGTCGATCTCGATCGTGGTGACGATGCGCAGGCCCGCGTACTTGGGGTCGGCGAGGATGGCGGCGATCGGGTCGATGAAGTCCGTCTTGTACTTGTCGATCTCCGTCGGGCCGAGTTCGCCGTTGGAGGCGAGAGCGGAGCAGTCGCGGCCCGGCAGGTCGTAGACGACGAGTTGGACGACTTCTTCGCCGCTGCCCTTCTGGGCGAGGGCCGCGTCGAGGTGGTCGCGCAGGCCCATGCCGTCGCCCACGCCGTTGATGGCGGCGATGCGGTCGAGCCAGACGCCGGTGGGTTGGTTGGCGACGCGGGATCCACCGGTCTCGGCCTTGGCCTTCGCGGACCACTCCGGGTTCACGTACACCTTGGCACCGGCGTAGGGGTTGTCGACGCGGTCACCGGGTCCGGGCGGGTCCGTGGGATCGGTCGGATCCGTGGGGTCGGTGTCCCCGTTGCAGGTGACGCCGTTCAGTTTGAAGGTGGTGGGCAGGGCGTTGCTGCCACTGTAGGAGGCGTTGAAGCCGAAGGAGGCGGAGGCACCGGTGCCGAGGGCGCCGTTGTACGAGGCGTTCTTGGCGGTGACGGCGGCGCCGGACTGGGTGATGTCGGCGTTCCAGCCGTTGGTGACCTTCTGGTTGCCTGCGTAGGACCAGGTGAGGTCCCAACTGTTCACCGCAGCTCCGTTGTTGGTGACGGTGACGGCGGTGGTGAAGCCGCTCCCCCACTCGTTCTGCACCTTGTAGTCGACGGTGCAGGCGGCGGCTGCGGCCCCGGCGTCGTCGGGCATGGCGGCGGCTGTGCCGGCGCAGGCCGCGCCGGTGAGGGCGAGGGCGGCGAGCACGGCGGTGCCGGCTCTCGATCTGATACGGCTCATGGTCTGGGGTGTCCCTTTCCTGAGATGGGGCGGGTCGTACGTTGCGGGGTGGTCGTATGGAGCGGGGTGGTCGTGCGGAGGGGGGTGGTCATCCGTTCACGGTGCGCAGGTGATCGCGCAGGCCGATCCCGAACGCGGTCGGTGTGCCGTCGTACGAGCTGATCAGGGAAGGACCGGAGGAGCAGTCCCAGGTGTTCCAGGTCCAGCCGAGGTAGGACAGCTTCCGGTCGTCGAACCACTTCATGACGCGGTCGACGAACCCGTGCGAGCAGGTGTTCTCACCGATCTCCCCTGCCACCAGCGGCACTTGGGCCGCGACGGGCGCGAGCGTGGAGTCCCAGCAGCTCTCGGTGGAGCAGGTGTTGAAGTTGTAGACGTGCCAGGCCGCGGCGAGATTGCCGGCCGGATCGGAGGGCCGGTGGGCGAGCCACTGGCCGAGGTCGTTGGAGTAGGCGAGGCCGCCCGCGAGAATCACGTTCTTGGCGCCCGTGGCACGGACCGAGTCGACGAGGTCCTGCATGCCTGCGACTTCGTAGCCGATGCCGGGGCAGGTGCCGCCGTCCTTCCAACAGGCCCAGGCTTCCGAGATGCTGGAGGTCGCGCGATCCGGGTATGGCTCATTGAAGAGGTCGAAGGCGACTGTCGGATCGCCCTTGAAGGCACTCGCGACCGACGACCAGAAGCCTGGTGCGTACCGGGCGTCCGGCATCGGTTTCTGGCAGGTGGCGTGGATGTCGGAGCAGCCCGCCGAGTTCCCGGTGTACTGGCCGTACGACCAGTGCATCTCCAGGATCGGCGTCATGCCGTGGGCCTTGACCTTGGTTACCAACTCCTTGATGGCGGACTGGTAGTTCGCGCCCGCGTACTCGGGCTTGATGTTGTCGAGACCGAGCCAGCACTCCTCGTTGAGCGGGATCCGGACGGCGTTGGCCTTCCAGTCGGCGATGGCCGCGATGGACGCGTCATCGACCGGACCGTCGAAGATTCCGTAGCCCTGTACACACATGAACTCGGCACCGGAGCGGTTCACGCCGAGGATCCGGCGGGTGGCACCGGAGGCGTCGACGAGCTTGTTCCCGGAGACCTTCAGGGCCGGAGCCTCACCCTCGCCACCCGGATCCGTCGGGTCGGTCGGGTCCGTCGGGTCGGTGACGTCGGTGTTGCAGGTCGTGCCGTTCAGCTTGAAGGCCGTCGGTACGGTGTTGGCGCCCGACCGCGATCCGATGAACCCGGCGGACACGCTTCCGCCGGAGGGAAGCGCACCGTTCCAGGACTCGTTGGCCGCGGTCACGGACGCCCCGGACTGGGACCACTTCGCGGCCCAGCCCTGAGTGACCTTCTGTCCGTCGGCGAAGGCGAAGGACAGGCTCCAACCGTCCTTGGCCGCGCCGTTGTTGGTGACCTTCACGGCGGCCTGGAAGCCGCCGTCCCACTGCCCGGTGACGGAGTACTCCACCGAGCAGGCGGGGGCGGCCGCGGACGCGGCGTCGGTCAGGGGAACGAGCGTGGCCGCCGAGACGACGCACGCGAGCAGGGTTGCTTGTAACGGGTGACGCGGGAGGTGCCGCATGAGCGACTCCTTGCAGCTCGGGCGCGACCGGCACAGGCCGGCGCGTCGACTGATGGAACCGCTCCCACTGGTTGCTGGTGGACTGTAGAGAAGGAACTGCCGCCAAGCAACAGAGGAGTTCCGAATTTCCACTGTCGAATTAATTCGACTCTTCAAGCCTCTTGACCCTGAATTTCCCCGTCCCCATCCTTGGGAGCGCTCCCACTGGTTCACAGGTTGTGACGCTCACATCACAACTCCACCCCCCGCTCCATGAACCGCAAGGAGGAACCAGGGCATGCCCAAAAGACCGGCCCGGCGGCTGTGGACCGCTGTCGCGGCCACCCTGGCACTACCGCTTGCCGTGCTCGCTGCACCCCCAAACCCCGCTGAGGCAGCGGCAGTTGAGTGCAGCGTCGACTACAAGACCAACGACTGGGGCTCCGGCTTCACCGCCGATCTGACGATCACCAATCGCGGCACATCGGCGATCGACGGCTGGACCCTCACCTACGGCTACAGCGGCAACCAGAAACTGACCAATGGCTGGAACGCGACCTGGTCGCAGTCCGGTAAAGCGATCACCGCGAAAAGCCTCTCGTACAACGCGAAGATCGCGCCCGGCGCCGCCGCAACGGCAGGCGCGCAATTCTCCTACACTGGCGCGAATTCAGCGCCCACCCATTTCGCGGTCAACGGCACGACGTGCGCGGGCGCCCATCAGCCGCCGATCACGGTGCTCACCAGCCCGAAGGCCGGCGCGGTCTACTCGACGGGCGACGCCGTCCCGCTCGCCGCCACTGCCGCGGCGGCCGACGGGGCGAGCGTCGACAAGGTCGAGTTCTACGACGACACGACCCTGCTCGGCACGGACACCACCGCGCCCTACGGGCTCAGCGCGGACGCCCTGGCGGCCGGAACGCACTCCCTGTACGCGAAGGCGTACGACAGTCAGGGCGCCTCCGGCGAGTCGACGCCGGTCGGCATCACGGTCGCGGCGGGCCCCGCACTGGTCGCCACACCGTCCCAACTGGGCGTCCAGCAAGGGAAGTCGGGCACCTTCGACGTGAAGCTGTCGACACAGCCGGCGTCGAACGTCACGGTCTCGGTGGCCCGCACGAGCGGCAACACGGGCCTGTCCGTCTCCTCCGGCGCGAGCCTGACCTTCACGCCGTCGAACTGGAACACGGCGCAGAAGGTGACGATCGCCGCCGACGCCTCCGGCACGGGCGCGGCCACCTTCAGCGTGACGGCCCCGGGCCACACCAAGGCCACGGTCACGGCCACGCAGCTCGCCGCGTCCAAGACGTACGATGCCCGCTTCCTCGATCTCTACGGCAAGATCACCAACCCGGCGAACGGCTACTTCTCGCCGGAGGGCGTCCCGTACCACTCCGTCGAGACGCTGATCGTCGAGGCGCCGGACCACGGCCACGAGACGACGTCGGAGGCGTACAGCTACCTCCTGTGGCTCCAGGCGATGTACGGCAAGGTCAGCGGCGACTGGTCGAAGTTCAACGGGGCGTGGGGGCTCATGGAGAAGTACATGATCCCCACCCACACGGACCAGCCGACGAACTCCTCCTACAACGCATCGAAGCCCGCGACGTACGCGCCCGAGCACGACCTGCCGTCCCAGTACCCGGCGAAGCTCGACCCGTCGGTCTCCGTCGGCAGCGACCCGATCGCGGCGGAGCTGAAGAGCGCGTACGGCACGGACGACATCTACGGCATGCACTGGCTGCAGGACGTCGACAACGTCTACGGCTACGGGAACGAACCCGGCAAGTGCGAGGCAGGCCCGACCGCCACCGGCCCGTCCTACATCAACACGTTCCAGCGCGGTGCGCAGGAGTCGGTGTGGGAGACGGTGCCGCAGCCCACGTGCGACGCCTTCAAGTACGGCGGAAAGAACGGGTACCTGGACCTGTTCACCGGTGACTCGTCCTATGCCAAGCAGTGGAAGTTCACCAACGCCCCGGATGCCGACGCCCGTGCGGTGCAGGCCGCGTACTGGGCGAACGTGTGGGCCAAGCAGCAGGGCAAGGGCTCCGACGTCTCGGCGACCGTCGGCAAGGCCGCCAAGATGGGTGACTACCTGCGGTACTCGATGTACGACAAGTACTTCAAGAAGGTCGGGAACTGCAACGGGCCGACCACCTGCCCGGCCGGCACCGGCAAGGACGCCTCGCACTACCTGATGTCCTGGTACTACGCCTGGGGCGGCGCGACGGACACCTCGGCGGGCTGGTCCTGGCGCATCGGCTCCAGCCACACGCACGGCGGCTACCAGAACCCGCTCGCCGCGTACGCGCTCTCCTCGGCCGCCGACCTGAAGCCCAAGTCGGCGACAGGACAGGCGGACTGGGCCAAGTCACTGGACCGACAGCTGGAGTTCTACCGCTGGCTGCAGTCCGACGAGGGCGCCATAGCGGGCGGCGCGACGAACAACTGGGGCGGCAGCTACGGCACCCCGCCGTCCGGCACCCCGACGTTCTACGGCATGTACTACGACGAGGCGCCGGTCTACCACGACCCGCCGTCGAACCAGTGGTTCGGCTTCCAGGCGTGGTCGATGGAGCGCGTCGCCGAGTACTACCAGCAGACGGGCGACGCCGACGCGAAGGCGGTCCTGGACAAGTGGGTCGACTGGGCCCTGTCCAAGACGACCATCAACCCCGACGGCACGTTCCGGATCCCGTCGACGCTCCAGTGGTCGGGCAAGCCCGACACCTGGAACGCCTCAAGTCCCGGTGGAAACAGCGGTCTTCACGTCACGGTCGCGGACTACACGAACGACGTCGGTGTAGCGGCGGCGTACGCGAAGACCCTGACGTACTACGCCGCCAAGTCCGGTGACACGCAGGCGAAGACGACGGCGAAGGCACTGCTCGACGGCATGTGGGAGCACGACCAGGACGCGCTCGGCATCGCCGTGCCCGAGACCCGGGCCGACTACAGCCGGTTCGACGACCCGGTCTACGTGCCGAGCGGCTGGACGGGCACGATGCCGAAGGGCGACAAGGTCGACTCCTCGTCCACCTTCTCCTCGCTGCGCTCCTTCTACAAGAACGACCCCAACTGGTCCAAGGTCGAGGCGTACTTGGCGGGCGGCGCGGCACCGACGTTCACGTACCACCGGTTCTGGGCCCAGGCGGACATCGCGCTCGCCATGGGCTCGTACGCGGAGCTGCTCGAGTGACGCCCCGCTGACGGCAGCTCCGTGCACACCGGGCCGGGCGGCCCCCTCCCCGGGGCCCGCCCGGCCCTCCCCCCCCTGCTCACTCCTGCCCCGGAGGCGGTACCCCCGATCAGTCGGTTTCCGTCAGGGCCTCATGCGCGGCGGCCAGGATCCGCTCGGAGAGCGGGGAGCCCTTGGTGGCGCGGGCCAGGACGAGCGCGCCGAACAGGGTGCTCAGGCGGGCGAGGCCGTCCTGGTCGTCATCGCCGAGGAAATCGGCGAAGTCGGCCACCCCCTCGACATAGACGCGGCGGGCCTCCTGGTCGTCGGGGGTGCGGGCGACGTCGGTGGCGAGCGCGGCGATCGGGCAGCCCCCTGCCGCGTTGTCGCGGTGTTCGACGGAGAGATAGGTGTCGATCAGCTTGCGCTGGGCGGCGTCGCGCTGCCCGTCGTACTGCTCGAGCCCGTCCGCGTACCGCTGGGTGAGCTCGTCGATCGCGTGGGCGGTGGCCTCGTCGACGAGCGCCTCCTTGGAAGCGAACTGCTTGTAGAAGGCGCCGTGGGTCAGACCGGCCGCCTTCATCAGCTCGGCGACGCTGACGTGCGTGCCCTGCTCCCGGAAGAGCCGGGAGGCAGTGTCCACGACCCGCCTGCGGTTCTCCTCCGCCTGCGCCTGCGATACCCGGCCCATGGCCACCTCCTACGCGAAACCGATTTGGATGTCGACTGGCATCTATCGTAATCCGGTGTTTAGATTGTCATCGTAATCTAAATCAGCTGGAGGCGGGTGGCCGGACGGCGCCCGCCACAACCGGGAGCAGGATCAGACATGGAGCTCAAGAACACGGTCGCGGTCGTCACCGGCGCCAACCGGGGGCTCGGACGGCATCTCGCCGCCCAGCTCGTGGAGCGCGGCGCGAAGGTCTACGCGGCGGCCCGCCGCCCCGAGACGGTCGACCTGCCGGGTGTCACCCCGCTGCACCTGGACGTCACGGACGAGGAGTCGATCAGGGCGGCCGCACGTACCGCCTCCGACGCGACACTTCTGATCAACAACGCGGGCATCTCCACCGGCGCCACGCTGGTCGACGGTGACCTGGACGAGGTGCGCCGGGAGATGGACACCAATTTCTTCGGCCCGCTCGCCGCGACCCGCGCCTTCGCCCCCGTGATCGAGGGCAACAACGGCGGCGCCGTACTCAACGTCCTGTCCGTCCTGTCCTGGTACCACCCGGCAGGCCTCGGCTCCTACGCCGCCTCCAAGGCCGCCGCCTGGGCGCTGACCGGCGCGAGCCGCGAGGAACTGGCACCGCGCGGCATCACCGTCTCCGCGCTGCACGTCGGTTACATGGACACCGACATGGCTGCCGAGGTCCCCGCCGACCAGAAGGTCTCCGCCTCCGACGTCGCGGCCCAGGCCCTCGACGGCATCGAGGCGGGCCTGCCCGAGATCGTCGCCGACGATCTGACCCGACAGGTCAAGCAGGGCCTGGCCGCCACGCCGCAGCCGAACGCCGCCTGAGCCCTCCAGGGCGCTCCCGACGCGAGCGGAAACCCCGGCCTCTCGCGGACGGGAACAGAAACGGAGAAGACGATGAAGGCCTTCATGGTCGAGAAGTACGGCGGCGCGGCCACCATGCGCGCCGCCGAGATCCCCGATCCCGTCGTCGGCGCCGAGGACGTCCTGGTCAAGATCCATGCCGCGGGCGTCAACCCACTGGACATGAGGATCCGCAACGGCGACTTCAAGGCGTTCCTGCGCTACCGTCTCCCCCTCGTCCTGGGCAACGACCTCGCCGGGACGGTCATCCAAGTAGGCGCCGACGTCACCGAGTTCGCGGTCGGCGACGACGTATACGCACGCCCCGACAAGGACCGCATCGGCACCTTCGCCGACCTCATCGCCGTCCACCAGGACGACCTGGCACCCAAACCGGCCGCCCTCACCATGACCGAGGCCGCCTCCCTGCCCCTGGTCGCCCTGACCGCATGGCAGGCACTGGTCGAGCGGGCCCAAGTGCAGCGGGGTCAGCGGGTCCTCATCCATGCGGGAGCCGGCGGCCTCGGCTCCATCGCCGTCCAGCTGGCCAAAGCACGTGGCGCGCACGTGGCCACCACCGCGAGCACCGCCAACATCGACCTGGTCAAGGAGCTCGGCGCGGACGTCGCCGTGGACTACCGCACACAGGGCTTCACAGAAGTCCTCGACGGCTACGACGTCGTCCTGGACTCCCTCGGCGGCGACAACCTGGCCAGGTCCCTGCGGGTGCTCAAGCCCGGCGGCCAGGCCATCAGCGTCGCGGGCCCGCCCGACCCGGCCTTCGCCCGCGAACTCGGCGCGAACCCGGTCCTCCGCCTGGCCATGACCGCGCTGAGCTTCCGGACCCGGCGCAGCGCCAAGCGCCACGGCGTGGCGTACTCGTTCCTGTTCATGAAGGCCAGCGGCGACCAGCTGCGCGAACTCACCCCACTCGTCGACTCCGGGATGATCCGCCCCGTCGTCGACCGGGTCTTCCCGTTCGACGAAACCCTTCAGGCCATGGAGTACGTCGAAAAGGGCCGCGCGAAGGCCGGCAAGGTCGTCGTCTCCATGACGTAGGGCGAGCCATCTTGCTATGCACGCACGCCGTCGCCGGTCGCCCGACGCTCGCTCACGCCGGCGCACGGCCGGTGCGGGAACCGGCGGGGCGAGCGCGGGAAGTCGCTAGCGTCAAAGCCCGAGGACCCGGGACCCGCAAGAGGGATGCAGGGAAGTTGACGGGCTCCTCGACGCCGGAGAACCGCAGGCCGCCACGCATGTCATTGCTGACTTCCTCAGCGTGGTGTCGTGCGGTGTACGGGGCGGGCTGAAGCCGGTGCCGAGCAGCCGTCGATGAGTTCGCGATGGCGCTGGATGCGGTCCGTTGCATTCGGCCGGCCGCGGTCGGCCGAAGTCGCACGCTAGCTACTTCTCTCTGCGCGGCGCCAGTTGAGCAGCAGGACGTCGACCGCCGTGTGCAGAGTCGCTGCGGCCACCCCGTCGCGCAGTTGCGTGGAGAGGCCGAGGAGAAAGCTGTGAATCATGGCGGTCACCCCGTCGACGTCCGCGTCGGCGTCGAGTTCGCCCGCCGCGACGCCTCGCTCCACGCAGGCCCTGATGCGCACCCGGTCGGCTGCACGCCGCGCGCCGACTGCCGCGCGCACCTCGGCGTTCTCCTCGCCTGGTGCCCGCATCGTGCCGGACAAGGCGACGAGACAGCCGGTGGGGTGGGACGAGTCCGACTGCATGTCGATCGAGCGGTGCAGCAGGGCGGCCACGGCTCCTCGCGGGCTGAGCGTTTCGCCCTCGACGACGTCGGTCGCGCCGCCCGGCCCCTTCATGTAGTGCTCGACGACCTGCTTGAACAGCCCCTCTTTTGACCCGAAGGCGCCGTACAGGCTCGCGGAGGACAACCCGGTGGCGGCTCGCAGCTGTGCCAGCGAGGTCGCTTCGTAACCCTGCTCCCAGAACAGGAGCATCGCAGCCTCCAGTACGGCCTCCATGTCGAAGGCACGGGGGCGGCCGGCTGGCGGCATGGGGACCTCCTGCATCACAAAGCGAGCGTTCCGGCGCGGGGAGAGCTTCCCCGCTTCCTCCTTCCCATATTGGACCAACCACTCCACAAAGCGCCAAGCGGCGGAGCACCCGGACCTCGTCGGCCTCAGTGACCCTCATCACTTGTGGATCGTTTGATCCATAATCACTTGACCAGCACGTCGAGCTGGATCGAGTATTTCGGCATGAACGATCCAGAATTCAGGCAGGACGGGACCGGCGCCCGCTCCCCGCTGAGCCGCGCGATGGTGCTGTTGCTGGCGGTGACGTGCGGAGCGGCGGTCGCGAACATCTATTACGCGCAGCCGTTGCTCCCCGTCGTCTCCAAGGCGCTCGGTGTCTCCGAGGGAGCCGGAGGTCTGATCGTCACCTCCTCACAGATCGGCTACGCGCTCTCGCTGGCACTGCTGGTGCCCCTGGGTGACGTACTGGAGCGGCGCCGGCTGGTGAGCGGGCTGCTCGCCCTGAGCGCTGTCGCTCTCCTCGGCGCGGCGGCCTCCCCCTCGCTGGGCGCGCTGTACGCCTCGGTCGCGCTGGTCGGGGTGACCTCCGCCGTGGCGCAGATCGTGGTGCCGATGGCTGCCTCGTTGGCCGCCGACCATGAACGCGGCGCAGTGGTGGGAACGGTCATGAGCGGCCTGCTCATCGGCATCATGCTCGCGCGGACGGCGGCCGGGTTGCTGGCCGAATTCGGGAACTGGCGGCTGGTGTTCGTCTTCGCGGCGGGCATCATGGTGGTCCTTGCGATCACCTTGCGCCTGGTGTTGCCCCTCGTACCGCCGACCACGAAGACGCCCTACCCCCAGCTGCTGCACTCGGTGGTGACGCTCGTGCGCACCGAGTCGCTGCTGCGCAGGCGCATGGCTCTGGCCGCGGTCGGCATGGGCGGCTTCACGGTCCTGTGGACCGCCTCGTCGTTCCTGCTGGCCGGCCCCACCTACGGGTACGGTCCGGCGGTCATCGGCCTGTTCGGTCTGGTCGGGGTCGTCGGGGCCGCCGCCGCGTCGGTGGCCGGCCGCCTCGCGGACCGCGGTCACGCCCGCCAGGTGACCACCGGCGGGCTGATCGTACTGACGGGCAGCTGGGGCGTACTCGTCCTCGCAGGGCAGGGAGGCACGCTCGGCCTGAGCGCGCTGATGGCCGGCATCGTGGCGCTCAACCTGGCACAGCAGGCTCTGTTGATCAGTCACCAGAGCGTCCTGTACCGCCGCATCCCGCACGCACGCAGCCGGGTCACCACAGCGCTCATGGTCTCCGCCTTCGCCGGCAGCACTGTCGCTTCCGCGCTGACGGCCGTGCTGTATCCGCTCGTGGGCTGGGCAGGGGTCTCCGCGCTCGGAGCGGTGATCGCGCTGATCGGTCTCGCGATCTGGTCCCTGGAACTGCTCCGCCCGAGCCCCGCGGAACCGCTCGCCGACCCGTCCGCGGACGAAAGCGTCCACGCGGCCCGCACATATGGCGCACGCGCGGACGGCACCTGCGCACGTATCGCCGGCGCACGCGCGGATCACACCTGCGCGCACGCCAAGGAGACCGCTGACACCACGGAGACCGCTCATGCCTGAGATCCGCCGAGTGGCGATCCTGGACGACTACCAGCACACGGCACACCGGCACGCCGCCTGGGGTTCCCTGCCCGAAGGCGCCCATCTCACCTACTTCTCCCAGCACTTGGGCAGTCCCGAGGAAGTGATCGCCGCGCTGGAGCCGTTCGATGTGGTCGTAGCCATGCGCGAGCGCACCCCCTTCCCCGCCGAGGTGCTCGACAGACTGCCGAACCTGCGCCTGCTGGTCACCACGGGCCCCGCCAACGCGGCCATCGACACGGCCGCGGCCTCGCGGCACGGGATCGTGGTGTCCGGCACCCGCCCCGCAGGACTGACCTCGACGGCCGAGCTGACGTGGGGACTCGTGCACGCCCTGACCCGCTCGCTCCCCGCCGAGGACCGCAACCTGCGCGGGGGCGCTTGGCAGCAGACCGTGGGTCGTGACCTGCACGGCGCCCGCCTGGGCGTCATCGGCCTCGGTGGCGTGGGCAGTCGGGTGGCCCAGGTCGGGGTCGCCTTCGGCATGGACGTCGTCGCCTGGAGCACTCACCTCGATCCCGGGCACGCGAAGACATGGGGCGTCACGCCCGTCAGCAAACGGGAACTGCTCGCCACCTCGGACGTGGTGACGCTCCATGTCCGGCTCTCCCCACGCACCGTCGGCCTCATCGGTACCGACGAACTCGCCCTCATGCGGCCGGACGCGCTGCTGATCAACACCTCCCGCGCGCCCGTCGTCGACGAGGAGGCCCTGCTGGCCGCGCTGCACACCGGAACGCTGGGCGGAGCCGCCCTGGACGTCCACTACGCCGAGCCGCTGCCCGCCGATTCGCCGTGGCGCGACGCTCCGCGAACCGTCCTCACCCCGCACCTGGGCTACGTCACCGCGGACGCCTACGAAATCTTCTACCGCGACGCGCTCGGCGACATCCTCGCCTACGCCGCCGGCGAACCGGTGCGCCTCCTCACGCCATGAGCGGATCGCGCCTCAACACCCCCACACACGAACAAGGAAAGGGACCCACCATGACCACCCGCGGACAGACCACCAGCGGCCAGACCACCACGGCCCACCCGCAGCACGATCCCGCCGACGACTCGGGAGGCCGCCTGCCGCAGCTGTGGACGCGGACCCTGGGTGACCTCACCCTCACCTACGTCCCCGACGCCGGCGTCCACATGATCGCCACCCGGGTCTACCCCGCCTCCGCCGACGACGACTGGACGGACCACGGTCCCCACATGACGGACGCGGGTCACCTGGCCATGGGATGCGGCGCGCTGCTCGTCGAGCGTGGCGGGAAGCGCCTGCTCCTGGACGCCGGCCACGGCCGGATCTCGGGCGAGGACCCCGAACACTTCCAGCACGGCTTCGACCACGTACAGACCCTTCCCGATCATCTGGAGGGCCTGGGCGTCGACCCGGCCACACTGGAGACGGTCGCCTTCACCCACCTGCACGACGACCACACGGGATGGGCCCGGCCGGACGCCGTCGACGACCCGCGCAGCCTGTTCCCCAACGCGCGCTGGGTCGTCGGGGAAGGTGAACTGCAGGGCCTGAACCCCGCTTCCGGCCCACGGCTCGCCGGACAGAACGAACGGACCACAGCCGTCGCCGACGGAACGGAGATCGCCGAGGGAGTACGCGCCTGGGCGCTGCCCGGACACACCACCGGCCACACGGCCTGGATCCTCGACACCGGTGACGGCCGCCGGATCGTGGCCTTCGGCGACGCCATGCACTCGCCCGTCCAGATCCAGCATCCCGACTGGGAAGTCGTCCTCGACCACGACCGCGCCCAGGCCGAGCACTCACGCCGCCGGCTCGTGGAATTCCTGTCCCAGGACGACGTCCTCGGCTTCGGCGTGCACTTCGCCGACCAACAACTCGGCACCGTCGACGACACCGGCCACTGGCGCCCCTGGAGGGACGAGCCAGTCAATCGCTGAACCTCCCACCCGCAGCGGCCTCGGCAACGAACCACGAACCGGGCGCCGCTGCGCGTGCCGGGCAGTCAATGACCACCGTGCGCCTGGGCCAGCCCTTCAGCTCCAGCGTCAATCGCTCACACCGTGCCCTCCACCAAGCAGCACCGCGGCTCCCGAAATGGCGCCGAAAAACGAAGTAGGGGCCATCCGAAGATGGCCCCTACCTGCGACGTTTCCGTCGGGACGACAGGATTTGAACCTGCGACCCCTTGACCCCCAGTCAAGTGCGCTACCAAGCTGCGCCACGTCCCGGTGCCCGTGTGACCTGGGGTTTCCCCCGGCCGAACGCGCATCGAAACAATACCGCACTCGGGGCCGTGATCGCTCACGCCTTTAGCGACCTGTTGACCTCAAGCGGACTTGAGGTTGCACGCTCTGTGTCATGACGACGACAACGGAACGCGAGCACCGGTACGGATACGCGGACCTGCCCCGCCTCATGGCGCGGATGACGGGGGACGAGAAGCACGGGCCCGCCGCGACGTCCACCCTCGACGCGCTCTGGGTCCTGTACGACCGAGTGCTCAGGGTCACACCCGAGCAGATGAGCGATCCGGGGCGCGACCGGTTCCTGCTCTCCAAGGGGCACGGGCCCATGGCGTACTACGCCGTCCTCGCTGCCAAGGGCTTCCTTCCGGTCGACTGGCTGGAGGGGTTCGGGGCGTACGACTCGCCGCTGGGGCACCACCCGGACCGGGTGCTCGTGCCGGGCGTCGAGATCGGCAGCGGGTCGCTCGGGCACGGGCTGCCGCTCGCGGTCGGGACCGCGCTGGGGCTCAGGGCGCGGGGCATCGCGGACGCCCGGGTGTGGGTGCTCGTCGGGGACGCGGAGCTGGACGAGGGCAGCAATCACGAGGCCATCGCCTTCGCCGGGCCCTCCGGGCTCGAGCGGCTGCACACGGTCGTGATCGACAACGCCTCAGCCCGGCACGCCAGGCCCGGCGGCATCGCCGCCCGCTTCGAGGCCGCCGGGTGGTCCACCGAGACCGTCGAGGGTCGCGATCACGACGCGCTGTACGCCGCCTTCACCGCGCCGCATCCGGGGCAGCCACGGGCGGTCGTGGCCCAGGTCGAGCCGAAGGGTTCGTGAGCAGGGGCAGGGCCCCTGGGGGCCACCTGTCCATCTGCGTCCGCTCCGTCCTTTATTTGCTTTTTCTTCCTTCTCTTCCGTCGGAGGTCTTACCGTCATGGACACCATGCGCGATCGCTTCGCCCCCGTCGTCTCGCGGCTGCTCGACGAGGATCCGCGCGTCGCCGTCGTCCTCGCCGCGATAGGCGTGGACGCCTTCGCGGAGGCGCGGCGCAAGCATCCGGACCGGGTGATCGACGTCGGGATCCGGGAGCAGTTGCTCGTCGGGACCGGTGCCGGTCTCGCCCTGGCCGGGCTGCGGCCCGTCCTGCACACCTTCGCGAGCTTTCTCGTGGAGCGGCCGTTCGAGCAGGTGAAGCTGGACTTCGGGCATCAGGGGGTGGGGGGCGTTCTGGTGAGCGCCGCGGCCTCCTTCGACTGGCCCGCCGGTGGCTACACACACATGTCGCCGGGCGATGTGGCGCTGCTCGACACGCTGGACGGCTGGACCGTTCATGTGCCGGGGCACCCGGACGAGGCCGAGACGCTGCTGCGGCACGCGGTCGCCGCCGGTGACGACAAGGTCTACGTCCGGCTCTCGGCGCAGTCGAACGCTCAAGCGCTGCCGGTGGACGGGGCCCGTTTCCATACGGTGCGCGAGGGCCGTGGAGGGGCCGTGATCGCCGTCGGGCCCATGCTGGACAACGTGCTCGCCGCTAGTGAGGGGCTCGATCTCACCGTGCTGTACGCGACCACCGTGCGGCCCTTCGACGCCGAGGCGCTGCGCCGCGCGACGGGGGCAGCGGATGTGGCCGACGTCGTCGTGGTCGAGCCCTATCTCGCCGGGACCTCCACGGCCGGCGCGAACGACGCGCTCGCCGACGTCCCGCACCGGGTGCTCGGGCTCGGCGTCGGCCGAGCCGAGCTGCGCCGCTATGGGCAGATCGACGACCACATGGCCGCGCACGGGCTCGACGTCCGCTCGCTGCGGGAGCGGATCACCGGTTTCCTGGGGGCGTCGAGGCGCGCTCTCGTCTAGTCGGCCCTCGCTCCGTCGGTCCTCGCTCCCCTCGGCGCCCCCGGCCGGCGCGTGGCTGTCCCTTGGTCATCGCTGCGCGCCGCGGCCCGCCGGCACTGTCCGTCCGGGGCGGTCGGCCGCCGCTCCCCCGCTCTGGACCGGCGCTCTCCCGTCCACCCGCACCAACCCACGTATCGCGGGCACGGAGAGCATCGCCAGGCAGACGAGGACCGTCGTCACGGCACCCGTGATCAGCACCTGCTCCGCACCGAAGGCGCTCGCGGCGGGACCCGCAAGGGCCTGGCCCACCGGCAGCAGGGCGATCGATCCCGCGACGTCGTACGCGTGGATGCGGTTGAGGACGTCGGGCGGTACCTGGGTCTGGACGCTCGTCGCCCACATGACTCCCCAGAAGGAGAGCCCCGCGCCCGCGACCGCGGCGCCCACGGCCATCAACGGGACGCCGAGCTGGGCGCCGACGGCAGCCGGGAAGGCGCAGTACCCGATCAGGGCCACCGAACCGGCGCGGAGCATGCGGCGGGGGCGCAGCCGCAGGGCGGCCAGGCCACCGAGCACGGTGCCTGCGCCCAGGGCCGAGTTGATCAGGCCGTACGCCCCCGAGCCGTGCTCCTGCACGACGAGCGTGGCGACCAGAGGTGTCAGCGGGCCGGTGGTCGCGATCATCAGGACGCAGAAGATGGCGATGACGCCCCAGAGCCAGGTGCGGGACCTGAACTCCCGCCAGCCCTGCACCAGATCGGCCCGGAAGCCGTTGCTGTGCGGCATCGAACCGGGCAGCGCGGGCGGCAGCCTGAGCAGGACCAGGCAGAGGGCGCTCACTCCGTACGTCCCCGCGTGCGCGGCGAAGACGGCGCCGGGCGAGGCGAACGCCACGAGGACGCCCGCGACGGCCGGTCCCGCCAGGGCCGCTGCCGACTCGGCCACGCGTATCGCGCCGTTGGCCTTCTGGACGTCGGAGGCCAGTCGCGGGACCGTGCTGGCGACGCCGGGCTGGAAGAGGGCGCCCGCCGCGCCGTTGAGCGCACCGATCACGCATATCTGCCAGAGCACGACGTGGCCGGTGAAGAAGAGGACCGCCGCGACCGACTGCGTGCCGAGCCGGACCACGTCCGCGCCG
Source organism: Streptomyces sp. NBC_01283 (assembly GCF_041435335.1). Lineage (NCBI taxonomy): Bacteria > Bacillati > Actinomycetota > Actinomycetes > Kitasatosporales > Streptomycetaceae > Streptomyces > Streptomyces sp. NBC_01283. Next base: position 1,712,177 of record NZ_CP108430.1, read on the forward strand.
ATCATCAGCAGGCGGGTGCTGAACCGGTCGGCGAAGACCCCGCCGAAGATCACCAGTCCCGCGAAGCAGACCGTCGTGGCGGCCATGGCGAGGCCGACGGCGCCCGCGCCGTGCCCGTGCTGGAGCAGGCCCGCCGCCAGCGCGACGGGCAGCATCGTGTCGCCGAGCTTGGCGACGGTCCGGGCACCGAAGAAGAACCCGAAGTCCCGCGACCAGATGTTCTTGCGGGCGTCCGCGGTTTCCAGGGGCGCCGGCAATCCCTTGCGGAGGACGGTCGAGCCGGTCGAGCCAGTCGGGCCGGTCGGGCCGGTCGGGCTGGTACGGCCGGTGGAGCCGGTACAGGCTGTGCCGCTTGGGCGGTCTGTGCGGTCGGGCGGGGTGCGCTTGCCCTGCCTCCCTTTCGGGATCCCCGTACGCCTGCCCCCGCCGACCCCGCCTTCTCCGGCCCCGCCCTCGCCGACCTCGCCGGCTCTCCCGTCAGTCGCGCCCTCGTCGTTCCCGTCCCGTGACGGCACCCCAGTCCCCTCCCCTGGCGGCAGCGTCCGGCCCGTCGTCCCACGAGCCGTCGCCCTCCACCCTCGGCTGGATCATGCCACGGGGCACTGACATCAGCCGATCGCTTTTCGCCCGCCTCAGCTCGTCGACGGAAGCCCCAACTCCGGGTAGGCGTCAAGGAGTCGGGTAGGGGCGGCCTGGCGCCAGGAGTCGGCGAGGATGTCGGCCAGTTCGTCCTTGTCGAGCGCCGAGAGCCGTGCGCGCACCCAGGCGAACATCGCCTCGTGGTCGGCGATCCAGAACTTGTCCGGCTCCGCGAGGGCCAACTCGTCGCGCTCTTCCTTCGGGCACCGCACGGCGATGGACGTCTCGTCCTCGGGGAGCGTGGCGAACATCTTTCCGGCCACCCGGAAGGTGGGCATGCTCCAGGCGATCTTCTCCGTCGTATCCGGCAGGGCCAGTGCGGCCCGTCGGACATCGTCACCCGTCACCTGGGCATTGGCATGAGCTCGAGACATGCCTGAACGGTAGCCAACCCCACTGACAGCGGCCCCCGAACGCCCGTCACACGCGGACGCCCATCACGCACGGACGCGCCTCGCAAGGCCGCCCGTCACGCACGGACGCGCCTCGCAAGGCCGCCCGTCACAGCACCGGCGCTCACAGCACCCGCTTGTCCAGCCAGGTCCGCAGGTCCTCCTCCACCTCATCCCTGTTGGTCTCGTTGAGGATCTCGTGGCGCGCCCCCTCGTAGCCCTTCCAGGTGAGGTCGTCCAGGCCCACGTACCGGTAGTCCTCCACGAGTTCATGGACCAGCGTCATGCCCTGGTTGCAGGGGTCCTCCGTGCCGACGGCGATGTGGACGGGCAGGTCCGCGGGGACCCGGGACAGGTTGCGCGGGTCGTTCATCTTGCGCACGGCTCGCACCCAGTCCAGACAGAGCCCGGCCGAGAAGGGGAAGCCGCAGCGCTCGTCGGCGACGTACGCGTCGACCTCGGCCTCGTCGCGTGAGAGCCATTCGAAACCGGTGCGGTGCGGATACGCGTCATTGAAGGCCGCGAAGAGTTCGGGGAGGTACGACGAGAGGGCCTCCCGGCCGTCCTCGGCGATCTCGCGCTCCAGGCGGGCGATCGACTCGTCGATCCCGACCCCGGGCAGGGAGCGGAAGGTGCCGGAGAGGATCAGGCCCGCGAGGCCGTCCGGGTACTCCTGCGCGTAGTCCCTGGCCAGGTGCGAGCCCATGCTGTGGCCCAGCAGGAAGAGCGGCGTTCCGGGGTGCAGGGTGCGTACCTGGTCGCCGATCGCCTTGAGGTCGTCGACGATGGCGCGCCAGCTGTCGAAGGAGAGGGACGCACCAGACCCACCAGATGCGCCAGGCGCGTCGGCCGCCTCATCCGCCGACGAGCCCGTAACCCCGTACCCACCAGTCGCCTGCGCCGTCGCGCCATGGCCCCGGTGGTCGGACGCGATCACTCCATAGCCGTGTGCCATCAGATGCTGCGCGAACCGGTCGTAGCGCAGGGCGTGTTCACCCGCACCGTGCGCGATCTGCACGAAGGCGCGCGGCCTGCCGCCGTCGGGCAGCCAGGTGTACGTGGCGACGGGGACGCCGTCCGCCGCGTTCACGAGTCCGGCGGTGTACGCGGCGGGGGCGGGCGTCGAGGCGTGGTCAGACATGGCGAAAGGCTCCCCTGTACGACATCTGTGGCCCTGAGACCCTCCCCCGTACACGCGCCCTCATACCCGTGCCTCTCCGTGACCCCCTTCTCACGCCAGGCCCTTCCAACCCATTGACCCCCCGTCAGAGCGGAACCTACGCTGAACAACGCGCAATGGAAAGCGCTTTCTAAACGCAACGCTCTCCAAAGGCCCCGCGCCCGCGCAACTCGCACTCACCGCACACCCGGCTACCGGCAGCCGTCCACCCGCCCAGCCCAGGGAGCGCCATGAGTTCCACGAGTCCCGCCCTGCCCGGACGCGGCCCCACCGCGTCGAGACCGGGCCGCCCCGCACCGAGACCGGGCCGCACCACGCCGAGCCCCTGGCTCGCGCTCATCGCCCTGCTGGCCCTCGTCATCGGCCTCGGCCTCACCGCCCCGCCCCGCGCGGCGGCGGAGGCGGAGAAGGCGGCGGCCCCCTTCCGTGTCCTGGTCTTCTCCAAAGTCACGAACTTCCCCCATGACTCGATCCCCGCGGGCGTCGAGGCCATCGAGAAGCTAGGCAGCGAGAACGACTTCGAGGTGGAGGCCACCGACGACGCGGCGGCCTTCACCGACGCCAACCTCGCCCGCTTCCAGGCCATCGTCTTCAACAACACCAACTCCACCCCGGAGAAGGGCGATCTGCTCGACGCCGACCAGCGTGCGGCCTTCCAGGAGTACGTCCGCGGGGGCGGCGGCTGGGTCGGCCTGCACGCCGCGTCGGCCAGCGAGCGCGACTGGAACTGGTACGAGGGTCTGGTCGGCGCGATCTTCGACAAGCACCCCGAGGTGCAGACCGGGCGAGTCAAGGTGCTCGACCACGCGCACCCCTCCACCAAGGGCCTTCCGGAGCTCTGGGAGCGCACGGAGGAGTGGTACAACTGGCGCACCAATCCGACGGGGAAGGTGCACACGCTCGCCCAGGTGAAGGTGCGCGACGGTGTCAGCGGGCTCGACGAGGGCGTCGACCAGCCGTGGTCCTGGTGCCAGAACTACGACGGCGGCCGCTCCTGGTACACGGCGGGCGGGCACGCCAAGTCGGCCTTCCAGGAGGAGGGCTTCCTGAAGCACCTGCTCGGCGGCATCGAGTGGGCCGCGGGCAACAAGGCCGGCGACTGCACCGCCACCAAGACCGGTGCCTTCCAGCGCACGCCGCTCGCCACGAACGATCTGGCCGACCCCTTCGAGCTGGCCGTCGCCCCCGACCGCCGGGTGTTCTTCATCCAGCGCACCGGGAAGCTGAAGATCATCGACCAGGAGACGCTGAAGGTCTCCACGGCACTCGACTTCGACTACACCCCCGAGATGACGAGCCAGTCGGACGGGCTGCTCGGACTCGCGCTCGATCCGAAGTTCAAGGACAACCACTGGGTCTATCTCCTGAACTCCGACAAGACCGAGAAGCGCATCAACCTCTCGCGCTTCACCGAAGCGGGCGGAAAGATCGATCCGGCGACGGAGAAGCGGCTCCTGACCATTCCCACGTGGCGTGGCGAAGGCCGGGCGAACTCGCACATGGCGGGCTCCATCACCTTCGACAAGAAGGGCGACCTGTACATCGCGACGGGTGACAACACCGATCCGTTCGCGTCGGACGGATTCGCCCCGATCGACGAGCGCGAGGGCCGCCGCGCCTGGGACGCGCAGGGCACCTCCGGCAATACGAACGACCTGCGCGGCAAGGTCCTGCGCGTCACCCCGAAGGACGACGGGACCTATTCCGTGCCGGAGGGCAATCTCTTCGCGCCGGGAACGGACAAGACCCGCTCCGAGATCTACGCGATGGGCATGCGCAACCCCTTCCGCATCACCACGGACCCGCTGAGCGGCGCCCTCCTGATGGCGGACTACGGGCCCGACGCGAAGAACGCCGTCGCCGACCGGGGCCCCGAGGGGACCGTCGAGTACAACCGCATCACCAAGGCGGGCAATTACGGCTGGCCCTACTGCATCGGCGACAACACCCCGTTCAACGACTACGACTTCGCGACGAAGAAGTCGGGCGCGAAATTCGACTGCGCGAAGATCGTGAACGATTCGCCGAACAACACGGGCCTGCGCGATCTGCCGCCCGCACAGCCCGCGAACGTCTGGTACGCCTACTCCGCATCCGAGCAGTTCCCCGAACTCGGCACGGGCGGCGGCGGCCCGATGAGCGGTCCGGTCTACGACTACGACGCCGCCAACACGTACAAGACGAAGTTCCCCGAGTACTTCGAGGGGAAGTGGTTCAACTACGAGCTGACGCGGCAGTGGTTCAAGGTCTTCTCGATGCAGGAGAAGGACCAGACGTTCACCGACCCGCGTTTCAAGCCCGCGAAGGCGGGCGACCTGAACTCGATCAACTCCATTTTCCCCGACATGAAATGGAACCAGCCTTTCGACGCCGACTTCGGTCCTGACGGGGCGATGTACGTCATCGACTTCGGGCTCGGCAGCGGCACGGGCCGCGGCGGCGGCAACGAAGGCGCGGGCATCTACCGCATCGACTACGTGAAGGACGGACGGCTGCCGGACGCCCGCGTCACGGCCACGCCGGACAACGGCACGGCTCCCCTCAAGGTGAAGTTCTCCAGCGCGGGTTCGGGGCTGCCCGGCGGCAAGCCCGTCACGTACGCGTGGGACTTCGACGGGAACGGCACCACCGACTCGACCGAGGCGAACCCGACGCACACCTACACCACGAAGGGGCAGTTCAGCGCGCGGCTGAAGGTCACGGGCCCGGACGAGCTGAGCGGTCTGGCCGTGCAGGAGGTCACCGTCGGGAACACCCGTCCGGTGGTCACCATCCAACAGCCGCCCAACGGCGGGACCTTCAGCTTCGGCGACACGATTCCCTTCAAGATCAAGGTGGCGGACAAGGAGGACGGGCCGATCGACTGCAAGCGGGTCGTCGTCCAGTCCCAGCTCGGACACGACACCCATCTGCACCCGCTGGACAACTACACCGGCTGTGCGGGCGAGATCGCGACGGACGCCGGTGACAGTCACGGGCCAGGACAGAACCTCTACTACGGGATCACGGCCCAGTACGAGGACAAGGGCGCGTCCGGTGTGCCCGCCCTGACGGGTTCCTCCTCGCTGACGCTGCGGACCTCCTTCCGCGAGGCCGAGCACCGCACCGGCACCGGTGGTGCGCATGGCGGTGCGGACATCGGTGACCGCGCGGACGCTTCCGGCGGCAAGCGGCTCATCGAGATCGAGGACGGCGACTGGGTTGCCTTCGAGCCGGTGCACCTCAAGGGCGTCGACTCCGTGACGGTGGGCGCGGCATCGGGCGGGCTCGGCGGCGACATCGAGTTCCGCGCCGGGTCTCCCACGGGCAAGCTGCTCGGCAAGGTCACCGTGCCGAACACCGGCGGCTGGGGCAACTTCATCTCGCCGACCACCGAACTGGCCGACCACGACGGCACGACGAAGCTGTACGCCGTCTTCACCAACCCCGAATGGACGCCCGAGAAGGAAGATCTCCTGACGGTCGACTGGCTGCACTTCAACGGCCCCGGAGTCGAGAAGAAGGCCGGCGCGAAGGTGACGGTCAAGGCGGCCCCGGGCAGCGGCACCGCGCCCCTCGCCATCAAGCTCACCAGCACGGTGAAGCTCCCCGAAGGCCGCACCGCCGCCGCCTACCACTGGAACTACGGCGACAACACCAAGCCTTCGGGAACGGAGACCGGCAGCGCCGAGCACACGTACGCGCGCGCGGGGACGTACACGGCGCATCTGACCGTCACCGACGACAAGGGCGACACGACGACCGGCGCGGTCCGGATCACGGCGAAGTGAGGGGACAGCCATGAAGAGAACCGGTCCGAACGGAACCAGACGCGCCTTCCTCGGTACGTCGATGGGGCTGGCGGCAGCGGTCGGAACCGCGCTGCCCGCGCGCGCGGGTGACGCGTCACGGTGCCGGCGCATCCCGCGCGGCGGCATCGGCATGCACCTCTACACGATGCGCGACGTCCTCGCCCGGGACTTCGCGGGCACGCTGGAGCAGCTCGCCGACATCGGTTACGCGACAGTGGGCGTGAGCGGCCGGCACGGGAACAGCGCGGTCGGCATCCGGCGGATGCTCGACGCGGTGGACCTGAAGGCGGTCCTCGAGCACGTCTCGTACGACATCCTCAAGGGCAGCGGTCTTCCGCAGGCCCTGGAGGATCTGCACACCCTCGGCGCGAAGTGGCCGGTGGTGCCGAGTCTGCCCGGCGCGCTGCACACGCCGGACGGATTCCGGGAGGCGGCACGGCAGTTCAACCGTATCGGGCAGGCATCGCGCGACGCGGGCCTCGGTCCGGTGCTCTTCCACAACCACGGCACGGACCATGTGGCGGTGGACGGCACGAGCCTGTACGACATCCTCGTCACCGAGACCGACCCGCATCTGGTCGGCTTCGAACTGGATGTGTACTGGGCGACGAAGGGCGGCGCGGATCCGGCGGCGTACTTCGTGCGGCATCGGCGGCGGTTCCCCGCGCTCCATGTGAAGGACATGGCACCGGACGGCGGCTTCGCCGACGTCGGCTCGGGGACGCTGGACTTCGCCGCGATGTTCGCCCACGCGCGCGTGGGCGGCGTCAAGCAGTGGCTGGTGGAGCACGACACCCCCACCGACCCGTTCGCCACGGCCCGCAACAGCTACGCGTATCTGGCCGCGTTGCGGTACTGAGAGACGCCGGTGCGGCTGGGCCCCTGAGGGGGCTCAGCCGCACGGGCGGTTCATGCGGGGCAGTTCATGCGGGGTGGTTCATGCGGGGCAAGCCGTTGCAGCCGGCTCGGCGAGTGTGTCTCACTCGTGCGCGGACACCGCTCCCAGAAGCTCGCGGATACGCCCGGTCGACTCGCGGAACTCGGCCGTCGCCAAGGTCGTCGCGTACGAACGTTCGGCGGGGAGACCTACGTCGATGATCTCTTCCACCGTGCCGGGGCGCGGGCTCATCACGACGACGCGGTCCGCCAGATAGACGGCCTCCGGGATCGAGTGGGTCACCAGGAGCACCGTCGTTCCGGTCTCGCGCCAGATCCGGTTCAGCTCGACGTTCATCTGCTCGCGAGTGAGCGCGTCGAGGGCCCCGAAGGGCTCGTCCATGAGCAGCACCGGCGGCTCGTGCAGCAGCGCCCGGCAGAGCGCGACGCGCTGCTGCATGCCGCCGGACAGCTCGTGCGGATAGGCGTCCTCGAAGCCCCCGAGTCCCGTCATGCGGATCAACTCGTCGGCACGCGCGCGTGCCTCGGCGCCGGGGATCCCTCGCATCTCAGCCTGAAGGAGGATGTTGCGGCGTGCCGTGCGCCAGTCGAGGAGCGCGGCCCGCTGGAAGACGTATCCGATGTCGCGGCGCGGGCCGCGCACCCGCTCGCCGCCGAGCAGCACATCGCCCGACGAGGGCGCGAGCAGCCCGGCGACCAGTTTCAGGAGGGTGGACTTGCCGCAGCCCGAGGGCCCGACGATCGCCACGAACTCGCCCGCGCCGACGTTCAGCGAGACGTCCCGCAGGGCGGTGACGTCCTTCTTCTTCGTACGGAAGCGGACGGCTACGTCATCGAGACGCACGGCCGACGGGCGCGCATCATCTGCCGTGCCTCGCGTCGCGTCTCGTGTCGCGTCTGGTGTCGCGTCTCGCGTCGGTGGGCGTGGCTCGTCGCTGGTCTTGAGAGTCGTGTCCTTCGCCATGGCCCTGCCGCCCCTCAGCCCTTGATCCCCTTGGCCGCGTCCCAGTACTCCGCGACGGGCTTGGCCTTCTGGACCAGGCCCGCCTTCGAGAAGACGTCGATGGTCTGCTGCCAGTCCGCCTCGGTGTTGGCTCCCGGCGCCTTCCCCTTCGTCGCGTCGGTGTGCAGCAGGGTCAGCGTCGTCTTGAACTGCTCGGACAGCACGTCCTTGGGCGGCAGTTGCTCGGACGCGCCCTCCATCGAGGCGACCGCGGGCCGCGGGCTCTTCTCGGCGGCGGCCCATGACTCGCTCACGGCGGCGGTCATGCGCTGGGCCAGATCGCCCCTGCCCTGCAGGGTCTTGGGCCCGGCGATGAGGCCGTTGGAGTAGAAGTTGAGGCCGTTCTCGGAGAAGCGCAGATACGAGACGTCCTTCTTGGCCTTGTTCTGCATGGTGGGGCCCTGGTCGCTCGCGTACCCGAGCAGCGCGTCCGTCTTGCCGGAGATCACCGCGGCGATCTTGCCCGCCGGGTCGGTGTTCTGGACCTTGACGTCCGAGAGCTCCATGCCGTTCTTCTCCAGGAAGATCGGGAAGGTCTTGGTGAGTGCGTCGCCGGCCGTGCCCGCGATCATCTTGCCCTTGAGGTCGGTGGGCGACTTGATGCCCTGGGCGTCGAAGAACTGCACCGAGGCGGGCGTCGTCTGCAGGAAGACACCCAGGCTCTTCACCTTCACGCCCTGATCGACTCCCGCGAGCACCGCCGGTGTGTCCGCCCAGCCGAAGTCGGTCTGCCCCGCGCCGGTGGCCTGCACGGTCTTCTGCGAGCCCTGGCCCGCCCTGATGTCGAGGTCGATGCCGTGCTTCTCGAAGATCTTCTGCTGCTTGCCGTAGTAGAAGGGCGCGTGTTCGCCGTACGGATACCAGTTGAGGGTCAGCGTCACCTTGTCGAGCTTCTTGCCGGAGTCGCTGGTGCTCGTCCTGTCGTCATCGCCGCCGCAGGCTGTCGCGGTCACCGCGACGAGGGCCAGGGGGACGAGGCCGGTGAGCAGTCTGCGCGCGTGCATGGGACGGCCCTTCTCGCGTACGGCTGACATGGCTGGGGGGGGGGCGGGTCGTGCGGCTGGGGCGCGTGGGGGTCAGGTGTGTGCGTGGAGGTCAGTACGTCGTGGTGGCGGCCGCGTCCCTGCGGCTCGCGTGCCACGGGAGCAGGAGCTTCTCGGCGATCTCGACGAGCACGAAGAGGACGACGCCGATCAGCGACATGACGAGGAGCCCCGCGAAGAGCATGGGGGTGTCGAGGTTTCCGTTGGCCTGGAGGATCACGTATCCGAGGCCTTCGTTCGCGCCGACGAACTCGCCCACGACGGCGCCGGTCACGGCGAGCGTGACGGCCACCTTCAGGCCGGAGAAGAGGTGCGGCAACGATGCCGGGAAGCGGATCTTGAGGAAGGTCTGCCAGGGCCGTGCGCCCATGGTGGCGGAGAGCTGGAGCATCTCCGGGTCGACCGCCTTGAGCCCGGTCACCATCGAGATGACGACGGGGAAGAAGGCGATCAGCACGGCGATGAGGATCTTCGGCGCCATCCCGAAGCCGAGCCAGACGACGAACAGCGGGGCGATCGCGATCTTCGGAACGACCTGGGCGAAGAGGAGGATGGGGTAGAGCGTCTTCTCGACGGTGGTCGAGTAGACCATGAGGACCGCGGAGAGAATCCCGACGCCCACGGCGATGACGAATCCGAGCAGGGTCTCGTACGTGGTGACCCAGCTGTGCTGCCAGAGGTAGTCCGGCTTGTCGAGGATGACGTCGAGGGTGGCACCGGGCGAGGGCACGAGGTACGCCTCGACCATCTCGGTGGCGGCGACCAGCCACCAGGCGCCGAAGAGGACGAGCAGCAGGACGAGCGGACGCCAGCTCTTCTCGGCGGCCTCGGCGGCGCGTTGTCGCAAGGTGGGGCGGCTGCGATCGACAACACCTGCCGTTTTCACGGGAGTTGCCTGCAGTGCGCTCTGGCTCACGGTGAACTCCCCTGGCATTCAGTGAACTTAGGAGGCAGTTGCGGAGCGTCGATGGTGCGGAAACCGCTTCCAGAAAGCGCTTTCTGATAAGGTTTCCGTCACGCTAATGACTGGCTGACCGCAGGGTCAATAGGTCGGCTCGAAGTTTCGCGGAGCGGGACGAGGGGGGCGCGGTGCGGGCGCTTGGGCGCGAGCAGGGACCGGGTGCGGGGCACGGGCGCGGGGCTGGGCCTGGGGGCCGGGGTGGGCGCGGGGCGGAAACCGGAGCCCGGGGCGGACGCGAGGCAGAAACCTGGGGGAAGCGCCCGGCGAGCGGAACCCGACGCTCGGGGCGAACGCAGGGAGCGGCTCGGGCCGGGGCGAGCGTCCGGGCGGGAAGGCGAACCACCGCCCGCGGTTGGGGGCGGACGCGAAGAGCGGCCCCCAGCACGGGTCGGCCTACGGCCTGAGGGTTCCTGAGGGAGGGGACCATAGGGGGAAGGGGCCTGAGATCGGGCAACTACGCCCCAGGGTCCGGCATCCGGCGGCTTTCACCTCACTCCCGACCACGCCACCGACCACGTCCCCGACTCACCCTCACCCACTCCCCCGCCGCCCCGGCAACTCAGGCTCAGCGAGCGACGCCCTGCGCAGGTGATCCGCCAAGGCGTCGGTGGCCGGGGAAGGCGGGCCGGTCTTGGCGCCCCAGGCCAGGAGGTGGTGGCGTTGGGCCCAGGGGTCCTGCAACTCGCACACGTCCAGAGGCCGCGTGGGGTCGATCACCCGGCGCGGGACGATCGCGAGGCCGACTCCCGCGGCGGCCAGTGCCACCAGGACGTTGAGGTTGGCGACCGTGGTGCGGTAGCGCACCACCGGTGCGTGGGGGCCGACGTGTCTCTCGATCCAGCGGCGCAGCGAGGCGTCGGGGGCGAGCCCCACGAGGGGGTGTTCGGCCGCTTCGCTGTAGGTCACCGACGTACGGCCCGTGAGGATTCCGCCCGCCTGGCCGACCACCACCAGGGAGTCGTCGCCGAGGGGTTCCATCGCAAGACCGCAGTCGCGGGCCTCGTCGTCCAGGACGATGCCCAGGTCCGCCTCGCCGTCGGCCAGCATCCGCACGATCCGCGGGGTGCGGTTCTCGGAGACGCGGACGTCGATGTCCGGGTGCGCCCGGAGGAACGTGACCAGGGCCTGCGGCACCAGCCGGTGCACGGCGGAGCCGCCGCCCAGCAGGGTCAGGGGCGCGGTCGGGGATCTCGTATAGCTGGCGACCGCGCTTTCGAGCCGCACGGTCTGGGCGATGACCTCGCGGGCGTGCCGGGCCAGCGTGCTCCCCGCCGGGGTGGGCCGCACGCCCCTGCGCCCGCGGATCAGCAGTTCCACACCGGCCTGCTGCTCCAGGGAACGGACCCTGGCGCTGGCCGACGGCAGGCTCAGATGCATCCGGCGGGCACCTGCCGTGATCGACCCCTCCGTCACGATGCCGAGGAAGAGCCGCAGATCGTCCAGGTCGTAGCGCACCCTGTTGAGCCTATGGCACAGCCTTAGGCTGGGTACACCGATAACGCATTGTGGGCCCACCGGCCACGGGGTGATGCTCGGCGGGTGTCCGAGATACTGCTCGTCCTGCTGGCAGGCACCGCCGCCGGAGCGCTGAACTCCGTCGGCGGCGGAGGCACGTTCGTGGCGCTGCCCGCTCTGGTCGCCGTCGGCCTGTCCCCCGTGACGGCGAACGCGTCGTCGACCATCGCGCTCGTGCCGGGAGCCGTGGCCAGCGGATGGGTCTACCGACGCGAACTCGCCCCGGTCGGGGCGACGTCCACCTTGGCGCTGACGGCCATCAGTGTGGTCGGCGGCGGACTCGGCGCCGCCCTGCTCCTCACGCTCCCCGCGGCGTCGTTCGATGCCGCCGTACCCTGGCTGCTCGCCTTCGCCACCGTCGTCCTCGCCTTCGGCCGCCGCCTCTCCCGTGCGGTGAGCGGCGCGCTGGGCCGCGAGATCGGCATCAGCTCCCGGACCGTCCTGATCGGCCAGTTCTTCCTCGCTCTGTACGGGGGATACTTCGGCGGTGCCGTAGGCATCTTGATGTTCGCCCTGTGGGGCATCGGCCTCGGACTCGATACCGCGGTGAGCAATCCGATGCGGGTCACCCAGATCGCGGCCATCAATCTCAGCGCGACCGCACTGCTCCTCGTCGCGTCGGACGCGCTGAGCGCTCCGCTCGTCCTGGTCCCGATGCTCGTCGGCGCGCTGCTCGGCGGCTTCACCGGCACGCACTTCGCACGCCGCCTCTCCGACCGGCTGCTTCGGGGCATCATTCTGACCACCGCCGTGACGATGACCGTCCTCTATTTCGTGCGCGGCTGAGGCCGGCCGCCATGAGCGATCAGGACTTCGGTGCCGCCGCATCCCCGTACACGGACGCGGCACGGGCACGGCTGGCGATGGCCTACGAGGCGTGCGAGCTGGCCGGTCTCGCGCGTGATGCCGTACCGGTCGGCGAGCACGAGCTGCGCTCCGACGGCACCACACGCTCCCCCGGATCGGTGCTTGCCGACGCCGCCCACGTGCTCAAGGCCGCGCAGCGGTTCTTCGATGCCGCTGCCGTGTACGAGCGTCTGGGCGGCGCCGGCTGGCAGGTCATCGGTGATGCTCTGGGTGTCGATACATGGACGGCGCGCACACGCTTCGCCGCGGCCGAGGCCTGTTTCCGGGAGGAACTCCGCTCCCCCGAGGCGGTCCCCGCCACCGGCGCTCCCGATGGCTCGGGCTGGTGGCGGGCCTACACCGCTGGAAATCCGCTGGAAGCGGCCCGCGACCTAGACGACTGGGTCCTCCGCCACGAGGACGAGGACGGAGGCGAAGGCAGGGGCGGGGACGGCGACAGCGCCCTCGGGCCCGCGCCTGTCTCCGGTGGCCTGACGCCACGCGGCAAACAACCTTTCCCAGACGAAAATTGACGCTCCGTCACAGGTGAGAACCGGCCCCCGCAGCCCAGGCGCATCCCGCCCCGCATCACGCCCGGCCAATGGGCGCGCAAACGAACGGAGTTGGCGCCACCTGGGCCTACGCCTGCGCGCACAGCCGCCCCGAGTCCCGGTAATTGAGGGGTGAATAGCAGCCGAAATCCACCCGTATCGGTAATCGGAATCAGCTCCTACTCTGTGAGGCGCACAAGCGGGGGATCACTGTCCGTCGTCCACGGAGGTTGGCCATGTCCGCGTCGTCTGCGCAGTCTGCGCTGTCTGCCCTGTCCGAGGGGATCTACCTGCTCAAGAACGAGGAGAGCGGGCTGTACGCAGGAGTGCAAGGCGCCAAGACCGCACAGAGCGTCCCGGTCGTGCAGCAGGAGCTGAACCCGCAAGGAACCGCACGGCACAGCCAGTTGTGGCATCTGCGGCCCCATGCCTCCGAGGAGGGTGCCTGGACGCTGCAGAACGTGCACAGCACCCTGCGCATGGACATCATGACCGGCCGCGGCCGCGCGGGTTCGCCGGTGCAGCAGTGCCCGGCGGAGACCCGGCAGGATCTGCTGGTGTCCCAGCTGTGGCGCCCGGTGCCGGTCGGCGACGACCGGTACACGCTGGTCAACGTGAACAGCGGCCACCTGTTGTCCGTCCACGGCGACAGCAGCGAGGCGGACGCGGCCCTGGAGCAGGCGGGCAAGCCGGACCTGGGGGCCCGCACCGCGCAGCAGTGGCGCTTCGAGCGGGTGCCGAGCCGCGGCGAGACCACGGCGTTCGACGCGCTGACCGCCACCGTGGTCTCCTCCAGCGGCGGCGTCCTCGGCTCGGTGCTCGGCTCCCTGAGCGGCGCGGCCAAGCAGGCCCTCGACGCGGGTGGCGGGATCTTCGAAGCGGCGGCCAAGGCGATCCCGGACAGCGACACGCCCTACGTACGCTTCGAGGGCTTCCGCGGGGACGAGTTCATCCGCTTCTCCAAGCGGCGAGGCATCGAGGCAGGGCCACGGAAGATCGCCGACCAGTTCCCGCACCTGCCCAAGCCGTTCAGCGACGGCTTCGACGCCGTCGGCCCGGCCGCCGCACGCAGCGGTCACACCTACCTGGGCGTCAAGGGGTACCAGGCCATCGAGTTCTCCGAGAAGGGCCACGGACCCGTCCACGACACGGAGCACATCCTGGACCCCGATCTCCTGCAGGCGGTCGGCGAGCTGTGCGACATCACCGGCTTCGGCGCCGAGGGCGGCAGGCTCGTGGTCTTCGGCCGCAAGGACAGCTTCACCACGGATCCCGGGAGGGCCGACCGGGCGCGTGGCGCGTCCCACCAGCAGTTCCTGCTGACGGCGGCGCCCGATGCCTTCGGGTTCGGACCTGACGCGGCGGCCACGGCCGTCTCCGGCTCCACGGCGCACTACTTCCTCACCAAGGGCGACGAGTTCGTCGTCGTCTCCGAGGACAAACTCATCCAGGGCCCGGCCGAGCTGACCCACGCCTACCCGTTCCTGGACGGCCTCTGGATGTAGCCACCGCCCGGCGACGTCCGCATCCGCATCCGGCCCGGCTCGTCGGCCACCCGCCGAGGGGACCGGGCCGCACGAAGTGCGGCACGCTCGCCGCTATTCGGCCGCTTCCCCCAGCGCGTCGAGCACCGGGCGGATCAGCGGATGCTCCTCCGCCCCGCACCGCACCGCCGCGAAGACCCGGCGGGTGGGAGCGACGCCCTCCACCGGGCGGATCACCACCCCCGAGACGTCCATGCCCCGCAGCGCGGACCGGGGCACCAGGGCCACGCCCGCCCCCGCCGAGGCCAGGGCGACCACTGCCCGGAAGTCGTCCGACCAGTGTTCGAGCAGTGGCTGGAAGCCCGCCGCCTCGCAGGCGAGTATCACCACGTCATGGCAGGGGTTACCGGCGAAGGGGCCGATCCACGCGTCCTTGGCCAGCTCCGCGAGCGGTACGCGCTCCGCGTCCGCGAGGCGATGCGTCTCGGGGAGTACCGCGTCGAACGGCTCCGCGTACAGCGGGACGCGCGTCAGCCGCGGGTCGTCGGCGCCCGGGGCTCCCCGGTACTCCACCGCCACGGCGACGTCCACCTGCCGGTCGAGGACCATCGGCAGGCTCGCGTCGCCCTCCGCGTCCTGGACCCGTACGCGGATGCCGGGCGCGGCGGTCGAGAGCCGCGCGAGGGCGGGCCCGACCACCAGGGCGATCCCCGTGGCGAAGGACGCCACCGTGACCGTCCCGGCCGCGCCCGAGCTGTACGCGGCGAGCTCCGCCTCGGCCCGTTCGAGCTGGGCGAGGACCGCGTTCGTGTGGGAGAGCAGGATCTCGCCCGCCGGGGTGAGCCGGACCCCGCGGGCACCCCGCTCGACCAGGCGGTGGCCGGTCTCCTGCTCAAGCGCGGTCAGCTGCTGGGAGACCGCGGAGGGCGTGAGGTACAGCGCGGCGGCAGCGGCCGTGACCGTGCGGTGGTCGGCCACCGCACGGAGGATGTGCAGCCGCCGCGCTTCGATCATGGGGTCGATTGTCCCAAACCGCGGGCCTCACCGACACCAGTGGTCCGGCCAAGGCCCCCGGACACAGGTGGGCCCTCAGGCACCTGCGGCGTCCAGCTCCGCCCGTGCCGCCACGAACGCGTCCACCGCACGGTCCACGTCCTCCGTGGAGTGGGCGGCCGACAGCTGGACGCGGATACGGGCCGCGCCCTGCGGCACCACCGGGTACGAGAAGCCGATCACGTATACGCCGCGCTCCAGGAGCAGCTCGGCCATCCGTCCCGCGATCGAGGCGTCGCCGATCATCACCGGGGCGATCGCGTGGTCGCCCGGCAGGATGTCGAAGCCCTCCTCGGTCATCCGGGAGCGGAAGAGCGCCGTGTTCGCGGCGAGCCGCTCGCGCAGGTCGCCCGCCGACTCCAGGAGGTCGAGGACCTTCAGCGAGGCCGCCGCGATCACCGGGGCAAGCGTGTTCGAGAAGAGGTAGGGGCGCGAGCGCTGGCGGAGCAGCGCGACGATCTCCGCGCGGGCGGCGACGTAGCCGCCGGATGCGCCGCCGAGGGCCTTGCCCAGGGTGCCCGTGATGATGTCGACGCGGTCCATGACGCCGTGCAGCTCGGGCGTGCCACGGCCGCCGGGGCCCACGAAGCCGACGGCGTGCGAGTCGTCGACCATCACCATCGCGTCGTAGCGGTCGGCGAGGTCGCAGATCTCCCGCAGCGGGGCGAGGTAGCCGTCCATGGAGAAGACGCCGTCGGTGACGATCAGCTTCCGGCGGGCGCCGCCCTCGGAGGCCTCCTTCAGCTGCTGCTCCAGGTCCGCCATGTCGCGGTTGGCGTAGCGGAAGCGGCGGGCCTTGCTCAGCCGGATGCCGTCGATGATCGAGGCGTGGTTGAGGGCGTCCGAGATGACGGCGTCCTCCGCGCCGAGCAGCGTCTCGAAGACTCCGCCGTTGGCGTCGAAGCAGGACGAGTAGAGGATCGTGTCCTCCTGGCCCAGGAACGCGGAGAGTCGTCCCTCAAGCTCCTTGTGCACCTCCTGCGTACCGCAGATGAAGCGCACGGACGCCATGCCGTAGCCCCAGCGGTCCAGCGCCTCGTGGGCGGCGGCGACGACCTCGGGGTGGTCGGCGAGGCCGAGGTAGTTGTTCGCGCAGAAGTTCAGGACCTCGCCGGCCCGGCCTCCCGCGGTGACGGCGACCGTGGCGGACTGCGGGGTGCCGATGACGCGCTCGGGCTTGTGCAGTCCGGCGGCGCGGATCTCGTCGAGGGTGGTGCGCAGGTCGTCGCGTACGGAGTCGAACATGCTTGATTCCTTCAGCAGCTGAGGCGGTCGGGACGGTCGGGGTTCAGGAGGTCCAGTCGAGGATGACCTTGCCGCCGCGGCCGCTCGCCGCGTCGTCGAAGGCCGCCTCGAAGTCACGGTGGCCGTAGCGCCCGGTGATCACGGGGGCGAGGTCGAGGCCGCCTTCGAGCAGCACGGACATGGAGTACCAGGTCTCGAACATCTCGCGGCCGTAGATGCCCTTGATCGTGATCATGGAGGTGACGATCCGGGACCAGTCGACGGCGAACTCCTCGGCCGGCAGACCCAGCATGGCGATCTTGCCGCCGTGGGTCATGTTGGCGAGCATGTCGCGCATCGCGACGGGGTTGCCGGACATCTCCAGGCCGACGTCGAAGCCCTCGCGCAGGCCGAGTTCGCGCTGTCCGTCCGCGATCGAGGTCTCGGCGACGTTCAGCGCAAGGCTCGCGCCGACCTTGCGGGCGAGCTCCAGGCGCTCCTCGCTGACGTCCGTGATGACGACGTTGCGGGCGCCCGCGTGCCGGGCCACGGCCGCGGCCATCAGGCCGATCGGTCCCGCGCCGGTGATCAGGACGTCCTCGCCGACCAGCGGGAAGGACAGCGCGGTGTGCACCGCGTTGCCGAACGGGTCGAAGATCGCGGCCACGTCGAGGTCCACGGGGACGCGGTGCACCCACACGTTGGCCGCGGGCAGCGCGACGTATTCGGCGAACGCCCCGTCCCTGCCGACGCCGAGGCCGACCGTGGCGCGGCACAGGTGGCGGCGGCCGGCCTGGCAGTTGCGGCACTTGCCGCAGACCAGGTGGCCCTCGCCGCTGACCCGGTCGCCGATCTTGATGTCGGCGACGTCACGCCCGGTCTGCACGACCTCGCCGACGAACTCGTGCCCGACGACCAGCGGCGCCTGGATCGCCTGCTGCGCCCAGCCGTCCCAGGCCCGGATGTGCAGATCGGTGCCGCAGATCCCGGTGCGGAGCACCTTGATCAGGACGTCCCCGTGGCCGATGACCGGCTCCGGTACGTCCATCAGCCGGAGTCCCGGCTCTGCCTTCTCCTTGACCAGCGCCTTCAACGCAGCGGCTCCTGTCGTACGTCGCTTCTTCCACCGACGACACAGGAATCTTCCCTACGGCGGCGCCCCGGTCCATCGAGGATTTCTTAAGCGCCGCCGCAGCTTTCCTTCAGGCCCGGGTCTGGCCCCGCTCGAAGTACGCGATCAGCTCCGGATCCAGGACGGGAACCTCGCGCGGCGTGCCCCCGTCACGGAGCGACTGCGTGGCGCGCACGCCCGCCGCCACCGCCATGCGGGCCGCGACGGGCGACGTGTCGGTGCGCCCGCCCTCGCGCACGAAACGTACGAACTCGTCGATGAGCAGCGGGTCGGAGCCGCCGTGCCCGCCCTCGTCCTGCTCGTCGGGCACCAGGTATTCGGCGTCGGCGTCGGCGCGGTAGGCCGAGCGCCGCGCGTTCCAGACCTTCACCACTCCCCCGGGGCCGTCGCCGAAGTTCTCCAGGCGGCCCGCGTCCCCGATGACGGTGTAGTTGCGCCAGTAGTCAGGAGTGAAGTGGCACTGCTGGTAGGAGGCGAGGACGCCGTTGTCGAGGCGCATGTTGACCAGGGAGACGTCCTCCACGTCGATGACGGGGTTGAGGTCGCGCTGGGCGCTCGGCGGCCAGTGGCCGTCAGCGGTGTACCAGTCGTCCGTCTTGGGCTCGCCCGGCTCGCGGCGGTGCGGATTGTCGCCGTAGACCATGAGGTCGCCGAGGGCCTGCACCTGGCGGGTGTAGCCGTCGGCGAGCCAGTGCAGGACGTCGATGTCGTGGGCGGCCTTCTGGAGCAGCAGACCGGTGGTGTTCCGCCGTTCGGCGTGCCAGTCCTTGAAGTACCAGTCGCCTCCGTAGGCGACGAAGTGGCGCACCCAGACCGTCTTGACCTCGCCGATCTCACCGCGCCGGATGATGTCGCGCATCAGCCTGATCACGGGCATGTGGCGCATGTTGTGGCCTACGTAGAGGCGCGTTCCCGTCTCGTACGCGGTCCGCAGGATCTCGTCGCAGGCCTCGATGCCGATGTCGAGGGGCTTCTCCACGAAGACGGGCTTCTTCTCGCGCAGCGCCTCGCAGGCGAGCTGTGCGTGGGTGTGGTCGGGGGTGAGGATCACGACGGCGTCGACGTCCGGGTCCTCGACGACCTTGCGGTGGTCGGTGGATATCAGGGCGCCGGGGAAGGCCTCGGCCGCCTCCGTCCGGGCGGTGGCGTCATGGTCGGCGAGCGCGGTGACGCGGGAGCCCGCGCCGGGCCGGTGTGCGGTGCGGGCGAGCGAACCGCGCAGGCCGTAGCCGAGTACGCCGAGACGGAGGTCGGTCATGGTGTGCCTTTCCGTACAAATACCTGTGCGAGTGCGGGTGTTGCCTATGTACGTGCAGGATGCACGAGCACGTGCGCGAGCGCCACGCGTCCTGTGCCGGTGAGCTTGATCCTTATGTATCTGGCTTCCGCGTCCGTGTCGAGGAGTGTGGGCCGAAGCGCCCGTCCGGTGACGTGCACGGTCGTGGTCGTGGCGTCGGAGAAGTCCGCGGTCCTCGCCAGCCGCACGTCGAAATCGGCCGTGGCCATGGAGGCGTTGTTCCAGACCTCGATCTGTCCCACGTGCCGCGCCTCGCCCAGGTCGACCTGCCACCAGGCGCCCGGTTCGGACAGGGTGCGGGTGTCGGTGGAGGTGTCCCCGTCGGTGGCGTTCGCCGCCGGGGCCGCGCCGTCGGTGGAGGACTGGGACGCGGTGCCGGTGCGGGCGAGGTCGGGGCGCAGCTGCTCGGCCGGCGTCGGGCGCGCACCCGCGCGGGCCGCCACGGCGAGTGCGTCGGCGGGCAGCCGGTCGAGCTTGGTGTGGTTGTCCTCCATCGTCGACCCGGTGCCGGTGAGGACCGGCGTGTCGGTGTCGGTCCAGTTGCCGGTGGCGTGGTTCTGGATGCCGTAATCGGCCCAGTTGGAGACCCACTTGTAGCCGACGCGGGTGATGACGTTTCCTTCGACGCGGATGTACGAGGACTGCTCGTCGAGGTAGATGCCGTTGCCGTCGCGCTCGGTGTTCCCGTACGCGGAGCGGTTGATGTAGTTGCCGGAGACGACCGTGCCGGGCTGGGCGCCCTGGGTGTAGATCGCGCCGCCGTCGTGCTGGGTGTGCTCGACGCGCATCACGTTCGTGATGCGGTTGTCCGTGATCCGGTTGTCGCGGAGGACGGACTTCTGGGCCTCGGGCTGGTTCCAGCCCCAGCCGACGGAGATCCCCGAGTAGGGCAGGTCGTCGAGGGTGTTGTGATCAATGCTCAGCCCGGCTTCGTAGCCGGCCCAGACGCCCACCGCGTCGGTGTACTCCACGCCGGTGCGGCGGATCGTGTTGTACGCGACGGTGTTCCGCTCACCCGCCAGTTCCGCGTCGGGCTTCGGCTCGGTGTCGCCGACGTAGACGGCGCCGGACGACAGGTCCGTGAAGCGGGAGCGGGTGACGGACGATTCCTTGGTGCCCGCCTCCAGGATGACTCCGGCGCCGCCCAGATGCGTGAACTCGGCCCCGGTGACCGTCACATGGCGACCGCCGCGGACCGTGAGTGCCGCGCTCGGCTTGGTGTAGTGGCGTCCCGCGTGATCGACCGGGCCGGTCGCTCCGGTGAGGGTGAGTCCGGCCTGGGTGCCCGCGTAGCCCTCGTCGGTGGAGGGCTGACCGTACGCCGCGTGGGCGAAGCCGATGCCCTGCACGCGCAGGTCGTGGGCGCCGTCGATGACCATGAGGTGCTCGGTTGCCGGGGTGAGCACGCGCGCGCGGCGCATGTCCTCGCCCTTGCGCGGGAGGTAGGTGACGGTGCGGTTCTCGGCGTCCCAGACGAACTCGCCCGGCCGGTCCAGGAGTTCGCGGGCGTTCTCGAAGAAGGCGACTCCGGAGTAGCGCGCCGAGTCGACGGCCGTGGAGTCCCAGGCGGGGCCCGTGCGGTCCGTTCCACTCGTGGAGTTGGTCCAACAAGGCTGCGCGAAGGTGAGGTTGTCCCCTTCGACGCCCGTGATCCGGCAGTGGTAGTCGCGCCAGCGGACCCTGATGACGGCCTCCGCGCCGGTGGGCCGAGTCCACTTGGCGATGCCGGTGGCCGTGGCGCCCGTCATGCCGGTCTTCGTCGCGTCACAGGTGCTCGCTGCGCAGGCCGCGCCCCGCGCACGCTGCGCCCGCTCGCCGTCAACGAAGAGCTGGCGCGGGGTGATCCCTTCGGGGACGTCGGCCGTCCAGGTGCCGTCGGCGCTCTTGTCCCAGCCGGTCAGCGCCCGGCCGCCGGACAGGACGGGGTGGGCGCCTGGCGCGGCGTTCCAGGTGACGGTGTGCCCGTCGCGCCCGGAGTCGGCCGCGCCCAGTACGAGCGGCTCGCTCATCTCGTAGGTGCCGTCCGCGAGTTCGATCCGTACGTCGCGTCCGCCGATGGTGCGGGCGGCGTCACGCGCGGCCTGCGGGGAGCAGGGGCGGGCGGGAGTGCAGGCCTTTCCCGAGCCGTGCGGGGCGGCGTGGACGACCTTGGTGGCGGGGGCTGCGGGGGCTGCCTGGGCCGTGCTCCGCGGGGCGATGACGGCTCCGACCGCGGCGAAGGCCACGACGATCCCGGTGAGGCGCGGGCTCCGCGAGCTCCGTGCGCTCCGTGGGCGCCTCACTTCGCGACGCCCCAGTCCGGGTGCCCCGGCATGGGCGGGTTGTCGAGGTCGAACAGCCAGTGGTTCAGGAAGGTGCCGACCGAGTCGTCGCCGGTGACCTCGACGGCGTTGTCGACGAAGTCCTGGGTGGAGGCGTTGCCGTGCCGGTGTTCGGTGAGCCACGACTTCATGACGGCGTCGAACTTCGCATGCCCTATCTGCTGGTTGAGGGCGTAGAGGGAGACCGCCGCGCCGTCGTAGATGTTGAAGCCGCCGAGCCCGGTGGGCTTCCCGGGCGGTCCGTCGGTCTTGCGGACCGCGTCGAGCTCGGCGTACGCGGTCTTCATCTTCTCCTCGATGGGCTGGAAGCCCTTCTGGTCCGCCCACATGGCCGCGTAGTAGACGGCGGGCCCTTCGTTCATCCAGGCGTCCTGCCAGGTCGCGGGGGTGACGGAGTCGCCGAACCACTGGTGGGTGAGCTCGTGGACCATGGTGGTCGAGTAGGTGGGCCGGTCGAACCACGAAGGACCGAAGAGCGAGAGGGTCTGGTTCTCCAGGGCGTCGCTGTAGCCGTCCCGCACGATCTGCACCCCGTACGTGTCGAACGGGTAGCGCACGCCGAGGGTCTTCTCCAGCCATGCGAGCTGCCCGCCGGTCTCCTCGGCGATGGGCTTGTACTTCGCCTGCTGGTCCTCGGGGACGAGGTGGCGCAGCTTCACTCCGTGCGGGCCGCGCCCGTAGAGGTAGGTCTGCTTGTTGACGGAGATCCCCAACAGCTCGGGCGCCATCGGTGACTTGAGGACGAAGTCCCAGGTCTTCTTGCCCGCGTCGCCGTCTCGGGTGCCGGTGAGGTTGCCGTTGGCGGCGGGCGTCCAGCCGTCGGGGGCGGTGAGGTGGAAGGACCAGGTGGCCTTGTCCGACGGGTGGTCATTGACCGGCGCGAAGGTGTCCGCGCGGGAGGCCTGGGCGGCGGAGGCGAAGCCGCCGTCGGACATGTGACGCCAGCCCGGCTGACCGATCGGCTTGGTCTTTCCGTTGCCGTGGTAGGTCAGTTCGACGTCGAAGGCGCGCTTGTCGCGCAGGCCGCCCACCGGGGTGACGGTGAGCTCCTGGCCGGTCTGGCCGGGGCCGATCGCCCACGCGGCCTTCTTGCCGTTGACCTTGACGGCGTCGATGGCGAGGGAGTCGACGTCGAGGTTGAAGGACGACAGGTCCTGGGTCGCCCTCGCCTTGATCCTCATGGTGCCGGTGAAGTCGTACGTCACCGGCGTGGAGTCGAAGGAGAGATCGTAATGGCGGACGTCGTAGCCGCCGTTGCCGAGCGTGGGGAAGAGCGGGTCGCCGACGCCGTCCGAGCCCGGGGCCGGGTCGAAGGGCGCCGCGTGGGCGGGGAGGGCGAGCGCGAGGGTGGCGGCCGCGGCTGCGGTCGCCGTCGCGGCACGGACGGTGCGAGTACTGCGGGCACGTGCGGTTCGTGTCCTGTTCTCAGCCATGGGGCCGCAACGTAGTAATCGCTTACTGTCGCCGTCAACACCCCGTAGGTAACCGGTTAACCCTGGGTAGCGCCGCGCGAGAACAAGCTGGAAGACCAGCTCCGGGACTGAATGAACAGAAAGAACATAGAAAGATGCCGAGCCCTCTTGCCCCCGCATAGCAAACGCTTACATGCTGTCGCGGAATCGCCCACACACCTCCCTCCCACGCCCCGCCGCGTTCCGCACCCCGATGCCCCCGATACCCCGACACCCCGACACCCCCTGGGAGTTCCGCATGCCCACGCCCCTCCCCGACCCCACCGGCCCCCGCCGCCGCACCCTCCTCGCCGCGGGTGCCGCCTCCGCGCTCCTGCCGGTGGCCGCAGGCGGCACGGCATGGGCAGCGGCCGACGCGGACGACACGGACGCGGCGGACCCGTACGACCCGCTGCTCGCCCGCGCGGCGGCGCAGCTCACCGGTGGTGATTTCGACCCCGCCGACCCGGACTTCGCGGCGGCCCTGAAGGTCCTGGACACCCAGGCCTCGGGCTGGTGGCGGGACCTGGACCGGTCCGCGGGCCGCAGCGCCCTGTGGGCCGACCTCTCCCCCGCGAAGGACCCGGGCAACTTCGGCCAGAGCTACACCCGTCTCCGTACGATCGCGACGGCCTGGGCCACTCCCGGCACCTCTCTCAGCGACAGCGCCGACGCGGCGGACACCCTGCTCGAAGCCCTGCGTTTCCTGCACGCGGAGGGCTACAACACCACCCGCCCCGAATCCGGCAACTGGTGGTTCTGGGAGATCGGCGCGCCCCGCGCCCTGATGGACACGTGCGTGCTCCTGCGGGCGAAGGTCCCCGCCGCCGACCTGACGGCGTACGTCTCCACGGTGGCGAAGTTCTGCCCCGACCCGGACCGCCGCACCAACGCCCCGACCCTGGCGGAGACGGGCGCCAACCGCGCCGACAAGGCCGTCATCGTCGCGCTGCGCGGGCTGCTCGCGCGGGACGCGGCCACGCTCACCCTGGCCCGCGACGGTCTCTCGGACGTCCGGGACAAGGGCAAGAACAGCCTCTTCACGTACGTCACTTCGGGCGACGGTTTCTACGAGGACGGCTCCTTCGTGCAGCACGGCTCCGTCGCGTACACGGGGACGTACGGAAGTGTCCTGCTCGGCAGCGCGGGCCAGTTGATCGCCCTGCTCGCGGACTCCGAGTGGGCCGTCACCGACCCGAAGACGTCCATCCTGTACGAGGCGGTGGACCGGACCTTCTCGCCGGTGGTCTTCGACGGACTGATGATGGACGCGGTGCGCGGCCGTGCGACGTCCCGCGAGAAGGCGCCCGACCACAAGGACGGCGCGGTCACCCTCACCAACATCCTGCAACTGGCGGACGGCGCCCCCGCCGCGTACGCCCACCGCTGGCGCGCGCTGGCCAAGGGGTGGATGAGCCGCAACAGGACCCACCCCTATCTGAGCCTGGTGGGCGTCCCCGCACTGGCCCGCGCCAAGGCAGTCCTCGACGACCACTCCGTGCCGGCCGCCGACCGGCTCACCGGGCACTTCGCGTTCGCGGACATGGACCGGGTGGTGCACCGGCGCCCCGGCTGGGCGCTCACGCTCTCGCTCTCCTCGCAGCGCATCGCCGCGTACGAGGCGGGCAACGGCGAGAACCTGCACGGCTGGTACACCGGCGACGGCATGGCCTATCTGTACGACGGCGACGACCTGGGGCAGTTCGGGGACGGCTTCTGGGCGACGGTCGATCCGTACCGCCTGCCGGGCACCACCGTCGACACGCGCAAGCGGGCCGACATCGGCACGGGCGGCGGGACGGGAACCTACCGGCCGAAGAACACCGTCGCGGGCGGCGCGGTGCTCGACGGCAGGTTCGGCGCCGCCGCGATGGAACTCCTCGCCGACGGCAGCACGCTGCGGGCCAGGAAGGCATGGTTCTTCCTGGACAACGCGGTCGTCGCCCTGGGCGCGGACATCACCGCGAGCGACGGCAGGACCGTCGAGACCATCGTCGAGAACCGGAACCTGTCCGAGGACGGGGCGCCCCGCTTCACGGTCGACGGACGGCGGCAGCCCTCGCACACCGGCTGGTCCGAGCCCCTGGCCGGCGCCCGCTGGGCCCACCTGGAAGGCACCGGTGGCTATGTCTTCCCCGACGACCCCGCGCAGCCGGCCCACGGCCGTGGCCGCACCCGGCTCAATGCCCTGCGCGAGGAGCGGTCCGGCACCTGGCGGGAGATCAACACCGGCGCGGACACCGGAGGCAGCACGGCCCCGGTCACCCGCCGCTATCTGACCCTGTGGCTCGACCACGGCACCTCCCCCACCACGTCCTCGTACGCCTATGTCCTCCTGCCCGGCGCGAGCGCCACCTCCACCGCCCTCTGGGCGCACTCCCGGCCCGTCCGCGTCATCGCCAACAACGCCACCGCCCAGGCGGTCGAGGCCCGGCGCCACGGCCTCGTCGCCGTGCACTTCTGGGGACCCGGCAGCGCGGCAGGCATCACGGCGTCGGGCCCCTGCACGGTGATCATGCGACGCGGCGGCGACGGCATGACGCTGGCCGTGGCCGACCCGGGCCGCACCGGCACGACGGTCACCCTGGAACTCCCCTCCCCCGTACGGAAGGTGGTCCGCGCCGATGACACGGTCACCGTCACCCCGGGCCGCCGCCCCGTCGTGACCGTCCGCGTCGCGGGCTCGCGCGGCCATACGCACACCGCGCACCTGAGGTGACCGCCGCCCGCCACCGGGCCCCCAGCCATAAGGAGCAACGACCCGCCATGTCCGCACCGCACCTGGCCCTGCCGCCCACCGACCGGGTCCTGTCCCCGCTCACGGGCTGGACCCGCGCGCACTGGGAGGCGCTCGCCGACCGGCAGCTGGACGCGCTCGTCCCCTACGCGACGCCGAACTTCGCGCAGTACCGGCTGCCCGGGCGCGGCAGTTGGTCAGGGGTCGTGTCGGACGGGCTCGAAGGCTACGCACGGTCATTCCTCCTCGCCTCCTTCCGGATCGCGGGAGCGGGCGGCGAGGTCGACCCCCACCTCGTCGAACGCTACGCGCAGGGTCTGACAACGGGCACGGACCGCGACGCCGCGGGCGGCGAGGCCTGGCCCGAACTCAGCGACTGCTCGCAGCAGATGGTGGAGGCGGCGTCCATCGCGATCGGGCTGCACGAGACCCGCCCCTGGATCTGGGACAAGCTCGACACCCGGGTCCAGGAGCGGGTCGTCGACTGGTTCTCCGGGTTCGTCGGCGGCCGGACGTGGGACAACAACTGGCGGCTCTTCCAAGTGGTGTCCGAGCAGTTCCTGGCGTCCGTCGGCGCCCCGTACAGCAAGGCGGACATCGACGGCGGGCTCGACCGCATCGAGGACTGGTACCGCGGCGACGGCTGGTACAGCGACGGCGACGGACGCAACTTCGACTACTACATCGGCTGGGCGATGCATCTGTACCCGCTGCTCTGGGCGCGCATGGCGGGCCCGGACGACGACGGGCGCGCCAAGGTCTACCGCGAACGCCTGTCCCAGTTCCTCACCGCCTACCCGCACCTCTTCGGCGCCGACGGCTCCCCCGTCCACCAGGGCCGCTCCCTGACGTACCGCTTCGCGGCGACCGCCCCGGTATGGATGGGCGCCCTCGCGGACTGCACTCCCCTGGCCCCCGGCCTCACCCGGCGCCTCGCGTCCGGCACCGCGCGGCACTTCGTGGAGCGCGGCGTCCCCGACGAGCGGGGACTGCTGCCGCTCGGCTGGTACGGGACGTTCCTGCCGACCACCCAGGCCTACTCGGGTCCGGCGTCCCCGTACTGGGCGAGCAAGGGTTTCCTCGGCCTGCTGCTGCCCGCCGAGCACCCGGTGTGGACGGAGCGCGAACTCCCGCTCCCCGTCGAGGAGTCCGACCAGTACACGGCCCTCCCCCAGCCCGGCTGGCTCCTGCACGGCACACGCCACGACGGCATCGTCCGTCTGGTCAACCACGGCAGCGACCACAACCCGCTCGAAGGCCCGGCGGCCGACGACCCGCACTACGCCAAGTTCGGCTACTCCACGGCGACCGCACCCGAGGCCGCCCCGAGCGCGTGGGAGCGCAATGTGGACAACCACCTCGCGCTCCTCGCACCGGACGGCACCGCGTCCCGCCGACGCCGGATCCACCCGGTGCGCTGCGAGGGACGCGTGGCCGCTTCCCGTCACGACGCTCAACTTCCGGGTTTCGAGGGCGACTTCCCGGTCCAGACGACGAGCGCGCTGCACGGCCCCTGGGAGATCCGCGTCCACCGCGTCCAGGCCCCGGCGGGCGTGACGGTCCGCGAGGGCGGATACGCGGTCGCCGACGAGGCACAGCCGCACGCCGAGCAGGGGCCCGGCTGGGCCCTCACCCGTACGGAAGCCGGGCTGACCAGTGCCGTCGTCGCGCTGCACGGCTGGGACGAGGAGGCGGGCATCGCCCGTGAGGTCGCCGCCAACGCCTACGGGCCGCACTCGGCGACGCCCTACCTGACCTTCTCGGGGCATCCGGGCGGAGCCGGCATCCACGTCACGCTGGTCGCCCTGTCCCAAGATGCCGTCCGGCCCGCGGCGTTGAGGGAGTCCATCGCGTGCACGGTGGCGGACGACGTGGTCCGTGTCCGCTTCCCCGACGGCACCCTGCTGGAGGTGTGAGCGTCAGATCCCGCCGTCCTCCCGGCGGTGGATCTGCTGGATCAGCTCCGCCGCCATCGCCTTGATCGTCTCCAGACCCGCCCTCCCCCAGGGCCGGGGCTCGACGTCGACGACGCAGACGGTGCCGAGCGCGATGCCCGTGCGGTCGATGAGCGGGGCGCCCAGGTAGGAGCGGATGCCGATCTCGTCGACGACCGGGTTCCCCGCGAACCGCGGATAGTCGCACACGTCCTCCAGCACGAGGGCCTTGCGCCGCACGATCACATGCGGGCAGTACCCGTGATCGCGCGCCATGTAGCGGAACGGCGCGTACTCACCGGCCGCCGTGGAGGTCAGTTCGGAGCCGTCCCCCGTGTGGTCCGGGGTGTGCAGACCGGCGAAGAACTGCCGGTTCTCGTCGATGAAGTTGACCATGGAGTACGGCGCGCCCGTGACCTCGGCGAGCCGGTCGGCGAAGGCGTCGAAGGCGAGCTCCGGACGCAGTCCTATGCCGAGCCTGCGCAGCCTCCGTACCCGGCTGGGCGCCTCCGCGTCGACGGGAGTGAGCAGCAGGGGCGCGGTCGAGTCGTACATCAGGTGTGGGCTCCGTAGCTCGGGGCGGCCGGGGAGTGGGCGAGGAGGTGCTTGACGAGGGTGAGGAGGGTGGCGATGCCCGAGCTGGAGATCCTCGCGTCGCACCGCACGACGGGCACCTGCGGATCCAGGTCGATGGCGGAACGTACCTCCTCGGGCTCGTAGCGGTGGGCGCCGTCGAATTCGTTGATCGCGACGATGAATCCCATGCCGCGCTGCTCGAAGAAGTCCACCGCGGCGAAGCAGTCCTCCAGGCGGCGGGTGTCGGCGAGGACCACCGCGCCGAGTGCGCCTTCGGAGAGCTCGTCCCACATGAACCAGAAGCGTTCCTGGCCGGGCGTTCCGAAGAGGTAGAGCACGTGTTCCGGGTCGAGGGTGATGCGGCCGAAGTCCATGGCCACGGTCGTCGTGGTCTTGTTCTCGACGCCCGACAGATCGTCGGTGCCTTCGCTGACGGTGGTGAGGAGCTCCTCCGTGCTCAGCGGCGCGATCTCGCTCACCGCGCCCGTGAAGGTCGTCTTGCCGACCCCGAAACCTCCCGCGATCAGAATCTTCAGTGCGGTGGGGAAGGGGTCAGAGCTGTCGTCGTAGTCCATCGAGCACTGCCTCCAACAGGGACCGGTCAGTGGGGTTGTGGTAGAAGTCCGGGGCTCTCAGGGTGAGCGCCCCGCAGTCGACGAGATCGGAGAGCAGCACCTTGGTCACCACCGCGGGCAGTTTGAGCTGCGCCGCGATCTCCGCGACCGACGTGGGTGCCGCGCAGAGCCCGAGCGCCTCCGTGTGTTCTGGCCCCAGGTAGCCGACCACCGGGCCTCCGGTGGCCCTCACCTGGGTCAGGAGGTCCAGTTGAGCGGTCGGCCGGGTCCGCCCGCCGCTGACCGTGTAGGGCCGGACGAGACGTCCGGCGGATTCGTCGAGCCATGGCCCGTCGTGCGGGGCCGCCACGCTCAATGCCTCATCGGGGCGGGTTCACCGGCGGGTTGCCGGGGTGCGGTGAGGAGGTAGGGGCGCACGCTCTTGACCAGCATCGTCATTTCGTAGCCGAGCACCGCCGCGTCCGCGTCGCGCCCGGCGAGCACCGCCAGACAGGTGCCGGAGCCCGCCGTGGAGACGAACAGGAGGGTGGAGTCGAGCTCCACGACGACCTGGCGCACGTCGCCGCCGTCCCCGAACCGGATGCCGGCGCTGCGCCCCAGTGAGTAGAGCCCGGAGGCGAGGGCCGCCATGTGGTCGGCGCTGTCCGGGTCGAGGCCATGGACCGACTTCACGAGTCCGTCGGAGGAGAGCAGGACCGCGCTGTGGGTGTGCGGCACACGCTGTACGAGTCCGCTCATCAGCCAGTCGAGGTCGGATACCTGCGCGGTCGGCGCATCGCTCGCCATGGTGGATCGACTCCTTGAGGTACGAGGGTCTGCCGGGGCAGACGTGGTGCTTGCTGGGTGGTGCGGTTCAGCCACCCTGGTCGCCTCCGTCGCGAGGGACGCCGAGATCGGGTCCGGGGGCCGGGTCCCGCATCTCCTGTGCGGCGGCGAGTCCGATGCCGCGCTGGAAGGCGGCCATCAGACCCGGGTCGTGGCCGATGTGGTGTTCGCTCTCCGGGCGTGGCGCCGGCGCCTCCCGCAGCTGGGGCGCGATGTGTTCCTGGGCGCGCCGCTTGGGCAGTTGGGGCTTTTCCACCCGGCCGCGTACGGCGCCGCCGTTGAGCGGGGTGGGCGGTGCCCCTGCGTTCTCGGCCGCGGCCTGCCGGTCCTCGGGCCGAATCCCGGGCACGGCCTCGGCCGGTGTCGGCCTGCCCTCCCTGCCCCGTACGGGCAGCGGGGCGGGCGCGGAGCCCTGCGCCACGGGAGCGACCGGCGCGGTCGGCGGCGGGCTCGGCCGCACGTCATGCTGCGGCTGCCGCGACACGGCAACGGGCTCCGGGTGGGGGGCCACGGCGGGCATGTGCGCCGGTTCCCGTACGTCGCCGGGGGCGGCCGGCGGCGCCGCGTCCGGGGCGTGCTGCGGGCGGTCGGCGGCGACGGGCTCGTGCTGCGGCTCGGTGCCCAGCAGACCCTGCGGAAGGATCAGTACGGCCTGTACGCCTCCGTAGATGTTGGTCTGGAGGCGGACCGCGATGCCGTGCCTGCGGGCCAGCGCGGAGACCACGTAAAGGCCGATCCGGCCGTCCTGGAGGAGGCTCGCGACGTTGACCTGGTCCGGGTCGGCGAGCAGGTGGTTCATCTTGTTCTGCTCGGTCAGCGGCATGCCGAGGCCACGGTCCTCGACCTCGACGGCGAGCCCGGCCGTCACCAGATTGGCGCGCAGCAGGACCTGGGTGTGCGGGGCGGAGAACACCGTGGCGTTCTCGACGAGTTCGGCGAGGAGGTGGATGACGTCGGCGACGGCGTGGCCGCGCAGGGTGCCGGCGATCGGCGGCACCAGCTTGACCCGCGAGTACTGCTCGACCTCCGCGATGGCCGAGCGGAGCACCTCCGTCATCGAGACCGGGTTGCTCCACTGGCGGCGCGAGATGGCGCCGCCGAGGACGGCGAGGTTCTCGGCGTGCCTGCGGATGCGGGTGGCCAGGTGGTCGACGTGGAAGAGGCCCTTGAGCAGATCCGGGTCCTCGACCTCGTTCTCCAGCTCGTCGAGGATGGAGATCTCGCGGTGCACGAGGGACTGCAGCCGCCGGGCCAGATTGACGAAGACCTCGACCTTCTGTTCGCTGCCCGCGTGGCTGGAGAGCTGCGAGGCCTGCACGACAGAGGTGACGGCGACGTCCTGGGCCCGGGACAGCTCGGCGGCGAGCAGTCCGAAGTCGTCGCCGTCCGGGGCGGATCGGGCGGGAGCCCTGCGAGCGGGCGGCCCTTCGCCGCGGCGCAGCTTCTCGACGACTTCGCGCAGTTCGGCCTGGCCGCGCGCGGTGGTGCGGCGCAGGGTGCCGACGCGTTCGCGTACGGAGGTGGCGGTGCGGTCGGCGGCGACGGCCGCGATCACGATGCTGGCCAGGCCGATGGCTCCGGCGGCGATGAGGATGAGGAGCAGCGCGGGTTCGAGCGGGCCGGGGGACGAGCGGACGATGAACAGCACGGCGGCACCGGCGCAGAGCATCACCGCGACGACGGGCAGTACGGCGATGCGCAGGAGCTGCGGCCGTATCCGGGCCTCGGGCAGCGCCGTGGCGGGTCGGCTCCCGGGCCTGCCGTGGCGCCCGCCCTCACGGCGGTCTGCGCGGGCGGCCGGTGCACGGAGGTGAGACATCAGCGTCCTCGGTAGGGGAGCGGGCTCCGACGGGCGCGCGACGCGTGGCTTCGCGGCATCGCCGTGCCGGTCGGGAGGGCTCGGGCAGGACCGCTGCCATGATCCCCGCGTCGACCGGCGGACACTCACGGTAGTCATCAACGCTTCATGTGCGGGAGGCAGTTGACAAAGTCCGGCACCCAGCGTCCCGCTCTGGTATGACACGTCGCACGACCGTCCGAATACGCCTTCGCACGTCTGTTCCGTCCGGGGAAGTCGGGGTCCCGGCCGCCGCTCCGGAAATTTCGGCTGTTCACTGCCTAATCCCGTTGAGACTCCGCCGTCCATTGGCGAGAGTCGGCGGCATGGAATTCTTCTGCTACCACCGCGACCGGCCCGGCTCCCTCACGTTGCGCGAGAAGCTGACGGAGGATCACTGGTCCTACATGGATCAGTACGCCGAGGAGTTGATAGCGCGGGGTCCGACCTTCGCCGCCGACGGCGAGACGCCGACCGGCAGCGTGCACATCGTGGACCTGCCGGATCCCGCCGCCGCCCGGGCGTTCGCCTTCGACGAGCCCAACTACCAGGCGGGTGCGTACCGGGACGTGCTGCTGCGGCGGTGGCGCAACACACTGGGCCGCACCATGTGGGACTTCCCCGGTGGCGCCACGGGCGGAAACCGGTACCTGGTCATCGGCCTCGGCTCGGGACAGGCCGCCGATCTCGACGTGCCGCCGACCCGGGACGGGCTGATCGCTTACGGGCCGCTGCTCTCCGACGACGGCACCCTCTGGCTGGGCACGGCGGCACTGGTCATGGCCCCGGACCCGGCCACGGCACGCGCCGTCCTGACACCGGAGCGGTACGCCGGCATCGAGGTGCACGACTGGGAGTTCGGCGGGCGGCGGTAGCGACGGCAATTGCGGGCCGAACGTCCCAATGTGTCACTCGGCCCGCCCGGACAATGCACGGAAAGGACAACTGTGAATCCGAATCGGTGAAATACCGGTGGAACCCCGAGGGCCGCGTCTGCCGTGCTGCAATATCCGTCATCACGAGTGGTGATGGGCGACGTGGACGTGTGCGGAGGCGGGGCAGTGACTCTCTCCGTCCGGGTGCGGATGCGTCAGGTGAAGCGAGGCATCAGTGATGTCAGTACAAAGGCTGCGGGACGCCGGAAACCAGTCGGGCTTCTTCCGGGAGTTGGTCGAATCCTCACAGGACGCCATCCTCATGAAGACCCTGGACGGGCAGATCACTTTCTGGAATGCGGCAGCGCAGCGACTGTACGGATACACACCCGAAGAGGCCGTCGGCAGCCATGTCGGCATGCTCGTGCCCCCCGACCTCAAGGACGAGGAAACCGGCCTGCTGGAGCAGCTCGCCCGCGGCGTACGGATCGAGCACTACGAGACCCGTCGGACGGCCAGCGGCGGTCGCGTCCTGGACGTCGACGTGACCCTGTGGCCGATCCGCACCCGCGACGGAGCCATCACGGCCGCCTGCTCGATCATGCGTGACATCACCGCCCGCAAGAGATCCGAGGCGGAGCTCACCGAGTTGCACGCGCAGCAGCGGCAGATCGCGCTGGCCCTCAACCTCATGGGGAACGCCAAGCAGATCCCCGGCGCGCTCGCGGCCAGCCGGTATCTGCCGTCGACCCAGGGGCAGGGGGTCGGCGGGGACTGGTTCGACCTGATCGACCTGGGTGCCGGGCGGGTCGGGGTCTTCGTCGGGGACGTGATGGGGCGGGGCCTGGACGCGGCCGTGGTCATGGGCCAGCTGCGTTCCGCGGCCCGCGCCCTGGCCCTGGCGGGGCTTCCGCCGTGCGAACTGATGCAGACGCTGGACGCGTTCACGCGTGATCTGCCCGAACCGTTCGTCACCTGCGTCTACTTGCAGGCCGACCCGGCCCAGGGTGAGGTGACGGTGTGCTCGGCCGGTCATCTGCCGGTGCTCCTCATCGAGCCGGACGCGACGGTCCGCGAGCTGCCGGTGCCGACCGGCATCCCCCTCGGGGTGGGCGGGGTGCCTCACCAGCAGGTCCGTCTTCCGCTGCGGGCCGGGACGACCCTGGCCCTCTACACCGACGGTCTGGTGGAGACGGCGAGCAGCGACATCGACCTCCGCCTGAAGCTGGTGACCAGCAAGCTGGAGGACGTCTTCGCCACTGCCGGTGGCCTGGAGAGCGCCGCCGACCACGTCCTGCACGCACTGCTGCCGGACACCGACGCGTACGCTGACGACGTGACCCTGCTGCTCGTCAGCTTCCCCACGGCACCCCTGGACACCGCGGAGACGCGTCTTGCCGACGAGGCGGTCTCGGTCCCGGCGGGGCGCCGGTTCCTGCGGGCCAAGCTGCGGGAATGGGGGCTCACGGCACAGGCCGACACGGCGCTCCTGCTGGCCTCCGAACTCCTGACCAACGCGTTCCGCCACGCGCGGGGGCCCATCGGTCTGCGGGTGTGGCACAGCGTCCGCGAACTGGGCGTGGAGATCACCGACCACAGCACGCCGCGGCCGCGGGCCCGGCTCGCGGAGAGCACGGAGGAGGACGGCCGCGGCCTGCTCCTCGTCGAGGCCCTCGCCGACGCCTGGGGCACCCGGCCCACCACCAGCGGCAAGACCGTCTGGTTCACCTTGCTCGTCGCTCCGGTCGAGCAGGGCTCGGAACAGGCAGCTCTGGCGCCTGCGCCCGGCTGACGCCTTGGGAGGGCGGCATGCCTGCGGCACGGCCAGGGCAGGCACGGGACGACGCCTCGTACGCGGCCGTCCCAGCCCGCTGCTGCTTCCGTCAGCCGACCCGCGCCGCCTCGGGCTCCCCGGTGCCCTCCGTGGGCTCGGCACGGGCGGTGTCCTCCGGGCGCTCCACGGAGACGGAGCCAGAGCCGGAGCCGGCGGGCCCGGTGCCCGCGGTGGAGCCGTCCGGACGGCTCCAGCCGTCCTCCGGTTCGATCGCCACGCCGCGCCACCACGGCTCCGCCGGAGCGGAGTCCGACGCGGGCTCGAACGGCTGCCCCGGGACGGGCAGCGCGATCCTCGCCCCCACGGGGCCCGCCGCGGCGACCGTGCCCTCGCCCGGCGCGGCCCACGGGTGCGGCGCGAGGTTGAACGTGCCCCAGTGGATCGGCAGCATCACGCCTTCGGGCCGCCCACCCTGGAGGTCCAGGTGCGCGCGCAGCCCCTCCTCGGGCGTCATGTGGATGTCGGGCCAGAACTCGCTGTACGCCCCGATCTGGATCATCGTGACGTCGAACGGGCCGTGCTCGGCGCCGATCTCCTGGAAGCCGGCGAAATAGCCGGTGTCCCCGCTGTGGTAGACGCGGTGCTCGGATCCCGTGACGACCCAGGACGCCCAGAGCGTGTGCTGCTGGTTGCGCACGCCACGGCCGCAGAAGTGGCGCGCGGGTGTCGCCGTGAGGGTCAGGCCCCCCACCTTCGCGGCCTCGTTCCAGTCGAGTTCGCGCAGCCGGTCGGCGGGGACGCCCCAGCGCTCCAGGTGGGCGCCGACGCCCAGCGGCACCGCGAAGACCGTGTCCGTGCCCGCCAGGGCCTTGATGGTGGGCATGTCCAGGTGGTCGTAGTGATCGTGCGAGATCACCACGACGTCCACCGGTCCGAGCGCCGCGAGCGGCACCGGCACGGGGTGCAGCCGCTTGGGCCCGACCCAGGAGAAGGGGGAGCACCGCTCGCCCCAGACCGGGTCGAAGAGCACCCGCTGCCCGTCGATCTCGGCGAGCACGCTGGAGTGCCCCATCCAGGTGATCCGCAATCCGCTGGCGGGTGGCTCGGCGATGTCGGCGAGGGTCGTCGCGTGCACGGGGATGGTGCCCGTGGGGCCGCGCCGGATCCGCTCTTCCTTGCGGAAGTAGATCTTCGCGAACTCGAGCGTCGAACCGGTGGGCCGGGTCCGCGCCCCCTCGGGGTTCTGGAAGGACCCGTCGGCGAAGTTCGGCGATCCGTGGATCCTCGCGAGCCGCTCGCCGGCCGGATCCGCGCCGAAGGCGGCGGTCCTGAGCGAGCGGAGCCCAGAGCTCAGCGAACGGGACACAGCACCTCCTGGAAGGGATGTAGGTCTCCATTATGTGCACCGCCCGCGACAGCGGTCGTCCGGAGGGGCCCGCATCGGGCCACCCGAGCGTCCGCGCGTGATGTACTCCTACTGATCCCCCATTCAGCAGGAGTCCGCTCCATGCCTTCAGCGCCCCCGGTACCCCCAGCGCCCGCCGCCCCCTCCCCCACACCCCTCCTCTCCCTCACCTGGACCGACCACATCACCGGCCACCGGGGTTTCCTCGTCATCGACCGTCTCGTACGCGGCGTCTGCAGCGGCGGTCTCCGGATGCGCCCAGGCTGCACGCTCGACGAGGTCACGGGACTGGCCCGCGGGATGACGATGAAGGAGGCCCTGCACTACGACCCCAGCGCCCACTACATCCCGCTCGGCGGCGCCAAGGGCGGCATCGACTGCGATCCGCGCGCCCCGGAGGCGTACGACGTCCTGGTCCGCTACCTGAGGGCGATGCGCCCCTACATCGAGAGCTCGTGGACCACGGGCGAGGACCTGGGGCTGACCCAGGATCTGGTCGACGAGGCGGCGGCGGAAGCAGGCCTGATCTCCACCGTCCAGGCCGTCTACCCGCTCCTGGACGACGAGGCGACGGCCCGCGCACGCCTGGCGGACGCGTTCGCTGTGGAGGTCGACGGGATCGGCCTGGACGAGCTGGTCGGCGGCCACGGGGTCGCCGAAGCGGTCCTCG
Organism: Streptomyces sp. NBC_01283; assembly: GCF_041435335.1. Classification (NCBI taxonomy): domain Bacteria; kingdom Bacillati; phylum Actinomycetota; class Actinomycetes; order Kitasatosporales; family Streptomycetaceae; genus Streptomyces; species Streptomyces sp. NBC_01283. Next base: position 1,748,165 of record NZ_CP108430.1, read on the forward strand.
CCGCCCTCGACCGCGCGGGCCACGCGCACGCGGGCACACGCGTGGCCGTGCAGGGCCTGGGCACCATGGGCGGCGCCACCGCCCGCTACCTCACCCGGGCGGGGCTGACGACGGTGGCCGTCGCCGACATCAAGGGCACGATCGCCAACCCGGCGGGGCTCGACGTGGAGGCACTGCTCGCCGCCCGCGACGCGCACGGCACGGTGGACCGCGCGGTCCTGCGCCCCGGCGACCGCGAGCTCCCGGGCGAGGCCTGGCTGTCCACGGAGGCGGAGATCCTGGTCCCCGCGGCGGTGTCGTACACGATCAACCAGACCAACCAGGCGCGGATCACGGCCCGTTGGATAGCGGAGGCAGCCAACATGCCCGTGCTGCCCGAGGCGGAGCGTCTCCTGGCCGAGCGCGGCATCACCGTGCTGCCGGATGTCGTCGTCAACTCCGGTACCAACGCCTGGTGGTGGTGGACGCTCTTCGGCGACATCGGGCCCGACGCGGACGAGGCCTTCGCGCACACCCGCCGCTCGATGCGGGCCCTGGTCGACGTGATGCTGCGGCGCGCGGAGGCGGACGGCACCACTCCGCGTACGGCCGCCCATGCGCTGGTGGCGGACCGTCTGCCGGTGATCGGGGAGCGATTCGGCTGGTACGCGAACGCGTAGCCGGGAGGTGGATAGGCTGCCCGGCGTGGCGAGAGTGCGGTTGAGCGTGGCGGAACGGCGGGCGGAGCTGCTGGCCGCCACCGTCGAACAGATCGAGGTGCGTGGTGTGGCCGCCGTGCGCATCGCGGACGTGGCCGCGGCGCTGGGGGTGAGCAACGCGCTGGTCCTGTACCACTTCTCCACGAAGGAGAGGCTGGTGGCAGCGGCCTTCACACACGCCGCGGAGGCCGACCTGGCCCATCTCCGCGCCCTCCTGGGCCGCCGCACCACCGCCCTGCGCCGGCTGCGCGCAGCCGTCCGCTGGTACGCGCCCACCGGCCAGGCCAAGGGCTGGCGCCTGTGGATCGAGGGCTGGTCCGCCGCACTGCGCGAGCCCACCCTGCGCACGGTGACGCGCGACCTGGACCAGCAGTGGAAGGCGGCCCTGGCGGAGGTCATCGCGGAGGGCGTCACCGAGGGCGAGTTCACCTGCTCCGACCCCGGGACCACGGCCCTGCGGCTCACGGCCCTCCTGGACGGCCTCGCGGTGCAGATGACGGCCTACGAAGGCACGCTGCCCCGCTCCCGCATGCTGGCCTGGGTGGACGAGGCCCTGAACCGCGAACTGGGCCTGGCTCCGGTCGAAGCGCCGACGGGCTGAGGGGCTGATCGACTGAAGGGCTGACCGGCTGACGGACCCGCCCCGCACGCGACGAAGCCGCCTGCCCGGTTCCCCCGAGGGCAGACGGCTCGCGTCAGGTGTCCAGAGATCAAAGCCGGAGCAGGCGACGTGGTGCTCTGCCGACTGAGCTACGCCGACCCGAAGTCGACGACGGGACTCGAACCCGCGACCTCCCCATTAGGAGTGGAAGTAGCCCGCGCCTTCGCACCTGGACGCTCTTACCGTAGCGATCCCCTCCCACGGAGGCACCTGGTTTTCTCCGTGGGCGCCGCCGCCTTCAGGAAGCGGACTCGATGTGCATCCTGACGGTGTACGGGTCCACGCTTCCCTTGGCCGCCACGTGGTCGCCCGACGACTCTCCCCGCAGCCGCCGCCCGAACCACGGCACCAGGTACTCGCGCGCCCAGTTGATGTCGTCCCGCCGCACCTCAAGGGTGCCGCGCGGCGGCTCCGGGGGCCACGGCTGGTCCGGGTCCGCGGGGACCTCCAGGCCCAGGACCTGGGCCGCGCGGAGCGCCACGCGCGTGTGGCCCTCGGCGGAGAGGTGCAGGCGGTCGCCGTCCCAGGCGCGGCGGTCCTGGATGGTCTTGAGGGACCACAGGTCGAGGACCGGGCAGCCGTAACGGTCGGCGATCGCTCGGACATGGCCGTTGTACGTGGCGATCTTGCCGCGCAGATGCTTGAGGACCGGCACCCCGCGGGTGTCGAATCCCGTGGTCACCATGACGGTGCCGACCGACGAGGTGAGGTCGGCGACGGCTCGCTCGAACCGCTCGGCGACCTCGTCCGGGTCGGTGCCGGGGCGGATGATGTCGTTGCCGCCCGCGCAGAACGTCAGGAAGTCGGGGCCCAGCTCCTTGGCCAGGGGCACCTGGTCGGCGACGATCTGGTCGAGCAGCTTGCCGCGCACGGCGAGGTTGGCGTACCGGAACGTGTGCTCCGGCTGCCGGTCGTCGAGCAGCACGGCAAGGCGGTCGGCCCAGCCGACGAACGTTCCGTCAGGGCCGGGGTCCCCCACGCCTTCGGTGAAGCTGTCGCCGACCGCTGCGTAGGAGGTGAATGTGTCAGGGATGAAGGATGTCGACTCTGCTCTCACATCGTCATATCTTTCACCTCGCTAAGTGACCTACGCCACCGTAGGGAGGGGTTGACGGGGGGTGAGATAAGCCACCGGTCAAGATTCGTCCAAGCCAGGAATACCTGAGGGGTCCGACGGCACTCATACGCGACGGGCGTTCATGCCCGACGGAAACGGAACACCGCCGCGTCCAGATCCCCGCGAAGCCCCGTCCGCAGCCCGTGGTGCAGCAGCACCGCGCCCCGGTGGATCGCGCCCGTCTCCTGGCAGACGTAGGCCGCCGTGGGGTCGAGCCCCCGCAGCCGCACCCTGGGCGGCTCCTCCCCGTAGGACTGCGCCCGCAGCCAGGCGAGGACCACGGTCTCGTCGCCGTGGACGTACTGCACCGCGCTGAGCGGCTCCGACGGCGGGCGCAGCCGGTAGAGGTCCCCGAGCTGCACCGCGGGCCTGATCTCCTTGTGGAGCTTCACCCAGTCGCCCGCTTCGGCCAGCTCGCCCGCACTCCACTCCATGAGGTCGCCGCCGATGCCGAGGACCCCCGCCATCGCGCTCACGAAGCGGAAGCGCAGCGTACTGACCCTGCCGTTGAGCTGATTGTTCGGACTGTCCGTCACCCAGGCGGCCATCACCCGCGCCGGGTGCAGCTGGCCGAAGCCGTGCTGGATGGCGAGCCGGTCCAGGGGGTCGGTGTTGTCGGAGGTCCACACCTGGTCGGTACGGGAGAGGATCCCGAGGTCGATCCGGCCGCCGCCGCCCGAGCAGGACTCGAAGGCGACGGAGGGATGCGCGGCCCGCAGTCGGTCCAACAGGCCGTAGAGGGCGTGCACATGGGCGTTCCAGATGCCCTGCGGGTAGCTCTCGCCCGGCCAGCCCGCGTCGGTGAAACTGCGGTTGAAGTCCCACTTCACGTAGTCGATCGGAGCACTGGAGAGGAGCGTGTCGAGCTGCTCCCAGAGGTACTCCTGGACGTCCTCGCGGGCGAGGTTGAGCACGAGCTGGTTGCGGAACTCGGTGCGGGTGCGCCCGGGTTGGTGCTGCACCCAGTCGGGGTGCGCCCGGTAGAGGTCGCTGTCGGGGTTGACCATCTCCGGTTCGACCCAGATCCCGAAGCTCATGCCCAGCGCGTGCACGTCGTCGGCGAGGGGCTTGAGGCCGCCGGGGAAGCGGTCCGGGTTGGGTGTCCAGTCGCCGAGCCCGGCCCGGTCGCTGACGCGCTGCCCGAACCACGCGTCGTCCACCACGAACAGCTCGACCCCCATGGCCGCGGCCCGTCCGGCGAGCGCCCGCTGCTGGTCCGCGGAGATGTCGAACTTGGTGGCCTCCCAGGAGTTGTAGAGCACGGGCCGCGGCTCGGCCGCGTCCGGGATCACGTGCGCGCGCTGATAGGCGTGCCAGGCCCGGCTCGCCCCGCCGAAGCCGCCGCCGCTCCACAGCCCGGCGAAGACCGGCGTCACCGTCCGCGTGCCGGGTGCGAGCAGTTCCTGTCCGGCGTCGTCGTGCCCTTGGCCGCCGGTGATCTGCACGGCCCCGTCCGGCAGTTGGCCCACCGCGATCCGCCAGGAGCCCGACCAGGCCAGCGCGCAGCTGTAGACCTCGCCGTGCTCCTCGGTCGCCCCTTCCGCGTCGAGCGCGACCCAGGGCAGGTGCTGATGCCCGGTGTGTCCTCGACGGCTGCCGATGACCTTCTCGCCGTACGTGATCTCCGACCGCACGAGCCGTGACTCGGCCGCCCAGCGCCCGTGCAGCTGGGAGAGCCGCCAGTGCTCGCGGGAGGGCAGGGTCCAGGTCGCGGAGTCGGCGCGGAGCAGCTCGAGTTCGGGTGCGTCCGCCGGCCCTTCGTGGCGCAGGACGGCGAACCGCTCGATGACGTCCCCACGCGTCCGATAGACGAGCGTGACCCCCAACTGGTGCACGGGGTCCTGGAATTGGAGCCGCAGTTCGTCGGGCCCGGTCTCGGCCGCCGAGAACCGCCACTCGCTGCCGCGCACCCCGGCGCCCCGTACGGACAGCGCGGGGCGCACGAAGCGCCGGCCGCCCTCGACGGGATACTCCTCGTGGCCGTCGAGCCGCGACTCGAAGGACCACTCCGCGGGCAGCGGCTCCGCCGCGAGCGCCTCGGCGTCGGCGAGCGCGATGCGCGGCCCCCAGTGCAGGTGCAGCAGCTCGTCGCCGTCCGTGAGCCGCAGCGCGTAACTGCTGGTGGGACCCGAGAGCAGCCACGTACGGCCGTCTTCGCCGACCTCGATCATCGATCCCCCGCAGTCGCAGAGACGGATGCGTGTGTACGCACATCATCAAGGGGGATGACCTGTGAGGCAACGCTCATGCGTCAGCAGTGATTGCCTCAGGAACCCATGTCGTATGGTCGAAGCCGCACCCCCACCGGCGAGTCGCGCCGGCGGCCGGACGGGAGGAGCCCCCGTGACGCAGCAAGTCCCGCCGACAGAGCTGACGACGACCGAGCCGGCGGAGCCGGAGCTGTCCGGAGTCCGCAACTTCCGTGACGTGGGCGGGCTTCCGACCGTGGACGGCCGCCGTGTCCGGCGGGGCCGCCTCTTCCGCAGCGGTCACCTCGCGCACGCCACGGCGGCCGACGCCGCGTTCCTCTCCACCCTGGGTCTGCACACGATCTACGACTTCCGCAACGCGGCCGACCAGCGCCTCGAAGGTCCGGACGTCGAGCTGCCCGGCGTCCGCAACGTGAACCTGCCGCTGACCGACCCGGCCCACGGCGCCGAGTTCTGGGTGATGGTCCGCGACGGCGACCTGGACCAGCTGCGCGCGGCCCTCTCCGAGGGGCAGGCCGGGGGGCGGATGACCAACACCTATCGCGAGATCATCAGGGACCGCACCGCCGAGCACAGCCGGATACTTCACGAGATGGCCGCCGACAGCGTGCCCGCCCTGATGCACTGCGCCGCGGGCAAGGACCGCGCAGGCCTTTCGATAGCCGTCACGCTCCTCGCCGTCGGCGTCGAGCGCGAGGCCATCGAGGCGGACTACCTGGAGTCGAACGCCACCCACCGCCGCTACAAGGTGCACCGCAGCAACAGCTCCCCCAACGCGATGTCCCCCGAGGTCATGCAGCTGCTCAGCCCGCTCTTCGAGGCCCGCGCGGAGTATCTGGCCGCGGCCTTCGAGACGATCGGGCAGATCTGGGGCGACACGGAGACCTACCTCACCGAGGGCCTGGGGCTGGCCCCGGAGACCCGTGAGCGGCTTCGCGAGCACCTCCTGGACTGACCGCTACTGGTTCTGGGCGCCCAGCGTGAACAGCAGGTAGATGAAGGCCGCGAAGAGGTGGCCCACGGCGACGTAGACGATCAGCCGGACCCAGAGCCCGCGGGGGAACTTCTCCTCCATGGACATGGCCTTCTTGGCGGGCACCGCCTGCCCCCGCTGACCGGCCTGCTCGGGCTGCTGCGCTTCGGGTTCCGTCATCGCGGGTCTCCCAGGGTGGGGCTGTGCGGGGTCCCGCCGAGGCACAGCGCGGTGGCGGGACTCTGCAGCAGGGTGTGGACGAAGAGAAGGTCGGTGCCGAGGCGGTCCGCGGCGGCGATCCGGTGCGGGGTGAGCGAGTCGAAGTGCGCGCTGTCCCCCGGTTCGAGCGTGTACGTGGTGTCGCCGAGCCGCAGCCGAAGGTGCCCCTGGAGGACGTACAGCCATTCCTCACCGGGATGAACGCGCACGATGTCACCCTGTGCCCCCTGCGGGACGTGCACCCGCAGTGCCTGCATGCCACGGGCCTGCGCGCCCGCCGGCCAGTAGGTCCAGCCGCCCGCCCGGGTCGGTTCCATGTCCGAGGCGCGGACGATCGCGTCCCGGTCGGCGGGCGTCTCGCCGAGCAGCTCCGAGACGGTCGTACCGTAGGTGCGGGCCAGTGCGAGCAGCAGGGGCAGGGACGGCTGGCGCTGCCCGGTCTCGAGCCGGGAGAGATGGGCGGGCGAGAGCCCGGCGTTGCGGGCCGCTGCCTCCAGGGTCAGCGAGGCGCGTCGGCGCAGCTCACGTAGTTGCGGGGCGACGGCAGGCAGGGCGTCGGCTGCCTCCGGGTCGAGCGGTGCGGACTCGGCGTTGCTCATACCTCGATTGAGCCAGGCTCTTGCCCCCGAGGCAACTTTCTTGCCTCAGAGGCAAAAGCTGATCGCGCGGCGCCACACCGACCGGATGGCACCTCTCGCCGGCCACATGGCGCCTCAGCGGTTCGCGACCGCCTGCTTCACCAGCGTCCTGCCGAAGTCCCACATCAGCCCGCCGCCGCTGTGCGCCTCGTCCATCACCGCGGTGAAGGCCTCCACGAACCGGTCGACCTCCTTCTCCCCGACGGTCAGCGGCGGGATCAGCTTGATGACCTCCAGATGATCGCCGGAGACCTGGGTGAGGATGCGGTGCTTCTGCAGCAGCGGCACGACCACCATCTGCGCGAAGAGCCCCTTGCGCGCCGCCTGCAGCATCGTCCAACGGCTGCGCAGCTTCAGGGACTTGGGGCGCCCGAACTCGATGCCGATCATCAGGCCACGGCCGCGCACCTCGCTCAGCAGCTCGTAGCGGTCGACGAGCGCGCCGAGCCGCGCCTTCAGGAGTCCGCCGGTGACGCGCGCGTTCTCGACGGTCTTCTCGTCGTCCATGACGGAGAGCACCGCTAGCCCGGCCGCCATGGCCTGCGCGTTGGACCCGAAGCTCGCCGAGTGCACGAGTACCCGGTCCATGGACGAGAAGACCTTCTTGAAGATCCAGTCCTTGCCGAGCGTCGCGCCCACCGGCACATAGCCACCGGACAGCGCCTTCGCGACGCACAGCAGGTCCGGCTCCACGCCTTCCTCGTGCTGGTAGGCGTAGAAGTCGCCGGTCCTGCCCAGGCCCGTCTGCACCTCGTCGGCGATGAGCAGCGCCTTGTGCTGGTGGAGCAGCTCCTGGGCGGCGCGCAGATAGCCGGGCGGCGGCTCGTGCACGCCCTTGCCCTGGATGGGCTCGACGATCAGCCCCGCCACGTCGCCCTTCTTCAGCTCCTTGCGCAGGGCGTCCAGATCGCCGAGCGGGACGGCGGTGTCGGGAAGCAGCGGCGCGAACCCGTCCCGGAACCCGGACTCGCCGTTCACCGACAGGGAGCCGGTGGTCAGCCCGTGGAAGGCGTGGGCGCAGTAGAGCACCCTGGGCCTGCCCGTCGCGTACCGCGCGAACTTCAGGGCGGTCTCGACGGCCTCGGTGCCGCTGTTGCCGAAGAAGACCCGGTCCAGGTGCGGACTGTGGGTCAGCAGTCTCTCGGCGAGGAGCCCGGGCAGCGGCTGGCAGTCGAAGCGCGTCAGATCGGCGAGCGAGGCGTCCAGGACGTCGTGCAGCGCCTTGCGTACGACGGGGTGGTGGCGGCCCAGCCCCATCACCCCGAAGCCCGCGAGCATGTCGAGATAGTCGTTGCCCTCCGCGTCCCAGAAGTACGCGCCCTCGGCCCGCTCGTAGACCTTGTCGAAGCCGATGGTGTGCAGCATGCGCGGCAGCTGGTGATTCAGATGCCGGGCGTGCAGTTCGTAGCGCTCGGCGCCCCGCTCGGCGAGGAGTCTGCCGAGGTCGAACTCCTTGGTCATGCTCCGTGCTCCTTGGCTGCCAGTGTGGCGCTGATCCGCCCCGCGATCTCGACCGGGGTGAGCCCGAGGTCCGCGAGCACCTCGGCCCGCTTGGCGTGCGCGAGGAACTGCTCGGGGATGCCGAACCGCCTGATGGGGACGTCGACTTCGGCGTCACCGAGGGCGAGGGCGACGGCCGCGCCGACCCCGGACGCCCTGCTGTTGTCCTCGACGACCCCCACCACGCGGTGCCGTGCGGCGAGGGCGGGCAGCTCGGCGTCGACCGGCTTGACCCAGCGCGGGTCGACCACGGTGCAGCTGAGGCCCCGCTCCCGCAGCAGCTCCGCCGCCTGCAGGCAGACCGGCGCCATCACGCCGACCGCCACCAACAGGACGTCCGCGTCGGCGTCCTGGCCGTCCTGGCTCAGCACGTCCATGCCGCCGATCCGGTCCACCGCGGGGATCGCCGGTCCCACCGACTCCTTGGGGAAGCGCAGGAGCGTCGGCGCGTCGTCCACGGCGACCGCCTCCCGCAGCTGGACGCGGAGTTGGTCGGCGTCGCGCGGCGCCGCGATCCGCAGGCCCGGCACGACCTGGAGGATCGACATGTCCCACATGCCGTTGTGCGAGGCTCCGTCGACGCCCGTGACCCCGGCCCGGTCCAGGACGAAGGTGACGCCGCACTCGTGCAGCGCGACATCCATCAGGAGCTGGTCGAAGGCCCGGTTGAGGAAGGTGGCGTAGACGGCGACGACGGGGTGCAGGCCGCCGGTCGCGAGCCCGGCCGCCGACACCGTGGCGTGCTGCTCGGCGATGCCGACGTCCCACACCCGGCCGGGGAACTCCGCCGCGAACTTCGTCAGACCCACCGGGTGCAGCATCGCCGCCGTGATCGCCACCACGTCGGGGCGCTCCCGGCCGACGCGCACGATCTCGTCACCGAACACCGAGGTCCAGGAAGGCCCGTTGGAGGGTGCGAGCGGCTCGCATGTCAGCGGGTCCATCACGCCGACCGTATGAAAACGGTCGGCCTCGTCGGCGAGCGCGGGTTCGAAGCCGCGCCCCTTCTCGGTGAGGCAGTGGACGATGACGGGTCCGTGGAAGCGTTTCGCACGTCGCAGTGCCGACTCGACGGCCCCCGTGTCGTGGCCGTCGATCGGCCCGACGTACTTGAGGCCCAGGTCCTCGAACATGCCCTGCGGCGCGAAGGCGTCCTTGAACCCCTTCTTGGCGCCGTGCAGCGACTCGTACAGCGTGTGTCCGACGACGGGTGTGCGCTGGAGTATGTCCTTGCCCCAGGCCAGGACCTGTTCGTAGCTGTCGGTCGTGCGGAGCGTGGCCAGGTGGTTGGCGAGGCCGCCGATGGTGGGGGCGTACGACCGTTCGTTGTCGTTGACGACGATGATCAGCGGCCGGTCCTTCGCGGCCGCGATGTTGTTGAGCGCCTCCCACGCCATGCCGCCGGTGAGCGCGCCGTCCCCGATGACGGCGACGACATGGCCGCGCTCCCCCTGGACCTGACGCGCCTTGGCCAGGCCGTCGGCCCAGCCGAGCGCGGTCGAAGCGTGGCTGTTCTCGACGATGTCGTGCTCGGACTCCGCGCGCGAGGGGTAGCCGGAGAGGCCGCCCTTGCCGCGCAGCTTGGAGAAGTCCTGCCGGCCGGTCAGGAGTTTGTGCACGTAGCTCTGGTGGCCGGTGTCCCACACGATGCGGTCGAGCGGTGACTCGAAGACCCGGTGGAGGGCGATGGAGAGTTCCACCACCCCCAGGTTGGGCCCGAGGTGACCTCCGGTCCTGGCGACCGCGTGCACCAGGAACTCCCGGACCTCCTCGGCCAGTTCGTCGAGCTCGGCCTCGGTCAGCGCCTTCAGGTCACGCGGTCCCCGAATGGATTCCAGAATGGTCATGCTCGGGCCCCCTCTCTGGTTGAACTCAGCTCACGGTGACGTCGGGCACCCCTGAGGTGACGCCGTCGTCCTGCATCTGTGCGGCGATCTTCATCGCCTCTTCGATGAGGGTCTCCACGATCTTCGACTCGGGGACGGTCTTGATGACCTCGCCCTTCACGAAGATCTGACCCTTGCCGTTGCCGGACGCGACGCCCAGATCCGCCTCACGGGCCTCCCCCGGCCCGTTCACGACGCACCCCATGACCGCGACCCGCAGCGGCACCTCCATGCCGTCCAGACCCGCCGTCACCTCGTCGGCCAGCTTGTACACGTCCACCTGGGCCCGCCCGCAGGACGGGCAGGAGACGATCTCCAGGCGGCGTTCGCGCAGGCCGAGCGACTCCAGGATCTGGATGCCGACCTTGACCTCCTCGGCGGGCGGCGCGGACAGCGAGACCCGGATGGTGTCGCCGATGCCCTCGCTCAGCAGCGCCCCGAAGGCCACCGCCGACTTGATCGTGCCCTGGAACGCGGGCCCCGCCTCCGTCACGCCGAGGTGCAGTGGATAGTCACAGGCCGCGGCCAGCTGGCGGTAGGCGTTGACCATGACCACCGGGTCGTTGTGCTTCACCGAGATCTTGATGTCCCGGAAGCCGTGCTCCTCGAAGAGCGACGCCTCCCACAGCGCCGACTCGACCAGAGCCTCCGGGGTGGCCTTCCCGTACTTCTTCAGAAGGCGTGCGTCCAACGAACCCGCGTTCACGCCGATGCGGATCGGCGTACCGGCGTCGTTCGCGGCCCGCGCGATCTCGCGCACCTTGTCGTCGAACTGCTTGATGTTGCCGGGATTCACGCGCACGGCCGCGCACCCGGCGTCGATCGCCGCGAACACGTACTTCGGCTGGAAGTGGATGTCGGCGATCACCGGGATCTGCGACTTCCGCGCGATCGTCGCGAGGGCGTCCGCGTCGTCCTGCGTCGGACACGCCACCCGAACGATCTGGCAGCCGGACGCAGTGAGTTCGGCGATCTGCTGCAGCGTCCCCCCGATGTCGGACGTACGCGTCGTCGTCATCGACTGCACCGAGACCGGTGCACCACCCCCCACGGCCACCGGCCCGACCTCGATGCGCCGCGAGAGGCGGCGCTCCGAGATCGGCCGGACCGGCAGCTCAGGAAGGCCCAGTGCCACAGGCGTTCCAGGGGTCATGACGTCACCCGCGGTTTCCGGAGACCGTTTCACGGGCGGCGCGGATGGACTCCTTGAGGGAGCCCATGGTGGCGAGGACGGCGGTCGGCTCGTAGCCGCAGTGCGCCATGCAGTTGGCGCACCGCGGGTCCTTGCCGCGGCCGTACTTGCTCCAGTCGGTCTCCTCGATGAGCTCCTTGTACGTGGGGACGTACCCGTCGCTCATCAGGTAGCAGGGGCGCTGCCAGCCGAAGAGCGAGTAGTTCGGGATCGCCCACGCGGTGCAAGGGAAGTCCGCCTTGCCCTCCAGGAAGTCCAGGAAGAGCGGCGAGTGGTTCAGGCGCCAGCGCCTCCTGTTGCCGCCCGCGAAGGCCTTCTTGAAGAGTTCGCGGGTCTGCTCGACGCCCAGGAAGTGCTCCTGGTCCGGCGCCTTCTCGTAGGCGTAGGCGGGCGACAGCATCATCTCGTCGACCTGCAGCTCATCATTGAGGTAGTTGAGGACCTCGATGATGTTCTGCGGGGTGTCGTTGCTGAAGAAGGTCGAGTTGGTGGTGACGCGGAAACCGCGCTTCTTGGCCTCCTTGATGGCCGCCACCGCCTCGTCGAACACGCCCTCCTTCGCGACGGATTCGTCGTGCCGCTCCCGCATTCCGTCGATGTGCACGGCGAACGCGAAGTACGGCGAAGGCGTGAACTTCTCCAGCTTCTTGCGCAGCAGCATCGCATTGGTGCACAGGAAGACGTACTTCTTCTTGGCGACCAACTGGCGGACGATCTCGTCCATGTGAGGGTGCATCAGCGGCTCACCGCCGGCGATGGACACCATCGGCGCACCGGATTCGAGCACGGCACCCACGGCCTGGGCCACCGGCATGCGCTGCTTGAGCACCCCGGCGGGGTGCTGGATCTTGCCGCATCCCTCGCACGCGAGGTTGCATGCGAAGAGCGGCTCCAACTCCACGATCAGCGGGAACTTCTCCCGCTTGCGCAGCTTCTGTTCAAAGAGATACGTCGCGACCTTGACGGTCTGGCGCAGCGGCATGGCCATCTGGCTCACCTCCGAGGGAGCAAAGAAGAACGGTGCCATTCGAAAAATGCAGGAAGCACGGCACGAAGAACACGGAAAGCCGATATTCCACCGCGCACCGTGCCGATGCGGACGAGTTCGTGCTGTGGGGCGTCCACGACCACCCGGACGGCGGCAACCGGCCGGTCTCCCGCCCGCAGCGCGCTGTGCAGCGTCGTGGCGGACTCCATGTCCACCGCGATCGCGCCCGTGGCGAGCAGGGCGGTGCGCTCGTGGCCGCGGACGACATGGTCGGAACCGGTGAGCGGGCCGGTGTGCACGGTGCGGCCGGGCACGGCCCGCATCAGCTCCTTGACCAGCAGATCGGTTCCGACGCAGGTCGTGCGGCCGTGTGCGTCGCGTGTCTCGTCGGCGACGATCAGGTCGCCGGGGTGCATGCCGGGGGCGAGCCCGGCACAGAAGCCGGTGGCCACGACGGCGGCGTGGCGCAGCGGTTCCTTGCCGAGCGCGCCGGTGACGGCCCGCTCGGCGTTCTTGGGGCCCATGCCCGTACGGAGCAGGGTGGCCCGCCCGTGTGCGCCTCCGCGGTCGCCCGTGCGCAGGGCGAGGTGCTCGATGCCGAGCGCGCAGGCGATCAGCAGCGGTGCGGGGTCCGGCACGGCCGGGGTCCGGCCCATCAGCCCCCCTTGGCGGCGAGGCCCGCGAACGGCTCCCCGTTGACGTACCGGCCGAGTGCGGTGAGCGGGAACACCTGCCGGTAGAGGTGGTAATTGATGGAGAAGTCCCAGGGGAAGCCGGTGCCGGTGAAGTACGGCTCGTCCCAGGAGCCGTCGTCCCGCTGGGTCTCGGCGAGCCAGGCGACGCCCCGCTCCGCGGCCTTGGAGTCCCGCTCCCCGGCGGCGAGCAGCGCGAGCAGCGCCCAGGCCGTCTGCGACGCGGTGGAGACGCCCTGGCCGCGCCATTCCTCGTAGCGGTAGGAGCGCAGGTCCTCGCCCCAGCCTCCGTCGTCGTTCTGCACCGATTCCAGCCAGCCGACGGCGCGGCGCAGTGCCGGGTGCGAGCCCGGCAGGCCCGCCGCGGTGAGCGCGGGCACCACGGACCCTGTCCCGTATACGTAGTTGACGCCCCAGCGGCCCAGCCAGGAACCGTCCGGCTCCTGTTCGGCGAGCAGCCACTCGATGCCGCGCCGGGTGCGCGGGTCGTGAGCCTTGCCCTCGACGGCGAGCATCTCGACGACATGCCCGGTGACGTCGGCCGACGGTGGGTCGATGACCTCGCCGAAGTCGCAGAAGGGCAGCCGGTTGGGGAACGGGCTGGTGTTGTCGGCGTCGAAGGCGGCCCAGGCGTTGTTCTTGGACTGCATGCCCAGGGTCCAGCGCACCCCGCGGCTGATGGCGTTCTCCATGCGCGCACGGTCCGGGTGGTCCACCCGGCGCAGCGCGAGGATGACCTCGGCGGTGTCGTCGATGTCGGGGTAGTTGTCATTGTGGAACTCGAACGCCCAGCCGCCCGGGGGGAGTTGGGGTCGGCGGACGGACCAGTCGCCTGGCCGTGCGATCTCTTCGGCGAGCATCCAGTCCGCCGCCTTGATGAGCTGCGGATGGTCCGCGGGCACGCCCGCGTCCGCGAGTGCGATGGTCGCCAGGCAGGTGTCCCAGACCGGCGACTGGCACGCCTCGATCATCCGGGCACCGTCCTCGCGCCAGACGGCGAACCGGTCGAGGGACGCGAGGCCCGCCTTGAGGACCGGGTGCTCCAGGTCGTAGCCGAGCAGGTGCAGCGCGATCACGGAGTAGACGGCGGGTGGCTGGATGCCGCCCCAGCAGCCGTCGTTCTCCTGGCGTTCGATGATCCAGCGGGCGGCGCTGTTCATCGCGGCCTTGCGCACCTTGCGCGGGGCGACCTTGCGGTAGAGGTGCAGCGCCTTGTCGAGCCGCTGGAAGACGCCGTCCCAACTCCCTACGGAAGCAAGGGGTTTGCCGGGGTTCGGCACGCGCGCATCGCTGTGCAGCTCGTCAAGGGGGAAGGGCGCGGGCCGGACGGGACGCTTGGCGGAGACGACCGTGAGCGGCACGATCGTCTGCCGGGCCCAGCACCCGAAGTCGTAGATGTTGAGGGGCAGCCACTTGGGGAAGTAGATGAGCTCCGGCGGGAGTTCGGGGAGGTCGTCCCATTTCCACCAGCCGAACAGGGCGAGCCAGATGCGGGTGAAGACGCGGCTCGCGGCGATGCCGCCCTGGTCGCGGATCCAGGCGGAGGCCTTCGCCATGTGCGGGGCGTCGGGGGCGTCGCCCGCCAGACGCAGCGCGACGTACGCCTCGACGGTGGTGGAGAGTTCGCCGGGGCCGCCGAAGAAGGTGGCCCACGTGCCGTCGTCACGCTGCTCGCCGCGGATGAAGAGCGCGGCGGCCCGCGTGGTCTTCTCGTCGCGGATGCCCAGGAACTGACGGAGCAGCAGGTCCTCGGCGTCCATCGTCACGTTCGTCTCGAGGTCGCCCTTCCACCAGCCCTGGGCGTCCTGCTGCGCGAGCAGGAATTCGGTGGAGCGTTGTATGGCGCGCGCGGCGGCGTCACGTGGCCCTGCCGTCGTGACGGCCTGGTCGAGTGGCTGGCTGGCCGAGGTTGCGCGGGGCGTCACCGCTCCGGTGCTTCCGTCGGTCGTCGCTGTCATGGCTTCCCCTTCGTGCAGTCGTCTTCTCTGCTGTGGGTCCGCCGTCGGCCGACGCGCTGGGCGCCGGCCGGCGACTGCCTGGGAGTCTGGGGGCTATCCCCCAGAGGGCCCGCATATGCGCTCGATAGTGATCATCTCTTTCGTACGACGACGAAATCGGCGAGCGCGACGAGCTGAGCCCGCACCCGGTCCGGCATCTGGATGGTGTCGAGCGCCTCGATCGCGATGGTGTGCTGGCGCCGGGCCTCCTCGGCGGTCCACTCACGGCCGCCCGCCTGCTCGATCAGGGCGGCGCGCGCGGCGAACTCCTCCTCGGAGAAGCTGTCGAAGTCATTGCTCTTGGCGTCGGCCGCGAGCAGCTCGCCGAGCTGCTCGGATGCGGGCCCGCCCGCGGCGAGCGCGGCCACGACGGGCAGTGACTTCTTGCGCTGGCGCAGGTCGCTCCAGGTCTGCTTGCCGGTGGCCTCCGGGTCGCCCCAGATGCCGAGCAGATCGTCCACGGCCTGGAAAGCGAGGCCGAGGTGGTAGCCGTACTTCTCCAGGACGTCGGCGGTGTGGTCGTCGGCGCCGCCGAGGACCGCGCCGATGGAGACCGCGCAGGCGAGCAGGGCGCCGGTCTTGTTGCCCTCCATCTCCAGGCACTCCTCGACGGTGACCCGCTCGCGGTGCTCGTAGGAGATGTCCTGCGCCTGGCCGTCGATCAGGGCACGGGTGGCGGTGGTCAGGCGGCGCGTGGCGCGGCCCGCCTCGACGGTGCCGATCTCCAGGAGGATCTCGTTGGCGAGCGCGAAGAGGGCGTCGCCGACGAGGATGGCCTGGGCCGGGCCGTGCACCTTCCACACCGTGTCGCGGTGGCGGCGCTGCTCGTCGCCGTCCATCAGGTCGTCGTGCAGCAACGAGAAGTTGTGCACCAGTTCCACGGCGACCGCTCCCGGTACGCCGACCTCGGGAGCGGCGCCCGCGGCCTCCGCGGAGAGCAGGGCGAGGGCGGGGCGCACGGCCTTGCCGCCGTCGCCGTCCGACGGGTTGCCCTCGGCGTCGATCCAGCCGAAGTGGTAGGCGGCGACGGTGTCCATGGGCGGTGCGAGGCGGTCCACGGCGGACCTCAGCACCGGGGTGGCCAGCGTCCTTCCGCGCTCGAGCAGTGAGGTCACGTCCACCGTGTCGGCAGCCGGTTCGGCCGAGGGCACAGTCGGCACAGTCTCTCCTCTTGTTCCAATGCTGGCTTCCTGGGGACCTGACCCCAGAAGGGCTGGCTTCACGCGGCCTCCTCGACGTCGAAGAGGTGATCACGTGGGCGGTCGAGTGCGGAGAGAGCGGCCCCGGCGGCACTGATGCCACTGCGGACGGCGCTCTCCATGGTCGCGGGCCACCCGGTGGCGGTCCACGCCCCGGCCAGGTACAGGCCGGGAGCCTTGGTGCGAGCACCGGGCCGCAGCCGGCCCACACCGGGAGTCGGCGCGAACGTCGCGGTGCGCTCCCGAGTCACGAAGAAGTCCCGTACTCCGGCGCCGTGCGCGGCGGGCAGCAGCCGCTCCAGCTCCGGCAGATAGCGCTCGCGCAGCGCGGCGACGGGCGCGTCGATCTCGTCCTGGGCCGCGGACTGGGACAGCGCGACGTACTGCCCCTCGGTGAGTCCGGAGGCCTCGGTCCGGTCGAAGACCCACTGCACGGGTGAGCCGATGGCCGCGAAGAAGGGCCGCTTGAGCACCTTGCGGTCGTAGACGACGTGGATGTTGAGGATCGGCGCGGTGTCGATGTCGAGCAGCCGGTCGGGCTCGTCGAGGGCGCCGTCCGGGAGCAGGTCGTGGGTCTCGTGCTGCGGCACGGCGAGCACGACGGTCTGGGCCTCGAACTCCTCGCCGGGAACTTCGACCTTCCAACCCCCGTTGTCGGTACGGGAGATGGAGGTGACTCGTGTCCTCAGTTCGGTTCGCACGCCCGCGGAGTCGAGCGCCTTGCGGGCGAGCGTGTCATGGAGATCACCGAGGGGCACATGGGCCCAGCCGATGTCGGCGGCGCCCGGTTCCGAGAGCAGCCCGGTCTTGAAGACCATCGCGGCGAGCCCCAGCGAGGAGTCCCCCGCGACGGCGTTCAGCGTGGCCACCCCGACCAGGTCCCACAGGGCCTCGACGGCGCGCGCCGACTGACCGTGCGCGGTCAGCCAGCTGCCGAAGTCCTGGCCGTCCAGCTTGGGGTCTGCCGGGTCGAGCCCCTTGAGGGCGAGCGCGGCACGCCCCACGTTGGCGCGCTCCGCGAGCGACAGATGGGGATACGTGGCGAGGCTCGCGGCCAGGTGCAGCGGCACGGGCAGCGCGGTGCGGCGAAGGCGTCCGAGCCGGTTCCGGTCGGCGTCGAGTACGGGCACGTCGAGACGTTCCTGCAGGGGCGCGAGGGCCGCTCCGTCGACGCGGTCGAGGAACCAGCGGTAGGCGGTGCAGCAGCGCAGATAGACGTGCTGGCCGTTGTCGACGGTCAGCTCGCCGCGTTTGAAGGAGAAGGCGAGCCCGCCGAGGCGCGGTCGCCCTTCGAGCAGCGTCACGCGCAGCCCCGCGTCGGCGAGGGACAGCGCCGCGGTGATGCCGGCGAGCCCGCCGCCGACCACCACGGCGGCCCCGCGGCCCGCGGCGTCCTCGGCCTCCGCGGCCGATCGCGTGTCGTCGTTCGTCATGCACTTTCCCCCTGGGCGGTTGCAGTCTGGGACGCCGGGGCGGAGCGGAGGGTTGCCCGCCGGTTGCCGGAGGTCGCCCTACGTTCAGCGCATTCGCCTCGGATGCCCCTCACGTACGCCTCCTGACGGTCTGCCGGGAGATGGTGCGCGCATCGAGACCGGAGAGACCGCGCACGGCGACATACGCCTTTTCGCGGCCCGGCAGCGAGACACGGCCCCGCAGGACCGCCTCCGGCTCCCGCTCGATGCGGTCGAGGAGACGCCGGTAGATGCCAGCCATGGCGGCGACGCAGGCGCCGCTGCGCCGGTCCAGCATGGGCAGCAGCCGGTATCCCTCGGCGAACAGCGCCCGCGCCCTGCGCACCTCGAAGTGCACGAGCCCGGCGAAATCGGACCCGGCGGGCGGCTGCGAGCCCGAGAACCCGGCCGAGCAGCCGAACTTGGCGAGGTCGTCGGCGGGCAGATACGTACGGCCGTCCTCCGCGTCCTCGCGAACGTCGCGGAGGATGTTGGTGAGTTGGAGCGCTAGGCCGAGCGTGTCGGCATACTCCGGCGCGCGCTCGGCATTGAGCGCCCCCCGCTCGGTGCCGAACACGCCCAGCGAGAGCCGTCCGATGGCCCCCGCCACGCACCGGCAGTAGACCTTGAGGTCCTCCCAGATCTCGTATGTCTCGCCGCGGACGTCCATCAGGACCCCGTCGATGAGTTCGTCGAGCCCGCCGAGCGGGATGGGGAAGTGGTCCGCGGCGTGCGCGAGCGCGACCGCCACGGGGTCGGTGTCGTCCTCGTCCACGTTGCCCGCGCGGATCCGGGCGAGCAGGGCCCGGGTGTCGTCGAGGCGCTCGGCCTTGACGTCCGGCGGGAGCGCGCCGTCACCGATGTCGTCCACGCGCCGCGAGAGGGCGTAGAGCGCCGACATCGCGCGGCGCTTGGGCATCGGAAGCAGCCTGATGCCATAGGCGAAATTGCGTGCCTGCTGCCCGGTGACGGCCTCGCAATAGCTGTATGCGGCGAGTACCGGCGCGGACACGTTCGGGCCTGACTCCACGGTCCGGCTCACCCCTCTCCTCGCAGAACCGCCCCCACCTCGCGCAGCAAGCGCGGCTTGGTGGGTTTGGGCGGTCCAGGAAGTACGTCGTATCCGGCGGCGACGATCGCGGAGACCGCCGCCCTCCCCCCAGCCACGAAACCTGCAAGCAGCACCTTCAGCCTGCCGTGGACGCTACCCACCAGGGGGGTGCCTTCATTCAGGAGGCAGCGGGCGCGTTCTGCTTCATATGCAACCAGTGCGCGCACCGACGCGCCTGCTGTCGGTGCGGCCAGATCCCGCTCCTGGACATGGAACCGCTTCATGTCCTCGGCGGGCAGGTAGATGCGGTCGCGGCCCAGGTCCTCGGCGACGTCCTGCAGGTGCTCGACGATCTGGAGGGCGGTGCACACCGCGTCCGAGCGGCGGATCCGCTCCGGCGTCGCGGTGCCGGTGATGCCGAGGACGAGCCGGCCCACGGGGTTCGCTGACAGCTCGCAGTAGGCGAGGAGGTCGCCGTACGTCTCATAGCGTGCGACGAGCTGATCCTGGCGGTTGGCCTCGATCAGGCCGAGAAAGGGCTCGGGCGTGAGGCCGCAGCGGTGCACGGTGGGCTGGAGCGCGCGCATCAAGGGGTGCATCGGGGTGGAGTCGAAGACCCGGTGCAGGTCGGCCTCGAAGGCGTCCAGGAGGGCGAGCCGGTCGTCGGCGGCCTCGGGGTCCACGCCGAGGTAGCGGGCGTCGGCGCCACCTGGGGCCAGGTCGCCGTCACCGATGTCGTCCACCAGGCGGGCGTAGCCGTACACGGCCATGAGGTCGTCGCGCCAGGCGCGGGGCAGGAAGAAGGGCGCCACGGGGAAGTTCTCGTCCGCGGCCTTCGCGAGGACGGCGGATGCGTCGCGCAGCTGGAGATCATCCGAAGCCATTGCCGTCACATCTCCCGTTCTACACTGCCGACCCAATACATCCCATTTCGGACACGCCGCCCGGCCCTCCGCGAGACGGACCGTGTCATGAGCCGGGGCGCCGCGCGATATCGCCCCACTTGCCGCGAATCAGCACCGGTACAGCTTACGTTGTACAACGCCGCCTGCATCGTCGGGGTGTTCCGCGCATCACAACAACACACCGATTGGCGTCAATCTTCCCTGGGCCAGAGGGACTTGAGGCAACCAACGGGGCAGTCGGGATTCAGGACGCGGCAGGGCCCCGCCGGGTTGACTCCGGCGGGGCCCTGACTCGTTCGGGTGTACGGGTCGAGCTACTTGCCCGTGAACTTCTCGTACTCCTTGATGACCTCGTCGGTCGGCCCGTCCATGCGCAGCTCACCGCGTTCGAGCCACAGCACGCGGTCACAGGTGTCACGGATGGACTTGTTGTTGTGGCTGACCAGGAAGACCGTGCCGGCCTCCTTGCGGAGCTCGCGGATGCGGGCCTCGGAGCGCTTCTGGAACTTCCGGTCACCCGTGGCGAGCGCCTCGTCGATCATCAGTACGTCGTGATCCTTGGCGGCAGCGATGGAGAAGCGCAGGCGGGCCGCCATGCCCGACGAGTAGGTGCGCATCGGCAGGGTGATGAAGTCGCCCTTCTCGTTGATGCCCGAGAAGTCGACGATGTCCTGGTAGCGCTCCTTGATCTGCTCGCGTGTCATGCCCATCGCGAGCCCGCCGAGTATGACGTTGCGCTCGCCCGTCAGGTCGTTCATCAGGGCCGCGTTCACGCCGAGCAGCGAGGGCTGGCCGTCGGTGTAGACCTTGCCCTTCTCGGCGGGGAGCAGGCCCGCGATGGCACGCAGCAGGGTCGACTTGCCGGAGCCGTTCGAGCCGATCAGGCCGATGGCCTCGCCGCGGTAGGAGGTGAAGCTGACGCCGCGCACGGCGTGCACCTTGCGCACGCCCCGCTCCTCGCCGCGCTTGAACATGCGGCTCAGGGCGGAGGTGGCGCTGCCCTTGCCCGTCTTCGCACCGTTCACGCGGTAGACGATGTGCAGCTCGTCGGCGATGACGGTGGGGACGTGCCCCTTCGTCACGTCGGAGATCTCGTCGGTGATCTTGTCTTCTTCAGCCACGGCCGTAACGCTCCTCAGCCTTCCAGAAGTACACGAAGCCGCCGACGGCGACGAGTACGGCCCAGCCGGCCGCGACCGCCCAGACGTGGTTCGGGAGGTACTCGTTGCCGTACCCGTCGATGAGCGCGAAGCGCATCAGGTCCATGTAGATGGCCGCGGGGTTCCACTGCAGGATGTCCGCGATCCACTCCGGCCTGCCCTTGAGCATGACCGGGATGGAGAACATCACGCCGGACGCGTACATCCAGGTACGCATCACGAACGGCATCAGCTGGGCGAGGTCAGGGGTCTTGCTGCCGAGCCGCGCCATGATCATCGCGAGGCCCGTGTTGAACAGGAACTGCAGGGCGAGGACCGGGAAGATCAGCAGCCACGACAGCTTGGGGTAGCTGCCGAAGCCGATCGTGATGAGGAACAGCACGATCATCGAGAACAGCAGCTGCTGGAGCTGCTGGAGCGAGAAGGAGATCGGCAGCGAGGCCCTCGGGAAGTGTAGGGCGCGCACCAGGCCGAGGTTCCCCGAGATCGACCGGACGCCCGCCATCACCGAGGACTGCGTGAAGGTGAAGACGAAGACACCCGTGACCAGGAACGGAATGTAGACCTCGCGGTCGAAGCCCCGGTCCGCCTTCAGGATCAGGCCGAAGATCAGGAAGTAGACGAGCGCGTTGAGGAGCGGCGTCGCCACCTGCCACAGCTGGCCGAGCTTGGCCTGGCTGTACTGGGCGGTCAGCTTCGCCTGCGAGAAGGCGAGGATGAAGTGGCGCCGTCCCCAGAGCTGGTGGACGTACTCGAAAAGTCCGGGCCGTGCGCCGCTGACGGTCAGACCGTACTTGGCGGCGAGCTCGGCGCGGGAGAGCCCGTCATCGGGCGACGGAGTCGACGGGGATGCTGTCACCGCGACTCCGCCGTCATGCGTTGTCTCACTCACGAGTGGAAACTTTCGTCTTCAGATGCGCAGCCGGTCGGGCGTAGGCATGGGCCAGGGACCGGGGTATGGCCCAGATGTTCTCAGACCCGAGCTTGTCAGATGACAGGAGGTCGGCCCAGTCGGGTCAGGCGCCACACCGTACGCCACTTCATCGGTTTGCGCGGTCCGCAGGGCGTCGTCCAGCCCTCCTTGAAGCCGCCGAACCAGGCCTTGAGCGCGGGGCCGGAAGGCTTCCTGGCCAGGGTCAGGAGCATCCACACGCCGAGGTAGACCGGGACCAGGAGTGCGGGCAGGTTGCGGCGGGCGAGCCAGACGCGGTTGCGGGCGACCATCCGGTGGTACACCGCGTGCCGCGAGGGGGCGGTGGTGGGGTGGAAGAGCACCATGTCGGCGCGGTAGTCGATCATCCAGCCCGCGTTCAGGGCACGCCAGGCGAGGTCGGTCTCCTCGTGGGCGTAGAAGAACTCGTCGGGCAGACCGCCGACCTCCGCCATGACCTGCGTACGGACGGCATTGGCGCCGCCGAGGAAGGTCGTCACCCGGGATGAGCGCATCGGGTCGGCCGCGCGCAGGCGCGGGACGTGGCGGCGCTGGGTCTCCCCCGTGTCCGGGTCGGCGATGCGGAAGCTGATGATGCCGAGCTTCGGGTCGGCGGCGAAGGCCTCGCGGCACAGCTGGGCCGTGTCCATGTTGGCCAGGAGTCCGTCGTCGTCCAGGAACAGCAGGATGTCGACGTCGGTGCCGCCGGGGCCGAAGGCCTCGATGCCGACGTTGCGGCCGCCGGGGATGCCGAGGTTCTCGGGCAGCTCGACGGTCCGTACGCCCTCGGGGACGTCCGGCACGGGGGCGCCGTTGCCGACGACGACCACCTCGACCGGGTCGCCGTCCTGCTTGGCGACCGAGTCGAGGAGGGCGCGCAGCTCCTGCGGCCGGTTGCCCATGGTGATGATGACCGCGCCGACCTTCAGGGGACGGCTCCCCGCCGCACTCACTTCAGCCTGCTGGAAGCGAGGATGGACACGAGGTGCAGCAGGGTCTGGAGCAGCGCGATGCCGGCCAGGACGGCGACACCGATCCGCGAGAAGAACAGGTCGCCGCGCACCTGGTCCACGATCGCGAGGACCAGGATGAGCAGGGACGCCTCGATGCCGAGCACGAGCCGGTGGAACTTCAGCGCGCCCGCGGCCCTGCGGGCCAGGGCCATGCCGGAGGAGCGCGGCTCGGAGGCCGACTCCTTGACCGGGGCGAGGCCCTGCTGGTGACGGGCGACACCGACGAGGTCGGTCTCCGCCTTGATCAGGATGGCGCCGAGCGCGGCGAGCGTGCCGAGGAAGGCCCACAGCCAGTCGATGCGGCCAGAGCCCCACAGATCGGCGGCGCGCAGACCGAAGCCGACCAGGACCGCGGCGTCGCACAGGTAGGCGGCGACACGGTCGAGGTAGACCCCGGCCATCGAGTACTGCTTGCGCCAGCGGGCGATCTCGCCGTCGACGCAGTCCAGCAGGAGATACAGCTGGACCATGATCACGCCGAGTACGGCGCCCGTGATCCCCGGCACCAGAAGCGCCGGGGCGGCGAGGGCGCCGGCCACGGTCATCAGATACGTGAGCTGGTTGGGCGTGATCCTGGTGTTCACCAGGTAGCGGTCGCAGCGCAGCGAGATCTCTCGCATGTACAGGCGTCCCGCCCAGTGCTCACCGCTGCGCCGATCCTTCACCCCTGCGGGGTGAACGACGGGGCGGAGTTCAGCTACCGATGGCCTTGGCATAGTCGGCGTATGCGTCCTTGATCTGGTCGGAATTCAGATTGAGGTGCTCGAGGATCGTGTAGCGCCCGGGGCGCGTCTGCGGGGCGTACTCCACGACCTGGACGAACTCGTCCACGGTGAAGCCGATCTCCTGCGGCGTCACGGGGAGACCGTGCCTGCGCAGCACCTCCACCATGTACAGCGACTCCTCGCGTGCCCCGCGCAGGAACATCGCGAAGGCCGCGCCCAGGCCGCACTGCTCGCCGTGGCTGGCAGCGCGCTTGGGGAAGAGGAGGTCGAAGGCGTGGTTGATCTCGTGGCAGGCGCCGGACGCCGGGCGGGAGTCGCCCGACACGGACATCGCGATGCCGGTGAGGACCAGACCCTCGGCGAGGACCTGCAGGAAGGCGTCGTCGCCCACGCCCCCGGGGTGGCGCAGGACGGCCTCGCCGGCCTGGCGGGCCATCGCGGCCGCGAGGCCGTCGATGTCCTCGCCGCGCTCACGCGCGGCGAGCTCCCAGTCCGCGATCGCGGAGATGTTGGACAGGGCGTCGCCGATGCCGGAGCGCACGAACCGTACGGGAGCCTCGCGGATCACGTCGAGGTCGATGACGACCGCGATGGGGTTCGGGACTCCGTACGAGCCGCGGCCCGCGTCGTTGTCGAGCGTGGCGACCGGCGAGCACAGACCGTCGTGCGACAGGTTCGTCGCGACGGCGACCAGCGGCAGGCCGACGCGCGCGGCAGCGAACTTGGCGCAGTCGATGATCTTGCCGCCGCCGAGGCCCACGACCGCGTCGTAGCGGCCCTTCTTGATGGCGTCGGCGAGCTTGATGGCGTCATCGAGCGTGCCGCCGCCGACCTCGAACCACTCGGCGCTGGGCAGCGACGGTTCGAGCCGCTGGCGGAGCACCGCGCCGGAGCCACCGCTGATGGCGATGGCGAGCTTGCCGGTTGACGAGCAGATCCGCTGGTCCGCGAGGACACCGGCCAGGTCGTTGAGCGCCCCCGGCCGGATGTCCACGACGACCGGCGAGGGGATGAGCCTCGTCAGTACTGGCACGCGATCTCCCGGCCCTTGGCGAGGTCGTCGTGGTTGTCGATCTCGACCCACTTGACGTCGCCGATCGGCTCCACGTCGATCTTGAAGCCGCGGTTGACGAGCTCCTGGTAGCCGTCCTCGTAGTAGAGGTCGGGGTCGCGCTCGAAGGTGGTCTTCAGCGCGTCGGCGAGCTCGTCGGCCGCCTCGCCCTCGATGAGGGTGACGCCGATGTACTCACCGGTGGCCGTCGCCGGGTCCATCAGCTTGGTGATCTTCTGGACGCCCTTGGCGGGGTCCACGATGACCTTCATCTCCTCGTCGGCGAGGTTCTTCACCGTGTCGAGGGCGAGGATGATCTTCTTGCCGTCACCGCGGGCGGCGAGCAGCGTCTTCTCGACGGAGACCGGGTGCACGGTGTCCCCGTTGGCGAGGATCACGGTGTGCTTGATCGAGTCACGGCCGCACCAGAGGGAGTAGGCGTTGTTCCACTCCTCGGCCTTGTCGTTGTCGATCAGCGTGAGCTTGAGGCCGTACTTCGCCTCGAGCGCCGCCTTGCGGTCGTAGACGGCTTCCTTGCGGTAGCCGACGATGATCGCTACCTCGGTGAGACCGATCTCCGCGAAGTTGCCGAGGGTCAGGTCGAGGATGGTGGTGTCACCGTCGACCGGCACCAGGGCCTTGGGGAGCGTGTCGGTGTAGGGGCGAAGACGCCGTCCGGCGCCGGCCGCCAGCACGAGGCCGATCATGCGGGTTCTCCTTCATCGTGTACGGCGGGTGCTCCACGTTTGTGAGCGGTCACCCAGAAGCGGATGCTCTCGACGAGCACCACGAGTGCCACGGCCACGGCGAGTGCCGTGAGCGCGACGGTGAAATCTGTGTCGGTGAGCAGAGCGGCGGCGAGAGCGACCGCGAGCGTCCTGCCCTCATGCCCGCCGATCGCCCGCACCAGCCAGTGCGGCGGCGCGCCTGCGTCGCCGCGGATGCGGTACACCGTGTCGTAGTGATGGTAGGCGACGGCGGACACCAGTCCGAAAGCCGCGGGCAGGGCGCCGTTCACGTCCGCGTTGGCGGCCAGCAGCAGGATCGTGCCGTACTCGGCCGCGCGGAAGAACGGCGGGACCAGCCAGTCGAGGGCGCCCTTGAGGGGGCGGGCGACGGCGAGTCCCGAAGTGATGACGTAGATCACCGCGGCGACGATCACCCACGGGCTGCCGTACGACGTGAGTCCCGCCACGCAGACCAGCACGGCGCCGCCGGCGAAGGCGAGCAGCGGCGCGGGCAGCGCCGGGCCGCGGAGCCTGAGTGCGGCGAAGGCGGTCGCGAGCGGGCCGGTGTCGGCGAGGTCCGCGAGTGCCTGGGCTGCGCGGTCGGTGCGGGTCGCCTTGCGGGTCAGCGAGCGCAGGAGACGGCCGGCCGTGGTGTAGCAGGCGGCGAGTCCACAGCCGATGAGCAGGACGACCAGGGTGATGCGCGGCGTGGTCACCGCGGTGAGCACGGCGATCAGGGCCCAGCGCTCGCCGATCGGCAGCACGATCATGCGGCGCAGCCAGACCGTCCAGCCGACGCTGTCGAGCTTGTCGGAGAGGGCAGCGGTGGGGCTGGTGTTGGCGGTGGCGTCGTGATTCGCCTCATTGAACGAGAAGTCCACGACGTGCCGGCAGGTCTGCAGGACCATCGCGCCGAGCGCGAGCGCCCATACGTCGTCGCCGGTGGCGTTCGCCGCGCCGAGCGCGAGGCCCGCGTAGTAGGCGTACTCCTTGGCGCGGTCGAAGGTCGCGTCCAGCCAGGCGCCCAGCGTCGAGTACTGCAGGGAGTAGCGGGCGAGCTGCCCGTCCGTGCAGTCCAGGACGAAGGAGAAGAGCAGCAGAAGGCCGGCCGCGACGAAGCCGGGGCGGGTGCCGGTGGCCGCGCAGCCCGCCGCGATCAGGGCGACGAGCAGCGAGGCCGTCGTGACCTGGTTCGGGGTGAGGCCGCGGCGCGCGCACCAGCGGGCGATGTAACGCGAGTAAGGGGAGATGCAGTACGTCGTGAAGAAGCCGTCCCGCGACTTGACCGCGGTCCGCAGGCGTACGGCCTCGTCGTCCACGGCGGCCACGGCCTGCCGCGCCTCGTTCCGTGCCTGAGGATCGCTGGGCACGGTGGCGACGAGGGTGCCGAGGTCGGGGCGGTGGACGTCGCGGCCTTCGGCGGCCAGAGTCTCGGAGACGTGGTCCGCGAGCGCCTCCACCGTCAGGGCGGAGCCGCCGCCGTTGCCCGAGCCCGTGGTGGACCGCAGCGCACGCGTCAGGTCCGCCCTGGCCTCGGGCTGCGCGGTCACGGCGCCGGGAACGGCGGACGCGGCGAAGCGGGGGTCCGTCAGGCCGAGGCGGAGGGCGTGGACGTGGCCCACGAAGCGCGCGTCGACGACCGCGACCCGCTGTCCGGCCGGGACGGCGGCGAGCAGCGTCTCGGTGTCCGCCGCGTCGGAGGCGACCCGTACGTCAAATCCCAGGGACCGCAGATCGCCTTCGAGCGGCGACCCGGGGACCGGCTGACCGGTCAGGATGGCGGTCGACAGACGAACTCACTCCTTGATTGCCGGCGCGGCTCGCGCCGGGCACGTGCGTGATGAGGGGCGCCCCTGGCCGGCAGCGGCCGGGCGGCACGTCGGCAGAGGCTATCGGATGATGGGAAGCGGGCGTTCACCGCCCGTTTACGGCCCCATAAGCAGAACCTGCAGAGCCCTCCGCCAACTCGATCATCATGGTCGATCGGGGGCGGCACCCACAAACCGCGCTTCATGTGACCGGCACAAACGACATAAAGTCGACGCCCATGACATGGATGATCACAGGTGGAGCGGGTTATATCGGGGCACATGTGGCGCGGGCCATGGCCGGTGCCGGGGAGCGGGTGGTCGTCCTGGACGACGTCTCGGCCGGGGTGCCGGAGCGGCTCCCCGCGGACATTCCGCTCATCAGGGGCTCATCGCTCGACGGTGATCTGCTGCGGCGGGCCTTCGCCGAGCATGAGGTGACGGGTGTGGTGCACCTCGCGGCGCGCAAGCAGGTCGGCGAATCCGTGGAGCAGCCGCTGCGCTACTACCGGGAGAACGTCGGCGGCCTGGTGACGCTGCTCGAAGCGGTGGCCGATGCGGGCATCAAGCGGTTCGTCTTCTCCTCGTCGGCCGCGGTGTACGGCAACCCGCCCGACGTGGCCCTGGTGGCGGAGGACACCCCCTGCGTGCCGATCAACCCGTACGGCGAGACGAAGCTCGCCGGGGAGTGGCTGGTGCGGGCCGCGGGCCGGGCGCACGGCATCGCGACCGTGTGCTTGCGCTACTTCAATGTGGCGGGCGCCTCGGCCCCCGAGCTCGCGGACACCGGGGTCTACAACGTGGTCCCGATGGTCTTCGACCGGCTCACCCGCGACGAGTCACCGCGGATCTTCGGTGACGACCACCCGACGCCGGACGGCACCTGCGTCCGTGACTACATCCACGTGGCCGACCTCGCCGACGCCCACCTCGCGGCGGCCCGCCGTGTCGAGGCGCACCCCGAGGGCGACCTGACGGTGAACATCGGCCGCGGCGAGGGAGTTTCCGTACGCGAACTCGTCACCCTCATCGGCGAGATCTCGGGTGACCACCGGCCGGCGATCGTCGAGCCGCGCCGCGAGGGCGACGCCCCGCGCGCCGTCGCGGATGCCGGTCTGGCCGCCGAGAAGCTGGGCTGGAAGGCGCGGCGCACGGTACGCGAGATGGTCGAATCCGCGTGGGCCGGCTGGTGCCTCCACCACCCCGAGGCGCACCGCCCCTGATCACCTCAGTGCTCTGACCTGCGGTCATTTCCGCAGGTCAGAGCATATGACAACGGTGTTCAGTGCCGTGTTGCCGGATACCCCCACCCCGTAGTTCACTGTGATCGCGGCAGACGCGCGACCAGGGGACAGAAGACCGATACCGACCATACGGAGGCGGCTTCCATGGGGGCTGGGCACGACCACGGACACACACACGGGGGGACGGCGACGGCGGCGTACCGAGGGCGGCTGCGCATCGCGCTCTCGATCACGGTCACCGTCATGGTGGTCGAGATCGTCGGCGGCCTCATGGCGGATTCGCTCGCGCTCATCGCGGACGCGACGCACATGGCGACGGACGCGCTGGGTCTCGGCATGGCACTGCTCGCGATCCAGTTCGCCAACCGCCCGGCGACGGAGAACCGCACCTTCGGCTACGCCCGGGCCGAGATCCTCGCCGCGCTCGCCAACTGTCTGCTGCTGCTCGGCGTCGGCGGCTACGTCCTGTACGAGGCGATCCAGCGGTTCATCACGCCCGCCGAGACCGAGGGCGGACTGACCATCGTCTTCGGGGTCGTCGGCCTGGTGGCGAACATCATCTCCCTCTCGCTCCTGATGCGCGGCCAGAAGGACAGCCTGAACGTGCGCGGCGCCTTCCTGGAGGTCGTGGCCGACGCGCTGGGCTCCCTGGCCGTGATCGTCGCCGCGGTGCTCATCCTGACGACCGGCTGGCAGGCGGCGGACCCGATCGCCTCGCTGGTCATCGGCCTCATGATCGTCCCGCGTACGGTGAAGCTCCTGCGCGAGACCCTGAACGTGCTCCTTGAGTCCGCGCCGAAGGGCGTCGACATGGCCGAGGTCCGCCAGCACATACTGGATCTGCCGGGCGTCGAGGACGTCCACGACCTGCACGCCTGGACCATCACTTCGGGGATGCCGGTCCTCTCCGCACACGTGGTCGTCAGCACCGAGACGCTCAACGGGATCGGCCACGAGAAGATGCTGCACGAGCTGCAGGGCTGCCTGGGCGACCACTTCGACGTGGAGCACTGCACGTTCCAGCTGGAGCCGGTGGGCCACGCGGAGCACGAGGCAAAGCTCTGCCACTGACACCGGCGCCGACACCGGCACGGACACCGGTGAGGGTGGCTTCCGGTGGTTCCTTGCCAGGAGGGGCGGTCACGTGCGGCAGACTTGAGGCTCGAAGACCGAAGCGAAGGATGGGTATGCCGACCACACCTGCCACCGCGGCGAACAGCTCGTCGAACGGCACCGGAGAAGCGATCTTGCTGGAACTCGTCGACGAGGACGGCAGGACGATCGGCACGGCGGAGAAACTCTCCGCGCATCAGGCGCCCGGGCAGCTGCACCGGGCGTTCTCCGTCTTCCTCTTCGACGAGCAGGGGCGGCTGTTGCTCCAGCAGCGCGCCCTGGGCAAGTACCACTCCCCCGGCGTCTGGTCGAACACCTGCTGCGGCCACCCGTACCCCGGCGAGGCGCCGTTCGCGGCCGCCGCCCGCCGGACGTACGAGGAGCTGGGCGTCTCGCCCTCGCTGCTCGCGGAGGCCGGCACCGTGCGCTACAACCACCCGGACCCCGACTCGGGCCTGGTGGAGCAGGAGTTCAACCATCTCTTCGTGGGGATGGTCCAGTCGCCGCTGCGGCCCGACCCGTCCGAGGTCGGCGAGACCGCGTTCGTGACGGCCGGTGAGCTGGCGGAGCGGCACGCCGAGGGGCCGTTCTCCGCGTGGTTCATGACCGTCCTGGACTCGGCGCGGCCCGCGATCCGGGAGCTGACGGGGCCGTCGGCCGGCTGGTGACCCGACTCCCTGTCTGATCCCGGTCTAACCGGTGCCGTTGGGCTTCAGGGGCAGGGCCGCCCAGATGACCTTGCCCCCGCTCGCGGTGTGTTCGACGTCGCAGGCGCCGCCCGCCTCCTGCGTGATCTCGCGGACGAGGAGAAGGCCGCGGCCGCCGGTCTGGCCGTGGTCGGCCACCAGGGCGGTCGGGCGGTAGGGGTGGTCGTCCTCCACGGAGACCCGCACCCACTCGGCGCCGACCGCCACCTCCACCGCGAGCATCGGCGAGAGCAGGGCCGCGTGCCGCACCGCGTTGGTGACCAGTTCGGAGACGATCAGGAGCAGGCCCTGCACGAGGTCGTCCGATACGGGCACGCCCTGCCGGGCCAGCAGGTCGCGTACGGCGTGCCGTGCCTGGGGCACCGAGGCGTCCACGGCGGCGGCGGTGAACCGCCACACGCCTTCGTACGGCACCTTTCCGGTCTCCCGAGGGAGTGGGCCGGGGCACCT
The DNA here is from genome assembly GCF_041435335.1 of Streptomyces sp. NBC_01283. NCBI lineage: Bacteria > Bacillati > Actinomycetota > Actinomycetes > Kitasatosporales > Streptomycetaceae > Streptomyces > Streptomyces sp. NBC_01283. The sequence goes on from NZ_CP108430.1 coordinate 1,778,472, forward strand.
CCCGTCGTCGCCCATCGTCGGGTCGCCGCCCTTGCGCTCGATTGTCACCACGCATCGAGTGTTGGGAATGTCCTGGTCCGGACCGTATGACTGACCAGAAGTCAGCGACTATCGACGCAATTTGATCACTGACGCCAAACCGCGTCAGTTGTATGGCGCTTCCTGTCCTCGCCGTTTCGCTTTCAAGCGTTCTTCGGGTTGTACGGGTTGTCAGCACCGTCTGGCCCGCCCGACCCGCCCGTCTGCCGGTCCTCCGCGACCATGCTCACGATCCGCCGTCCGCCGAGGCCCGCGGCGAGCAGGCCGAGGCCGTCGAAGAGCAGCGCGAGCGAGAAGAAGCAGCCGATCACGTACTGGCTGCTGCTGGGCCAGTTGGCGAGCACCAGGATGCCGAGAAGCAGACCGAAGGCGCCCTGCACGAGCGTCCAGCCGAACTGCGGGCCGCGCACCACCAGGCTGCCGACCAGTCGGAAGACACCACCGGTCAGGAAGAGCAGCGCGGCGAACATCGTCAGCGCCTCCGCCGCCACATCCGGCCTGCGGATGATCACGACACCGGCGGCTAGGTTCAGGGCGGCCACGACCACGCCGAGCCAGAAGAAGTTCGTGCCGCGGGACTGCACCGCGTGCAGCAGGCCGACACAGCCGCCGATCAGGAGCAGCCAGCCGAACAGGAGCATGGAGGTGAGGGTGGCGAGGCCCGTGTAGACGAGGCCGACGATCCCCGCCAGCGCGAGGATCGCGCCCAGCAGGGCCAGCCAGCCGAGACTGCGGCTGAGCTGCTTGGCGCCCTGGGCATCCGCCGGGGCGGTCTTGGTGGTCTTGGCGCTCTTGGGTCGGGCCATCAGCGTCTCCGTCCTGCTTCCCCCGTCGCGCAGAGTTCTCAGGGCAGCCCCTTCTTGATCGTACGTTCGAGTAGGGCGGATAGCATCCTGCGCATGGAGCCGCAGCTGAGGCAGACCGTCACCCACGGCGTCGCCACCGTCGTCATCGACCATCCGGCGAAGCGCAACGCCATGACGGCGGACATGTGGCGGCAGGTGCCGCCGCTGCTCGCCGGGCTCGCCGCCGATCCGGCCGTGCGGACGGTCGTGCTGACCGGCGAGGGCAATACCTTCTGCGCGGGGGCCGACATCTCCTCGCTGCGGGAGTCGCCCGGCCAGGCGCAGGATCTGGCGGTGCGGGCCGAGGAGGCTCTCGCGGCCTTCCCCAAGCCGACGCTCGCCGCGGTGCGCGGCTACTGCGTGGGCGGCGGAAGCCAGCTCGCGGCGGCCTGCGATCTGCGGTTCGCGGACGAGGGCGCCCTGTTCGGGATCACTCCGGCGAAGCTGGGGATCGTCTATCCTTCGTCGTCCACCCGGCGCCTGGTGTCGCTTGTGGGGCCCGCGACCGCCAAGTACCTCTTGTTCTCGGGCGAGTTGATCGACGCGGGGCGTGCGCTGCGCACCGGTCTGGTGGACGAGGTGCTGCCCGGGGACGAACTGGACAAGCGGGTCGCGGAGTTCACCGCCGTCCTCGCCTCGCGTTCGCAGCTGACGCAGGCCGCGGCCAAGGAGTACGCCGACGGCCGCCTGGACCGGGATGCCCACTGGGGCGAACAGGCGCGTGCGGGCGGCGACGCCGCCGAGGGGGTCGCCGCCTTCCTGGAGCGCCGCGAGCCGCGCTTCACGTGGACTCCGGGCGAGGGCACACTCGGGGGCAACGCTGCCGGGGGCAGCGCTACTGGCTGAAGCGGCTCCCCGCGCGGAACTTCTCGACGAGGTGCGCGGGCGCCTTCCGCGGGGATCCGGCGTCGTAGGGCGGCCTGGGGTCGTATTCGGTGAGGAGCTGCACGGTCTGGGCCTGCTCCTCGCCCGCGATGCGGCCGATCAGGGCGAGCCCCATGTCGATGCCGGAGGAGACCCCGGCCGCCGTGACGTACTTGCCGTCGAACACCACCCGCTCGTCCGTCGACTCCACGCCGAACCTCGCCAGCTCCGCGAGTGCCAGCCAGTGCGAGGTGGCGCGGCGCCCCTTGAGCAGTCCGGCGGCGGCGAGCAGGAGGGATCCGGTGCACACGGACGTCGTCCAGGTGCTGGTGGCGTCGGCGGACCGCAGCCAGCCCAGGAGCGCCGCGTTCTCCATGTGGTCGCTCTGCCCGGGGCCGCCGGGGACGACCACGACATCGGGCTCGGTCACGTCGGCGAAAGCGCGGTCGGCGACGAGCGCGAGGGAGCCGTTGTCGTTGCGCACCGGTCCTGGGCGCTCCGCCACGAGGACGGTCTCGGCGCCGGGCATACGGCTGAGGGTCTCGTACGGGCCGACCGCGTCCAGGGCGGTGAAGCGTTCGAACAGGGCGATGGCGATCTGCATGAGGGGGGCCTATCCGTTGAGGGCGGGTGCCGGCTGAACGGCGGGAGGAGGGGCGAGAGGGGCGTGGAAGCGCCGCCGGTACTCGGCGGGCGCCGCGCCGAGGGTCTTGACGAAGGCCCGGCGCATCGCCTCCGGGGTGCCGTAGCCACAGGCGCGCGAGACCTCCTCGACGCCGTGGGAGGTGTCCTCCAGGAGGCGGCGCGCATGCTCGACGCGTACGCGCTCGACGTACTTGCCCGGCGTCATCCCCGTCTCCGTCTGGAACGCGCGGGCGAAGTGCCGTGGCGAGAGCCGGGCGCGGGCGGCGAGCGACTCGACGCAGAGGTCCTCGTCAGGGTGCTCGGTGATCCACTGCTGGACCTCGCGCAGGGGTTCGCGCTGTGCCGTCTGCACGGCGAGCTGGGCGCTGAACTGCGCCTGGTTCCCCGGCCGCCGCAGGAAGACGACGAGATAGCGGGCGACCGTCAGGGCCTCGTCCCGGCTCAGGTCCTCCTCGACGAGGGCCAGCGCCAGGTCGATCCCCGCGGTCACCCCCGCGGACGTCGCGACGTGACCGTCACGGACGAAGATCGGATCGGGGTCCACCTCGATGGCGGGGTGGTCGCGGGCGAGCTTGGAGCAGTACGCCCAGTGGGTGGTCGCCCGGCGGCCGTCCAGGAGGCCCGCCTCCGCGTACAGGATGGCGCCGGTGCAGACCGAGACCAGGCGCCGGGCCCGCGGGGCGTTCGTCCGCAGCCAGTCGATCAGGCGGGGGTCGGCCTCGCGGGTGCCGAGGCCGCCCGGGGTGAGCAGGGTGTGCGGCACGGGGGCATCGGCCAGGGAGCAGTCCGGCACGAGCGTGAGGCCGCTTGAGGTGCGTACGGGAGAGCCGTCCAGGGACGCGGTGACGATGCGGTACGCCGGAGCGTCGCCGCCCCGGCAGGCGGCGGCGCCCGCGAAGACCTCCACCGGCCCCGTGACATCGAGGCTCTGGACCCCGTCGAAGAGGACGACCAGGACAGTTCGCTGCTCCATGCCCCGATTCTTGGCCTCGTACGGGATGGCCGCAATGACGAATGACCCACTTTTCCTGCCGTCGACGGCGGTGGCGCGGGGGCGGTCCGTGGCCGGTCCGGCGGTGCGGGCGCCCCGGGCTTCACCTCATACCAACCAGTCGGTAGCGTGCGGTCATGACTTCTCTCAAGCCCCCCGCCCAGGCCGCGGCACTGCACCCGCGCGCGGGTCGCCGATGTCACAACGCGCTCAATGCGCTGCACTCGACGCACTATTTCTCGCCCGACACGGGTCGCGAGCTGGGCGAGATCGGGATCACCCACCCCAAGGCCGTCAACTTCGCCGCGCGCACGGCGGCGATGGGGCGGGTCGGCGCCGGAGTGGTCACGGCGGCCTTCTACAACTACAAGCACGAGACCGTCGCCCAGCACGTGCCCGGCATCTGGGACACCGCGTCCCCCGAGGACGTCCTCGCCGCCCGCCTGCGTGCCGTCGACACGACGCTGCGGCGCCTCCTCGGCGAGGACGCCCTCACGTCCCCGGAGATGGCGGAGGCGGCCGAGCTCGCCCTGCGCGCCACCGAGGCCTGCTCCCGCTCCGCCCGCCCCCTGTACTCCGCCCACGCGGACCTGCCCGTCCCCGAGCAGCCGCACCTCGCGCTCTGGCACGCCGCGACTCTGCTGCGCGAGCACCGGGGCGACGGACACCTCACGGCCCTCCAGCACGCCGAACTCGACGGCCTGGAAGCGCTGGTGAGCCACACGGCGACCGGCAAGGGCATGCGGCCCAAGTGGAACTTCACCACGCGCGGCTGGAACCAGGAGGACTGGGACGCCGCCGTGGAGCGCCTCCGCGCCCGCGGACTGCACGACGGTGCGGCCGAGTTGACGGAAGCGGGCGTCGAGCTGCGCAAGGACGTCGAGGAGGCCACGGACCGCCTCGACCGGGCACCGTACGAGCACCTGGGCGCGGCGGGCGTCGAGCGTCTGACGGAGCTGGGCAACGTGTTCGCGGGCGCGGCGCTCCAGGCGGGGGCGTTCCCGGCGGACCTGCTCGGCAAGGAGTAGCCCCACGACCACGGCGCGGGCATGGACGGCGCCGTGCGAGGTACCCGTTCGTCTCCGGTCCCGCGCGTCGTGCGCCGGACCGGCGACGAAAGGGGAAATCCCGTGTTCCGAGCGATCGCAGACGTCCTGCGTCAGATCGGCGCGGCCATCGCCACCGTGGTGACGCTGCCGTTCCGCGCCGTTGCCCGGCTGTTCGGCGGTGCCTCCGACTCCACTCGGCGAACGGGGCGCCGTTCGGGAGGCCGCCCGGGGCGGGCACGCCGGGTCTGATCCCCCCGCTGTCGGTGCCACCTGCCACAATTGCCCCGCAACCCCAGTGAGAAGGCGGGAAACGTGGCACCTCTGCAGACGTCCACTCCAGCATCGATCGAAGGCAGGATCGCCGAAGAACTCGGCGTACGGGAGCGGCAGGTGAAGGCTGCCGTCGACCTGCTCGACAGCGGCTCGACGGTGCCCTTCATCGCTCGCTACCGCAAGGAAGCGACCGAGATGCTCGACGACGCGCAGCTGCGTACGCTCGAGGAGCGGCTGCGTTATCTGCGGGAGCTCGAGGAGCGGCGCGCGGCGATCCTCGAATCGGTCCGCGAGCAGGGCAAGCTCACCGACGATCTCGAGGCGCGGATCCGGGCCGCCGACACCAAGGCGCGTCTGGAGGACATCTACCTCCCGTTCAAGCCGAAGCGGCGCACGAAGGCTCAGATCGCCCGCGAGGCAGGCCTGGAGCCGCTGGCCGACGGCCTGCTCGGCGACCCGTCGGTGGATCCGCTCGCCGCGGCATCGGCCTTCGTGGACGCCGACAAGGGCGTCGCCGATCCGCAGGCCGCCCTGGACGGCGCGCGCTCGATCCTCGCCGAGCGGTTCTCCGAGGACGCCGACCTGATCGGCGAGCTGCGCGAGCGCATGTGGGTGCGCGGGCGCCTCGCCGCGAAGGTCCGGGACGGCAAGGAGGAGGCGGGCGCCAAGTTCGCCGACTACTTCGACTTCTCCGAGCCCTTCAAGGAGCTCCCCTCGCACCGCGTCCTGGCGATGCTGCGCGGCGAGAAGGAGGACGTGCTCGACCTCGTCCTGGAGCCGGAGGAGGCGACGGAGGGGCCTTCTTCGTACGAGGGGATGATCGCGCACCGCTTCGGCGTCGTGGACCGCGGACGCCCGGCCGACAAGTGGCTGCAGGACACCGTGCGCTGGTCCTGGCGGACCCGCATCCTGGTGCACCTGGGCATCGACCTGCGCCTTCGGCTGCGAACGGCCGCCGAGGACGAGGCCGTGCGGGTCTTCGCGTCGAACCTGCGCGACCTGCTGCTCGCCGCACCGGCGGGCACGCGCGCGACGCTGGGCCTCGACCCCGGTTTCCGTACGGGTGTGAAGGTCGCCGTGGTCGACGCGACCGGCAAGGTCGTCGCCACCGACGTCATCAACCCGCACGTCCCGGCGAACAAGTGGGACCAGTCCCTGGCCACCCTCGCGAAGCTCGCCAAGGAGCACTCGGTCGACCTGATCGCGATCGGGAACGGCACGGCGTCCCGCGAGACGGACAAGCTCGCCGGTGAACTCATCGCGAAACACCCGGAGTTGAACCTCACCAAGGTGATGGTCTCCGAGGCGGGAGCCTCGGTGTACTCGGCGTCGGCGTTCGCCTCGCAGGAGCTGCCCGACATGGACGTGTCGCTGCGCGGCGCCGTGTCCATCGCCCGGCGGCTGCAGGACCCCCTCGCCGAGCTGGTGAAGATCGACCCGAAGTCCATCGGCGTCGGCCAGTACCAGCACGACCTCTCCGAGCTGAAGCTGTCCCGCTCGCTCGACGCGGTGGTCGAGGACTGTGTGAACGGCGTCGGCGTGGACGTGAACACGGCATCCGCCCCGCTGCTCGCCCGGGTCTCCGGCATCGGCGCGGGCCTCGCCGAGAACATCGTGTCGCACCGCGACACGAACGGCCCCTTCTCCTCCCGCAAGGGCCTCAAGGACGTGGCAAGGCTCGGCCCCAAGGCGTACGAGCAGTGTGCGGGCTTCCTGCGCATCCGGGGCGGCGACGACCCGCTCGACGCGTCCAGCGTGCATCCCGAGGCGTACCCCGTGGTGCGCAAGATGGCGAAGAAGACGGGCGGCGAGGTCGCCTCGCTCATCGGCGACACGGCCACGCTGCGCTCGCTCAGGGCGGACGAGTTCGTGGACGAGTCCTTCGGTCTGCCCACGGTGAGCGACATTCTCAAGGAACTGGAGAAGCCGGGGCGCGACCCGCGTCCCGCGTTCAAGACGGCGACCTTCAAGGACGGCGTCGAGAAGATCTCCGACCTCGCCTCCGGCATGGTCCTGGAGGGGGTCGTCACGAACGTGGCGGCGTTCGGTGCCTTCGTGGACATCGGTGTCCACCAGGACGGGCTCGTCCATGTCTCGGCGATGTCCAAGACGTTCGTCAAGGACCCGCGGGACGTGGTGAAGCCGGGCGACATCGTCAAGGTGAAGGTGATGGACGTCGACATTCCGCGCAAGCGGATCTCGCTGACGCTGCGTCTGGACGATGAGGCCGCGGCCGACTCCACCGGGGAGCGCCCGAAGCGCGGCGGGCGTCCGCCGCAGCAGCGGGGGCAAGGGGGCCAGCGCCCCCAGCGCCAGGGCGGTGGCCAGGGTCAGCGGCAGCAGCGGCAAGGGCCGCCGCCTGCCAATGACGCCATGGCTGATGCGTTGCGGCGGGCCGGGTTGTTGGATCCGAAGAAGCGCTGACGCACTTGTCTGTGGGTGGGTGGGTGGGTGGGTGGGTGGTTTTCCCGGCCTAACGGCCGGGGGTTTCCCGCCCACCCACCCGATTGCCCGGCAGCCTCAAGGAGCGGGAAGTTCCACTACCTTGCCGTCCGTCACTTCCAGGCGCCGCGTCACCCGTACCGCGTCCAGCATCCTGCGGTCATGCGTGACCAGGAGCAGCGTGCCCTCGTAGGCGTCGAGGGCGGACTCCAGTTGCTCGATCGCCGGCAGGTCGAGGTGGTTCGTCGGCTCGTCGAGGACCAGGAGGTTGACGCCCCGGCCCTGGAGCAGGGCGAGGCCCGCGCGGGTGCGTTCGCCAGGCGAGAGGGTGGCCGCGGGGCGCAGGACGTGCGCGGCCTTCAGGCCGAACTTGGCGAGCAGCGTGCGGACTTCGGCCGGTTCGGTGTCGGGCACGGCCGCGCAGAACGCGTCCAGGAGCGACTCCGGGCCGTGGAACAGCGCGCGGGCCTGGTCCACCTCGCCGACCAGTACCCCGGAGCCGAGGGCCGCGTGGCCCGCGTCCGTGGGAATGCGACCCAGCAGGGTGCCGAGCAGCGTCGACTTTCCCGAGCCGTTCGCGCCGGTGATGGCCACCCGGTCCGCCCAGTCGATCTGCAGCGACACAGGGCCGAGCGTGAAGCCGCCGCGATGCACCTCGGCGTCGCGCAGGGTCGCCACGACGCTGCCGGAGCGCGGCGCCGACGCGATCTCCATCTGCAGCTCCCACTCCTTGCGGGGCTCCTCGACGACGTCGAGCCGCTCGATCATGCGCTGCGTCTGACGGGCCTTCGCCGCCTGCTTCTCGCTGGAATCGCTGCGGAAGTTCTTGCCGATCTTGTCGTTGTCGCCCGCCTTGCGCCGGGCGTTCTTGACGCCCTTGTCCATCCAGCCCCGCTGCATCTGGGCGCGGCCCTCCAGGGCGGACTTCTTGTCGGCGTACTCCTCGAACTCGTCGCGGGCGTGCCGGCGCGCGACGTCGCGCTCCTCCAGATAGGCGTCGTAGCCACCGCCGTAGAGGTTGATCTGCTGCTGGGCGAGGTCGAGCTCCAGGACCTTGGTGACGGTGCGGGTGAGGAACTCGCGGTCGTGGCTGACGACCACCGTGCCGGCGCGCAGGCCGCGCACGAAGCTCTCCAGGCGTTCGAGCCCCGCCAGGTCGAGGTCGTTGGTCGGCTCGTCCAGGAGGAACACGTCGTAGCGGGACAGGAGGAGCGAGGCGAGGCCCGCGCGGGCGGCCTGGCCGCCGGAGAGCGAGGTCATGGGCTGGTCGAGGCTGACGTCGAGGCCCAGCGATGCGGCGACCTCCTCCGCACGCTCGTCCAGGTCGGCGCCGCCGAGCGCGAGCCAGCGCTCCAGGCTGGTCGCGTACGCGTCGTCCGCGCCCGGGGTGCCGTCGACCAGACCCTGGGTGGCCTCGTCCATGGTCCGCTGGGCCTCTTCCACGCCGGTGCGGCGGGCCAGGAAGGCGCGGATGGACTCACCGGGGCGGCGGTCGGGCTCCTGCGGGAGGTGACCCACGGCCGCGGTGGGCGGGGAGAGGCGCAGTTCGCCGGTCTCCGGGGTGTCCAGGCCCGCGAGGAGGCGCAGGAGGGTGGACTTGCCCGCTCCGTTGGCGCCCACGAGGCCGATGACGTCGCCGGGGGCGACGACGAGTTCGAGGGCGGAGAAGAGGGAGCGGTCGCCGTGGCCGGCGGCGAGGTTCTTGGCGACGAGGGTTGCGGTCATCAGGGGGTCGAGTTTAGGCGAGACCCGGTCCGGCTCGCCCGGCAGCACCGACGGCAGCCGGCCGGGCCCGGGGGGCAGCCCAACGCCCACGTCGAGCAGCCCCGCCCGTCCAGGCGTGCCTGACGCCCCTCGCCACCGGCGGGCGCCACGCCACCCGAGCCGCCCCGCTGCCATCCACGGATCTCCGCCCTGCGGCACCTGCTCAAGGCAAGCCCACCTGCACCGCCTCGAAGGCGGGCCCCTCCCGCCCGCCCGACGACTACCGGCCCCCCACCTCGCCACCCGAGCCGCCCCGCTGATCGCCACCTGCGGCAGCCACTCACCGCAAGCCCGGCTCCACCACCTCGACCCCTTGTCCGGGCCGCCTCGCCCCTACCGTCCCCGTGCCTGCAGCCATCGGCTCGCCGCCCGAGCTGCCCCCGCTGATCGCCGCCCTGCGGCAGTTGATCGCCGCAAACCCAGCCCCGCTACCTCACTATCGGCGCCGTAAGCACGCTGTCCGTCGTTCGTGCCACCACGTACGACTCGCCCTTTGTCGCCTTCCTGTCCAGTGTGATCCGGTGTTCCCCCGGCTCCAGGACGCCGTCGAAGACCTGGTGGGTCTGCGTGCGGGAGAGTCGGTCGAGGCGGTAGGCGGTGAGCTGGACCCGGCAGGTCGAGGTGATGTCGACGCCCGCCGCGCCGTCCGCCGCCGCGAGCCGCGTCAGGCGGCGCAGCTCCAACGGGCTGCGGTCCAGGGCGTGTTCTATCTGGGCGACCAGCAGCGGGATGATCGGGGCGAGGCCGTCGACGTACGCGACCTGGAGCCCCGCGCCCTCGAACGCCGCGCGCACCCCCTCGCGCGTCTCCGCCGGGACGGACCGTCCGAAGGCCACCGCCCCGTACGTCCGCAGCTCGTCCGGTGGCACGCCCGCCGCGTCCGCCGCGATCTCGGCGCCGACGCCGATCGTGCGCAGAGCCGCCGCGAGCTTGGCGAGGACAGCGACGCGGGCGCCGATCAGGAGCACCCTGCGGCGACGCGCCGCGGGTTCGCCGTCCGCCAGCAACTGCCGCAGCGCCTCGCGGTATTCGGCGCCCCGGAAGCGGAAGGGCCCTATGCCGTGGTAGCCGTTGAGTTTCAGATCGGCCCGCTCGGCCGTCTGCCAGGCGAAGTCCCGCCATACGTAGGTGTCGGTGCCGTCCGGCGCCTGCTCGATGACCGCCGTGACCGCCCCGCACTCCAGTCCCTCGCACTCGGGGCAGCCGTAGATGACGTGCCGGTCGTCGAGCAGGGGCGCCTCGGCCTCCAGGAGGAGTCCGCGCACGTGGTGGGTGAAGATCGCGGGTGGGACGTCGGAGGCGAGCGGGGAGACGGCGTCGAGGTCGGAGAGCTGGAACAGCAGCGGGCGCCCGTTCACGATGAAGTCGACGAAATCCCGGTGGACTTGGTAGTCACCGTTGGCGAGGACCCCACCGGCGCGCATGGCCGGTGCCAGACCGAAGGTCGCGTACTCGGCAGACATAGTGTGAGTATCCCCATCTAGGGGGTGATGTGAGCACGGCATGGCCCATTCCGCTGCGCCTACCGGGGGCGATAGATCCAAATTCGTGTCGTGGACGAGGAGTTGACCGTCCACGTGGCGCGGACCGGCGTACGCATGGTCGATGGCGTACACGGCGCGGCCCGGCTGGACGGACACGCGGAAGCACACAGGAGGCGGCGCGCTTCGCGGACGAAGCGGCCGCCTCCTGAGAGTGGTGCGAAAGGAAGAGGGTGGTGCGGACTCAGACCGACTCGGCCTTGGTCGCCCCCTCGTCGTCCCCGTTGTCGCTCGGGCCGATACGGATCTCGAAGTCACCGTCGTACTGCTCGTGGCCCGCGATCACGGCCTTCTCGACGGCTTCCGTGCCGTGCTCGCCGCGCACGATCAGCGGGTCCTGGCGCAGGTCCCGCATGAGCGCCACGCACATCCCGATCATCACCAGGGTGAACGGCGCGGCCACCAGGATCGTCAGATTCTGCAGGCCCTGGAGGGCGTTGCCCGATCCGTCGCCGATCAACAGCATGATCGCCGCCACGGCTCCGGTCACGACACCCCAGAACACGACCACGAACTTGCCGGGTTCGAGCGCGCCCTTCTGCGAGAGCGTGCCCATGACGATCGACGCCGCGTCGGCGCCCGAGACGAAGAAGATGCCCACGAGGATCATGACGAGCAGGCTCGTCACCGTGGCGATCGGGTACTCGTGCAGCAGACCGAAGAGCTGCCCCTCGGGCGTGGACTCGTCGGCGAGGCCGCCGCGCTCCTTCACCTTCATCGCGGTGCCGCCGAACACGGCGAACCAGAGAAGGCTGACGGTGCTGGGCACCAGGATGACGCCGCCCACGAACTGGCGGATCGTACGGCCGCGGCTGATCCTCGCGATGAACATGCCCACGAAGGGCGTCCACGAGATCCACCAGGCCCAGTAGAAGACCGTCCAGCTGCCGAGCCAGTCCGAGACGCCCTTGCCGCTCGACGCCTCCGTACGCCCGACCAGCTGGGGCAGATCCCCGAGGTAGGCACCGATCGAGGTCGGCAGCAGGTCGAGGACGATGACCGTCGGACCCACGATGAAGACGAAGACGATGAGCAGGAACGCGAGCACCATGTTGATGTTCGACAGCCACTGCACCCCCTTCTCCACTCCGGAGATGGCGGACGCCACGAACGCCACGGTCAGGACGGCGATGATGGCCACCAACAGGCTGGTGGGCACATCGCTGCTCCAGTCGAGCACCTCGAAGCCACTGCCGATCTGCAGCGCGCCGAGCCCCAGCGAGGCCGCCGACCCGAAGAGCGTGGCGAAGATGGCGATGATGTCGATGACCCTGCCCCAGGCGCCGTGGGCGTGCTTGGCGCCGATGAGCGGCTCGAAGACGGCGCTGATGGTCTGCCTGCGCTCACGCCGGAACGTGCTGTACGCGATGGCGAGACCCACGACCGCGTAGATCGCCCACGGGTGGAGCGTCCAGTGGAAGAGGGTCGTGGCCATCGCCGTTTCCATCTTCGCGGCGGAGTCGGCCGGGTCCGTGCCCGGCGGGGGCGTCGTGAAGTGGGCGAGCGGCTCGCTCACGCCATAGAACATCAGACCGATGCCCATACCGGCGCTGAACATCATGGCGACCCAGGAGACGGTGCGGAATTCCGGCTCCTCGCCCTCCTTGCCGAGGGTGATCTTCCCGTACCGGCTGACGGCGAGCCAGAGCGCGAAGACTACGAAGCCGCTCGCGGCCAGCATGAAGGCCCAGCCGCCGTTGTGGATCAGGCCGTTGAGCATCTTCGTCGAGGTCTTCTCGAGCGAATCCGTCGCCACGGCGCCCCAGACCACGAAGGCCAGGGTGAGTACGGCGGTGACACCGAACACGATCCGGTCGGTCTGCGGGGCCCGTTCGGCGGCCAGGCCCGCCCCCGAATCGGGCGGGCCTCCCCCACTGTCCGCTTTCTGCTGTTCCTGCGTCACAAATGGCACCTTTCACAGAGTGGATACGTCAGATCAATGTTCTCCGTACCCCCTACCACATGTGACGCGCCTCTCACCTGCTCAACAGCCGGTGTCGGGCCGACCCGTCACCAGGTGATAGGGAGCACGCTCGTCGAGCAGCAACGGTACGAGGTTTCGCGCCGACTGCCGCAGGGGGACGTAGGCACCCCTGCCCGCTGGCCTGACCTTGACTCCGTGCAAGGCCAGTTCGTCCTTGACGTCGCCGTACTGTGCGGCGTCGAGCCGGTAGCCGCAGGGCGGGTCCTGGATCACCTCGGACGGCTCGGCGGGGTCGTTGTCCGCACCGCCGACATAGACGGGCCCGCGGTCACGGAAGCCTTCGAGGCGGGCCGCACCGGTGGCCGCCTCCAACTGGCCGCGCCGCTCGTCCGCGTACGCGAACAGGCCGCCGAGCGCCGAGAGTTGGGACTTCACGCGGCGCCGGTTGTTCAGCGCCTCGTCCTTCTTCTCGGCGTCGGTGAGCGGGTCGACGCGGCTCTCGATGAGCAGCCCCGCCGCGTGCTTGATGCCGGACATGTTGCGCAGGATGCGCTCCTGGCCGTCGCCCGCCGTCTGCTTGATCGGGTCGCCGGTCACGGGGTCGGTCCAGATCCCGTACGTCCCCGTCGTGTGGCCCGCCTTGTTGGCGGCGGGCCTGACGTAGGTCTGCGAGAGGGTCTGCGCCTCCTTGTGCACCGCCTCGTCGGTGTTCAGGTTGCGCGGCCACAGGTCGAACAGGTCTTTGTCGTAGTACTTCGGGGTCGCTCCGTACTCGTGCAGGTCGTATATGGAGTCGGGCTGCCGGTCGCGGATGACGGCGGCCATGGCGCGGGCCTCCGCGGTCCGCAGGGAGAGGTGGTCGCGGTTGATGTCGACGCCGTCGGAGTTGCCCCGGGTGTCGGCGGCGCGGCCGTCCGGGTTGGCGGTGGGGACGACGAGGAGCGTGGTGCGCGAGAGGAACTTCCGGGTCTTCTTGTCCTTGGCGTACGCCAGGTCGCGGATGGTCGACAGGCAGGCGTCGCGGCCGGACGGTTCGTCGCCGTGCTGGCTGCAGATCAGCAACACCGTGTTCTTCGTGGGGCGTTCGCCGATGCGGACCAGTTGGACGGGCCGGTCCTGCTTGGTGGTGCCGATGCGGGACACCGAGACCCGGTCGGTCGCCTTGTCGACGGCGGCGAGGAGTTCCTGTTCCTCGGGCTGGCTGGTCCAGCGTGCGCCGTTGGTCTTCTCGAATCCGGTGCGGGGCGGCGTCGGCGTCGCCTGCGCGGGCACGGTCACGAGGGGTGCGGCGAGCGCGGCGGCGGCGCAGGCGAGCGCCAGAGTGCGGGCGCGGGGCGTGAGGCCGGTGCGGGGTCTCATGAAGTGCTGCCTCCCGGGATGGGGCGGAACGGACGCGGCGGGGCCACGCCGTCGAGACGGGATTCGCGCGGGGCGACGGATCCGGACGAGGTCCTGAACGCGTCGGCGCCGCCCACCAGCGGTACCTTCGCCGATGTACGGGCCAGGTCGATGGCGAGCGTCGGAGAGCTTGGGGGAGGATCGATGAGGTCCTTGTCGGTGCCCGCGACGATCAGCGCGAGGCGGTGGCCCTTCGGTACGACGTGGTCGCTCGCGGCCAGGTCGAGGGTGATCGTGTGCTTCTTGCCCGGCGTGAGGGGACGGCCCTTGTGGTCGTCGGCCCAGTTGCCCAGGTCGGCCCAGCCGCGGCTGAACACCGTGTAGTCGACGTCGGCGGTCTTCGGCGCCGTCTCCTTGAAGCAGGAGCTGTCACCGGCGGTGCTCCCGCCCCAGCAGGTGCGTTCGGGGAGCGTGGTGATGCCCTCGCCCGCGCCGGCGTAGTCGCGGATGGTGGCGGGGCCGAGGTCGACGAGGACCGCGGAGAGATGGGCGGTGCGGGTCGTCGGGGTCGCGGTGACCGTCACCTCGGAGGAGCCCGACAGGCGCAGGTCGCTGCCCAGTGGCCTGCTGATGAACCCGGCCTTCGACGGGGTCGAGGTGTCGATCTGGGCGGCCCAGTCGGTCTCGCTCAGCTTCGGGTCGTCGGTGAACGTCTCGCTGCCGGTGCCGGGGCGCGTGGTGAGGGTGCCGACGCCGGGTGCGGTCCCCTTGCCTGGGCGGAGTTTCACCGTGTCGGTGCCGCGCGGCGGCCAGACGCGGTCGGTGGTCCACTGCCCGGGGGCGCGCTCGATGTCGGCCATCGGCTCGCGGTCGATGCCGTTGTCGTAGCCGAGGAGTTCGTGGTCGAACCAGCGGTGCAGGGTGCGCACCCAGTCACCGCGCCGGAAGTCGAACGGGTCGACGTGACCGGTCTGGCTGAGCCACACCTTGCGGTCGACGCCCTCGTCGGCGAGGGCGTCCCACCACTGGCCGAAGTGCTTCGTGCGGACGTTGAGGTCCTGCATGCCGTGTACGGCGAAGACGCTGGCCCTCACCTTGTCCGCGTCCGGGGTGTAGTCGCGCTCGCTCCACAGCCGGGTCCAGTCGCCGGTGCGGGGTGCCTCGTCGACAAGTCGCTTCTGTACGGCGGCGCAGCGGGCCCTGGCCTCCGGGCTCTCCACGTAGTCCGACAGCCACTCGGGGCCGCTGTCGTAGAGCGGGGCGCCCTTGGCGAAGTAGTAGTCGTACCAGGACGAGATCGCGCCGATCGGCACGATGGTCTTGAGACCTCGCACCCCGGTGGCGGCCACGCCCTGCGCGATGGTCCCGTCGTAGCTCTTGCCGATCATGCCGGTGGCGCCGTTCGTCCAGGACGCCTCGGCGTTCTTGCCACCGGTGCGGGTGGTGTAGCCGCGGGCCCGGCCGTTCAGCCAGTCGACGACGGCCTTGGCGGACTGGATGTCGGAGCGGCCCCCGACGTCCACGCAGCCGTCGGAGCGGTTCGTCCCCGCGAGGTCGACGGCGACGAATCCGTAGCCGCGGGGCACGAAGTAGTTGTCGTAGTAGAGCGGGAACTGGACGGGGTTGCCGTCCGCGTCGTAGGTCTTCTTCTGGCTCTCGTTGCCCCGTCCGCAGCAGGAGTAGTACGGGCTGGCGTCCATGATCACGGGTATCTTCCGCCCCTGCTGGGCGGGTTCGCGGGGCCGGACGACGTCGACGGCGACCCGATCGGTCTTCCCGTCGCCGTCACCGTCGATCCTCGTGTCGACCCAGACGGATTCGCGGATCGCGCTCTCGTACGAGTAGACGGGCTTGCTCTCGCGCGGGGCGCTCGGCGCACCTTGGGCGGCACCCGGGGACACGAGCGTGGCAAGCAGGGCGGCCAGGGCCGCCGTCAGCAGTGATCTCCAGATCAAGCGCGTGCTTCGCGCACGTATCGGCATGGCGCGGAAGGTACACGGGTCAACTCCTGCGCGACAGAGGGCAGTACGCGACGACGACAGGTTCATGGGGCGATTTGGCACATGTCGGCCGAATGGCGATCGTGTGACAGCAGCGACCGTGGACATGACGCGTGGCCAGAGGGCTCAATAAGGTCGAGCCACCTACCGAAGTGCCCCTACGACTTGGAGCTCTTGTGCACCGCAGACTCATCGCCCCTGGCGCGCTCGCGGCCTCTCTGCTGCTGGCGATCCCGGCATCGGCCGCCGACTTCACGCCCGGGGCCCCGGGTATCGGCGATCCCTATTACCCGGCCAGCGGCAACGGCGGCTACGACGTCTCGCACTACGACCTGCGGCTGAAGTACCAGCCGAAGACCGATCTGCTCGAAGGCACGGCGACCCTCAACGCCACCACGACGCAGGACCTCTCCCGCTTCAACCTCGACTTCGGCCTGAAGGTCAGCGAGGTGCGCGTCAACGGCAAGAAGGCCACCTTCAAGAAGTCCGGCGAGCAGGAGCTGGAGATCACTCCGGCGGCCGGACTTCCCAAGGGAACGCCGATCACCGTCGTCGTCCGTTACGCGGGCAAGCCGTCCGAGGTGAAGATCAACGGCTTCACGGCGTGGGCGCGCACGCCGGACGGCGGCGTGGCAGCGCAGGAGCCGGATTCGGCCGCCTGGTGGTTCCCGTCCAACGACCACCCGCTGGACAAGGCGACGTACGACGTCTCGGTCTCCGTGCCCGACGGCTCGCAGGCCATCTCCAACGGCGTGCTGCAGTCGCAGAGTTCGAAGCTCGGCTGGACGCGCTTCAACTGGCGCTCGAACAAGCCGCAGGCCAGCTATCTGACGACGCTCGCCGTCGGCAAGTTCGACATCACGACGGACAAGACCGCGGACGGCCTGCCCGTCCTGAACGCCTACAGCAAGGACCTCGGCGACAACGCGGGGGCCGCGCGGGCGAGCATCGAGCGGTCGGTCGAGGTCACGGAGTGGCTGGAGACCGTCTTCGGCAAGTACCCCTTCAACGCCCTGGGCGGGTACGTCCCGAACGTGACGAGCGGCTTCGCCCTGGAGACGCAGACGCGGCCGTTCTACAGCCCGAGGCAGTTCGCGAACGGCTCCAACGTGTCCGTCGTGGTCCATGAGCTGGCCCACCAGTGGTACGGCGACAGCGTGTCCGTCGACGGCTGGAAGGACATCTGGATCAACGAGGGCTTCGCGCGGTACAGCCAGTGGCTGTGGTCGGAGAAGGAGGGCGAGGGTACGGCGCAGGAGCTGGCGGACTATGTGTACGCGCAGCACCCCGCCGACGACCCGTTCTGGAAGGTCAAGCCGGGTGACCCGGGGCCGGACAACCAGTTCGACATCGCCGTGTACGACCGCGGGGCGCTGGCCCTGCAGGCACTGCGCAACGAGGTCGGTGAGAAGTCCTTCTCGGCGATTCTGAAGGGGTGGCCGAAGGAGCACGCGTACGGGAACGCGAAGGTGGGAGACTTCGTGAAGTACGCGGAGAAGGTTTCCGGTAAGCCGCTCGCCGCGCTGTTCGATGCGTGGCTGTACCAGCCGTCGAAGCCGTCCGCTCCGGCCGCGGCCCGTGCCGGGGTCGCGCGTGCCGCGGGAATCCCGGCTGCGCCGAAGTCGTGGAAGTCGATCGCTGCGACGAACGGTGTGCACGGCCACTGACACTGAACCGCCGCTTCGCGGATACTGAGCCGCCGCTTCGCGACGGATGCTTTCCCGCCCACCCACCCGATCACCCGGCAGCGAGCTGCTGGATAGGGCGGGTGGGCGGGGAGATCAGGCCGTCCGGCGTTTGAGGACGCGGTGCGCCCGGGCCCTGCGCGCCAGTGGCAAGTAGCGGAGCCGTTCCGGTAGGCGGGGGGTCACCGTGCCGATCACCCGGCCGAGGCGGCACAGGCGCCGCTCCTGGGCTTCCGTCCACGGCAGGCCGATCGCCGCCCTCGCGTCCGGCGGCATCAGGCCGATCGTGATGAAGCGGCGGAAGCGGGCCAGGGGCGGCAGGAGCAGCGGCCACAGGGCGCGCAGCGTCACCCGCAGCAGGTAAGGACCGCGGTCCGGGGGCGGGACCGGGCGGTCCGTGGCGACCAGGTCGCGCACCACCTCCGTCAACTCCAACTCGTCGGCGAGGACCTTCGCGTAGTACGGCCAGAACTCCTCGAGAGTCTGCGGCATGTCCCGGTCATGGATACCGAGGATCCGGCCGACCTGGAGCCACTCCGCGTACAGCTGCCGCTCCTGCTCCTCGGTGAAGGGACGGCCCAGGTACTTCTGGGCGTGGTGGTAGACGGGGAACCCCGTGGCGTGCACCCACGCGTAGTACGCGGGCGTCAGCGCGTGGTAGTCGCGGCCGTGCGCGTCCGTGCCCCGGATGTGCTTGTGCAGTTCGCGCAGCCTGCGCCCCTCCTCGGCCGCGCTCTCACCCCCGTACACCCAGGTCTGCAGCGACCGCAGCGAGCGCTCGCCGCGCCCCCAGGGGTCGGTGCGGAAGACGGAGTACGTGTCGACGCCGGCGCCCACCGCGGGGTGCGCGACCTGCATCGTGAGCGCCGCGGGCAGGGCGAGCAGGGCGCGGACGTCGCCCGCGATGTCCCACAGGATCCCGTCGGGCGGAGGCGGGGGCGGTGGCTCCTCGGGAGTCCGGCGGCGGCTTGGCATCACGCGGCTCCCAGACGTCGTCGGGCCCGCCGGCCGGTGCCCGGTTTGTGTGTGTTCCAGTATGCGACGCCCGAGGTCACGGCGATCCGCAGGGGTGGCGGCACCACAGCCATCCCGACCCGGGCCACCAAGACGGGAACGGCACCGGCCGGCGCTTCTCCGCCCTGACTGCCGCCCTGACTGCCGCACTGACTGCCGCTTCGCTGCCCTCGAACAGCGCGGTGGCGCCACCTCGGACATGCGTGATGTCCGACGTGACGCCACCGTAGGCGCTGCCACTGACCGTGGCGGGTTGACCTGCTACTTCGTAAGGCCCGCTGCCTCGCGGTCCACCCTCTTGCGGATGGCGTACCAGCCCACGGCCAGCGCCGCCCCGATGATCGGGATGAGGTAGAGCGTCTTGCGGCCGATCTCGGGGTCCTTCCACATCAGGCCGAGCACTGCCAGCAGGAAGGCGATCGTGACGATCTCCGTGACCGGGCTGCCCGGGAGCCGGAAGCTCGGGCGGGTGATCACGCCTTCCTTGGCGCGGCGTACGAACGCCAGGTGACAGATCATGATGATCACCCAGGTGCTGATGATGCCGAGGGACGCCACGTTCAGGACGATCTCGAAGGCCTGGCTCGGCATGAGGAAGTTCAGGCCCACGCCGAGCACGCACACCGCGGAGGTGAGCAGGATGCCGCCGTAGGGGACCTGGCTCTTGTTCATCCTGGCGGTGAACTTCGGCGCCGAACCGGCCATGGCCATCGAGCGCAGGATGCGGCCCGTGGAGTACAGGCCCGAGTTCAGGGACGACATCGCCGCCGTGAGGACGACCAGGTTCATCACGTCACCGGCCGCGGGGACGCCGATCTTGGAGAGGACCGTCACGAACGGGCTCTGGTCCGCCGAGTACACCGACCCCGGGAGCAGCAGGGCGAGGAGGATGACCGAGCCGACGTAGAAGAGGCCCACGCGCCACATGATGGAGTTCACCGCGCGCGGGACGACCTTCTGCGGCTCGGCGGTCTCGCCCGCCGCGACGCCGACCAGTTCGAGGGACGCGTACGCGAAGACGACACCCTGCATGACGATCACGACCGGCATCAGGCCGTGCGGCAGGAAGCCGCCGTTGTCGGTGATCACGCTCAGGCCGGGCGTCTGGCCGTCGACGTCGTGCTGCGTGACCAGCAGGAATATGCCGATGAGCATGAAGGCGATCAGGGCCGCGACCTTGACGATCGCGAACCAGAACTCCATCTCGCCGAAGTACTTCACCGAGATCAGGTTGATCACTAGGACGACGGCGAGGGCGATCAGCGCGAGCACCCACTGGGGGATGTCGGTGAAGAAGCTCCAGTAGTGCGTGTAGAGCGCGATCGCGGTGATGTCGGCGATGCCGGTGGTCGACCAGTTGAGGAAGTACATCCAGCCGGCGACGTAGGCGCCCTTCTCGCCGAGGAACTCACGCGCGTACGAGACGAACGAACCCGACGACGGCCGGTAGATGACCATCTCGCCGAGGGCGCGCACGACGAAGAAGGCGAAGATGCCGCACACGAGGTACGCGACGGCGAGCGCGGGGCCCGCGGAGTGCAGGCGGCCGCCCGCACCGAGAAAGAGTCCAGTTCCGATCGCGCCACCGATCGCGATCATGTTGACGTGACGGGCCTTGAGGTCCTTGCTGTAACCGGCGTCGCCCGCGTCCGCGGGGGCCTGGGACGCATCTGTGCGGGATGCGTCCGCAGCGGCCGTGTCTACGGCTTCCTTGCTCACGTGGGGGGTCTACTCTCTGGTGCCCGGAAAACTCCGGTGTCCGGATGTGCTCCGGTCCACGACACCCCTGATGTGCGTGGACCGACGCGACACCTTCCCCCAGAGATCGCCGGACATGCGGTGGCGCACGTCACATAGCGGAACTTCTCACATGGTGGGCAGGGGCTGTACACCCGATGATCACCAGATGTAGGGCTCGTGAATCACTGGGGGTACAGCGCGCTGATGGCCTCCGCGTACTTCTCCCGGATGACCCTGCGGCGCAGCTTCAGGGAGGGCGTCAGCTCCCCGGTCTCGGGGCCCCACTCCTCCCCCAGGAGCCGGTAGCGCTTGATCTGCTCCGTGCGGTTGAGGCGCGCGTTGGCCGCCTCGACGGCGCGCGCGACCTCTTCCTGTACGGCCTCGCTCGCCATCAGGTCGCCCGTGATCCCCCGGGAGGCCGCCCATACCGGGGCCATCTCGGCGTCCAGGACGAGCAGCGCGACCAGGTAGGAACGGCCGTCGCCGTGGACGAGGGCCTGGCCTATGAGCGGGTGCTCCTTGAGGGTGTTCTCGACGAGTGCGGGCGAGACGTTCTTGCCCGTCGACGTCACGATCAGTTCCTTCTTGCGGTCGGTGAGCCAGAGGAAGCCGTCCTCGTCGATCCGCCCGACGTCTCCGGTGGCGAACCAGCCGTCCGCGTCGCAGGCCGAATCGACACCGCCGTCGGGCAGCAGATAGCCGTCGAAGACCGTCGCGCCGCGCACCAGGATCTCGCCGTCGTCGGTGGTGCGGATCTCCAGGCCGTCCAGGGGCTTGCCGACCGAGCCGAGCCGGAAGGCGGCCGGGGTGTTGATGGTGACGACGCCGGTCGTCTCCGTGAGTCCCCACGCGTCCATGATCACGATGTCGAAGCCCGCCCAGAAGCGCACGACGTCCAGGGGCATCGAGGCCGCCGCGCTCGCGGTCCACACCAGGCGGTCGAAGCCGGCCAGCGAGAGCAGCGGATCGATGGTCTTCTCCTTGGCCTCCCGGTACGCCGCCTCCAGCGCCGCCGTCGGTTCCTCGCCGCGCTCGACGCAGTCCACACGCGCGCGTGCCGTCTCGTTCGCCGCCTCGATCGCCTCCCGCTGCTCCTGCGGCAGCCCGGCGAGCACGGCCTTCACGGAGGCGGCCAGCTTCTCCCACACGCGCGGGACCCCGAAGAACTGCGCGGGCCGCAGCTCGCGCGCGGTCGCCGCGACGGCGGCCGGATCCGCGCACAGGTACACGTGCGAGACGCGGAACACGGGCAGGTAGATGCCCAGCATGCGCTCCGCGACGTGTGCGAACGGGAGATAGCTGATGTGCTCCACGAAGTCGGGCAGCTCTACGACGGCGTCCAGGGCGACGCCGTTGAGGACGACGTTGCGGTGCGTGATGCGGACGCCCTTGGGGTCGCCGGTGGTGCCCGAGGTGTAGACGACGGTCAGCGGATCCTCGGCCCGGGACTCGCGCCAGGCCTTCTCGAAGGTGTCCGGGTCGAACAGCCGGCTTCCGGTGGCGTGCAGGGAGCCGTACGTGCGGTGCGGGCCCGCGTCGGCCGCCTCGACGACCACCAGGCGCTCGATCGGGGCGTCGGGGTCCGACAGGAGCGGCTCCCAGCGTTCCAGCTCGCGGGCGCCCTCGATGATCGCGAAGCGGGCCCGGCTGTGCCGGGCGATGTGCGCGATCTGCTCGGGGGCCGACGTGCCGTACACGGTGACGGGGACCGCGCCGAGATGCACGAGGGCGAGATCGCTCAGCCAGTGTTCGGGGCGGTTGCCCATCATCATGAGGACGTGTTCGCCGCGCCGTACGCCGAGCGCCGTGTACCCGGCGGCGAGGACGGCGACCTTGCGGCGCGCTTCGCGCCAGGTCAGGGTCGTCCACTCCCCCTCGGGGGTGGCGCGCCAGGAGAGCGCGGGGCGGTCACCATGGTCCTCGGCGTTGCGGAGCAGCAGGGCGGGGAGGGTGATGTCGGCGGGCTCCCCGGGAAGTCGCAGGATCGTGGTCATGACCGCCTCCTGGCGTCATCGACGAAGCAAGTGACTGGGCGGGACGCTTTCACAACAGTGGTGAGACAGCAATACTGTTGCACCGGATCGGTGCACAACTGGGGAGGCGATGCGCTGCCATGACGATGACGACGACGTCGGACACGGAAGAGCCGACGCTCACGGTCGACGAGCTGGCCGCGCGCGCGGGTGTCACCGTCCGCACGATCCGCTTCTACAGCACCAAGGGTCTTCTGCCGCCACCCGTGATCGGCCCGCGCCGGGTCGGTCACTACGGCCAGGAGCACCTGTCGCGGCTCGGGCTCATCGAGGAGCTGCAGCACCAGGGCATGACGCTGGCCGCGATCGAGCGGTACCTGGAACAGCTGCCGCCGGATCTGAGCGCCCACGATCTGGCCATCCACCGTGCGGTGGTGGCCTCCTGGGCCCCCGACTCGGCCGAGGACACCGACCACGCGGAGCTGGAACGCAGGGCGGGCCGTTCGCTGAACGAGGCGGACCTGGACCGGCTCTCGGCGATGGGGGTCGTCGCGCCGACGGAGCACCAAGGGTCGTACCGCGTCGATCCGGGGCTGCTGCGCCTGGGCGTGGAACTGCTCGACGTGCCCATCGCGCACGAGACCATCCTGGCGGCGCGCACGGTCCTGATGGAGCACACCCGCTCGGCCGCGGTCGAGCTCTCCCGGCTCTTCCGCGACGAGGTGTGGGGGCCCTACCGGGACCGGGAGTCGGACCCGGAGCACGTGGCGGCGATGCGCTCCCTGTCGGCCCACATGCAGCCGATGGTGGTGCAGGCCCTGGTGACCGCGTTCCAGCGCTCCCTCAAGGAGGAGCTGCGAGAGTGGCTCAAGGAGACCTGAGCCACTCCCGGTCCGGTTGGTGCACCGTCTGCTACACCGTGGCGTTGGCCGCGGTGGCGGTCGGCGTCTCGCCCTGCGAGGCCTGTCGCAGCCGCTGTGCGTAGACCTCGGCGAGAACGCCCAGGTCCTGCGTGGCGTCCGCGGATCCGGCGTTGTCCCGGAGCCCCAGCGTGGCGACGAACTTGCCCTGGAGGATGACGATCTCCCGGGTGTTCTTCCGCGCCGGGCCGGTGAACCCGAAGGTGACGCTGTCGGCGCCCCGTTCCGGCCCGTCGACGACCTTCAGCTCGTGCTTGTTGTTGCGGACGTAGCTGTCCCAGGCGGCGAAGGCACGCCGGGCGGCCCTGTCGTTGCGGTACACGACGAGGTCGTAACTCGCGCCCTCCGCCTTGTCGTTGCTGCGGTAGCCGACCCGGCCGTTGGCGACGGCGTTCTTGCACTTGCCGCCCGGGTCCTTGCACACGGAGGGCGCCTTGGCGCGGCTGTGCAACTCCGTGCTGACGGTGCGCAGAGCGGCGGGCATCGTGTCGGCGGGCGGCAGGATCGCCTTGGCGTCCTGTGCGCCGCCGAGCGAGCCGGTGCCCGTGCCCTTGGCGCCGGAGCCACCGGTCGTGCCGCCGATGGTGCGGCTGTGCGACGACCCCGAACGCGACTTGTGCTTCTTGTTCTTCTTCTTTCCCCCGCAGCCCGTCAGGGCCAGCGAGAGGACCAGCACTCCGACGCCCACTGCTCGCGTCGTTCCCCCAGTTGTGAACCGCACCGCGGTCATCCTCCGTTTGTCGTGATCATGCTCTACGGGAGGATACGACGCGGGGGCGAAGACCTGCGGTTCCGCCCGCGAGGAGGCGGAACCGCAGGTGAAGAGGGTCAGACGTCGCTGAACTTCTCGCCCTTGTCGGCCTTTTCGACAAGCAGCGCGGGCGGCGTGAACCGCTCCCCGTAGCGGTCGGCCAGCTCACGCGCGCGGGCCACGAAGCCGGGCAGGCCGCCTTCGTAGCCGTTGATGTACTGGAGCACACCGCCCGTCCAGCCGGGGAAGCCGATGCCGAAGATGGAGCCGATGTTGGCGTCCGCGACGGACGTCAGGACGCCCTCCTCCACCAGGCGCACGGTGTCGAGCGACTCGGAGAAGAGCATGCGCTCCTGCATGTCCTTGAACGGGATCTCCGTGCCCGGCTTGGTGAAGTGCTCGCGCAGACCCGGCCACAGGCCCGCGCGCTTGCCGTCCACGTAGTCGTAGAAGCCCGCTCCCCCGCTCCTGCCGGGGCGCTCGAACTCGTCGACCATGCGGTCGATGACGGAGTCCGAGGGGTGCCCGGCCCACGTGCCGCCGGCCTCCTCGACGGCGCGCTTGGTCTCGTTGCGGATCTTGCGCGGCAGGGTGAGGGTCAGCTCGTCCATCAGGGAGAGGACCTTCGCCGGGTAGCCCGCCTGGGCCGCGGCCTGCTCGATGGACGCGGGCTCGATGCCCTCGCCGACCATCGCGACGCCTTCGTTGATGAAGTGCCCGATGACGCGGGAGGTGAAGAAGCCGCGCGAGTCGTTGACGACGATCGGCGTCTTGTTGATCTGGCGTACGAGGTCGAAGGCGCGGGCGAGCGCCTCGTCCCCGGTGCGCTCGCCCTTGATGATCTCGACGAGCGGCATCTTGTCGACGGGCGAGAAGAAGTGCAGACCGATGAAGTCGACGGGCCGCGTGACGCCCTCGGCGAGCTGGGTGATCGGCAGCGTCGAGGTGTTGGAGCAGAGCAGCGCGTCCGGCTCGATGACGTCCTGGATCTCCTGGAACACCTTGTGCTTGAGCGAGGTGTCCTCGAAGACCGCCTCGATCACGGCGTCGCAGCCCGCGAGATCCTGCGGATCGGCGGTCGGCGTGATGCGGGCGAGGAGCGCGTCGGCCTTCTCCTGGGTCGTACGCCCCCGCTGCACCGCCTTGGCACACAGTTTCTCGGAGTAGGCCTTGCCCTTGGCGGCGGCCTCGGCGGAGACGTCCTTCAGGACGACCTCGATGCCCGCGCGGGCGCACGAGTAGGCGATGCCCGCGCCCATCATCCCGGCGCCCAGGACGGCGGCCTTGCGGACCGGGCGGGCCTCGATGCCCTTGGGGCGGTTGGCGCCGGAGTTGACGGCCTGGAGGTCGAAGAAGAACGCCTGGATCATGTTCTTCGCGGTCTGCCCGGTGACCAGCTCGGTGAAGTAGCGGGCCTCGATGGTCAGCGCGGTCTCGAAGTCGACCTGCGAGCCCTCCACGGCCGCCGCGAGGATGTTGCGCGGGGCCGGGTAGGGAGCGCCATTGATCTGCTTCTTCAGGTTGGCCGGGAACGCGGGCAGGTTCGCCGCGAACTTCGGGTTGGCCGGGGTGCCGCCGGGGATGCGGTAGCCGGGCTTGTCCCAGGGCTGCGCCGACTCGGGGTTGGCGTCGATGAAGGCGCGGGCCTTGGCGAGCATCTCGTCGCGGTCGGCCACCACTTCGTGGACGAGGCCGTTCTCCAGGGCGCGCTTCGGGGAGTACTGGGTCCCCTGGAGCAGCACCTTGAGCAGCGCGTCCGCGATGCCCATGAGGCGTACGGTGCGGGTCACGCCGCCGCCCGCCGGGAGCAGGCCGAGGGTGACCTCGGGCAGGCCGATCTTGGATCCGGGCGCGTCGAGCGCGACGCGGTGGTGGCTGGCCAGGGCGATCTCGTAACCGCCGCCCAGGGCCGCGCCGTTGATGGCGGCGACGACCGGCTTGCCCAGGGTCTCGATGCGGCGCAGGGAGCTCTTGATGGCGACGCCCGCCTCGAACGCGTCCTGCGCGTTCTCGGGGCCTGCCTGCATCATGTCCTTCAGGTCACCGCCCGCGAAGAAGGTCTTCTTGGCGGAGGTGTAGATGATGCCGCGGATGGAGTCCTTCTCGGCCTCCGCGCGTTCGGCGATCGCCGCGATGGAGTCCTTAAACGCCTGGTTCATGGTGTTCGCGGACTGGTTGGGGTCGTCGAGTACGAGGGTGACGACGCCGGTGTCGTCCTGTTCCCAGCGGATGGTCGTGCTTTCGGTCATGGTCTTGTCTCCGTGAAGTCTCATGCGGTGGGCGCTTGGCGGTGGCGGGGTCCGGGGAGGGTGGTGCTGTCTCGTTGCCGACTTGACGCCGGTGGGGGCTGGTCGCGCAGTTCCCCGGGAAGGCAGCGGCGAAGCCGCAGGCCTTCAGGGGCGCGGGGAACTGCGCGACCGGCCACGAGGCACCCGCAGTCGGCGACGGCAACAGCCCCTACGGCGCTCAGCCGGAGACCCGCTCCACGATCGTGGCGATGCCCATGCCGCCGCCGACGCACAACGTGGCGAGCCCGTACCGCAGGTCACGCCGCTCCAGCTCGTCCACCAGCGTGCCCAGGATCATCGCCCCGGTCGCGCCCAGGGGATGCCCCAACGCAATCGCGCCGCCGTTGACGTTGACCTTGTCCAGGGACAGGCCCATGTCCTTGACGAAGCGAAGGACGACCGCCGCGAACGCTTCGTTGATCTCGACGAGGTCGATGTCGTCGATGGTCAGACCCGCCTTGGCGAGCGCCTTGCGCGCGGCCGGTGCGGGGCCGGTCAGCATGATGGTCGGCTCGGAGCCGGAGACGGCCGCGGAGACGATGCGGGCGCGCGGCGTGAGGCCGTAGCGCTCGCCGACCTCCTTGGTGCCGATGGCGACAAGAGCGGCGCCGTCCACGATGCCGGAGGAGTTGCCCGCGTGGTGGACGTGGTCGATCTTCTCGACCCAGTGGTACTTCTGCAGCGCCACGGCGTCGAAGCCGCCGAGGTCGCCGATGTCCTTGAAGGACGGCTTCAGCTTGGCGAGCGAGTCGGCGGTGGTGCCGGGGCGCATGTACTCGTCGTGGTCGAGGACGACCAGGCCGCTGCGGTCCTTCACCGGCACGACGGACTTCTCGAAGCGGTTGTCCTTCCAGGCCGCCGCGGCGCGCTCCTGGGACAGGGCGGCGTACTCGTCGACGTCACGCCGCGAGTAGCCCTCGACGGTGGCGATCAGGTCGGCGCCGATGCCCTGCGGCACGAAGCCCGTCTCGTAGTTGGTCATCGGGTCGGCGAACCAGGCACCGCCGTCCGAGGCCATCGGGACGCGCGACATCGACTCGACGCCGCCCGCCAGGACGAGGTCCTCCCAGCCCGAGCGCACCTTCATCGCGGCCATGTTGACCGCTTCGAGACCCGAGGCACAGAAGCGGTTCTCCTGGACGCCCGCGACGGTGTCGGGGAGCCCGGCGGCGATGGCCGCGATCCGCGCGATGTCGGAGCCCTGGTCGCCGACGGGGCCGACGACGCCGAGGACGATGTCGTCGACGGCCGCCGGGTCCAGGTCGGGGAACCGCGCCCGGATCTCGTGGATCAGGCCGACGACGAGGTCGATCGGCTTGGTGCCGTGCAGGGCGCCATTGGCCTTGCCGCGTCCGCGCGGGGTGCGGATCGCGTCGTATACGTACGCTTCGGTGGTCAAGACAGCAGCCTTTCGCAAAGAACTTTGCAGGTGAGGGTGGGGAAGGCTCAGGCGAGCAGGGAGCGGCCGATGATCTCCTTCATGATCTCGGTCGTGCCTCCGTAGATCGTCTGGATGCGGCCGTCGGTAAAGGCCTTGGCGACGCGGTACTCGGTCATGTAGCCGTACCCGCCGTGCAGTTGCAGACAGCGGTCGGCGACGCGTTTCTGCAGCTCGGTGGCCCACCACTTGGCCATCGACGCGTGCACGGCGTCGAGTTCCCCGTTCGAGTGATCGACGATGCAGCGGTCGAGGAACGAACGGGTGACGGCGCACTCGGTGGCCATCTCGGCGATCTCGAAGCGGATGTGCTGGAGCTTGGAGAGCGGGCGCCCGAAGGCCTCGCGCTCCTTGACGTACGTCGTGGTGATGTCCAGGAGGTGCTCGGCGGCGGCGATCCCCGCGACGGCGATGCCCATGCGCTCCTGCGCGAGGTTCGTCATCAGGTGGATGAAGGCGCCGTCGAGGTCGCCGAGGAGGTTCTCCTTGGGGACGCGTACGTCGTTGAAGAACAGTTCGGCGGTGTCCTGGGACTTCTGGCCGATCTTGTCGAGGTTGCGGCCCCGCTCGAAGCCGTCCATGCCGCGCTCGACGACGAGCAGGGACAGCCCCTTGGCGCCGCCCTCCGGGGAGGTCTTGGCGACGACGACCACGAGGTCGGCGAGGATGCCGTTCGAGATGAACGTCTTGGAGCCGTTGAGCAGCCAGTGGTCGCCCTGGTCGGTGGCGGTGGTGCGGATGCCCTGGAGGTCGGAGCCCGCGCCGGGCTCGGTCATCGCGATGGCCGTGATGATCTCACCGGAGCAGAAGCCGGGCAGCCAGCGCCGCTTCTGGTCGTCGGTGGCCAGGGAGGTGAGGTAGGGGCCGATGATGTCGTTGTGCAGGCCGAGCGCGAGCCCGGCCGTGCCCGCGCGGGTGAACTCCTCGGCGAGGACGGCGCTGTAGCGGAAGTCGGTGTTCCCCCCGCCGCCGAACTCCTCGGGCACGGCGAGCCCGAGCAGCCCCTGCTTGCCCGCGGCGAGCCAGGCGTCACGGCTGACGATGCCGTCCTTCTCCCACTCCTCGTAGTGGGGCAGCACCTCCTTGGCCAGGAAGGTGCGGACGGTCTCGCGGAACGCCTCGTGTTCGGCGGAGAAGATCTGTCGCTTCACGTTCGGCCTCCTAGAGCCAGCCCTTGACGGTCTCGATCAATGTGGCCGGCTCGGGGCCGACGGGAATGACGTTGAGCATGTCGACGCCCGCCTCGCGGAAGGCCTCGACGCGCTCGCGGACGTAGCTCTCCGGGCCGCACAGCGACATGAGCTCGCAGAACTCGGCCGGGACGGCTGCCTCGGCCTCCTTCTTCTTGCCGGAGAGATACAGCTCCTGGATGAGCTTGGCTTCCTTCTCGTAGCCGTACGCGACCGCGAGGTCGTTGTAGAAGTTCTTCCCCACCGCTCCCATGCCGCCTACGTAGAGGGCGATTTGGGGGCGGGCCAAATCCCGTACGGCCGCCGCGTCGTCACCGATGGCGAGCAGTCCGCCCGCGACCGTCTGCAACGGGCCGAGCGCCGGATCGCGCTTCTCCTTGCCCTCGGCGAGCGGAGCGCCCCACACCTGGTGGGCCTTCTCCGGGATGAACAGGGTGGGCAGCCAGCCGTCGGCGATCTCGGCGGTCATGCGCACGTTGGCCGGACCCAGGGACGCCACGTAGAGGGGCACTTCGGAGCGGACCGGCTTGGTGAGGATCTTCAGCGGCTTGCCCAGCTTGCCGCCCTTTTCCTTGGGCAGCGGCATGTCCGTGATGCCGTGGTGGTCGATGACCTCGCGGCGCAGGATGCGGCGGGTCAGCTCGATGGTCTCGCGGGTGCGGGCCAGCGGCTTGTCGTAGGGCTTTCCGTGCCAGCCCTCGACGACCTGCGGCCCCGAGGCGCCGAGCCCCATGATCGCCCGGCCGCCGGAGATCGCGTCGAGTCCGGCCGCCGTCTGGGCGATGAGGGCCGGGGTGCGCGAGTAGACGTTGAGGATCGCGGCGCCGATCTTCATACGCTCCGTGCGCGCGGCCAGGTAGCCCATGATGGTGGGCGAGTCGAAGCCGTACGCCTCCGCCACCCAGACGGCGTCCAGACCGGAGGACTCCAGGGCCGCGACGTCGTCGGCGGCCCGGCGCGGGTCGCCCGCGTAGGCGAGAGGTGCGGAGAGTTGCATCAGCTGTCTTCCTTCGTGGATGTGCCCGTAAGGGCCGGTACGTCCCAGTCGCGGGCCACGGCCTCGGTGTCGGCGCCCGGCTGGGCGGGGCCGCTGCGGACGTGGGTCGGGGTCGAGGAGAAGCGGGGTGCGGGTGCGGGCTGCGTGATGCCGCCGTGGTCGACGAAGGTGCCGCGGGCGGCGAGGTGGGGGTGGTCCGGAGCCTCGCGCAGCGAGAGGACGGGCGCGACGCACGCGTCGGAGCCCTCGAAGACGGCCGTCCACTCCGCACGCGTGCGGGCCTTGAAGCGGGCGGCGACCGCCTCGCGCAGCTCGCCCCAGCGGGCGAGGTCCTTGCGCGCGGGCGCCTGGTCCGTCAGGCCGAGCAGCGCGCTGAACTCGTCGTAGAACTGCTGCTCAAGGGCGCCGACCGCCATGTATCCGCCGTCGGCGGTCTCGTAGTTGCCGTAGAAGGGGCAGCCGCCGTCCAGGAGGTTGGCACCGCGCCGGTCCTGCCAGCCGCCGGCCGCGAGCATGCCGTGGATCATCGACGTGAGGTGGGCGGTGCCGTCGACGATCGCGGCGTCCACGACCTGGCCCGTGCCGTGCTCGCGCGCGCGGTGCAGCGCCGCCAGGATGCCGACGACGAGGTAGAGCGAGCCGCCCGCGTAGTCGCCGACGAGGTTCGCGGGGACGGTGGGCGGCTCGTCGGGGTTGCCGATCATGCCGAGGGTGCCGGTGATCGCGATGTAGGCGATGTCGTGCCCGGCGCGCTGGGCGAGCGGTCCCTCCTGGCCCCAGCCGGTCATCCGTCCGTAGACGAGCCTGGGGTTGCGGGCGTGACAGGCGTCGGGGCCGACGCCGAGGCGCTCGGCGACGCCGGGGCGGTAGCCCTCGATGAGGACGTCGGCGCGGTCGACCAGGTCGAGGACCCGGTCCGCTCCGTCCGGCGCCTTGAGGTCGACGATCACGGAGCGTTTGTTGCGGTTGGTGACGTCATACTCGGGGTTGATCGCGAGGGCGCCGCCGCCCGGTCGGTCGACGCGTACGACGTCGGCGCCCATGTCGGCCAGCAGCATGGCCGCGAACGGGCCGGGGCCGATGCCCGCCAGCTCGACCACGCGCACTCCCGCGAGCGGTCCGTGAACGCCCTTGTCCGGCACTGCCATTGAGCCCCCAGCGCTATGACACAACTGATGTAACACCAGTGATGCTAAGAACGTGTTCCACTCCGCACAAGACCCTAGCAAGCAAGCGCTTAGACAAAAGTGGGGAGAGAACCCGGGGCGCCGAGTCCCTCGACGGCGGAATGTCCAGGGGTACCGCCTGGTAACCCCGCCGGTTCCGCACGCTAGCCTCGGCCACCGACATCGGCACGGGGCGCACGGCAGAGAGGTGCCATGACCAGTCAGCACGGCAACGGCAAGGAGCGTGCGGCGGACCGCACGTACGACATCGTGCTCTTCGGGGCCACCGGTTTCGTGGGTGTCCTCACCGCGGAGTACCTCGCGGCGAATGCCCCCGAGGGGCTGCGCTGGGCGATCGCGGGGCGTGACACCGGGAAGCTGGAGCGGCTGCGGGACAAGCTCTCCGAAGCCCACCCGGCCTGCGCGGAGCTCCCCCTCGTCCGCGCGGACGTGGCGGACCCGGCGACCCTGCGGGAGATGGCGGGCCACGCGCGCGTGGTGGCCACGACCGTCGGGCCCTATCTCCAGTACGGCCAGGAACTCGTCGCCGCGTGCGCCGAGTCGGGCACGGACTACGTGGACCTCACCGGTGAGCCGGAGTTCGTCGACCTCATGTACGTGCGGCACGACGCCCGCGCCCGGGAGACCGGCGCGCGCCTCGTGCACTCCTGCGGCTTCGACTCGGTCCCGCACGACCTGGGCGCGTACTTCACCGTGCGCCAGCTTCCGGAGGGTGTGCCGCTGCGGGTCGACGGGTTCGTGCGCAGCAACGCGACGTTCTCCGGGGGTACCTTCGCCTCGGCCCTGGAGCAGTTCGCGCGCGGTCCGCAGATGCTGGCCGCCGCGCGCGACCGGCGCCGGTACGAGCCGCGCGTGGTCGGCCGCAAGGCGTACGCCCCGCCGAGCGCTCCCCGGTACGCGGGCGAGGTCGGCGCCTGGGCCCTCCCCCTGCCGACGATCGACCCCCAGGTGGTGCAGCGCTCGGCGCGGGCCCTGGAGCGCTACGGGCCCGACTTCCGCTACCGGCACTACGCGGCCGTGAAGACCCTGCCGTTCGCGGTGGGCGGCGCGGCGGCCGTCAGCGGCCTGGTGGCCGCGGCCCAACTTCCGCCCGCGCGGCGCTGGTTGTCGTCGCGCCTGAAGCCGGGCGAGGGGCCGAGCGAGCAGCGGCGCGCGGACAGCTGGTTCTCCGTGCGGTTCGTCGGCGAGGGCGGCGGCAAGCGGGTGTTCACGGAGGTCTCGGGCGGCGATCCGGGGTACGACGAGACGGCGAAGATGCTGGGCGAGGCGGCGCTGTGCCTGGCCGTCGACGACGATCTGCCGGACGTGGCGGGGCAGCTGACCACCGCCGTGGCGATGGGCGACGCGCTGACGGCACGGCTGACGGCGGCGGGGATCAGGTTCCGGGTGGCGGCGTCGCGGTAGCGGTCGCCTCGCGCAGGGCCGCGCGGCACAGGGCGTCCGCCCGCCTCGTCGATTCCGGGAGGCGGTAGTCGGGCGCCAGGTGCAGCGTGTGGGCGCAGGCGTTGTCCAGGCTCATGCGATGGCCGACGGAGACGAAGACCGGCTTGACGCCCTCGCGGGTGCGCAGGGCGCGGCCGAGTTCCTCGTCTCCGTCCAGGAGCGGGGCCGCGCTGCCCCGCGGCGCGTCCGGAGCGTCGTACGTGAACGTGAAGGGGTTCTTGGCGACCCCGATCGTGGGCAGCCCTGTGAGCACGCCGAGATGGCTCGCGAGGCCGAACCTGCGGGGGTGCGCGATGCCGTAGCCGTCGCAGACGACGAGGCCCGGTGCGGCGTCGAGCTCCCCGAGAGCGGCGAGGACGGTCGGGATCTCGCGGAAGGCGAGCAGCCCCGGCACGTACGGGAAGGCCACGCGGCCCACCGCGGTGGCCTCCTCGACGACGTCGAGCGTCGCGGCGTCCAGGACGACGACCGCGGCGGCGACCATGTCGCGCTCGTCGTCGTAGGCGACGTCGACGCCCGTGACATGTCCCGTGCCGGGCTCGGGGCCCGTCTCGTCGAGCACGACCCGGGCGCGGAGTCCGTCCTGGACCGCGCGGGCGGCCGGTTCGTCGGTGGGCCAGTCGGCGGGGGTTTCGGAGGTGACCGTGTGCGTTGTCATCGTGCGGGCAAGCCTAGGCGGCCCCCACCCTTCGACCGCCGGACGGGCTGGATGTGCAGCCTGTCCGGCGGTCGAGGCGCCTCAGCCGGCCGCGAACTTCCAGATGAACGGCTCGCCGTCCTCCTCGGACCAGTGGATCTCCAGGTCCTTCGCGTCCTTGGGGACCAGGTAGGTCTCGCACAGGACGTGGCTCTCGCCCTGCTTCCAGCCCTCGATGGACGACGAGTCATCACAGCCGGGCGCGTCCTCGGCGGCGCCGATGACCAGCGTTCCGCGCCGGCCGCCCGCCCAGACCGTGGTGGAGTCGTTGGCGTCGGGGGTCTCCGTGAGGGCCGCGCCGGACTTGTGCGTGTACTTCACGTGGGCGATGGCCGGGATCAGGCCCTTGGCGTCCTTGGGGTCCGCCACCATCTTCTTGGTGTCGGCCTCCGTGCCCAGGTCGACCTTCTGCGCGGTGATCTCGTAGGTGACGGGGGCGTTGCCCTCCTTCACCTTGCCGGTGGCGCTCTCACCGGTGCCGAGCTCGCCGCCGGACTCGGGGGACGGCTTGGCCTTGGGCTCGTTCGCCCCGGCCTTCGGCTTGTCCGCGGAGTCCTTCTTGTCGTCGCCACCACCGCAGGCGGTCAGCGCGAGGGCGAGCACGGCCACGGGCGCGGCAATGCGCAAAGCGGTCTTCCTGTACAGCAAAGTGAACTCCTGGCAGAAAAGGGCCGACCGCGCAGCACTAAGTCACCCCGTGGCGCGGCTGGTTGAGCGGTCAGCATAGGGGGCGACTACGCAAGGATGCGAAGCGGTTTCACACCGTGCAGCACACCGTGGGCACGAGGAGTATTCACACTTGCTACGGATACGGGACGAAGCGAACACCCCGGGCCGGGACCGCACATGGCGGCCCGCCCGGTAGCCTCGCGATCATGTTCGTTCTCGAGTTGACCTACACCGCGCCCGTGTCCGCCGTCGACAAGGAGCTGGAGGCCCATGTCGCCTGGCTCGACCAGCTGTACGCGCAGGGCGTCTTCATCGCCTCCGGGCGCAAGAACCCGCGCGACGGCGGTGTGATCCTGGCCGTGGCCGACGACCGTGCGGCGATCGAGAAGATCGCGGCGAGCGACCCCTTCGTGCTCGCGGAGGTGTGCGAGTACCGCATCACCGAGTTCATCGCCACGAAGACGGCCCCGGCACTCGCCCCCTACCGGCAGCAGCTTCCCTAGTCCCGCTCCCAGCGTGCGATCCGGCCCTTCTCGCCGGACGCCCAGCAGGCCCGGTCCCAAGTGCAGTCGACGGTGTCGTACGACCCCTGGTCGACCGTCCGCCAGCTGCGCCCGCCGTCGGACGTGACGTCCGTGCCGGTGGGCCCGACCGCGAGCGCGCCGCGGCGGCTGCCGGGCAGCCAGGCCACCCCGGAGCGGTAGGCGGGCGGCGGCTCGGCGGCCGTGGTCCAGCTGCGGCCGCCGTCGCGGGTGGTGGCCGCGGCCTTCGGGGACGGCTGGCCGGCGCGGTAGTCGCCGCCGACCGCGATGCCGTGCGTACGGTCGCGGAAGGCGAGGCCGAAGACACCGCGCGCCGGGTCGCCCGCCGGGATCGGCGCGTCCGTGGCCTTCCAGGTGTGCCCGCGGTCGGCGGAGTGCAGCACACGCGCGCGCGCCGCTCCCCCGGTGGCCAGCCACACGTCGCGGGAACCGGAGCTCACCAGGCACTGGCCGCTCGCCGCGAAGCCCGACTCCCCCTCCTGGGCGGCGGGCATGCCCTTGCTGGGCAGGACCTTCCAGGAGCGGCCGCCGTCGGCGGTGGACAGAATGCGGTACTTGCCGTCCACCGGGTCGCTCATGGCCAGGCCGTGGTGCCGGTCGAAGAACGTCATGCAGTCGTAGAAGGCCTTCGGGTCGGTGTTGCGGAAGGACTCCGTCCAGGTCGCTCCGCCGTCCGACGTGCGAAAGACCCGCGACGCCTCGCCCTCACCGATGGCGAGGACCACGGCGCGGCGGCCGTCGAAGGCCTCGATGTCCCGGAACTCCAGCTCCCCGGCTCCGGGCGGCGATACGTTCCGCCAGTTTCCGCCGCCGTCCGACGTGCGCAGCACGGTGCCTTTCGCGCCGGCCACCCAGGCGGTGTTCCGGCTGACGGCGGCGAGACCGCGGAAGCGCGCGTCGGTGCCGCTCTCCTTGAGGTCCCAGCCCCCGCCCCCGCCCCGCTGGGGCGGCGGCTCCCCGGACGCCGCCCGGGCGGACCCCGGCGCGGCCAGCGCCGTCGCGGCGAGAGCCGCCCCGCACAGTCCCACCGACACCGCGCGTCCCACGGACCGCGCCCACCTCGTCTTCCCCAAGGACTTCATGGCGGGCGAAGTTACCACCGGAACGCGGGATTCCTTCCGGGGTTTCTGTGAAGACGGTGAAGAGCATGCGGTGACCGAGGTCACTCCGTGTCCGCGTGCACGGATTCCGTCATTCCGACGTCTATCCAAGTGCCGACCCGAGTCGTCCAGCTGTCAGTGAGGGAGCAGGCGTTGTCCACCAGCATCGAGCAAGCCGTAGAGGCCCGCCTCGTCGCCGCCGCACCGCGGATGTCGACCATTCCCGCGACGCTGCACTACGACCGGGGCGATCCGTTCGCCGTCCGGATGAGCTTCCCCGCCCCGGCGACCCTAGAGGGCATCGAGGTCTACTGGACCTTCGCCCGCGAGCTGCTCGTCCAGGGCATGGAGCAGGCGGTGGGCGACGGCGACGTCCGCGTCCGGCCCTACGGCTTCGAGCGCACCGTCGTGGAGTTCCACGCCCCCGAGGGCACGGCGATCGTGCACATCCGCACCGGCGAGCTGCGCCGCTTCCTGCACCGCTCCCAGGTGCTGGTGCCCACGGGCGACGAGCATCTCCACCTCGACCTGGACCAGGACCTCGCCGACCTGATGCGGGACGCCTGCTGATCCGCTTCGGCGAGCGGCTCAGCCACCCCCGCCGCCCCCGCCGCCCGACCTGGCGTCCTCCGCGGACGACACCGCCGACGCCAGCGCCTTGCGCAGCGTCCGCATCAGCCCGGGGAGCTCGGGGCCCGGTGCCCCGCTGCGGTCGGTGAGCGCTTCGAGCCGCTCCTTGTACTGCCTGCGGTCCTTGCCCGAGATGACGCCGCGCAGCTTGCCCGTCGCCGCGCACACCACCAGGGCGGCGTCGCCCGCGGGAACCTCGGAGACCGGCACCGGACCGCGCAGGACCGCGAGCGTCTCGGCGTGCAGGACCTCGACGTATCCGGCGCGCTCCAGCTCGTAGCGCCGGGAGGGGAAGATCCCCAGGACCCGGGTGCGTTCCGTGCGCAGATATCCCTCGGACGCGAGCTGATCGCGTACCGCGTCCATCGTGTGGCGGGACTTGTGGGTGATCCAGCCGCGCCACTTGCGGGGCCTCGACTCCTCGATGAGTTCGATGACGCCGTCGAGCCCCGGGTCTCCGGTGCGCGCCCCGAAGACCGGAGTGACGATGCCGTCCACGTCCGAGACGAGTCCGCGCTGGGCCAGCTCCGCGAGCGCGCAGGCCCGGACCGCGTAGTGCAGGTCGGGGGCGCCGGTGATCCGGTTCTTGCCGGTGTCCCAGGCGAGCAGGAAGATCCGGGTCGGCAGGGAGAGCGAGCCGTAGGGCATGGGGCCTCCTTGTTCGCGGTCACGATAAAACGTTGACACCGGTCAGGGCGCACCCTACGGTGTAGAACGGTTCTGTTGTCGCCGATAGGAGTAGGACGTTGCTCGTCTGAGGTCTGGTGTCACCGCGTCACACGGCTCGGCCGTGTGCGTAGCGTGCGACCTCGGCGTTCGAGCCGTCCCCCGGCGCAGGGCCCTTTTTTCTGCCCTAACCCCCTGACGACGTCGCTCCCGTCCTGCCGTCGCGCCCCGCGGTGTCCCGAAACGCGTTGCCCCTGACCGCGCTTCATCTCACGCAACCGCGAGGACCACATGTCTACTTCCCCCACTTCCATCACCTGCACGTCGCTCGACTTCACCTGGCCGGACGGGACCGGCGTCTTCGACGGTTTCCAGGCGGCCTTCGGGACCGGCAGGACCGGCCTCATCGGTGTCAACGGGTCAGGAAAATCAACCCTGTTGAAGCTTCTGGCCGGTGAGCTCACACCGAACGAGGGCGCCGTCCGCGTCGCGGGCGAGATCGGGTACCTGCCGCAGAACATCACCCTCGACACCGGTCTGCGCGTCGACGAGGTGCTCGGCATCGCGGCAACTCGCGCCGCCCTGCACGCCATTGAGGCGGGTGACGTGGCCGAGGAGCACTTCACCGCGGTCGGTGACGACTGGGACGTGGAGGAGCGCGCCGTCGCGACCCTCGACCAGCTCGGCCTCGGCCACATCGGCCTGGACCGCACCACCGGCGAGGTGTCGGGCGGCGAGTCCGTGCTGCTGCGCCTCGCCGCGCTGCTGCTGCGCCGGCCCGACGTGCTCCTGCTCGACGAACCCACCAACAACCTCGACCTGTACGCCCGTCGGCGCCTGTACGCGGCCGTCGACGGATGGTCCGGGGTCCTGGTCGTGGTCAGCCACGACCGTGAACTCCTCGATCTGGTCGACCAGATCGCCGACCTGCGGGACGGGGAGCTCAAGTGGTACGGAGGAAACTTCTCCGCGTACGAGGAGGCCCTCGCCGCCGAGCAGGACGCGGCGGAGCGCATGGTGCGCGTCGCCGAGTCCGACCTGAAGAAGCAGAAGCGTGAACTGGCCGATGCCCAGGTGAAGTTGGCCCGCCGAAAGCGGTACGGCCAGAAGATGTGGGACACCAAGCGCGAGCCGAAGGTCGTCATGGGCGAGCGCAAGCGCCAGGCCCAGGTGTCCGCGGGCAAGCACCGCATCATGCACGAGGAGAAACTCAGCGAGGCCAAGGAGCGCCTGGACGATGCCGTCGAGGCGGTGCGGGACGACGACGAGATCCGCGTCGACCTGCCGCACACCGCGGTCCCGCCGGGCCGCACGGTCCTCACGCTGAGCAATCTGTCCCTGCGTTACGGAGCGCGCGTACAGGGCGAGTTCGAGCTGCGCGGACCCGAGCGGGTCGCGCTGGTAGGCCGCAACGGCGCGGGCAAGACCACGCTGCTGCGGACCATCGCCGGAGAGCTGGCGGCCGTGGAAGGAGAGGCACTGGCGCACGTCCCGCTGCGCTTCCTGCCGCAGCGGCTCGACGTGCTCGACGAGGAGCTCACCGTGGCCGAGAACGTGGCACGCTACGCCCCCGGCGCCACCAACAACCGGATCCGGGCCCGCCTGGCCCGCTTCCTGTTCAAGGGGGCACGGGCCGACCAGCGGGCGGCGACCCTGTCGGGCGGCGAGCGGTTCCGGGCGGCACTGGCCGCCCTGCTGCTCGCGGAACCGGCGCCGCAGCTCCTGATGCTCGACGAGCCGACGAACAACCTCGACATGGCGAGCGCGAAGCAGCTGGCCACGGCCCTGGAGTCGTACGAGGGAGCGCTGATCGTGGCCAGTCACGACGTGGCGTTCCTGGAGTCGATCGGCATCACGCGCTGGCTGCTTCTCGACGGAGAAATGAAAGAAATCACGACAGAAGCTGTCGGGTATTTTGACTAGCTTCGCCTGTATGCACCAGTACATCACCATCACAGGAGCCCGTGAGAACAACCTCAAGGAGGTGAGCCTGCGCATCCCGAAGGACCGGCTCACGGTCTTCACCGGCGTATCGGGGTCGGGGAAGTCATCGGTCGTGTTCGACACGATCGCGGTCGAGTCGCAGCGTCAGCTGAACGAGACCTTCACGTGGTTCGTCCGCAACCGGCTGCCGAAGTACGAGCGGCCGCACGCGGAGACCATCGAGGATCTCTCGCCCGCGATCGTCGTCGACCAGCGGCCGGTCGGCGGTCACTCCCGGTCCACGGTGGGCACGATGACGGACATCTACGCGGTGATGCGCGTGCTGTTCTCGCGGCACGGCACACCGAGTGCCGGCCCGGCCACCGCGTACTCGTTCAACGACCCGGCGGGCATGTGTCCCCGGTGCCACGGCCTGGGCAGGACCGTCCGGCCCGACTACGACCGCATCCTGGACCCCGCCAAGTCCCTGGCGGACGGCGCGATCCTCTTCCCGCCGTTCGCCGCGGGGACCTGGCAGGGCCAGACCTACACCCACACCACCGACCTGGACACGCACAAGCCGGTGGGCCAATTCGACGCGCGGGAGCGGGAGTTCCTCCTGCGCGGCGGCAAGCACGGCGGCAAGGTCAGCGTCGACAACACCGGCGGCGCGCGGGACATCGACTACGAAGGGCTCGCCGACCGCTTCGAACGGCTCTACCTCAACCGCGATCTGTCGTCGCTCTCCCAGAAGACCCGCGACCTCGTGCAGCGCTTCCTCGTCGAGGGCGCGTGCGACCTCTGCGACGGGGCGCGGCTCAA
Source organism: Streptomyces sp. NBC_01283 (assembly GCF_041435335.1). Classification (NCBI taxonomy): domain Bacteria; kingdom Bacillati; phylum Actinomycetota; class Actinomycetes; order Kitasatosporales; family Streptomycetaceae; genus Streptomyces; species Streptomyces sp. NBC_01283. Next base: position 1,817,862 of record NZ_CP108430.1, read on the forward strand.
CGCGGCGGCGCTCGCCACCCGCATCGGCGGCATGAACATCGCCGAGGCCTCGCGGATGGAGGTCACCGACCTCATCGCCGCCCTGGAGCGGATCGACGACCCGGTGGCGGGCCCGATCGCGGCGGCGGCCGTGGCGGCGCTCGAACGGATCGAGGCGATCGGCCTCGGCTACCTCAGCCTGGGCCGCGAGACGTCCACGCTGTCCGGCGGCGAGGGGCAGCGCCTGAAGACGGTGCGGCACCTCGGCTCCAGCCTGACCGGCATGACGTACATCTTCGACGAGCCGAGCGTCGGCCTGCACCCGCGTGACGTGGGGCGGCTCAACGACCTGCTGCTGCGCCTGCGCGACAAGGGGAACACCGTCCTGGTCGTCGAGCACGACCCGGACGTGATCGCCGTCGCCGACCACGTCGTCGACATGGGCCCGGCGGCGGGCACGGGCGGCGGCCTGGTCGTCTTCGAGGGGACGCCGGACGAGCTGCGGCACGCCGACACGCTCACGGGCCGGCACCTGCGGCGCTCGACGGGCATCAAGGAGAACCCGCGCGAGGCCATCGGCGGGCGGTGGGTCAAGGGCGCCGCCCTGCACAACCTCAAGGACGTCAGCGTGCGCGTGCCGACTGGGGTGCTCACGGCGGTGACGGGCGTCGCGGGCTCGGGCAAGAGCACGCTGGTGTCGCGGGCGTTCGTCGCCGAGCACCCGGACGCCGTGGTCGTGGACCAGTCGGGCATCGGCATCTCGGGCCGCTCCACCCCGGCGACGTACCTCGGGATCATGGACTCGCTGCGCAAGCTCTTCGCGCGGGAGACCGGCCGGGAGGCGGGGCTCTTCAGCTTCAACTCCGGTGGCGCGTGCGAGAGCTGCCAGGGCCGCGGGATCATCTACAGCGACCTCGCCTTCATGGATCCGGTGACGACCACCTGCGAGGCGTGCGAGGGGCGCCGCTTCAAGGACGAGGTGCTCCGGCTGACCGTCGGCGGCAGCTCCATCGCCGATGTGCTCGACATGACGGCCGAGCGCGCCCTCGGCTTCTTCGCCGCGGTCGACGACACGGCGATGCGCCGCCGGCTGCGGGCCCTGCACGACGTGGGGCTCACCTACCTGACGCTCGGGCAGCCCCTGAGCACCCTCTCGGGTGGCGAGCGGCAGCGCATCAAGCTCGCCACCCAGCTGCACCGCACCGGCACCACATACGTCCTGGACGAGCCGACGACCGGCCTGCACATGGCCGACGTGGACGGGCTGCTCGGCCTCCTGGACCGGCTCGTCGACGCCGGGAACACCGTGCTGGTCGTCGAGCACAACCTGCAGGTCGTCAAGCACGCGGACTGGGTGATCGACCTCGGGCCCGACGGCGGCAAGCACGGCGGGCAGGTCGTCTTCGAGGGCACGCCGGCACAGCTGATCGACGCGGACGGCTCGTTCACCGCCGATCATCTGCGACGAGACCTGGGCCTGGACCCCTCCCACGCTGCATGATGTGCGACAGCACCCCGGCCCGGCGCGCGCCGGGCGGGGAGCGCCCCCGCCGTTCCACCCCTACGGAGAACATCCCGTGCCCAGCACGAAAGCGCTGATCCGCCGGCCAGGACCGCGTCTCGCAGAAGGCCTGGTCACACACGTCGAGCGGACCCCGGTCGACACGGCCCTCGCTTTCGATCAGTGGGTGGCATACGCCGGAGCGCTGCGGGCGCACGGCTGGGAGACGGTCGAGGTGGAGCCCGCCGACGACTGCCCGGACTCGGTCTTCGTCGAGGACACGGTCGTCGTCTTCCGCAACGTCGCGCTGATCGCCCGGCCGGGCGCCGAGTCGCGGCGGCCGGAGACGGCCGCCGTGGAGGAGGCCGTGGCCCGGCTCGGCGCCTCCGTGAACTGGGTGTGGGAGCCGGGCACGCTGGACGGCGGAGACATCCTCAAGGTCGGCGACACGATCTACGTGGGCCGCGGCGGGCGTACGAACGCCCACGGCGTCCGGCAGCTGCGGGCCGTCTTCGAACCGCTGGGGGCGCGGGTCGTGGCCGTCCCCGTCAGCAAGGTGCTGCATCTGAAGTCGGCGGTGACGGCGCTGCCGGACGGCACGGTCATCGGCCACCCGCCGCTCGTGGACTCCCCCTCGCTCTTCCCGCGCTTCCTGCCCGTGCCCGAGGAGTCCGGGGCCCACGTGGTGCTGCTCGGTGGCTCGAAACTGCTGCTCGCGGCGAGCGCCCCGAAGAGTGCCGAGCTGCTCGCGGACCTCGGTTTCGATCCGGTCGTGGTGGATATCAGCGAGTTCGAGAAGCTTGAGGGCTGTGTGACATGCCTCTCAGTGCGACTCAGGGAGCTGTACGCCTGACCAGTCCTGGGGCGGGTGGGACGCGAGAGGCCTCTGGGGCCCGCCGACTCAGCCACTTTACGGAGGGCTTAACCTACGGCAACGTAACCTACGACACCGTAGGTAGGTAGCACCCGCTCGTGCTTCCGCGTAACCCCTACGCACGTAATCCGCAAAAAAACTCCCGTCCCCCTGGAGCCCCCGTGACGATCACCTCTCCTCATCTCGGCAGCACGGACGACTGGACCGATGCCCGGTTGCTGTTCGCCCTGGAAGAAGTGGTCGAGAAGGAGCTCAACCGCCACCTGAAGGTGGCGAAGGACTGGATGCCGCACGAGTACGTGCCGTTCTCCGACGCCCGGAACTTCCCCGGCTACTTCGAGGACGGCCAGGCCTGGGAGCCCGAGCAGTCCAAGGTGACCGACATCGGCAAGATCGCCCTTGTCGTCAACCTGCTGACCGAGGACAACCTCCCCAGCTACCACCACGAGATCGCCTCCCTCTTCGGCCGCGACGGCGCCTGGGGCACCTGGGTGCACCGCTGGACCGCCGAGGAGGGCCGCCACGGCATCGTGATGCGCGACTACCTCTTGGCCTCGCGTGCCGTGGACCCGGACAAGCTCGAGCAGTTCCGCATGGCGCACATGGCCGAGGGCTTCGAGTCCGACAACCGGCACTCGATGCTGCACTCGGTCGCGTACGTGGCCTTCCAGGAGCTCGCGACCCGCGTCTCGCACCGCAACACCGGCCACCAGTCGGGCGACCCGGTCTGCGACCGGATGCTGGCGCGCATCGCCACCGACGAGAACCTGCACATGGTCTTCTACCGCAACCTCCTGGGCGCGGCCTTCGAGCTCGCCCCGGATCTGACGATGCAGTCCGTGCGTGACGTCGTGGTCGACTTCCGGATGCCCGGTCACGGCATGCCCGGCTTCGAGCGGGCCGCCGCGCAGATGGCGATCGGCGAGATCTACAACATGCGCATCCACCACGACGACGTGATCCAGCCCGTCCTTCGCTACCTGAAGGTCCTGGACATCGACGGGCTCGGCCCCGACGGTCTCAAGGCGCAGGAGGAGCTCGGCCTGTACATGAACGGGCTCGACAGCGAGGCCAGCAAGTTCGACGAGAAGCTTGCCGCCCGCAAGGCGCGGATGGCGGCTCGGGGGAAGTAGCCCCCGCAGGGTGGGCGGGCCTCGGCCCGTCGCGTCAGCGGCGGATCGTCTCCCGCCCACCCGGCCGATCACCCCGTGGTCACTCGTACGACGTGCACACCGCCAGCGCCGCGTCCCGGACGTCCGGCACGGCGTGGGCCCGCAAGGACACCAGCAGGCCACGCCACGGCGCGGACCAATTCGTCCGCTCTCCCAGCGCGTCGGTCAGCGCCAGGGCGAAGAGCCCGTTCGCGTGGCCGCCCCCATCCACGAGGCGGTGCGCCACCGGCAGCAGGCCGGCCGCCCTGCCCGGGTACTCCGTGTCCGCGAGCCGCTCCGTGAGCGCCAGCGCGGACCGCGCCGCCAGCGCCGGCCGCCCCTCGTGCAACCGGGCCAGCCGCAGCAGTGCCTCGCCCACCTCTTCGGGCTCCCCGTCCACGTCCACCGCCGCCACCAGGATCTCCGCGGCCTGCGGCACGTGGTCCGCGTACCCGACGAGGAGGCCGCCCGCCGCGAGACCGGGCGCCCGGTATGCCTCGACCTCTTCCGCCAGCGTCTGCGCCACGTACTCGATCCGCCGCCGCGCGGGCAGATCCCGGTCCGGCGACTCGGGCACATCGGTGCCCGCGAGGGCCGCGAGCGCCCCGCACAGGGCCTCGGTGCCGCCGGGCGCGGTCGCCGCCGCCGTCACCAGACCCCGCGCGGCCACCTGCCACGTGGCCCGCCGGCCGAGGTCCGCGACCGCGTCCGCCAGGACCGCAGCCGCGTCCGGTGACCACGGGGCCCATCGCGCGAGCGCGTCGAGCGCGCCGGCCGCCACCTCGTCGTCCTGCGTGCCGACCGTCTCGCGTACGAGGCGTGCGTACCGCTCCCGATGCCCCTCCGCCAGGTCGAGCGGCCGTACCCGGAGCACGGCCGTCCGCAGCACCGCCTCGCCCCCGGCGGCGTCGCTCAGTAGCCCCCACACCCGTTCCTCGCCGAGCAGTCCGCCCGCGAAGGCCACACAGGCCGCCCGTACGTCGCGGTGGGCGTCCGGCGCCTCGTAGGCGTCGGCGAGCAGCGCCGCCGCCTCGGCCGCCGGAAGGCGCACGGCGGCCAGCCGGGCCGCCTCCTTGCGGCTCGTCACCTTCTTGCCGGGCCCGCCCAGGACCTCCCGGAGCAGCTCCGCGAGCCGGGAGGGCGCGACATGGCGTGACGCCTGCGTCGCCGCGTAGACCGCGACCCGCGCCCGCTCGCCGCCCGCGTGCGCGAGCAGTTCGGGCAGCGCGTCACCGGGCCGGGAGATGTGGGCGAGGGCGCCGAGAGCCGCCTCGGCGAGCACCGTGTCGGGCGATTCGGTCCAGCGGCGCACGAGATCCTCCCCCGGGCCCGGGACGTGGGCGCCGCGCCCGATCGCCGCCGCCCGGTCCCGTTGCGGCAGTCCCGCGTCACCGGCCGTCCGCGCCAACTGCCGTGCGTACGCCGCCTGCTGACGCGGGAGCCAGCGGTGGATGTGCCGGGCGTCCGCCCGCACGGTCCACGCCGCGCCCTTGACCAGGAACCTGCCGTACGGGGGCCTATCGGACAGGAGCGGGTCGAGCAGGTCCGTGCGGCGGCCGCACACGACGTCGAGGACCGGAGCCAGCACACCCGTCGACGGCTCCTGCGCGAGGACCCTCGCGACACGCTCGTCGCGGGTCTCGGCCGGTTCGAGCCACAGGCCGATCGCCCTCGACATGGTGGCGTTGCTGCCGAACCGGATGGCCTGCCAGAGGAGTTCCTGGAGTTCGGGCATGCCCGCGGCACGTCGTCCGACCGCGCGGGCCAGCGCGAAGGTGAGGCTGTGGTCGGCCTTCTCCGCACCCGCCTCGATCCAGGGCCGCAACGCCTCGAAGACGTCGTGCTCCTGGCCGCGGCGCAGGGTGTGGTCGAGGCGTCCGAGGTCGGCGCCGCCGGTGTTGCCGGAGATCCGGACGAGGGTGCGCAGCGCCCAGTTCACCAGCTCCGGCCGTCCGTCGGCCGCGTGTTCGCGCAGCACGGCGACGGCCAAGCGACTGAGCCCGCCGCGGGTGGCGTAGGAGGAGTCGCGGGCCGCGACGGCGTCCGCGGAGATCCGGTCGAGGAACGGTTCGGCGTCGGCCCCGAAAAGGGCGGGCCGGGTCTCGGCGAGCGCGGTCAGGGCCGCGGCCCGCACGGGGTCCTGCTCGTTCGCGAGCCGGGTCATCTCCTTGAGTACGGCGGTGACCTGGGCCTTCTCACCGGACCGGGCGGCATTGCGGACGAGCAGGGGCCACGCCTCGGCACGGTCGTCGGCGGACGGCCGCCGGGTCGCCGCCACCAGCCGGTCACGCACCTCGGCACAGGGCAGGAAGGACTCGGCGAGCAGCACCGCACTCCACTCCGCGCCCTGTTCCTTGGCCCGCTCGGCCATCCGCCGCGCCTCTTCGGCCACGGCGCTGCGGGGCAGTGCGCCGAGAATGACGTCGTCGACGCCGGTGAATACCGGGCCGCGCCCTTCGACGGCCCTCGCATGGACGGCGGCCCGGTCCGCGGGCGCGTGGGCGAGCATCAGCCGGGCGAGGCCTTCCGATGCGTCGGGGTCCTCGGCGACGGTGCGGGCGTACGTGAGGAGTTCGGGAGCGCCCGAGCGCGCGAGCTTGCGCAGCACGGACGCCGTGAGCGCACGACTGCGGCGCAGCGGCCACCCCCAGGCCCCGGAGAGGATCGTGAGCACGCGCCCCGGCGCCGCATCGGCCAGTACGCCCAGGCAGGGGCGGAGCCGCACGGGGAACGCACTGGGTGCGAACCGGTCCAGCAGGTCGAGCACCCGCAGCGGCTCCGCCTCCGTGACGGCCGCGATCCCCGTCGCGTACCGCTGCCACCACGCGTCCCGCAGCGCTTCCGGCAGCGCTTCGAGCTCGCGCGCCGCGACATCCAGCAGGACACCCGCGTGCCGCCCGGCCAAGGGCCGCCATCCCCGCACGGAGTGGAAGAGCTCCGGCAGCAGCCGCTCCACCACGGGGCCCGAGCAGCCGGCCAGCAGCCTGGCCGCCTCGGCGTCACCCCACTGCCGCCGCAACGGGTCGACGAGGCGATCGGCGAGCGCGGTGCGGCGCCCGGCGACGATCGCCCGAAGGAGTTGGCGCCGCACCGCCTCGGGAGCGTCGTCGAGCGCGGCCTCGAAGGCGGTGTCCGGCACCCCATGGCTCTCCGCGGCCCGCAGCGCGTGCCCCCGCACGAAGGGGTCGGGGGCGGCGAGCCGCGCCCCGGTCCACTCGGCGTCACGTCCGGCACAGGCCAGCAGGATGGCCACCTGGCGCTCGTACGGGCCGCCGCTCTCCAGCTCCTCGAGAACGGACCGCAGCGCGCCACGGCCCGCGAAGTCCCGGGCGCTCTCGGCGATCTCCCGCATCCGCCGCGGGTACGGCAGGGGGTCGAGGTCGGCGAGCAGATAGCGGGCGGCGGTCTTCTCGGGCTGGGCCATGCGCGGATTCTGCCTGTCAAGACCGGCCCGGGGACAGCGAATTGAAGAGGGGGCAGGGCGGAAAAGGGGGTGGGGCGGCTGGAATCGAACCAGCGTGTTCCGGTTTTGGAGACCGGCGCGACAGCCCCTGCGCTACGCCCCACCCTTGGCCGGATCGTACCCTCCTGGGGTTTTCAGGAGCGAGTCTTCCAGCGGGCGAGGAAGGCGAGGACCGCCAGAACGGCACCGCATACTGCGGCAATTGCTCCGAGCAGGCACAACTGCGTCAGTTTTCGATGCGCCCTCCCCTATGGGTGTCCCCGGCAGGGCATCCTCAGCGATGCACGCTGCGCACGGCCGCCACATCCGCCGGGACGGCCGGTCCGTCGATCTCCGCGGCGAACGCCGCGAGGCGCCGCTTGATGCTCGCCGCGATGCCCTGGCCCAGGACGAAGCGGGTGGGCGTGAGTGCGCGTGCGGCCGTGTCCAGCAGCCGGTGGGCCTCACGACTGCGCAGACCGGTGTGGCTGAGCACCAGGTGCGCCAGGCGGTGCTCGACGGCGGCCAGGCTCTCCGCGATGGCCGTGGCCGCCGCGTCGTCGACGTGGTTGTCCGCCGCGCCGAGCGTCCCCGCGGCGCGCACCCGGCCGAGGTCGAGCAGCTCCACCCCGGCGGACACGGCCGCCGCGACCAGCCGGGCGGCGGCCCGTGGTCCGATGCCGTTGCTGGCGACGGCGAGGCGTTCCAGCGCACCGCGTGGCGCTCGCTCCAGCCCCTGCGCGAGCAGCGACGCTCCACCGTCACCCAACTGCGCTGCCGATACGTACAGTTCACGTACCCCGCCCAGGGCGATCAGTTCGCCCAGCGGGGCAGCGCCGTCCGGGCCGAGCGGATTGCCGCCCAGGAAGGCCCGCTCGACGCACCGCCCCGTGTCGGCCGCCACGAGCAGCGCGTCGACGAGGACCGCGGTCCCGGCCGCGTCGAGTCCGGTCTGGACGAGGTCGAGGGTGCGCAACGTACGTACGGATTCGATCAGTTGGGAGGCTGCGGCACCTCCCTGCGGGCCCAGCGGATTGCGTTTGAGCCAGACACCGGTCACGACCTGCGGTGAGGCCCGCAGCTGGTCCGCGATGCGGCAGGCGCCACCGGCGGTGATGCCATTGCAGCCCAGGTAGAGCGTCTCGACGCCCGTGGGACCCGCCTCGCCGGTCGTGGCCGCCGCCGCGAGCGCCGCTCCCTCGTCGCCCAGGCCGTCCGTGCCGAGCAGCAAGTGGCGTATGGCGGAACGCTGTTCGGCGGATCCCCGCAGCGCGTCCGCGACCAGCGCCGCGCCCTCCGCTCCCAGCGACTGCTTGCACAGGTCGAGCCGTCCCGCCGGCAGTACCGTCCCGGCCGCGAAGTCGAGACGCTCCCCCGCCGGACGTCCGCCCCGCAACCAGTGGAGGAGGGGAGCAAGTTCGCCGACAGGGCGTGGGGCGATCCTGGGTACGCCCGCGAACTCCCTTACGTCGTCAGCGGTGTTCACCACTCGGCCTCCCGGTAGTCCTTGAGGAAGACCCCGGAGACCGGCGCGCCCGCCTCGCCCCGCACGACCGGGTCGTAGATCCGGGCCGCGCCGTCCACCACGTCCAGGGGTGTGCGGAAGCCCGTGCCGGCGATGCGGTCCTTCCGCGGGGCCGGGTTCTCGTCGGTGATCCAGCCCGTGTCGACGGCGCACATGTGCACGCCGCGCTCGGCGAGTTCGGCCGCGCTCGTGCGCGTGAGCATGTTCAGGGCGGCCTTGGCCATGTTCGTGTGCGGATGCCCGGCGGTCTTGTTCCGCACCGCGAAGCGGCCCTCGACCGCCGTGACGTTGACGATGTAGGTGCGGGGGTGGGGCGAGGCGAGCAGAAGCGGAAGCAGCCGGTCGCAGAGCAGCGCCGGGGCCAGCGCGTTGACCAGCTGCGTCTCCAGGACCTCGGCGGGGTCGAGGTCGCCGAGCCGGGCGGACCAGGAGTTCTCCGGCGAGGGGTCGCGCAGCAGGCCCGCCTCGTCGGTGACGGGCAGGAGGCCGGAATCGGACAGGAGCGCGGACCCGGCCAGGAGCTCCGACTCGCACGGGACGTCGGATTCGGGCAGGACCAGGGCGAGCGCGCCCCGCGCGGCGGCGCCTCTCCGCGCCCCCATCGGCCGGAACCCGGGCGCGCCGCGCGCCCCCGCGGGCAGCTCCGGCGACTCCCCCGCCGCGAGCGCGGCGTACGACTCGGGTGGTCGTCGTACCGTCTGGGCCGCGTTGTTGACCAAGATGTCCAGCGGCTTGCCCTCCTGCCGCAACTGCGCACACAGGCCGATCACTTGGCGTGGGTCACGGAGGTCGACGGCGAGCACGGTGAGCCGGTCGAGCCACTTCTCGCTGCCCGGCACCGCCCGGAAACGGCGCTCCGTGTCGTGCGGGAAACGGCTGGTGACCAGGAGTTCGACGCCGTCGCGCAGCATCATCAGGGCCAGCTGGAAGCCGATCTTCACGCGGCCCCCGGTGAGCAGCGCACGGCGCCCGCTCAGGTCGGTGGCGAGCGCGCGCCGGGCACGGTTGTCAGCGGCACAGTCGGGACAGAGCCGGTGGTAAAAGGAGTCGACCTGTCGATACGACGCCTTGCAGACGTAGCAGGGCCGGGGCCGCTCGAAGACCCCTCCCGCACCCTCGGCGACCAGCGGCGTGTCCTCACGGCGGTCGTCCGCCCCGGTGGCGGTGGCGGCCATCACCGCCGCGTCGGCGGCGGAGAGTTCGGCCCCGCGCGCCTTGCGCCTGCGCAGCCGTCCGTCCCGGGCGAAGGACGCGGCGACCTGCTCGGCCCGCAGCCGCACCGGGTCGTCGACCGGCAGCTCGCGGAGCCTGCCGACCACGTCGTGGAACACGGCGAGGTCCGCCTCGCTGATCCCGCCGCTCTCAGTCATCCGTCCCGCCCCGCCCGTACCGTCCGCTCGTGGTCCCGGCCGGATTCGAACCGGCGTATCCGCCATGGCATAGCGGCGAGTCTGCCTCTGCTCTACAGGACCCCGCACACGTGCCGACCAGGAGTCTTCGGTCCGCCCGTGATCCCGGATCGTAACCGCGCGAGGCCCTGCGTGCCGAACCGATTTACGACCGTCCGGACCGGTGCAACGGTGGGCACGGGGGTGGAACCCATGGCTCAGACCCATGAATGGATGTTCTACGAGGTCATGTGGCGCGGCTGGGCGGCACGGGCCCAGGTGCCCTATCCCGTGCCGTGGTGGGCGCAGGCCGCCTTCCGGCGCTGGAGCGACGACTTCGACTCGGGAACGTACGAATCCAAGGAGGCCGCCTTCGCCTCCAACGCCCTGTACCGCTACTGGCACATGGTGGGCGTCAAGGACCACCGCCAGGAGTCCCTGATCGGGCAGGCGGGCGAGATCGAGCCGGTCTACGACAAGTACTGCCTGTCCTTCTTCTTCTACTCGCCGTCGACCGGCGCCGTCCGCCTTCCGCAGCTGACCGATGCCGGAGCGGTCGGCCAGCGCATGGAGGCGCCCCATCTGCCGGTGGTCCTGACGACGTTCCGCACCGCCGACGGCACCGAGTTCGTGCAGCGGACCTTCGGGACGGCCATCGGCCCCCGGCAGCGCGACCTCGTCGTGACGCGGCTGACCGTGGGCAGCGCGACCGGACGCCCGCGCGACGGCTGGCTGTGCGCGGCCGTCATGCCCGCGGGGCCGAGCGGCTTCCAGCGGCACGACCGCAACGGCCGCCAGATCACCGACCGGCGCCTGACATTCCTGCGTCATCTGCCCGACGAAGGGCGGGTGGAGACCAATACCGGCTGGGGCCCGGTGTTCGACACGCCTCCCGAGCAGTACGGCGTGTACGGCAACCCGGACTTCTCGTACGACCCGGGCTCCTATCTGACCCGCAACCCGTTCCACGACCTCGTCACGGGCGGCAAGCTGAACGGCGCGCCGCAGGCGCAGGACCAGATCGCGGGGCTGTGCAGCGCGGCGTTCGCCTGGCCCTACCGGGTCGCCGACGACGAGCTGTTCGAGCTCGACGTACGGCTGCCCGTCGACCTCTACAGCGGGTCGGCCGATCTGGCGGAGATCAAGGCCACTCCTGCCGCGGACCTGGAGGAGGCCAACCGGGTGTTCTGGACGGGCAAACTGATCACGCAGGGAGTGCAGCCCCAACTGCCACAGCCCGTCGCCCACTTGGCGGACCAGTTCCGTCAGTGCCGCTCACAGCTCCTGATCCTCTCCGACCACGGCGAGATCCATCCCGGCCCGACGGTGTACGACTCCTTCTGGATCCGTGACTCCTCCGTCGAGGCCACGGCGTGCTCACTGGTCGGCGACGCGGCCTTGGCCGAGCGGCAGTTGGGCACGCACTATCCCCTCAAGTTCAACCGCGGTTCGGGCCGCATCGGTCCGTGTGCCGAGTACGGCTTCTACGGCGGGCCGCACGAGAAGGACGACCGCGAGTGGGACAGCAACGGCCAGGCGCTGTGGGCGATCGGCCGCTACGACCGGACCCACGGCCGGTCCACCGGCTTCGGCGCGAAGCTCTACACCCCCTACGTCATCGACGGCGCGCGGTGGCTGCGGGACAACCGCGACCTGAACGGCCTGCTGCACAGCGGCTGGAGCGCCGAGCACCTCGGCGAACGCAACAAACCTCACTACTGGGACGACCTGTGGGGCCTCGCAGGACTCTATGAAGCCGCGCGGCTCGCGGAGCGGCTCGGGACTCCCGACGTACCCGAACTCTGGGGTGCGTTCGACGACTTGAAGCGGGCCACGGCGGATTCGGTGCGCTGGGTCCTTGAGGAGCAGCGCAAGCTGGGCGCCTGGGAGACGTACATCCCGACCGGGCCCGCCGACGTCGGGCGGCTCGACTCGACGATGATCGGCACGGCTGCGTTCTTCCACCCGCTGCGGCTGCACATGGGCAGCAAACTGGGCGAGGACATCGACCGGGCGGCCCGCTGGACGCTCGACACGATGTACGCGCACTTCGTGACCGGCGGCTACCGGCACGAGGCGGCCTGGAACGCCTACGGCCCCTATCTCACCACCCAGTTGGCGCACGCCTACCTGCTGGCCGGCGACGCCGCGCGGATGGACACGCTGCTCGGCTGGATCGTGGGCGCGTCACTGCCGCACATCGAGGAGCGGGCGGTGGCGCTCGGCGCGTGGAACGAGCAGCACGCCTTCCCCATCGCCTCCGACTACCGTGAAGTCCCCGCACGCCACTGGTACATGGGTGACATCCCGCACGGCTGGGCGGCGGCCGAGTATCTGCTCCTGATCCGCGACATCCTCTTCTTCGAGGCCGACGAGGACCGCGACCCGCATCTCTACATCGCTCCGGGCATACGCCCCCACTGGGTGCCGGACGGGGCGACCGTGGCCGTCGACGACGCCCCGAACCTGTTCGGCGAACCCTTCGGCTACCGGCTCACCCATGACGCGGGCGGGCGGAAGGTGACCGTGGACATCTCGCGTACGCCCGCGCGGGTGCGGTACGTCTACCCGTGCCGGTTCGGCCCGGTGCGGGCCGTCACGGCGGACGGCCGCGACCTGACGGTGACGGGGGACGACGTGCACATCCCGGCGGGGACGCGGAGGTTCACGGTCACCTACGCCTGAGGTGGGCCTGGCCTGAGGTGGGCGCGACCGCGCACGCCTGAAGTGCGCGGTCGCGTACCCGTACGGGCTCAGGTGCGTCTGAGGCTGAGCCGCTCCTTCTCCGAGAGGCCGCCCCATACGCCGAACCGCTCGTCGTGGGCCAGGGCGTACTCGAGACACGCGGGGCGCATCTCGCAGAGCTGGCAGATGTACTTGGCCTCGCGCACCGAGCTGCCCGGTTCGGGGAAGAAGAACTCGGATCCTGTCTGGGCGCACAGGGCCTGCTCCTGCCAGGCGAGTTCCGGCTCGGCTGTCATGTCGATCTGCATGCCACCGATGCTGGCAGGGCGCGCGAAACAGGGGATCAACGAACGATCAACGCCGCGACATGCGCTGTTTCGGGCACCTTCTGCTTGCCCGCGGGGGACGCGGCGAAACGCCGCGGGTGCGTTCAGATGCTGGACGGAGGAGGCCGGGGCCGTCTCCGCCCCGGCCTCCCCGATCCGTCCTCAGCCGCCGCTCGGCGCCTGCGGCTGCATCAGCGCGAACCGCGCCCCGGACGGATCGGCGAGCTTGGCGAAGCTGCCGACACCCGCGAGATCCATGCGCGGCACCCGCACCGTGCCCCCGGCCGGCCCGGCCTTGGCGAGCACCGCGTCGATGTCGGTCACCTGGAAGTACGGAGTCCAGTACGGCCCGGCCTCGGCTTCCTCCGGGGCGTCGGACAGCGGCCACAGGCCACCGAACATGTCGTTCGCGGTGCCGTCGGCGGGGTGCACCATCGTGTACGCACCGCCCTCGAAGGGCTGGGTCGTGGTGCCCCAGCCGAACACCGACCCATAGAACTCCTGGGCCGCCGTGATGTCCGGGGTGCAGAGCTCGGTCCAGCACAAACTGTTCGGGGCGTCGACCAGGTCAAGGCCCTTGTTCGTGCCCGGCTGCCACACGGCGAAGCCGACGCCCTGGGCGTCCTTGAGGACCGCCATGCGGCCGAGGTCGCCGACGTCCATGGCCTCGTACACCGTGCTGCCGCCGGCCTGCTCGACCGCCTTGGCCGTCGCGTCGGCGTCCGTCGTCTTGAAGTAGATCGTCCAGGCCGGAGGCGCCTGGTCGGCGGTGACGGTCATGGCGCCCGCCACGGTCTTGCCGGCCGCCTGATACATGCCGTATCCACCGAATTCCGCGCCGCCCGACTGGAACTCCCAGCCGAAGAGCGCGCGGTAGAAGGCATGGGCGCCTTCCAGATCCGGAGTGCCGAGGTCCACCCACGTCGGGGCACCCGCGACATATCGGGTATTGAGCATGATCGACTCCTTTGTCGCATCCTCTTCCGTCCTGCTGAGTCTGCCACCCGGCACTGACAGTGCGCGCACGCTGCCATCTTGTGAAAGAAGCGAGATTCTGAGAGCGCTCTCAGTCACAACTCTTGACGGTCGAATTCGCCGACGCGACAGTGGTCGCACCGCACGGCCAACACCCCCCACGGCCGCATGACATCCCCCCACACACCCCCACACACATCCCGGGAGACCTTCCGTGATTTCGCGCCGAGTGTTCCTGTCCACTGCCGCCGCTGCCACCGGAGCCCTCACCTATCCCGTCTGGGGAAGCGCGCTCAGCCCCGGCGCCAAGGCAGCCCCCGCGACCTGTGAACTCGCCCTCCAGAACAAGTCGTTGCCCGGACAGGTGCGGGCCTACGTCACCGGACACGAGCAGGGCACCGATCGCTGGGTCCTGCTGAAGCCCGACGGGGGCGTCTACCGGCCAGACTCGCCGTCGGCCCCGCAGACTCCGCTGCCCGTCGACTGCGCGATTCCGCTCGGCGCGGCGGGTTCGGCGCCGAAGGTCCTGACGCTGCCTCACATGTATGGCGCGCGCGTCTACTTCGTGCGGGACGACAAGCTGGACTTCTTCCTGAACCCCGGCCCTTCGCTGGTCGAGCCCGCCTTCGCGACCAAGGAGGACGCCAACTACGGGCGCACCTGGTCGTTCTGCGAGTTCACTTTCAACAGCTCGCAGTTGTACGCCAACATCAGCTACGTGGACCTCGTCACGGCCCTCCCCATCGGTCTGACCCTGGAGGGCGACGCCACGCACACCGTGGCCCCGCTGCCGGACGGCGCCGTCGGCAAGATAGCCGCCGACCTCGTCGCACAGGGCCAGAAGGACGGGCAGCCCTGGGGCGATCTGGTCATCCGCGGCGACGGCGGGGACGTACTCCGCGTCATCTCGCCGCAGAACCTCATGGCCCCGTACTTCGACCGCCCCAACGAGATGCCGTTCCGCGACGTGTGGAACAGCTACATCGACCAGGTGTGGGACAAGTACCGGAACACCGACCTGAAGATCGACCTGCAGGGCGGCCGGGGCGTGTTCACGGGCCGGGTGAGCGGCGACACGCTGACGTTCAACGGCGGGCACACCTTCCCGAAGCCGACGTCGAAGGACATCTTCACCTGCAACCACGGGCCCTTCACCAACAATCCCGGGGACCCGGACGACAAGAAGGGCCTGCTCGCGCGGCTCGCGGCGGGGTTCAACCGGAGCATCATGCTGACGCACCCCGAGCAGCCGAACGGAGCCGGCGCCGGGGACTACTACAAGGGTGACGTGACCAACCACTGGGCCCGCGTGGTGCACGCGAACTCGCCCATCGGGTACGCGTTCCCGTACGACGATGTCCGGCCGGACGGCGAACCCGACGTGTCCGGGGCGGCGCACGACGGGAACCCGCGCCGCTTCACGGTGTCCGTCGGCTCCTGACGTCCGGGCCCGGCCCTCCCCCTTCCGGCCTTGCCCCTCCCGTGCCTCCCACGGACGCCGCCCCGTCGCGCGCTGGTCGCGGCGGGGCGGCGTGCCGTCCGGAGACTTACTGGCAGTTGTTGTTCGAGGCCGGGTTGAGGAGCCCGACGACGTTGATGGAGTCGCCGCAAGCGTTGACGGGGATGTCGACGGGGACCTGCAGGAGGTTGCCGCTGAGGACGCCCGGCGAGTTCTGAGCCGTGCCCTCGGCGTAGGCGCCGGGGTCGGGGTCGGCGACGGCGGAGCCGGCTCCGCCGATGACGGTGACCGCGGCGAAGGCCGCTGCTGCCAGGATCGCGCGCTTGCGCATGGTGTTACCTCCGTTGAAGGGAACTGCTGCAGCGAGCCTCACCCAGCGGCGGTGCGACAAAAACACCGGTGGACCGTGCGGGGGAACGAGGGCACCCGTTCGTGGGACGGGGCGCCTGAACGGGGGAGGCTCTGGGCCCCGGAGGCGGCGGTAGGGCTTCGCCCACCTACGCCGACCGCCCCCCTACGTCGACCGACCCCTTACGCCGACCCTCTCCGCACCAGCTCCGTCGGCAGGACCACGCTCTCCGTCGGCAGCTCGCCCCGCGCCAGCAGCATCCGGGCCATCAGGCGGCCCATCTCCTCGATGTCCTGGCGCACCGTGGTCAGCGGTGGGTCCACCTGTTCGGCCACCGCCAGCATGTCGTCGAAGCCCACCACCGCCACGTCCTCCGGCACCCGCCTGCCCCGCTCCCGGAGCACCCGGAGCGCGCCCGACGCCGTCAGGTCGTTGGCGGCAAAGACCCCGTCCAGGTCGGGGACGCGGTCCAGGAGCTCGCGCATCGCACGCTCGCCGCCCGCCGGGGTGAAGTCCCCGTGCGCGACGAACCTCTCTCCCGCCTCCGGCAGGACGTCGCGGAACCCGTCGAGGCGGTCCACCGCCGACGTCTGGTCCAGCGCGCCGGTGATGTGCGCGACGCGGGTGCGGCCCAGCGAGAGCAGGTGGCGGACGGCGTCCCTCGCCCCACCGCGGTTGTCGCAGTCGACGTACGGAGACGTCACCGTGCCGTCCGGCCACCCCGGACGGCCGCCGAACACCGTCGGCACCCCCGCGCCCTGGATGATGCCGGGCAGCGGATCGTCCAGGTGCAGGGAGAAGACGAGGGCGCCGTCCACATGGCCACCCGCCAGATAGCGGCCGACCCGCTCGTGATCGTCCCGCCCCTCCGTGAGCAGCAGCACGAGCTGGACGTCGCGCGACGTCAGCTCCTGGCTGATGCCGCGCAGTTGCAGGGCGAAGAACGGGTCGGCGAACACCCGTGTCTCCGGTTCGGCGATCACCACGGCGACCGCGTCGTGGCGGCGGGTCACCAGACTGCGGGCGGCGCGGTTCGGCACGTAACCGAGTTCGTCGACCGCACGCCTGACCTTCTCGGCGAGCACCTCGCGTACCCCCGTGTCGCCGTTGACGACACGGGACACCGTGGCCCGGGAGACTCCGGCTCGGGCGGCCACGGCCTCCAGTGTGGGGCGCGGGGCGGCGCTCGGCGGCTCGGTCACGTGGGGCTCCTCGGGGGGCGGCTGGCTGGTGCGCCGGTCAGGATACGACCGGAGGTCAGGGCGGTGAGCTGCCCCCTGCCCGCGTCACCTCCGCGCGTCCGCCCTGATCAGCTCGGCCGCCTTCTCCGCGAGCGCCACCGTGGGGGCGTGTGTGTGACCGCGCGTGATCCGCGGCATGACCGAGGCGTCCACGACCCGCAGCGCCGTCACTCCCCGCACCCGCAGCGCCGGGTCCGTGACGGAGGCGTCGTCGCTGCCCATGCGGCAAGTGCCGACCGGGTGGTACAGCGTCTCGGATGCCGCCCGGATCGTCCGGGCGAGGGTCGCGTCGTCGACCGTGCCCGGATGCGGCGCGAGCGGCCCCGACGTGTACGGGGCGAGGGCGCGCCCCGCGAGTATTTCCTCCGCGCGGCGCACCCCGGCGACGAGCGTGCGGATGTCGGCTTCTGCCGTCAGATAGCCGGGGTCGATGAAGGGTGGGGTGCCGACTCCCGGGCCCCTCGCCGTGATCCGGCCCTCACTCTCCGGCTGGAGCAGCACCACGCCGATCGTGATGCCGTGTTCGACGGGCGGGGTCAGGCCGTGGTTGACGAAGGGGGCGGGAGCGTAGACCAACTCGATGTCGGGGGCCTGGAGTTCGGGCCTCGTCTTGATGAAGGCGACGGCCTCGCCGACGTTCGACGTGAGCGGGCCGCGGCCACGCAGCAGGAAGCGGCCGACGTTGGCGAGGGAGTCCGCGCCGGTCAGCGTGACGGGCTCCGGGCAGCGCATGGTGATCGCGTAGGCGAGGTGGTCCTGGAGGTTGCGGCCCACGCCCCGGGACTCGATGCGCGGTTCGATGCCCACCTTCGCGAGGTCGTCCGGGTCGCCGACGCCGGAGGCCTGGAGGAGCTGCGGGGAACCGATGGTGCCCGCGCTGAGGATCACCTCGCGGCGGGCGATCAGCTTCCCGGGGACACCGTCGGCGATGACCCCCGCCACGCGTGTGCCGTCCAACTCCAGCCTGCGGACGCGCGCTTCGGTCAGGACGTGCAGGTTGCGGCGCCGCCGTGCCGGTTTCAGATAGCCGTCGGCCGCGCTCCACCGGCGCCCGCGGCGCTGGTTGACCGGGGTGAGCGCGAAGCCGCTGTGGTCGGGCCCGTTCAGTTCCGTCAGCTCGCGCAGGCCCGCCTCGCGGCAGGCGTCCAGGAACGCGCCGGTGGTCGGGTTGACGGCGCGGGGAGGCGAGATCCAGAGCGGCCCTTCACTTCCGAACGATCCGCCGGACCCGCTGCCGGACTCGCCCGTCCACCGCTCCGCACGCCGGAAGTACGGTTCGAACGCGTCGTAGGACCACTCGGGTCCCGCGGCCTCGCCCCAGGCGTCGTAGTCGTCCCGGTGGCCCCGCACCCACATCATGGCGTTCATCGAGGAACTGCCGCCCAGCGTGTGGCCGCGCGGCCAGTACAGTTCACGGCCGTCGAGCGCGGACTGCTTCGCGGTGGAGTAGTCCCAGTCGTAGGGCGTCTTGAACAGCTTCGGGAAGGCCGCCGGGATGCGGATCTCAGGCTTCCGGTCGCGTGGCCCCGACTCGACGAGCGCCACCCGCACCGCGGGGTCCTCGGAGAGCCGCGCGGCGAGGACACATCCCGCTGAACCGGCACCGACGATGACGTAGTCGTACACGCTGTCCTTGCTCAACTCGGCTCCCTTGAATGGCAGTTCACGGAGGGATGCGCACGGGGACGTACCGGTGCGGCGCATGGATGAGGCGTACAAGGAGTACACCCAACGTGGACCTCTGGGTAAAGGGATGGCGCGAGGATCGGCCTGTCCTACACGATCTCCACATGACGACCAGAAAGGGCGACACCAACGGTGAGCCCCTGTAGGCGTACGAGGCGGCGGAGGGCGCGAGCGAGATCAGCTCGCCGTTGGCACCAAGCCGATCACGGGTCGTCCCTCAGCGCCGCTTCAAGGCATGAGGGCACGTCGGGTCCGGGACGCGATCTCGTGCCGAATGCCAGATTCGGCCGCGTACGCGTCAGGCGGGCAGGCGGGCAGGCGGGCAGGCGGGCAGGCGATCTCTTCACATTTCCCACGCCAGCCGCACGGCTCAAGGTGGCATCGTTGATCGACTGATGGGCCGGACACGCCGCGTCCGCATTGGGGGGACTTTCATGCGTACTCGTACAGCTGCAGCTTCGGCCGTTCTGATCCTGTGCACCGTGATGGGCTCGGCGGCCTGCTCGTCATCCTCGGACGGCAACCCGTCCTCGGGCACCTCGGCCCCGGACGAACAGGGGAAGAGTCAGCGCCAGGCGAACAGAGTCGCCTCCGATGCCGATCCCTCGGCCTGCGCGACTTCCGGCGAGAAGATCCCGGAAGACTGCGCCGTCGACATGGATGTAGCCGAGATGGACGAGGCAACCCCTGCCACGGAGCCGCCTGCGACGAATGCGACGTGGGCACCCTCGACGAAGTGACTGCACCGATGACGGGCCCTGGCTCGGCGGGGGAACGTCGCAGTCGGCAGCGCAGCGCGCTCGGGAGCAGCGCGCTCGGTGTGTGACGGGGAGAACTTAGGCTGTCCCGCATGTTCAAGGAGCGGAAAGCGCGCAAGCAGGCGGAACTGCACGAGAGGCTGGCCGCCGGGCTGCGGGATCCGGACGTGGAGGTCCGGCGGAAGGCGGCGGACACCGCGGCGGTGAGCGCCGATCCGCGGTGGGCCCTGCGTGAGCTGGCTCAGGCGGTCGAGCGCGAGCCGTGGGCCGAGGAGTTCCAGGAGACGGTGGTGGACGGCTTCGCCGCCGCGCTGCGCCGCGAGGCTCCGGTCCGCGAACGTACGGAACGGATCTTCGCTGCGCATCTCGACGACCCCGAAGGCTTCATACGGGCCTGGACGGGGCTGACGGCGGAGCTCGGCGGTGCCCCTGCCCTGCGAGAGGTCCCCGGCGACCTGCGCGACGACATGCGGGCCCGCCTCACCACCCTGCGGGACAGGGGCTGGACGGCAGAGGGCCTCGGCGGCCTCGGCCGGCCGGACGCCTTCGCACGCGAGCTGGCGTTCGACCTCGCGATCCTGCTGGCGTCCCTCGTGCTGCGCCGGAACACGCCGCTGCCCGCGGAGGAGGCGGACCGGGTCCGCGGCGAGGCGCGGGCCACCCTGGAGAAGGCGCTGCCCCACGCTCCGGGGAGCGCCGAACGGGCGGCACTCCTGGGCCCGTTCCCGCGGAACCCGGAGGTGGGGTCGTGGACCGACCGCGCGCGTGCGGGCCTGCGCGCCGACGAGGCACTGGCGCTCTGCGCGAGCGGGGAGCCGGAGTCGGTGACGCTCGGCGCGGAAGCCCTGGCCAAGCTGCTCTTCGGCGAGGTGGTCCGGCGTGACCAGGTCCTTGAGACACTCGACCACCTCCTCGCTTCCCCGAAGGCCGCGCAGGGATCCTCACCGGATGCCGCGCCGGATGCCGCGCCGAACGCCGCACAGGACGCCCCACCGAACTCCGGCCGGGACGACGCCGGACCGACCGCATCGCCCGGCCCGGACCCCTTCCTCCTGAGCCGGATCCTGGACTGCTACAGCAACCTGCACGCGATGCTGCCTCTGGACGCCCCGCCCCTGGACCTCTTCCTGGACGGTCTTCGCCACCCCGACCCCCGCGTCCGCGCCTCCGCCGCCGAAGGCCTCGACCCGATCGCGGTGGGCTCCCCCACGGAGGGCCGGGCGGTGGAGGGCCTCGTCGGCCTCCTGGAGCACGACCCGGAGGTCTCGGTCCGCCGTCACGCCGCGACCGCTCTGCGGTGGCTGGAGTACGGCGAGGACCGTCACGCGCGCGTCGGCGCCGCTGCCCTGGAGCGCCAGGCGGACGCCGCCGACCCGGAGATCCGCGCACACAGCATCGCCGACGCCCTGCGGCGCGGCGCCCCGGACGCGTACGACCGCTTCCTTGCCGAGCTCGAATCGCCGGACGTCCATGGCCAGTTGCTGGCCGGGCTGATGAACGCGCCCACGGGCTCCGGTTTCGCCCTGCCCTCGCGCTCCGTGCGCAAGACGCTCATCGAACGTCTCGAAGCCCTGCGCGAGGCCGGATGGGCCGACCGGGACGCGCCCGGCGCCGCGGGCCCGGCGAGCCCGAGCCCCGACTCGGCCCGCCCGAACGTGGAGGTACTGACCGCCGCCGACCGGGCCGAGCTGCTCTCCGGCCTCATCGAGGCCCTGCGCGACCTCTAGGGCCCTTCTGGCGGAGATCCGTTGGACGGGCCCTAGCCGTGGTCGTGGTGGCCCGCCCCGGACGCCCCGGACGCCCCGGAGTCCACCGACTTCTCCGCGTCTCCCGAGGACTTCTTCGCGTCTCCGGAGGGTTCCTTCATCGCCCCGGCCGCGTGATGCGGCTCGTAGTCCGGGATCGTCCCGTCGGCCTTCTTCACCAGGAAGAGCCCGGCCATCCCCATGTCGGAGTGGCTCTGCACATGGCAGTGGTACATCCAGGCGCCCGCCCCCACCCCCTCCCCCGCGATGACCTGGAAGCCGAAGGAGTCCCCCGGCCCGGTGATCTTGTCGTCGAGGATCTGGCTCGGGTCGTCGGGGCCGGTCAGCAGGCCCGTGCGGTTGTCCGCCCAGCGGTGACCGTGGACGTGGAACGTGTGGTAGTACTCGCCGTGCGTGATCGAGACGAACTCGACCCGATCGCCCACCGTGGCCTCGAAGTCGGGGGCGTCGTGGCCCGCCTTGTTGTTGATCGTCATGTCGTTGAAGACGACCGTGAAGGTCTTGTCCGGCAGCAGGTCGCCCTTCCGGCGCACGATCAGCGCACCGTAGAGGCCCTTGCGCACGCCGCCCGTCCCATGGTCGGTGCCGACGACATGGTCGTGGTAGTGCCAGTAGCCCGCGGTCCCGGGGCGCCAGGTGCCGTCCTTGCGGCGGCCCGGCGCGTGGGTGCGCCAGGTGTAGGTCCGCTTGCCGCCCGGCTCGACGTGGCTCTTGGTGTGTCTGGTGCCGTCGCTGGATATCTCGTAGTCCATGCCGTGGACGTGCAGGCTGGCGTCGACGTCCATCGTGTTCTCGAACTCGATGTGCAGGGTGTCGCCCTCGTTCAGCTCGATGAGCGGGCCGGGGATGGACGCCTTGCCCTTCTCCAGGCCGTAGCCCATCTGCCCGTCCGCCAGCTTCTCGGCGTACATCTTGATGCGGCGCACCTCGCCGCCCGCGGGGGCGGTCTTCGGCCCTTCGGCCGTGCTCGCCTCGGGCGCGGCGGCCAGCGACAACGATGTCACCCCGGCCGTCGCGGCCACCCCGCCCACGAACATCCGCCGGTTGAAGCTGCGTCGGTCCATGCCGAACTCCCCACTGCGGTACGGAGACTGACGGGGCGCAGGTGGCCCCCGAGACGGCCACACGGTATCGGGGGGATCTTCGTTTATCCACACGCAGGACAAAGTTCGCGGAATTCCGGTGTTACCTATTGGCGAGTGACAAAAAGAGGTCTAGCTTCATCCGCGCCTGTTGCTGTGACCGACGAGGGGTGGGTGTACTCATGCGGCTCACACCGCATCAAGAGCCCTTGGCTGTACGAGGGTTGAGCAGAGCCAGAAGCAGACCGAACCGCCACGACCGGAACCGGGCCCGCTCACGCCGCGCCTGGGCCGCAGCGCTGATCTCCGGGGCCCTGGTCACCGGTGCGCTCTCCACACAGGCCGCCACCGCGCGGCCGTATCCCGAACCACCGTTGACAACGATGTCCCTTCCCTCGCCGCCCGGCCAGGCGAACGTGCGTGTCCTCGTCTTCCATGGATCGGCGGCGGGCGGTGACGAGTCGCCGGTCGTGAACGCCGGTATCGAGGCCATCGAGAAGATCGGCCAATCCGGACCGGCAGCCCAGCGGTTCAAGATCGAGGCGACCGACGACCCGGCGGTCTTCACGAACGAGGCCAAGCTCGGCAAGTTCAACGCGGTCGCCTTCCTGACCGGCGGCGGCGACATCCTCGACCCCGAGCAGGAGGCGGGCCTCGAGGCCTACATGGAGGCGGGCGGCGGCTTCGTCGGCATCCATGACGCGGCCCGCGCCGAGCCGTACTCGACCTGGTTCACCGGCCTGATCGGCGCCCGCCCGGCCGACTCCAGCCCGACAAACGTGCAGCGCGCCACCGTCGAGGTCGGCGACCGGGAGAATCCGGCCACCAAGGACCTGCCCCTTCAGTGGAAGCGCCCCGACCAGTGGCTGAACTGGACCAAGAACCCGACCGGCGAGGTCCACACCGTGGCCCGCGTGCGCGAGTCGTCGTACGCGCCGGGCGAGAGCAAGAACGGCGCCGATCACCCGGTCTCCTGGTGCCGTGACTACGACGGCGGACGCTCCTTCTACACCGGTATGGGCGGTACGGCGGCCTCGTACGACGAGACCGACTTCCGCCAGCACCTGCGCGGCGCCCTGCTCTGGACGAGCCGCATCGCGCGCGCCGACTGCAAGTCGACGATCACCGCCAACTACAAGGCGTCGCGGCTGACCCAGCCCAACCAGCCGGGCCAGAACGACCAGATCGGCGAGCCGCACGGCCTGGTCACCGCGCCCGACGGCCGGGTCTTCTACATCGGCCGGGGCGGCGCCGACTCCTCGCAGCCGGTCATCACCGACTGGAACAACCCCGACATCGGCAAGGGCAAGGGCGAGATCCACGTCTACGACCCCAAGACCAAGAAGTCGACCCTCGCCGGGGCGCTCACGATCTTCGGCAACAAGGGCGGCGGCGACGAGCTGATCAAGGTCGAGGAGGGCCTGCTCGGCATCGAGCTGGACCCGAAGTTCGAGCAGAACGGCTGGGTGTACCTGCACTACACACCCCATTCGAAGATCAACCGTGAGACGCACATGGCCGAGCGCTATGTCTCGCGCTTCACGCTCGACCAGGCCACGAACAAGCTGGACCTCGCGAGCGAGAAGGTCCTGCTCAAGTGGCCGGTGCAGATCCACAGTTGCTGCCACGCGGGCGGCGGGATGGCCTGGGACTCCAAGAACAACCTCTACATCGCGACCGGCGACAACAACTCCTCGGGCTTCAGCAGCGGTTACTCGGGCAACAACCCGCAGCCCAACTTCAAGGGCGTCTCCTTCGCCGACGCGCGCCGCACTGCGGGCAACACGAACAACCTGAACGGCAAGATCCTGCGCATCCACCCGGAGGCCGACGGGACGTACACACTCCCCGAGGGCAACCTCTTCACCGGCAAGGAGCCGGACGAGGGCGGCGGCAAGACGCGCGGCGAGATCTACGTGATGGGCGTCAGGAACCCGGCGCGCATCTCCGTCGACAAGAAGACCGACACCCTCTACGCGGGCTGGGTCGGTCCCGACGCCGGTGAACCGTCGACGACATGGGGCCCGGCGAAGTACGACACGTTCGCCGCGATCACCCACGCGTCCAACCGCGGCTGGCCCTACTGCATGGGCAACAACCAGCCCTACCGCGACCGCAACCTGCCGGACCCGACGAAGCCGCTGGGCTGGTACGACTGCAAGAAGCTCAAGAACGAGTCGCCCAACAACGACGGCCTGGTGAACATCCCGCCGGCCGAGCCCAACAACATCTGGTACTCGCCGCAGGGCGGCGGCGTCGACTACCCGCGCGACGCGAACGGCATCCCGAGCTACAAGACGTCGGAGCAGAAGATCCTCCTGCCGTGGCTCAAGGGCGGCGGCCAGGCCACGATGAACGGCCCGGTGTACCGCTACGACGCCGCCGGCACCAGTGCGGACAAGTGGCCTTCGTACTGGGACGGCAAGTGGTTCGTCGGTGACTTCTACGACGCCGACCAGCCCCGGCACGCGGTCCTCACCGACCCGAAGACGGTCGGCAGCGGTGGCCTGCCCGTGCACGCCGAGTCCCTGAAGAAGATCATCCCGATCGGCAACGACGGCATCAAGAACCTCATGGACTGGAAGTTCGCCCCCGACGGCTCGCTCTACGTCCTCGACTACGGGCGCGGCTTCTTCACCTCGGACTCCAAGTCGGCGCTGTGGCGCGTCACTTACTCGGGCGGCGAGGCCACACCGGCCGCCAAGGACCTGGCAAGGAAGGCCGGATGATGCCAGTCGTACGCAAGCGAAGACTCTGGACGGCGCTTCTCGCGTCGCTCCTGATGGTGCTCGGCCTGACGTCGACGGCCGCGAGCCAGCCCGACAACCCCGGTGCCGCGGCCGCCCAGACCCTGACCTGGACCGCGAACAACGGCATCGACAAGTACGCCTCGGCGCCCGCCACGGCGGTCGCGGGCGCGACGACGATCGTCTTCGAGAACAGCACGGCGACCGGCAACGACACCGGCATGCCGCACACGCTGACGTTCGACGTGTCGGACCCCGAGTACAACAACGACGTACCGCTGAACATCCTGGCCAACCCGAACGACGACCAGGGCGGCAAGCACACCGCCGAGGTGACCCTGACGCCCGGCCGGTACCGCTACCACTGCACGATCCCCGGCCACGGCTCCATGCAGGGCATCCTCGTGGTGACCGAGGGCGGCGGCGAGGACACCACGGCTCCCGAGACCGCGGCCAAGGTCGAGGGGCAGACCAACGCCGATGGCGCGTACGTCGGTTCCGCCACCGTCTCGGTGACGGCGACGGACGCGGGTTCGGGCGTCGACAAGACCGAGTTCGCGGTCGGGGCGGACGGCGCCTGGCAGCCGTACACGGCGCCCGTGGTCGTCGACCAGGTCGGCACCCACAAGATCCGCTACCGCGCGAGCGACAAGGCGGGCAACGTGGCGGCGGAGAAGGCCGTCGACTTCACGGTGGTCCCGCCGTCGACCGACGACAAGACGCCCCCGGAGACCTCGGCCACGGTGACCGGCGAGAAGAACGACAAGGGCGAGTACCTCGGAATGGCGACCGTCACCGTGACGGCGTCCGACACCGGCTCCGGCGTCAACAAGATCGAGTACGCGGTCGGTGACGGCGGCGCCTGGACGGCGTACACCGCACCGGTCATGGTCCACGCGGCGGGCGCGCACAAGATCCGCTACCGCGCGTCGGACAAGGCAGGCAACCAGGCGGCCGAGAAGGCCGTGGAGTTCACCGTGGTCACGCCGCCGGTCGAGGACAAGACGCCGCCGGAGACCACCGCGAAGGTCGAGGGCGACAAGAACTCGGACGGCGCGTACGTCGCCAGGGCGAAGGTGACGGTCACCGCGACCGACGCCGACTCCGGTGTCGACAAGGTCGAGTACTCCCTGGACGGCGGCCCGTACCTCGCGTACGCCGCGCCGGTCGTCGTCGACCGCGTGGGGCGCCACACGGTGGCCTATCGCGCGAGCGACAAGGCGGGCAACACCTCGGCGGCCAAGGACGTCTCCTTCACCGTCGCGGAGGGCGGCGGGGTGCCGTCACCCAACTGCCCGGAGTTCGACGAGCGGTTGACGGTCATCGTCGGCACGGTCGACACGGGAATCCCGAACCGCGTCACCAACAACCGGTGCCGCATCAACGAGTTGATCGAGGACGAGAAGGAGTGGACGTCGCAGGCGCTGTTCCTGAAGCACGTCAAGAGCATCACGGACAAGTTCCTGAAGAACGGCGAGATCGACCAGCGCGAGTACAACAAGATCAATAGGGCCGCCAAGCAGTCCGGCATCGGCAAGCCGGGCCAGACCGAGGGCTACCGCAAGATCTTCGACGGCACCCAGGATTCCCTGAACAAGTGGGAGCAGGTGGGTGGCGGCAAGTTCGGCCTGAACGCCGACGGTTCGATCACCAGCAGCACCACCGTCGAGGGCATGGGCATGCTGTGGTTCCCGCAGCGCAAGTACGGCGACTTCTCGCTGAAGCTCCAGTGGCGGGACGACGCGCCGGGCAACGGCAACGCCAACGGCGGTGTCTTCGTCCGCTTCCCGCAGGTCCACGACCACCCGGAGGAGTCACGTCCGGAGTGGGTCGCCATCAAGTACGGGCACGAGGTGCAGGTGCTCGACAAGCCTGACGGCGACATGTACAAGACGGGCTCGATCTACGGCTTCGACCGGGTGGGTCTCGGCGGCGCCGGGGTCACCCCGAAGGGCACGTGGAACGACTACGAGATCAAGGTGGTGGACCAGCACTACTCGATCTACCGCAATGGTGTCCTGATCAACGAGTTCGACAACACGGGCGGCCAGGAGTTCACGCCGCCGCGTGGCGACGACCCGGGCACGGACGGGCGGCGGTACTCGTCCGGTTATGTGGGCCTTCAGGTGCACGGGGTCACGGACGTCATCTCGTACCGGGACATCAGGATCAAGGAGCTGTAGTCGACGGCTGTCCTGACCGGCCTCGGCCCCCGCACCCCGACCTGGGGCGCGGGGGCCGTTGTCAGTGGCGTGCGGCATGCTTCTGATCAACGGGATCCATGAGATCTACGGGATCGAGGCACGGGGGAACTGGCATGACGACAACGACGCTCACCGGGATCGAGGACATCGACTGGGCGTCGATGAACCACGCGTACGGCGACGCGTCGGACGTGCCGGACCTGCTGCGCGGCCTCGCCTCTCCGGACCCGGCCGAGCGTGACGAGGCGCTGGACGGGATGTATGGGGCGGTGCACCACCAGGGCGATGTGTACGACTCGACGCTCGCCTGCGTCCCTTTCCTCTTCGTCCTCGTCTCCGACGCCTCGGTCCGGGACCGGGGCACGATCGTCGGCCTGTTGCGGAGCATCGCGGGTGAGGAGGTGCCCGATCCCGAGGAGATCGGCGGGCTCTTCGAGGACGAGGAGGAGGACGCGGCATGGGTGGCGAACTTCGTGGACGCCGCGGCGCTGATCCGGGGCCGGTCCGATGTCTTCCTGGAGCATCTCAGCGACACCGACCCGGAGTTGCGCGCGGCGGCCCCGGGCGCCCTGGCCCACCTGCACGCCGACCCCGCGCGCGTGTTCGCCGCCCTGCGCGAGCGCTTCCCGGTGGAGCGGGACGGCGAGGCCGTACGGTCCCTGGCGCGGGCGGTCGGTGTGCTCGGTGTCCGTCACGTGGAGCTGCGGCCCGATGCGGGGCGGCTTCTCGCTGAGGTCCTCGCGTTCGGCGGCGGGGATCCGGAGCTGCGGCTGACCGTGCTTACTCAACTCGCGCGGTGCGCGCCGGACTTGCTGCCCGAGGAGACGGTGGACATCGCCGTCGAGGTGATGCGGATCGCGCACGAGGACGAGTCCGCTGCCGAGGAGGGCGGGTCCGGCGCTCAGGAGGCCCCTGCCGAGCGGCCCCGTACGGACACGATGGTGTCCTACCTGCGCGACCTGGAGGCCGCTCACCGGGCGAGCATCGACGCGGACCTGGCCGACGACCTGCTCAGGGACCTGCACATCGCCCTGGACGACCGCACGGAGGAGCGGTTCGACCTGCTCCACGCGCAGTTGCGCGCCCCGGACTGGGGGCAGCGCATGGCCGCGGTCCAGGAGAGCGGCCTTCTCCTGACGGGCTGGCGCGCGCCGAACGACCTGGCGGTGGTCCTGCTCGCCCGGCAACTGATCGAGCACGACGAGCGGTTGTCCCGGGCCGCGCTGAACGAACTGGCGTGTGTGCACCCGATCGCTCATGTCGTGGCGGACGTCCTGGAGGTGTGCCTCACCGAGTGGGAGGACGACTGGGACCCCTCCGACTGGGAGGATTCGCTGTTCGGCCGCGCCCTGAAGGCACTGGCCCTCCAGGGGGACGCACGGGCGGTGCCGTATCTGGCGGCGGTGCTTGAGAGCGGCGGGGGCGTGCCGGAGTACGTGGACCGCTGGGTCGAGGCGATGGGTCCGGCGGCCGGGGCCCGGCTCGCACCGGTCCTGCACGGCCGTCTCGCCGGTCCGGGTCACAGCGCTCGCGGGTACGAGCGGTCGCGCCTGATCAGCGCTCTGGGGGCGTGCGCGCCCGCCGCGTCGCTGCCCCTGCTCACGACCGCCCTGCACGGCGACCACTGCGGGGCTGCGTTCACGGCTGTCGGGCGGTACGGCAGCGCGGCGGCGGACGCGGCGCCACGGCTGCGGGAGGTGGCGTCCGACGTGTCCAAGGGCGACCTGCCCCGCCTGGACGCCGCGGACGCCCTGTGGTCGGTGACCGGCGCGTCGGAGGACGTGCTGCCCGTGCTGCGCGACGTCCTCCGGTCGGACAGGTCGTTCGCCCAGGTCCGGGCGGTGCGCATCGCGGGCGGGCTGGGCCCCGAGGGGGTGCCGCTCGTTCCGCGCCTGCGCGAGCTGATGGCGGCGAGCGTGCATCTGAGGTCGGAGGCGGCGATCGCCCTGTGGCACATACGGGCGGACGCGTCGGACGTCCTGCCGGTCCTCATCGACCAGTGGACGGCGGCCCCTGACTGCCGCCCGCAAACGGTCGCGTGCCTCCTGGAGATGGGCCCGGCGGCGGCCCCCGCCCTCCCGCTGCTCCATCGTGAGCTGGCGTCCCCGCGGCGGCACAACAACTACGGGGCCCAGGGCAACATGCGCTATGACGTCGCGAGTGACGAGACCCTGCTGCGCGACTGCCGGCGCCTGGTGGCCGCGCTGGAGCCGTAACCCCGCCGCTCCTCCTCGCCTCGCCGCGCCTCTCCGCACCCGGGGGGTGGCGCGGGCTAGTCCTCGTGCTTCGCCCTGCTCGGCTGCACGCGCTTCGGCTCGCCCGGCATCTTGGGGTACTCGGGCGGGTAGGGCAGGTTGCCGAGGCCGTGGTCCCGTTCGTCGCGCTCGGCGAGTTCTAGGAGCGCGTCCAGGGAGAAGGCGTGCTTCTCCATGTCCGCGTGCACGTCGCCGACCTGGGCGAACCGCTCCGGCATGGTGCCGATGTCGAAGTCCTCCGGCACCGCGTCGTCGACCTCGTCCCAGCGCAACGGCGCCGACACGGGGGCGTGCGGCCGGGGCCGTACGGAGTAGGCGGAGGCGATCGTGCGGTCGCGGGCGGTCTGGTTGTAGTCGACGAAGATCCGCTCGCCCCGCTCCTCCTTCCACCACGCGGTCGTGACCGCGTCCGGCATGCGCCGCGCCAGCTCGCGACCGCAGGCGATCGCGGCCCGTCGTACGCCGGTGAAGTCCCACCGCGGTTCGATCGGCACGAAGACGTGCATGCCGCGTCCGCCGGACGTCTTGGGCCAGCCCTGGAGGCCGTACTCGTCCAGGACGGCGCGCAGCTCGTGCGCGGCGCGTACCGCGTCGGCGTAGTCCGTGCCGGGCTGCGGGTCCAGGTCGATGCGGAGTTCGTCGGGGTGGTCGGTGTCGTCGCGCCGTACCGGCCAGGGGTGGAAGGTCAGCGTGTTGAACTGGGCGGCCCAGATGACCGCGGCGATCTCCGTGGGGCACATCTCGTCGGCCGTGCGCCCGCTGGGGAAGGCGATGGTGGCCGTGGGGATCCAGTCGGGGTGGTTCTTGGGGATGCGCTTCTGGTAGAAGAACTCGCCCGCGACCCCGTCCGGGAAGCGCTGGAGCGTCGTGGGGCGGTCCCGCAGGGCGCGCAGGATCCCGTCGCCGACCGCGAGGAAGTACTGGGCCACGTCCAACTTGGTGAAGCCCCGCTCCGGGAAGACGACCTTGTCCGGGCTGGAGAGCCGCACAGAGCGCCCGCCCGCGTCGAGCTCGACCGCTTTACCACCCATGCGGCCACGCTAGGCGCAACGGACGAGAGCCGCATACCGGGCGAATACTGACGTATGGGCACAGAATCGAGGCATGGATCTGCCGGTGATGCCCCCCGTCAAGCCCATGCTCGCCAAACCCGTGGCGAGGATCCCGCAGGGCATGCAGTACGAGGCCAAGTGGGACGGCTTCCGCGCGATCATCTTCCGGGACGGCGACGACCTGGAGATCGGCAGCCGTACGGGCAAGCCGCTGACCCGCTACTTCCCGGAACTGGCCGCGGCCCTGCTCGACCGCCTGCCCGCCCGCTGTGTCCTGGACGGCGAGATCGTGATCGCCCGGGCCGGCCGGCTCGACTTCGACGCGCTCACGGAGCGCATCCACCCCGCCGCGTCCCGGGTGCGCACGCTCGCCGAGCGGACCCCGGCCTCCTTCGTGGCCTTCGACGTGCTCGCCCTGGACGACGAGGCCCTCGTCGACTCGCCCCTCTCCGACCGCCGCACCCGGCTGACCGAGGCCCTGGAGGGCGTGACGGCCCCTGTCCACCTCGCGCCCGCGACCACGGACCCAGAACTGGCGCACACGTGGTTCGAGCAGTACGAGGGCGCGGGTCTCGACGGCGTCATCGCCAAACCGCTCGACCTGCGCTACCGGCAGAACGAACGCCTCATGTTCAAGATCAAGCACGAGCGCACGGCGGACTGCGTGGTCGCCGGCTACCGCTTCCACAAGAGCGGCCCCGTCATCGGCTCGCTCCTCCTCGGCCTGCACGACGACCAGGGCACCCTGCAGCACGTCGGCGTCTGCGCCGCCTTCTCCATGCAGCGGCGCGCGGAGCTGGTCGACGAGCTGG
Source organism: Streptomyces sp. NBC_01283 (assembly GCF_041435335.1). Lineage (NCBI taxonomy): Bacteria > Bacillati > Actinomycetota > Actinomycetes > Kitasatosporales > Streptomycetaceae > Streptomyces > Streptomyces sp. NBC_01283. The sequence continues at coordinate 1,849,119 of NZ_CP108430.1, forward strand.
AGCCGCTGCTGATGAAGTCGGCCGCGGGCCACCCCTGGGCCGCGTGGGCGGACGAGTCCGCGCACGAGACGTCCCGGATGCCGGGCGCGCCGAGCCGCTGGTCGGGCAAGAAGGACCTCTCCTGGGTGCCGCTGCGCCCCGAGCGGGTCTGCGAGGTCGCGTACGACCACATGGAGAACGGGCAGCGCTTCAGGCACACCGCGCGGTTCCGCACCTGGCGACCGGACCGCACCCCTGACAGCTGTACGTTCGCCCAACTGGAGGTGCCGGTCCGGTACGACCTGGCGGACGTGCTGCGCTAACCGGTCCCGTCGCGTGCGGTCAGCGGGCCGGGCGCAGGAGTGCGTCCGCGTTGCGGAGCGTCTCGCCCGCGACCCGTCCGCCGAGCTCCGCCCCGGCCTCGTCGGCCGAGCGGGTGTGGATGCCGGAGAAGATGCGGGCCTCCACGTTCTCGGCGGTCAACTGGTGCCAGTCGGTATAGGTGCGGGTCACGCCGGGCGCGGTGGGGCTGGTGAGGTCGTACGGCGCGGTGCGCGGGCCCGCGAGCGCCTCAAGGACGCCTTCGGCCGCGCCCGAGTACGTGGTGTGGCCACTCGGGTAGTCGGGGTGGGCGGGTGTGTCGTGCAGCGGCGTCCACGCCGGGTCCCGGCCGATGTCGCCGGTGCGGATCGCGGTGACCGGGCGCCAGCGGCGGTGGGCGTACTTGCTGTCGGACGTGGCGATCTGGGTGTCGACGGACGCGACGTGGAAGAGCGCGACCAGGCGGGCGCGGGCGGCGGGCGAGCGCGGGGAACGGTCCACGGCGACGCGCAGGGGTTCGGTGTAGAGCGCCAGCGAGGAGCCGTACCAGAAGTTGGCGGTCTCGTTCTGGCGCGCGGTGCGGCTGCTGCCCTCCTTGACGCCGTACGCGCGGACCTCGGCGAGGTCGGCCTTGTACCGCCGGGAGTCGAGCGCGGGCGGCGCGGGCAGCCGGTACTGGTCGGCGCCGCGCAGCACGAAGGGCTTGGCGAGGCGGTTGCCGTACTGGGTGGCGGGTGCGTAGGCGGGCGGGGTCGGCTGCCAGACGCCGGGGGCGGCGGGCGGCACGGTGAAGGGCGCGTTGACCGAGGCGGGGTCGAGTCCGTCGCCTTCGCGGGATTTCAGGGTCAGGGCGGCCTGGCGGGCTCCGGCGGCCACTCCCCTGTCCTCGGCGGGGCCGTCCGGGATGGCGTCGAGGCTCTTCTTGAGCGCCGCGTCGAGCTGCTGGGTGCGGGCCGGCGCGAGGGCGACGAGTGCGTCATGGACAGCTGAGGCGAGGGCCGCGTCCTGGTAGTCGCCACGGTCCACGCCTCGCGGGGTTGCTCCGGTGGCGCGCGCGGCGGACAGCCAACTGATCGCCCACGTGCGGTTGTTGGTGACCTGCGTAGTGGCGCCCGCCGTGGTGATGGTCTCCGCGGTCGTGTCGTACCAGTCGAGTGCGACGGACGTGCGCGGTGCGGCCGTGGGTGTGGCGGCGTCGGACGGTGCCGCCGCGGAGGCGGCGAGGAGAGCGGTGGCGCCGAGTGCGGTGAGAGCGGGGCGGGATCTGAGCACGTTCACGAACTCTCCTTGGCGTGAGCGGAGTCGGCGTACTGGCTGTCGGGGCGGGAGAGCCCGTAGTGGTCGCGCAGGGTCGTGCCCGTGTACTCGGTGCGGAAGAGGCCGCGGGCGCGCAGGATCGGTACGACCTGGTCGGCGAAGACGTCGAAGCCGCCGGGCAGGCCTGGCGGCATGACGTTGAATCCGTCGGCGGCCCCCTGCTCGAACCACTCCTGGATCTGGTCGGCGACCTGCTCGGGCGTGCCCGCGATGACGCGGTGACCGCGAGCTCCGGCAAGACGGTGCAACAGGCCGCGCACGGTGGGCTGTTCGCGGTCGATGATGTCGAGGATCACCTGGAAGCGGCTGCCGTTGCCGCGTTCTCCACCGGTCTCGATGAGCTCGCGGGGCACGGGACCGTCCAGCTGCTCGGCGGTCAGCCGCAGACCGAGCATGCGGTGCAGGAGCTGCAACGAGTACTCGGGCTGGGTGAGTTCGTTGTACTCGTCGTGCAGGGCACGGGCCTCGGCCTCCGTCGAGCCGATGAAGGGGCTGATGCCGGGCAGGACGAGCACCTTGTCGGGGTCGCGCCCGAGCCCCGCGGCCCGCTTCTTGAGGTCGGCGTAGAAGTCCTGGCCGTTGCCGAGGGTCTGGTGCGCGGTGAACACGGCCTCCGCGTACCGCGCGGCGAAGGCCCGGCCGTCCTCCGACGATCCAGCCTGTACGTAGACGGGGCGGCCCTGCGGTGTGCGCGGGGTGTTGAGCGGGCCGCGCACCTTGAGGTGCGGCCCTTCGTGGTCGATGGCGTGGATGCGGTCGGTGTCGGCGAAGAGACCCGTCTTCTGGTCGGCGACGAGCGCGTCGTCCTCCCAGCTGTCCCAGAGCTTGGTGACGACGTCGAGGAACTCCCTTGCCCGGTCGTACCGTTCGGCGTGCACGGGATGCGCGCCGAGGCCGAAGTTGAGGGCCGCCTGCGGGGCTCCGGTAGTGACGATGTTCCAGCCCGCACGCCCCCGACTGAGGTGGTCGAGCGAGGCGAAGAGGCGGGCCAGGTTGTACGGCTCGCTGTAGGTGGTGGACGCGGTCGCGATGAGTCCGATGCGCCGCGTGACGGCGGCGATCGCCGAGAGCCAGGTGAAGGGCTCCAGGCGGAAGCGGCTGGCGTAGCGGACGTTGTCGGCCAGTGCGGGGCCGTCCGCGAAGAAGATCCCGTCGAACGTGGCGGCCTCCGCCCGCCGTGCGAGGTCCTGGTAGAAGTCGATGTCCAGGATCCGCTCGGGGTCGGAGTCGTGGTGCCGCCAGGCGGCCTCGTGATGCCCGCCCGGGTAGACGAAGAGGTTGAGGTGCAGCTCGCGGCGGCTCATGCGACGGCCACCTCCTCCTGCGCCGCACGGTCGGCGCCATCGGCGCGCACGGGCTCGCCGCCGGACGCGTCGTCTCGTACGGGATCGTCGCCGGACAGGTCGACCCCCAGCTGCCGCAGCAGCCTTCCCCGCAGCGCCGCGTACTCCGGGCTCCCCTGGCCCCGGGGCGCGGGAAGGTCCACCCGTACGTCGGCCGCGATGCGCCCCGCGTCCAGGACGACCACCCGGTCGGCCAGGGCGATCGCCTCGTCGACGTCATGGGTGACCAGGAGCACGGCGGGGCGGTGCGCCTCGCAGAGGCGTCGCAGCAGGGCGTGCATCCGGATGCGCGTGAGCGCGTCCAGCGCACCGAACGGCTCGTCCGCGAGCAGGAGTTGGGGCTCACGGACCAGCGATCGGGCGAGCGAGACCCGCTGTTGTTCGCCGCCCGACAGGTCCGCGGGCCAGGCATCCTCCCGGCCGGCGAGACCCACTTCGGCGAGCGCCGCGCGACCGCGGTCCCGTGCTCCGGCGCCCGTCAGACCCAGTACGACGTTGTCCAGGACCCGCTTCCAGGGCAGCAGCCGTGCGTCCTGGAAGACCACCGAGACATCGCCGGGCGCCGAAAGCTCCCCGCTGCCCGCGACCTCGTGGTCGAGCCCCGCCAGGGCGCGCAGAAGTGTGGATTTGCCTGAGCCACTGCGGCCGAGGAGCGCCACGAACTCGCCTGCGGCGATGGACAGTTCGAGCCCGTCGAGGACCTTCCGGTCCGCGAAGGAGCGGACCAGACCTTCGATGCGGACAGCCGTCCCCTCGGCCGTCAGCCCGCCAGTGTGCGTCGCCATGACAGCGCCTTCCTCTCCACGAGCCGTACGAGTGCGTCCGAGACGAGGCCGAGGAGGCCGTACACGACGAGGCCGACGATGATGATGTCGGTCTGTCCGTAGGTGCGGGCGAGCTCCATCATGTAGCCGATGCCGCTGGTGGCGTTGACCTGCTCGACCACGACGAGCGAGAGCCACGCCGCGGTGACCGCGAACCGCATGCCGAGCAGGAAGCCGGGCAACGCCCCCGGCAGGACCACATGCCGCACGAACCCGGCCCGTGAGAGCCCTACCGTCTCGGCGAGTTCGGCGTAGCGGCCGTCGATCGTCCGCAGCCCGTTGTGGGTATGGATGTAGACCGGCACGAACACGCCGAGCGCGATGGTGATTACCTTCATCGACTCGCCGATGCCAAACCAGAGGATGAGCAGCGGGATCAGCGCGAGCGACGGGATGGCCCGCTTGATCTGCACGGGTCCGTCGATGATGCCCTCGCCGATCCTGCTGAGCCCGGCGGCGATCGCGAGGGCGAGCCCGGCCGCGGTGCCGAAGAGCAGCCCGAGCAGGGCGCGTTCGGCGGAGGTGGCGAGGTTCGACTGGAGCCTCCCCTCGGCGATCAGATCACCGGCGGTACTCACCACGGTCCAGGGCGCGGAGAGGTTGCGGGCGTCGATGAACCCCGCGGCGGACCCCACTGACCAGAGCGCGAGCAGGAGCAGGGGGCCGATCGCCCAGCCGTACGGGACGGGCCTGCCGGGACCTAGCCTGCGACGGCGCGGCCGGCGGCGCGCCGGGGTCACGGGGCGGGTACGGCCGGTGGAGGTGGAGGCCTTGGTCAGGGTGGACGCTTCGGCGCTCATGTTCCCTCCCCAGCAGTGGAGTTGACGGCACCGATGCCCGCCTTGACGGCGTCCGCGGCGACCGACTCGTAGCGCCGGTCGAAGAGGACCTCCGCGTCGAAGCTCTTCTTGCCGGTCTCCTTCGCGAGCAGGTCGACGGTCTTCTGCTGCCGCGCGACGGCGGAGTCCCAGTCGGCCGGAATGTCGGGGTGGCCGACACCCTTGACCAGGTACTCGCCGTCCTCGCGGGTCAGGCCCTGGTCCTTGACGTAGTAGCCGGCGATCCACTGGTCGGGGTGCTTGTCGGCCCAATCGGAGGCGCGCGCCCAGGCCTTCACGAACTCTCGGATGGCCGCGGCCTTCTTGGGGTCCTCCACCGACTCGGTCGGCACCCACAGATGCCCCGGGTCGTCCCGCAGCCCGTGGCGGATCGTCTTCGCGCCGTCCTTGCCGTACTTCGCCGGATAACGCTTGATGTTGACCCCGCCGATCGGGGCCGCGTCGACCTGGCCGTTGCCGAGCGCGGACGGGTAGACGTCGCCGGTGCTGGGCAGTTCGACGAGCTGTACGTCGTCCTTGGTGAGCCCGGCCTTGGCGAGGATGCGCAGGACGAGGGCGCCCTGGGCCTGGCCCGGACTGTAGGCGATCTTCTTTCCGCGCAGGTCCTTCAAGGTGTCGATGTCCGCGCCGGGCGCGATGCCGATTTCGTACGTGGGGTGCTTCAGCGGGTCTTTGCGGAATTTGGCGGCGACCAATTTCGTGTCGAGTCCCGTCCAATGGGCGTGGATGGACGGTATTTCCGCGGCGGAGCACACATCGAGGGAATGTGCCCGGAATGCCTCGGAGCACTGCGGGCCGCCGCTGATGTTGGCCCATTTCACCTTGAAGGGAAGCTTGTCGAGCTGCCCGGAGAGTTTCAGGGCGACTTGCGTTTCCGGTGCGCCGATGGTGAGCGTGGTGCCCGGATCCACTTTCTCCGGGATCTTGGCGGAGACCTGCTTGGCGTCGACGGTCGTGGTGGACGCGCCGTTGTCGGCGCATCCGGCCAGGAGCAGCGGGGCGAGGAGGGCAGCGCCGAGCGCCACCCGTTTATGTGTGGGCATGACTTCTTTCCCGGAGTGCGGACCTTCACGGAAGTGTGAGACTGAAACGAGCGCTGAAACGTGCGCTGAAACGTGCGTTCCGAAGGTCAGCTACACAGAGCGGTGGCGACGCGCATCAGATCAACAGCGCGCCGCTGCTTGAACCGCCGGGATATTCGCATGGCGTAGAAACTAGCCACGGCGTCGAGAGAGGGTCAAGCCATCTCACCTGCCCCGGCTTTCCGGAAACGCAGCCTTCGCACTCCGGCCATACGTACGTCACAACACCCCGCAACGACACCCTGTCACGGCACCCCGTCACACGCGGCCGTACCTCGCGGCATCCAGGCCGGCGGCTGCCGGGATCTCATTCACGCCAATATTCACGCCCGCGACCTCGCGCCGCTTCCACGTCACGGGAGCCGACCGTAATATCGCCCGCCGGATACGGGAGTTACTTACGGTAAGGGGGCCGGGTCATGGGGTACTCGGGAGCTGCGGGCAGTACGAGACGGACGTTTGTCGCGGGGGCGGCAGCGGCGGGTGGCGTGGCCGCGCTGGGGGCGGGGGCGCTGCCCGCGGCGGCCGGTGACCGCGCCCCGCGGACGGATCCGGCGAAGATCTCCGTGGCCGTCCTCGGCGGCGGCGTCGCGGGCCTGACCGCGGCCCATGAGCTGGCCGAGCGCGGCTTCGCCGTCACGGTCTACGAACGCAGGGCGCTGGGCGGCAAGGCCCGCAGCATGGACGTACCGGACAGCGCGAAGGGCAACCGCAGGCCGCTGCCCGGGGAGCACGGGTTCCGCTTCATCCCGGGGATCTACCACAACCTCCCGGACACGATGCGCCGCATCCCCTTCCCCGGGAACGCGAATGGCGTCTGGGACAACCTCGCGGCACCGCGCGAGATGTCCTTCGCGCGCACCGGACGCGAGGACATCCGGATGCCGATCCCGTGGCCCGGCAGCGAGCCCGAGAAGCTCACCCTGGACGACATCGCGCGGGCGCTCACCGCGCTCCTCGACACCGCCTTCAACCTGCCCGTGCACGAGGTCGCGTACTTCGTGAACCGCGCCCTGGTCTTTCTCACGAGCTGCGACGAGCGCCGCGACGACACCTGGGAGTCGACGCCCTGGTGGGAGTTCGTGCGCGCCGCGAAGATGTCCAAGGACTACCAGCGCATCCTCGCGATCGGCGTCACCCGCAACATCGTGGCGACCAAGGCCGAGGTGGCGAGCACCCGCACCGTCGGCACGCTCGGCGAGGCCTTCGTCTTCAACGCGCTCGGCCAGGGCGCGGACGGCCCGCCGGACCGGCTGCTCGACGCGCCGACGAACGAGGCATGGATCGACCCGTGGGTGACGCATCTGAAGTCGCTGGGCGTGGAGTTCCGGATCGGCTGGAGCGTGCGGCAGCTGGGCTTCGCGGGCGGGCGCATCACGAAGGCCGTCATCGAGGACCCCGACGGCGTACGACGTGACGTCACCGCCGACCACTACGTCCAGGCCATGCCGGTGGAGCACGCGCGCAGGACATGGAGCGCCGAACTCAAGGCAGCTGACCCTCAGTTGGCTCGTTGCGACAAGCTGCAGACGGACTGGATGACAGGCATTCAGTTCTATCTGACGGAGCGTCCGCCGGTGGTGAAGGGCCACTTCAACTGCATCGACTCGCCCTGGTCGCTCACCGGCATCGCGCAGGCGGGCCACTGGCCGGACCGTGACTTCCCCTCCGACTACGGGGACGGCGTCGCGGTCGAGTGCCTGTCCGTGGACATCTCCGAGTGGGACAAGCCGGGGATGCTGTACGGCAAGACCGCAAAGCAGTGCACGCGCGACGAGGTCGCCAAGGAGGTGTGGGCGCAGCTCAAGGCCGCGCTCAACGACACCGGCAAGGTGGTCCTGAGCGACGGCAAGCTGCACTCGTGGTTCCTGGACCCGGGCGTCGGCGGCCTGGGGACGCCGAACCCGACCAACGAGGACGAGCTGCTCATCCACCCGGTCGGCACCCTCCACAACCGCCCCTCGGCCGCCACGAAGATCCCCAACCTGTACCTGGCGGGCGACTACGTGGCCGTACCGATCGACCTCGCGACGATGGAGGGCGCCAACACGTCGGCGCGCCAGGCGGTGAACGCCCTCCTGGAGAGGACCGGCTCGGATGCGGCGCCGTGCACGGTGACCTCCTTGTTCCGCGCCCCCGCCATCGAGGCCCTCAAGCGCCACGACCGCACGCGCTACCGGTTCGGTCTGCGCAACGCCCTCGATCTGGGCTGAGGACGGGAGAGGGCGAGGAGAAAGGACGGGAGAGGGCAGGAGAGGGGCGCTAGATCCCGGGAGAGCAGGGGCGTACGGGGTAAGAAGTCCGTATGGGAACGCGGACACGGACACGACGCATGACGGTGGCGGCGGTGGCGGCCGTCGCCGCCCTGGCCCTGGCGCCCGGCTGCACGCTGAGCAACACCGAGGGAGGCGACGGAAACGTGCCTCCGGGCAGCGGGGGACGCGTACTCGCCGTGAAGATCGACAACGTGGGTCCGGCGCGTCCGCAGACCGGGCTCGACGCGGCCGATGTCGTGTACGCGGAGCAGGTCGAGGCGGGCCTGAGCCGCCTGATGGCGGTGTACGCGGGGCGGTTGCCGCCGGTCATCGGCCCGGTGCGCAGCGCGCGGGAGACGGATCTGGAGCTGCTGCGGCAGTTCGACGACCCGGCTCTCGCGTTCTCCGGGGCTCAGTCCAAGCTCCTGCCGCTGATCTCGACCGCTCCCCTGCGACCGCTGTCTCCAGGGAAGGCGCCGGGTAACGCGTACTTCCGTGGCAGCGGCAAACCGGCCCCGCACAACCTCTTCGTACGCCCGAAGGCCCTTGGCGCCGATCCGGGCGCCGGAGGCCTGCAGAGCACGGGCTTCCGCTTCGGCCCGCGCCCCAAGGGCGGCACTCCGGAACGGGAGCGCACCGTGCGCTTCCCGGCGGCGCGGTTCACCTTCACCTGGGCCGCCGCGCAGAAGCGCTGGCTGGTTTCCATGGACGGCGCGCGGGCCCGTACGTCCGACGGCGGGACGCTGGCCGCGTCGACGGTCGTCGTGCAGTACGTGAAGGTGCGCGAGTCCCGGTTCCACGACCGCTCGGGCAACAACACGCCGTTCACCGAGACCGTCGGCTCGGGGAAGGCGCGGGTCCTGCGGGACGGCCGTGCCTACGAGGCGCGCTGGGAGCGGACCTCCCCGCAGGACGGCACGGAGTTCACGACGGCGGACGGCGGCGAACAACTGCCGTTCGCCAAGGGGCAGGTGTGGGTGGTGTTCGCGAAGGCGTGACTCAGCCGCGGTGGGCGGTGACGGGCTCGGCGGGGTTGCGCAGGCCCTCCGCCGCGTTCGAGACCCGCTGGATCAGGTCGAAGAACACGCTCTGTTCGTCCGCGGAGAGCGGTCCGAGGAACACCTGGTTCATCCGGGCCGTCCGCACGGTCAGCTTGCGGTGCGTGCGCCTGCCCTCGTCAGTGAGGTGCAGTAGATACCGGCGGCCGTCCTGCGGGTCGCGCACCTTGTCGAGCAGCTCGCGGCGGATGAGGCGGCTGATGACCTCGGCGATGGTGGAGCGGTCGAGGCCGACCCGCTCGCCGACGGTGCGCTGGTCGAGGCCGGGCTCGGCGACGAGCGCGTTCAGGACGGCGAACTGCGGCGAGGTGATCTCCTCGGAGACCATCGTGTTCCACAGCAGATAGTGCGCCTGCTGCAGACGCCGGGCCAGGTGCCCGGGGTGGGTGGTCAGGTCCACCGCGGCCATGAGTTCCTCCACTGCCTTGGATCCGGCGCCTTGGGTCTGGCGTTTTCTGTAGGTGCACTGAACAGTACTCGCCCTTGACGGCCCAGGGAACGAGTGGCAGCGTACGTGCAACCTCATGAAAATAGTCAGTGCCCTGATTAATGGGCGGGGCATCGAAGGCCTGGAAGAGATGGGGCTCGACGGATGGACAAGGTGGTGGCCTCGGCCGCCGACGCGGTGGCCGACGTGGCGGACGGCTCGTCCCTCGCGGTGGGCGGGTTCGGGCTGAGCGGTGTGCCCGGCGTGCTGATCGGGGCGCTGTACGAGGCCGGTGTGTCGGGCCTGCGGGTGGTGTCCAACAACTGCGGGGCGATGGAGTCGGGTCTTGCCGTCCTGCTCTCGGCGGGCCGGATCGCCCGGGTGACCGGGTCGTACATCGGCGCCAACAAGGAGTTCGCCCGCCAGTACCTGGGCGGCGAGCTGGAGGTGGAGATGATCCCGCAGGGCACGCTCGCCGAGCGACTGCGTGCGGGAGGCTGCGGGATTCCCGCGTTCTACACGCCGGCCGGGGTGGGCACGCAGGTCGCCGACGGCGGACTGCCGTGGCGCTACGACGGCTCGGGCGGGGTGGCGCTCGCCTCGCCCGCCAAGGAGGTCCGGGAGTTCGACGGGCAGGAGTACGTCCTGGAGCGCGGCATCCGCACCGACTACGCGCTGGTGCGGGCCGCGAAGGGCGACCGGCACGGGAACCTCGTGTTCAACAAGTCCACCCGCAACTTCAACCCGCTGGCCGCGATGGCCGGACGGGTCACGATCGCCGAGGTGGAGGAGCTGGTCGAGCCGGGCGAGATCGACCCCGACGCGGTGCATCTGCCGGGGATCTACGTCCAGCGGGTCGTCGAACTGACCCCGGAGCAGGCGGCTGACAAGGGCATCGAACGGCGCACGGTCTCCGCGCCCGAGGCACGAGGGACGGTGAACGGCTGATGCCCTGGACCCGAGAGCAGATGGCTGCCCGCGCCGCGCGCGAGCTGCGCGACGGGCAGTACGTGAACCTGGGCATCGGACTGCCCACGCTGATCCCCAACTACCTCCCCGAGGGCGTCGAGGTGGTCCTGGAGTCCGAGAACGGCATCCTCGGCGTCGGCCCGTACCCCACGGACGACGAGGTGGACCCGGACCTGATCAACGCGGGCAAGGAGACGGTCACCGTCCGCCCCGGGGCCTCCTACTTCGACTCCGCGCTGTCGTTCGGGATGATCCGCGGCGGCCACATCGACGTCGCGGTGCTCGGCGCCATGCAGGTCTCCGCGCGCGGGGACCTGGCCAACTGGGCGATCCCCGGCAAGATGATCACGGGGATCGGCGGCGCGATGGACCTGGTGCACGGTGCGCGCACGGTGATCGTGGCGATGACACACACCGCCAAGGACGGCTCCCCCAAGATCCTGGAGGAGTGCGCGCTGCCGCTGACCGGCCGGGCCTGCGTGAACCGGATCATCACCGACCTCGGCGTCCTGGACATCACCGAAACCGGCCTGGAACTGGTGGAGTTGGCGACCGGAGTCACCCCCGGCGAGATCACCGCCCGGACGGCGGCCAAGGTCCGCATCCCCGAAGCCGTCAGCTCCGGCGCTCCGGACGCCCTCGCCGAGGGAACCGGTCATGAGCCCGCGTGACGTCCACGTCGTCGACGCCGGGGCGCGGCTCGGCGGGACCGTCGCCCCTCACCTCGCCCCTCACCAGCAGCCGTACTCACGGAGACTCACGGAGCCGAGAGACATGCCCCTCACCGAACCCCTGCCCGACGGGCTGAGCCAGCGGGAGATAGACACGGAGGTCGCCAAGGCGCAGGCCACGGCGGCGCCCTCCGACCATCCGCCGCGCGACTACCCCCCGTACCGCAGCAGCCATCTCCGCCACCCCAAGCAGCCGCTGATCCCGCTGCGTGACCCGGAGGCCGTGGAGCTGAGCGGTCCCGCGTTCGGCGTCACCGACATCACGGCGCTCGACCGCGATCTGACGCGGCAGCACCTGGGCGAGCCGCTCGGCGAGCGGATCACCGTGTCCGGCCGCGTCCTCGACCGCGAAGGGCGCCCGGTTCGGGGCCAGTTGGTCGAGCTGTGGCAGGCCAACGCGTCCGGCCGGTACGCCCACCAGCTCGACCAGCACCCGGCGCCGCTCGACCCGAACTTCACCGGCTTCGGCCGCTGTCTGACCGACGACGAGGGGGCGTACTCCTTCACGACGATCAAGCCGGGTGCGTACCCGTGGCGCAACCACGTCAACGCGTGGCGTCCCGCCCACATCCACTTCTCGCTCTTCGGCACGGCGTTCGCGCAGCGCCTGGTGACGCAGATGTACTTCCCGGGCGACCCGCTCTTCCCCTACGACCCGGTGCTGCGCTCGGTCACCGACGAGTCGGCGCGACAGCGCCTGGTCTCCGCCTACGAGCACGATCTCTCCGCCCCCGAGTGGTCACTCGGCTACCGCTGGGACATCGTCCTCGACGGCCCCTCCGCGACGCTTTTCGAGGAAGGCGACCACCACTGATGCCGTACGCCCCCACCCCTTCCCAGACCGTCGGCCCCTTCTACGGCTACGCGCTGCCCTTCCCGCGGGGCGGCGAGGTCGCGCCGGCCGGCCACCCGGACACGGTCACCCTGCACGGGTACGTGTACGACGGCGCGGGCAATCCCGTCCCCGACGCGCTCATCGAGACCTGGCAGCCCGCGCCCGACGGCTCCCGCACGGGCGCGCCGGGATCACTGCGGCACGACCCGGTCTCGGGCGAGGTCATCGGCCGTGACGGCGTCGCGTTCACCGGGTTCGGCCGCGTGCCGACCGACGCGGACGGCCACTGGACGGTCCGTACGCTCCCGCCGGGCGGCGTCTCGTACATCGCGGTCGCGGTCTTCGCGCGCGGCCTGCTCCACCACCTCTACACGCGCGCCTATCTGGTCGACGAGCCCGGCGACCCGCTCCTCGGCTCCCTCGACCCGGCGCGGCGTACGACGCTGATCGCCCGCCCCGAGGCCAGCCACACGTACCGTTTCGACATCCGCCTTCAGGGTGAGGGCGAATCGGTGTTCCTGGAGTTCCCGTGAGTCCGGCGAGTCCCATGAGTTCAGCGAGTCCAGTCAGCCCAGTGAGTCTTGAAGGTGTCGACGTCGGGCTTCTCGCCCCCGGGCGAGCGGGCTCACCGGCCGAGTCCGCGACGGGCGACACGGCCTTCCTGCAGGCGATCCTTGACGCGGAGGCGGCGCTGACGCGGGCGCAGGCCGAGGCGGGCCTGGCCCCCGCGGAGGCGGCGACGGCCGTCACCGCCGCGGCCCGCGCCGACCGTTTCGACGTACGCGATGTCGCGCTCCGCGCGCGGTCCGGCGGCAATCCGGTGATCCCGCTGGTCGCGGACCTGACGGCGGCGGTGCCCGCGGAGGCCGCGCCGTACGTCCATCGCGGGGCGACCAGCCAGGACATCCTGGACACGGCGATGATGCTGGTCGCGCGGCGCACGCTGGACCTGATCCTGGCGGACCTGGCCCGCACGGAGGCAGCGCTCGCCCGCCTCGCGGCGGAGCACCGGGACACGGTGCTGCCGGGTCGCACCCTGACCCAGCACGCGGTCCCGACGACTTTCGGCCTCAAGGCTGCGGGCTGGCGCGCGCTGACCCTCGACGCGCGGGACAGGGTGCGGGCGGTGCGTGACGCGCTCCCTGCCCAACTGGGCGGCGCGGCAGGCACGTTGGCTGCTTTCGGGGCGTACGCCGACGGCGCGGACGCGGGGGCGCTCCCGGCGGACGTCGGCACCGGCACCGGCACCGGCACCGGCACCGGCACCGGCATCGGCATCGGGGAAGCCCTCGTCCCGGTCTACTCCCGGCATCTCCAACTGGCCGCGCCCGCCCTCCCCTGGCACACCCTCCGTACCCCGGTCGCCGACCTCGCCGCGGTTCTCGCCTTCACCGCCGGAGCCCTGGGCAAGGCGGCCGTGGACATCCTCACCCTCGCCCGTACGGAGATCGCCGAACTCTCCGAGGGAGCGGGCGGCGGTTCCTCCGCCATGCCCCACAAGGCGAACCCCGTGCGCTCCACCCTTGTCGTGGCCGCCGCGCGCCGCGCCCCCGGCCTGGCCGCGACGCTCCACGCGTCGATGGCCGCCGAGGACGAACGCCCCGCAGGTGCCTGGCACGCGGAGTGGGAATCCCTGCGCGACCTCCTCCGCACGGTCGGCGGCGCGAGCGCCCACGCGGCGGAGCTCACCGAGAACCTCCAGGTCCACCCGGAGGCGATGCGCGAACACCTCGGCCTCACGCACGGGTTGATCGTCTCCGAACGTCTCACCGCGGAGCTGACGCCTCTCCTGGGACGGGCCCGCGCGAAGGAGCTCCTCACCTCGGCGGCCCGCCGCACCCGCGACCAGGGCAGGACCCTCCTGGAGGTCCTCGCCGAAGAGCCCGAGCTGTCGGCCGTCGACCTCACCGAACTCACCGACCCCGCCCGTTACACCGGCTCCGCCGGAGCCCTCACGGACCGAGCCCTGGAGCGACGATGACCGTCAAGCTGCCGCACCACACCACCGAGGGCGCCCCGACCGCGCCGCCCCTCCTCCTCGGCTCCTCCGTCGGCACCTCCACCGCTCTGTGGGACGCCGTGGCGCCCGAACTCTCCACCACCCACCGGGTCGTACGCTGGGACCTCCCCGGCCACGGCAAGTCCCCCGCCGACCTGATCGGCCCGGGCGCGACCGTCGCCGACCTGGCCGGCCTGGCTCTCGCGCTCGCCGATTCGCTGGGCATCGACCGCTTCGCGTACGCGGGCGTCTCCCTCGGCGGCGCGATCGGCCTGCACCTGGCCGCGCACCACCCCGAGCGGGTCGAGAGCCTCGCCGTGATCTGCTCGTCGGCGCACTTCGGCGGCCGCGCCCGCTGGGAGGAGCGCGCGGCACTCGTGCGCCGCGAAGGCCTGGCCACGCTCGCGGAGAGCGCGCCGGAGCGCTGGTTCACCCCCGGGTTCACCGTGCCGGGCCTGGTGGACGACCACCGGAACACCGACCCCGGCGCGTACGCGGCCTGCTGCGACGCGCTGGCGGCGTACGACATCAGGGAGTCGCTGGCCACGATCACCGCCCCCACCCTCGTCGTCGCGGGCCGCGAGGACCCGGCGACGCCGCCCGCCCACGCACGCGAGATCGCCGACGCGGTGCCCGGCGCCTCCCTCACGGAGCTGGCGGGCGCCTCGCATCTGGCGCCCGCGGAACGGCCGGATGCCGTGACCGCCGCGCTGCGCACGCACTTGACGGGCGCCGCCGCGAGCGGAATGGCAGTGCGCCGCGCGGTACTCGGCGACCCTCATGTGGACCGCGCGCAGGGGAACACCACGCCCTTCACGGCCCGCTTCCAGGACTTCATCTCCCGCTACGCCTGGGGCGAGATCTGGACCGACCCCACCCTCGCGCACCGCGAACGCAGCATGATCACCATGACCGCGCTGGTCGCGCACGGACACTACGACGAGCTGGCCATGCACGTCAGGGCGGCCCGCCGCATCGGGCTCACTCCGGAGGAGATCGGCGCGGTGCTGCTCCAGAGCGCGGTCTACTGCGGGGTGCCCGCCGCCAATTCGGCATTCGCGGTGGCACAGCGGGTCCTCGCCGAGGAATAGCGGGGCAGCGGTCCGGGGCCGACCCTTTAAGCTGCTGCTGATCAGGGGGATCAGGGGATTCAGGGGTTCAGGGGACTCAGGGGTTCAGGGGAACTGGGGGCAAGAGGCGATGAACGACGCTGCTGAGGTGTTCCAGCCGCTACAGGCTGATGATCCGCCCGTGGTGGCCGGCTATCGTCTCGCGGCCCGGATCGGCGCCGGGGGCATGGGCCGGGTCTATCTGTCGCACACGCAGGGCGGCCGGCCGGTCGCGATCAAGGTGGTGCGGCCGGAGCTGGCCGACGACCCTGCCTTCCGGCGGCGGTTCGGGCGGGAGATAAAGGCGGCCCAGCGGGTCCGGGGCGCCTACACGGCCGAGCTGATCGACGCCGACGCGGACGGCGTGCCGCCCTGGCTGGCCACGCTGTACGTGCCGGGTCCCTCGCTGACGGAGGCCGTGGCCCGGCGCGGACCGCTGCCGGTCCCGGCGGTGCTGTGGCTGGTGGCGGGGATCGCCGAGGCGCTCCAGGCCATCCACGGCGCCCGCATCGTGCACCGGGACCTGAAGCCGTCGAACGTGCTCCTCGCCGCCGACGGGCCGCGAGTGATCGACTTCGGCATCTCGCTGACCTCCAGCGCCACTTCCGCGTACACGGCCACGGGCTCCGCCGCCGGTACTCCCCAGTTCATGGCTCCCGAGCAGGCGTCCGCGGGCGAGGTCACGGCGGCCACCGACGTCTTCGCGCTCGGCCAGACAGCGGCGTTCGCGGCACTGGGCGAGCCGCTGTACGGGGACGGCCCCTCGGTCGGTGTGCTGTACCGGATCGTGCACTCGGAGCCGGATCTCTCTCTGCTGCCCGCGCAGCTCCGGCCGCTGTTCGCCAAGTGCCTGGCCGCCGATCCGGCGGAGCGGGCCACCCTTGCGGAGATCGTGGAGTGGTGCCGCCAGCGGCTTGGGCGGGACACCGACCCGGGCACGGGCCTTGCCGTCTGGCGGGACGTCATGGGACCGGAGGTCAGGGTTCCGGCGCCGGTGCCGCACCCGACCCCGGTGCACACGCTGCCGGTGCCGTCCGCGTACCCGCTTCCCTCGCACCCGCTGTCCTCCCAGTCACCGTCCTTTCAGTCGATGCCTCCGCAGTCGTTGTTCGCGCCGCCGCAGGCGACGACCCGGCCGACGGGGCCGGACGAGCGGCGGTCACGCCGAAGACGCAACGCGCTCATCACGGGCATCGTGACGGGGAGTGCGCTGCTGGTGATGGGCCTGACGTGGGCGGTCATGGACGCGACGGACCTGCTCCGCAACGGGGACACGTCCTCGAAGTCCGGGTCGGAGGCCACGGGACGGTCGCCGGGGTCCACGTCCGGAGGGGCGGATTCGGCGGCCGGTGACGCCTCCGGGACCGATGAGAACTCGGCGGCCGGTGACGGGAGCGGCCGGTCGGGCGACGCGCCGAACCCCTCCTCGAAGTCCTCCTCGGACGCGTCCACCCCGCCGCGACCCATCGCGTACCCCCAGGAGTGGTTCGACGAGAAGAACTCCGTGAGCCTCAAGGAGCCGGTGGACCGCAAGGACCGCAAGGGCGACCTCCGTTTCGTCTGCGGGGAGGAGAACTGCTCGCTGGAGAGCGACAAGAGCCTGATCACGCTGCTGTACAGCAAGCCGGGTGCCACCCTCGATTCGTGCCGGAGCGTCCTCAAGGGCGCCGACAGCCACGACCTCCCGCTGGCCGCGGTGGCGGCCGGGAGCGAGATCTGCGTGAAGAATCCCTCCGGGGACATCGCCCTGCTGGTGGTCCAGGTGAAGTCGACCGCGCTGCCGCAGGGCGGGTTCAGCTTCCTGACCGCGGACATGACGGTCTGGCGGGCGGGCCGTAACGCCTCGTAGCACCCGCGCAGCGCCTATGTGGCGCTGCGCTCGCTCGCCTCGCGGTACCGCCGCTCCATCGCGTCGACGAACGCGTCGTCTCCCGGCCGCCCCGCCCGCAGCAGGCGCCACCAATGCTCGATGCTCCAATTGGCCGGTTCCGTCGCCGCGATGAACTCCTCGACGAGCGAGAGGAAGCGCACGGGATCGGCGTGAAAGGGGAAGTGCCCGGCGCCCTCGAAGATCTCGAGGCGGCTGTCGGGCATCGCCTCGTGCGCGGTGTACGCGTGGTCGACCGGAAGGACGCCGTCCCTGTCGCCCCAGACGAGGAGCGTGGGCATGCCCTGGGCGAGGTAGCAGCGGTCCAGCATCGTGACCACTTGGCCGCGCCAGTCGACGACGGACCGCAGCGTGCGGATGAACGCGGCCCGCGCCCACACGTCCGGCAACGCGTCGACCAGGCCCATCAGTTCGGGCGCGTCCTGCCCGAGGCCGGTGTCGAGCAGCCGCAGCAGCGCGACGACGGCCCGCACCGGCAGACCGGCGCCGGGCAGCCCGAGCAGGGAGAGCAGCAGCGCCGCGCCGGGCAGCGAGACACCCCGCAGCACGGGGGTGACCTGTGGGCCGACGCCTCCCGTGCTCACCAGGACGAGCCGGTCGACGCGCTCGGGGAACTGGTAGGCGAACTGCATCGCGACCCCGCCGCCGAACGAGTGCCCGACGAGGGTGACCCGCTCGATGCCGAGTACGCCGAGCAGGTCCCGGACTCCGTTGGCGTACGCGGCCACCGAGTAGTCGGCCCGGGGCTTCTGGGACGCGCCGTGACCGAGCAGGTCAGGGGCGATCACCGTGTGGGTACGGGCCAGTCGGGGGATCAGCGGGGACCATGTCGCCGACGAGTCGCCGATGCCGTGGATCAGCAGGATCGCCGGGCCCTCACCCGCCATGCGGTACGCGCGCCGGTAGCCGTGCACGGTGTGGAACCGCAGGGCACAACCGCTCTCGTCGCCCCCGCTCTCGTCACCGGTGGGAAGCCGCCTGGGCTGGAAGGGCAGGATCCGCGCCATGGGCCGGAGTGTAGGGGGGCTGCGCGGTGCGGTGGTTTCGGCGGGGTTTCGGGTGGCGCAATACGGGCGCATCGCCGCCGTGTTGCTGTGCGGAGGCGTAGAACCCCAGGAACATGTCGACACCAGCGACGATCAGACGGCCCGTCAGGTCTTCGCTGATGTCGGTCCCGTACGAGCCGAATCCCAGGTGCGGGAAGACCAGCAGGGAGTAGAGCTGGATGACCGCCGCCTCCATGTCGGGGACGGTGAGCCGCCCCCGGCCGGCGAGTTCGCGCAACGCGCCCGCGATCGCGGGGCGGTGGCTCTCCGGACCACGCGTGCCGTACGTCGCTGGAGAACTGGGTGGCGCGGCAGAGCACGGAGGGCACGGAACCGGTACGGGTGGCGTCGGATGCCTGACGGCCGCTCACGCGCCGGACGAGCTCGGGCCGAACCCGTCCGGCGGCTCCCGGCGGCTCCCTCCGGCTACCGCGCCCCGTACACCGGCTGCGGCACCTGCGCGTCGGCGAGGAGCTTGAGCGCCGTCTCGCCCGCCTCGGCCGGGGTCCAGCGGGCCCCCTTGTCGGCCGTCGGACCCGGCCGCCAGCCCTCCATGACGGTGATGCGCCCCGCTTCGGCCTCGAAGACACGGCCCGTGACACCGGCGGACGCCTCGGAGCCGAGCCACACCACCACCGGTGACACGTTCTCCGGAGCCATCGCGTCGAAGCCACCGCCCTCGGGCGCGGCCATGGCCTCCGAGAAGGTCTGCTCCGTCATCCGCGTCCGCGCGGCGGGCGCCATGGCGTTGACCCGCACTCCGTAGGAGGCGAATTCGGCGGAGGCGACCATGGTGAGCCCGAGGATCCCGGCCTTGGCGGCGCTGTAGTTCCCCTGCCCCACACTGCCCAACAGGCCCGCTCCGGAGCTGGTGTTGATCACGCACGCGCGCCGCGCACGCCCCGCTTTCGCCTCGCCGCGCCAGTATGCGGCCGCGTGCTTCAGAGGCAGGAAGTGCCCCTTCAGATGGACGCGCATCACCGCGTCCCAGTCGTCCTCCTCAAGGTTGACCAGCATCCGGTCCCGAAGGAAGCCCGCGTTGTTCACGAGGGTGTCGAGGGCTCCGAACGTGTCGAGGGCGGCCCGCACGAGGGATGCGGCGCCCTCGGACGTGGCGATGTCGCCGCCGTGTGCGACGGCCTCGCCTCCCGCCGCGCGGATCTCCTCGACGACGTCGTGCGCGGGTCCGCCGGACGCCCCGGAGCCGTCGGGCCCCACCCCGAGGTCGTTGACGACGACCTTGGCGCCTTCGGCGGCGTACGCGCGCGCGTGCGCACGGCCGAGGCCACGGCCCGCGCCCGTGACGATCACGACGCGGCCCGCGCAGATTCCCGTGCCCGGCTTGTTGGCTGAGGTCATGCGGAACTCCTCGGTTACGTTCAGTGGTTGACGGACGCGGCGTCCAGGAACGCGGGGCGTTCGCCGCCCCCGTGCAGGTGCAGTGCGGCGCCGCTGATGTAGCGCGCGCCGTCGGATGCGAGGAACACGCACGCGTCCCCGACCTCCGACGGATCGGCGAGGCGGCCGAGCGGGACGGTGCGGGCGACCGCCGCGATGCCGTCCTCGTCGCCGTAGTGCAGATGGGCGCTCTCGGTGCGGGCCAGGCCGAGCACGACGGTGTTCACGCGCACCTGCGGGGCCCATTCCACGGCCATCGTGCGCGCGAGGTTCTCCAGGCCCGCCTTGGCCGCCCCATAGGCGCCGGTGCCGGGTGAGGGCCGGGATCCGCTCACGCTGCCGATCATCGTGATGCTGCCCCCGGCACCCTCCTGGCCGCGCATCACCTCGTACGCCGCCAGGGACGCGTACAGCGGTGCCAGCAGGTTCAGTTCGACGATCTTGGCCTGGCGGGCCGGTGCGGACTCGGCGAGCAGACCGAAGGGCGTGCCGCCCGCGTTGTTCACCAGGGCGTCCAACCGGCCGTGATCGGCGGCCACATCGGCGAAGAACGCGTGCGCCGCCTCCGCGTCGCGCAGGTCGAGGGGGCGGAACTCGGCGGCCTCGCCTGCCGCTTCAACCGGCCGGTCCGGCGGTCGGCGGGCACAGACGACGACCCGCGCGCCGGCGGCGAGGAAGCTGCGGGCGATACCGGCGCCGACGCCTCGGGTGCCGCCGGTGACGACGACCACCTGTCGGGTGTCAGTCATCGCTGCTACCTTTCCAACTAACAAATGTTTGGTTGAAGGGCCTGGTTGAAAGGTAGCGGATCCTCTGATGTCTGTCTCCACCTCCGCCCCGGACAAGGGCGTGGCCGTCGTCACCCTCGACTTCCCGCCCGTCAACGCCCTGCCCGTGCAGGGGTGGTTCGACCTGGCGGCCGCGGTGCGCGCGGCGGGCCGGGACCCCGGGGCGCGCTGCGTCGTCCTTGCCGCCGAGGGCCGCGGTTTCAACGCGGGCGTGGACATCAAGGAGATGCAGCGCGACAGCGGCCACAGCGCCCTGATAGGCGCCAACCGCGGCTGCTATGAGGCATTTTCGGCGGTCTACGAATGCGAGGTGCCGGTCGTGGCCGCGGTGCACGGTTTCTGCCTGGGCGGCGGCATCGGCCTGGTGGGCAACGCGGACGCGATCGTGGCGAGCGAGGACGCGACGTTCGGCCTGCCCGAGCTGGACCGGGGCGCGCTGGGCGCGGCGACGCATCTCGCCCGCCTGGTGCCGCAGCACCTGATGCGCGCCCTGTACTACACCTCGCGCACGGCCACGGCGGCGGAGCTGCACGCGCACGGGTCCGTTTGGCGGGTCGTGCCGCGCGAGGAACTGCGCGAGGCGGCACTGGAGTTGGCGCGTGAGATCGCGCGGAAGGACGGGACGCTGCTGCGGTTCGCCAAGGCCGCGATCAACGGCATCGACCCGGTCGACGTCCACCGCAGCTACCGCTTCGAGCAGGGCTTCACCTTCGAGGCGAACCTGAGCGGCCTGGCCGACCGCGTCCGCGAGGGCTTCGGATCGGACTCCGTGAAGAAGAAGGAGGAGGGCAGGGCATGAAGGAAGAAGGAGGGCGGGGCGTGACGGACAAGATCATGACGCCCGACGCGATCGTGGGGCGGTTGCGCAGCGGGATGACGCTCGGCATCGGCGGCTGGGGGTCGCGCCGCAAGCCCATGGCACTGGTGCGGGCCCTGTTGCGGTCCGGGATCACCGACCTCACGGTCGTGTCGTACGGCGGCCCGGACGTGGGACTGCTCGCCGCGGCAGGCAAGATCCGCAAGCTGGTCACGGCGTTCACGACCCTCGACTCGATCCCCCTGGAGCCGCATTTCCGCGCGGCACGCGAGCGGGGCGCGTTCGAACTCGTCGAGCTGGACGAGGCGATGTTCATGCAGGGCCTGACCGCAGCCGCCCAGCGTCTTCCGTTCCTGCCGATCCGCGCGGGCCTCGGTTCGGACGTCCTGCGGGTCAACCCCCAGCTGCGTACGGTCACTTCGCCGTACGAGGACGGGGAGGAGCTGGTCGCCGCGCCCGCCCTGCGGATGGACGCGGCGCTGGTGCACCTGAACCGCGCCGATCGCCTGGGCAACGCCCAGTATCTGGGCGCCGACCCGTACTTCGACGACTTGTTCTGCGAGGCGGCCGACACGGCGTACGTGTCGTGCGAGCGGATCGTCGGCTCGGGCGAGCTCACCGAACGGGCGGCACCGCAGACGATGCTGATCTCCCGGCACGCGGTGACGGGCGTGACCGAGACACCCAAGGGCGCGCACTTCACGTCCTGCGTGCCGGACTACGGCCGCGACGAACCCTTCCAGAAGGCGTACGTGGCCGCGGCGGGCGACCAGGACGCCTGGAAGGAATTCGAGGACCGCTTCCTCACCGGCACCGAGCAGGAGTATCAAGCAGCCGTCCGGACCTGGCACAAGGAGCAGCGATGACGCGGACCGACCCGACGGCTGCGGCCGGCACGCCCGAGGCGACCGCCGTCACCCGCGCCGAGTACTGCGTGATCGCGTGCGCCGAGGCCTGGCGGGACGCAGGCGAGATCCTCGCGTCGCCGATGGGCACGGTCCCCGCGATCGCCGCCCGCCTCGCCAAGCTGACGTTCTCGCCGGACCTGCTGCTCACGGACGGGGAGGCGCTGCTGATCGGCGATGTGCCCGCCGTGGGGGCGCCGTCGGCGGTGACGGAGGGCTGGCTGCCGTACCGCAAGCACCTGACGATGGTCATGGGCGGCAGGCGTCACGTGATGATGGGCGCCAGCCAGATCGACCGCTTCGGGAACCAGAACATTTCCTGCATCGGCTACTGGGAGCGACCCAAGCGCCAGCTGCTCGGGGTGCGCGGAGCTCCGGTCAACACCCTCAACAATCCGGTGAGTTACTGGATCCCACGCCACTCGACGCGCGTCTTCGTCGAGAAGGTCGACATGATCAGCGGTGTGGGTTACGACAGCGCGGCGGCGGCAGGGCCTTCCGCGACCCGCTTCCACGATCTGCGCCGGGTCGTCTCGGACCTCGGCGTCCTCGACTTCGGGGCGGCGGACCACGCGATGCGCCTGGTGTCCCTGCATCCGGGTGTGACGGTCGAGCAGGTGCGTGAGGCGACCGGCTTCACGCTCGCGGCGGTGGACGACGTGCCCTTCACCCGCGATCCGACCGCGGAGGAGCTGCGGCTGATCCGGGACGTGGTGGACCCGCGCGGTCTGCGCGACCGCGAGGTGCGTTCGTGACGCCGCCCCCGGCAGGCATGGAGACGGCCCTGACCAAGTTGGTCGGTGTCCGGTACCCCATCGTGCAGACCGGCATGGGCTGGGTCGCGGGCCCCCGCCTGGTGTCCGCGACGGCGAGGGCGGGTGCCCTCGGCATCCTGGCCTCCGCGACGATGACCGTCGACCAGCTGCGCTCCGCCGTGCGTGAGGTCAAGTCCCGTACGGACGAGCCGTTCGGGGTCAACCTCCGCGCCGACGCGGGCGACGCGCGGGACCGGGTGCGGGTCATCGTCGACGAAGGCGTGCGGGTCGCTTCCTTCGCGCTGGCACCCTCGAAGGAGCTGATCGCGGAGCTGAAGGATGCCGGGGTGGTCGTCATCCCGTCCATCGGCGCGCGGCGGCATGCCGAGAAGGTCGCCGCGTGGGGTGCGGACGCGGTCGTCGTGCAGGGTGGTGAGGGCGGCGGGCACACCGGCGAGGTCGCCACGACCGTGCTGTTGCCGCAGGTCGTGGACGCGGTGGACATTCCGGTGATCGCGGCGGGCGGCTTCTTCGACGGCCGCGGACTCGTCGCCGCGCTCGCCTACGGCGCGGCGGGGGTCGCCATGGGCACGCGCTTCCTGCTGACGTCGGACTCGACGGTGCCGGACGCGGTCAAGGCCCGCTATCTGGCCGCTTCGGTGAACGACATCACCGTGACCACACGGGTCGACGGTCTCCCCCACCGGATGCTGCGGACGGAGCTTGTCGCGTCGCTGGAGAAGTCGGGCCGGTTCTCGTCCCTCGCACGGGCCGCGCGGCACGCGGCGGCGTTCCGGAAGGTGTCCGGCATGGGGTGGGGCGAGATGGTCCGGGACGGGCTTGCGATGCGGCACGGCAAAGGGATGACGTGGAGCCAGATCCTGCTCGCCGCGAACACGCCGATGATGTTGAAGTCGGCGATGGTGGACGGGCTGCCGGAGGCGGGTGTCATGGCTTCCGGTCAGGCGGCGGGGGTCATCGAGGATCTGCCGTCGTGCGAGGAGCTGATCACGGGGGTGATGCTGGAGGCGGCGGAGGTGGTGGCACGGCTGGGCTGAGCCGTGGCCCCACGGGGTAGGGCAGAGGCCTCCGGCGGGGGCTGCCTCCGATGCGGGTCCCGGCCCTCGGACGCCGGACCGGCAGCCCTGTGCTGTGTCGTCCGAGGCCCTGACGGCTGCGGCCTGACAGTCACTCATGCCCCTGCCACAGCTTGGGCGAAGGCCCTCCGGAGGAGCAGCCGGACGCCGGCCGGACGCCGTGCGGCACACAGGATTCCTGGGTCCACACGGGATGCCTTGGGCCGCGCGCCCGCACACGCGTCGCCCAACAGGGGCCTGCTGTTCAGACCCTGGCCACCTCCAGGGAAGCCCGTGCCTTGGCGACCAGGCCGATCGCCCCGCAGGATTCGGCGAGCGCGAGGCCTCGGGCCAGCTCGCTCGCGGAGCCCGCCGCGATCCCGTACTCGACCCGTGCGACCGCGTGTTCATAGGCGCACGGTGACGCCTCCAGGCAGGCGACGGCTCGTCCGTACAGCTCGACCGCGCGCCGACCGCTCTCCAGGGATGCCTCGCACCGCAGGGCCTCGCCGATCGCGGTCTCCGTACCGAAGAGCTCCGCCTGGACCCTGGCGTCGGCGACCAGTTGGGCGGCGCGCCCCGGATCCTCGTCGGCGAGTGCGCGGGCGAGGTCGTACGCCCAGGGGTTGACGACCGTGTTGTAGCAGCCGCGTTCGGCGGCCGTCTTCGCCGCCACCTCCAGCTCACTGACGCCCTCCGGCCGGTGCCCCGTGGCGAGCAGCAGACGGCCCCGCACGGAGTGGATGTCGGGCAGGAGGATCGTGGAGGGGTAGGGCGGCGCGATGCCGTAGCGTTCGGCTGCCTCCTGGGCCTCGTCGATCTTGCCGCGGGAGAGCAGTGTGTCGATGAGCTTGCACGCGGCGTCCCAGTGCATCGGGAGGCCGCTGCCGACGCGGTCGGTGAGACGGAGACTCTCCCGCAGCGAGGCCTCCGCCTCGGCGAGACGTCCGCGCCTGCGGTACACCAGGCCCAACCAGGCCTTGGCGACGGCCAGATGACCGCCGCTCCAGCCCGCGGCCTCGTACGCGCGGACTCCCTCGGCGAAGACGCTCTCGGCGCGGTCGAGGCGGTCGGTGAAGATGTAGGCGCCGCCCAGCATCGTAAGGAGCTCGAAGCCCCACTCCGTGTCGGTCCAGCCGAGCCCGGGCGCGAGGCGGCCGTTGACAAGGGAGCGGTCGCAGAGCTCGACGATCTCCTCCGCGTTCTCGCCGCGGGTCATGGCGTCGAAGGCGCGCAGGATCAGCAGGGCGCGCTCGGAGTTGTCGCGTCCCGGCAGCGGTCCGGCGAGCGCGGCGAGGCGGCGCGAACGGCCCGTCGCGTCATGCTCGCGCGCGTGGATGCCCTCCCACATGTAGTGGACCCCCTCCAGACGCATCCGGTCGGGTCCGGGGTCGAGACGCTCGGCCTCGGCGTCCACGACGCGCAGGGCCTCCTCCAGCTGGTCGTTGTGCACCAGTGCCTGGGAGAGACGGCACACGGCGTCCACGCGCAGCTTGCGGTCGAGCCCCGGGGTGTGGAGCGCCTCACGCAGGTGGCCGATGGTCTTGGCGGGCGAGGTGAGGAGCGTGGCGCAGCCCAGTTCGTAGAGCACGCGCGCGTGGGTCTCGGGCAACGGCGGTTCCTGCAGCGCCCGCTCCAGACAGCGGCGGGCCGCGTCGGGCGCGCCGACCGCGAGGTGCTCGGCCGCCGCTTCGCGCAACTGCCTGACCAGCTCGGGGTCGTCGTCCGGATGCACTTCGAGGAGGTGCCGGGAGGCGGCCGCCGCACCACGGCCCGACAAGGTGACGGCCCAGGCGGCCTGGCCGTGGAACGCGGTGCGGGTGGCGGCCGGGATCGAGCGGTAGACGGTGCTCGCGATCAGCGGATGGACGAATTCCAGGCCCTCGTCGGCGCCGAGCAGGATGCGCGCGGTGCGCAGCCGCTCCGCGCACCGCTCGGCCGCCTCGCGGGTCAGCCCGGCGAGCGAGCCCGCGAGGTCGAGCGGGATGGCGGTGCCCAGGATCGCGGCGGCCCACGCGAACCGTGTGACGTCCGTGCCGAGGCCTTCGAGACGGGCGACGAGTCCGCGGCCGCGCGCCGAGCGGTTCAGGGCGCGCAGTTCGGCGGCGGAGGCCTCCACCGGCTCCAGCTCGCTGTCCTGCACCTTGGCGAGAAGTTCCACGGATTCGTACGGATTGCCGCCGGTGACCGCCCACACCTCGCGGCAGAACGGGGCGTCCGCGTGCTCGCCGAGGGTGGCCCGGGTGAGGCCGGCCGCCGCGTCCGGGGTGAGGGCGCGCAGCGCGGGCAGGGGGCGGGCCGCCGCGCCGACCGCCGCGAGGTGGCGGGCGCTTTCGCCGGTGGCGTCGTCAGGCCGGTGGGCGACCACCACGAGGACGGGCAGTTCGTCGAGGCGCTGGGCGAACGCGGCCAGCCAGTGCAGGGTCTCCTGGTCGGCCCAGTGCGCGTCGTCGATGAGCAGGACCAGCGGCCAGTGCAGCCCCGAGAGGCGTTTGACCGCTTCGACCAGTCCGTCGCACACGCCCTGCGGGTCGGCCTGGACGCCGGTCGGCTCGGCTATGCCGAGCGCGGGGCCCGCGATCTCGTACCAGTCGCCCAGATAGTCGCGTGCCAGCTCCGGGGAGAGACTGACGAGAGCCGGCTGGAGCAACTGGCGTACGACGTTGAAGGGGACGGAGGTGACGGTCTCGCCACCCCGCGCGGACCACACCGTGGCCCGTCCCTCCGCCATGCGGCGCACCTCGGCGAGGAGCGCCGTCTTGCCGATGCCCGCCTCGCCCTGGAAGACGAGCAGCCCGCCCGCCGTGGTCGAGTCCGAGCGCAGTTCGTCGACGGCCTTCGCGGCCGCCGCGAGTTCCGCGTCGCGCTCCCACAGCGGGGCCCAGGTGCCACCTCCGGGCCGTCCCTGCGTCATCGCGCTACCTCCCGAGGTCGCTCAATCGACGTACAGACATCGAGACTAGCTGGGGAGAAGGCCTCACGGTGCGGGGTCCGGGCAGCAACTCCCGCAAGGGGTGAAGGTCAGGTCGCCGACTGAACGCCGTCAGAGGCGCTCGATGATGGTCACGTTCGCCTGACCTCCACCCTCGCACATGGTCTGGAGGCCGAACCGGCCGCCTGTGCGCTCCAGTTCGTGCAGAAGCGTCGTCATGAGTTTGACGCCGGTCGCGCCGAGAGGGTGACCGAGGGCTATCGCACCGCCGTTGACGTTGACCTTCTCCGGGTCGGCGCCGGTCTCCTTCAGCCAGGCGAGGACGACCGGCGCGAAGGCCTCGTTGATCTCGACGAGGTCGATGTCGCCGATGCTCATGCCGGTCTTCTTGAGGGCGTACGCGGTGGCGGGGATCGGCGCGGACAGCATGCGGATGGGGTCCTCGCCGCGCACGGAGAGGTGGTGGATACGGGCGCGGGGCGTCAACCCATGTTCCCGCACGGCCCGTTCGCTCGCGACGAGCAGGGCGGCGGCGCCGTCCGAGACCTGCGAGGAGCATGCGGCGGTGATCGTTCCGTCGTCCAGGACGGGCTTGAGGCCCGCCATCTTCTCCAGGGTCGTGTCGCGGCGCGGGCCCTCGTCGGTGGTCACGTCCGCACAGGCGGTGAGTTCGCGGTCGAAGCGGCCCTCGTCGATGGCGCGGACGGCCCGCTGGTGCGAGCGGAGCGCGAACTCCTCCATGTCGCGGCGGGAGATGCCCCACTTCTCGGCGATGAGCTGGGCGCCGTGGAACTGGTTGACGGGCCGGTCGCCGTAGCGGGCGCGCCAGCCCTCGCTGCCCGCATACGGGCCTTCGGTGAGGCCGAGCGGTTCGGCGGCCTGCCGGGAGGCGAAGGCGATGGGGATCATCGACATGTTCTGTGTGCCGCCGGCGACGACGAGGTCCTGGGTGCCGGAGAGGACGCCCTGCGCCGCGAAGTGCACGGCCTGCTGCGAGGATCCGCACTGCCGGTCGATCGTCACGCCGGGCACCTCTTCGGGCAGTCCGGCCGCCAGCCAGGAGGTGCGGGCGATGTCCCCGGCCTGTGGGCCGACCGTGTCCAGGCAGCCGAACACGACGTCCTCGACGGCGGCCGGTTCGATTCCGCTGCGCTCGACGAGTGCCTTCAGGACATGGGCTCCCAGGTCGGCGGGGTGGACGGCCGAGAGACCGCCCTTGCGCCTGCCGACGGGGGTGCGGACCGCTTCGACGATGTAGGCCTCGGCCATGACTGCGTACTCCTCGTACTCGTCGGTCGGTGCGGTCGCCGGGGTGACGACACGCTCCCTATGTGCGTACGGCGATGCCGTCCAGGACCATCGACAGGTACTGGCGGGCGATCTCCTCGGGGCTGTGGCCGCCGCCGGGGCGGTACCAGGACGCGGCGACCCAGACGGTGTCGCGCACGAAGCGGTAGGCGAGCCGGATGTCCAGGTCGTCCCGGAAGACGCGCTCCGCGACTCCGCGCTCCAGCGTCGTCAGCCAGGTCTTCTCGAAGCGCTGCTGCGAGTCGGCCAGGTACCCGAAGCGCGTCTGTGCGACCAGCTGCTTGGCCTCTTTCTGGTAGATGGCGACGGCCGAGCGGTGCCGGTCGATCTCCCGGAAGGACTCGGTGACGAGTGCTTCGAGGGTCTCGCGGGGGCCGAGCTGCGACTGGAGCACGGTGTCGTACCCGTCCCACAGCTCGGTGAGGAAGGTGGAGAGGATCTCTTCGAGCATCGACTCCTTGGAGTCGAAGTGGTAGTAGAGGCTGCCGGCGAGCATGCCGGCGGCGTCCGCGATCTTGCGGACCGTGGTCGCGTTGTACCCCTGCTCGGCGAAGACGTCGGCCGCGATGGCGAGGAGTTCACCGCGGCGCTCGGGCGAGGGACTCACCGCGGCCTTCTTGGCAGGAGTCTTCTTGGCGGGCGCCTTCTTCGCGGGTGCCTTCTTGCTGCTGGTACTCGTGCTGGTGCTGGTGCTGCTCTGCTTCGGTTTCGACACACGGTCATTCTCCGCCTAGGCGTGCTGGTTGCTGACCGAGACCGTCTCCCCCGTCATGTACGAGGAGTACTCGCTGGCCAGGAAGACGATGACGTTGGCTATCTCCCACGGCTCGGCATGGCGCCCGAACGCCTCGCGCGCGGTGAGCTCTTCCAGCAGCTCCGGAGAGGTGACCTTCGCGAGGTGCGGGTGCATGGCGAGACTGGGCGACACCGCGTTGATCCGTATGCCGTGGGGCGCGGCCTCGACGGCGGCGCAGCGGGTGAGGGCCATGACGCCCGCCTTCGCCGCGGCATAGTGCGCCTGTCCGGCCTGGGCCCGCCAGCCGAGCACCGAGGCGTTGTTCACGATCACGCCGCCACGGTCGGCGGCCCGCATGCGGCGCAGGGCGGCCCTGGTGGAGCGGAACGTGCCGTTCAGTGTCACGTCGATGACTCTGTCCCACTGCTCGTCGGTCATCTCGGTGAGCTCGGCGGTGCCACCGAGTCCCGCGTTGTTCACGACGACGTCCAGGCCGCCGTGGCGCTGCTCCGCCAGGTCGTAGAGCGCCTGCACATGGGCTTCGTCCGTCACGTCGCACGGCGTGCCGTCGACCCGGTCGGCGCCGAACTCCCCGGCCAGCGCCTCCACCGTCTCCTTCGTGCGGCGCGGGTGGGCGTCGCCTATGACGATGCGCGCGCCCTCCTCCAGGAAGCGGCGGGCGGTGGCGCCGCCGATCCCCGCTCCGGCCGCGGCGGTGATGACGGCGGTGCGGCCCGCGAGCAGACCGTGCCCCGGCACGTAGGTGGGCGCGTCCATGCTCGGCCTCCCTTGGTTCTCGGCTGTCTCTCGACTCGCGCTCGACGGCTGACTCGACTTCAGGGTAATCTACCAAACACTTGTTAGGGAAGAGTGCCGGGGAAGACTGGGGAAGAACCGACCGAAGAGGGTGAGCCACTGATGGACCTCGACTTCACCGCAGGGGAAGAGGAGTTCAGGCAGCGGGCGCGTGACTGGCTCGCCGGCCATGTGCCCGCCGAGCCGCTGCCCTCGCTGGAGACGCGGGAGGGTTTCGCGGCCCACCGCGCCTGGGAGGGCGAGCTCGCGGCCGACCGCTGGTCGGTGGTCTCCTGGCCCGAGGAGTACGGCGGGCAGGGCGTCGACATCGTCAAGTGGCTGATGTTCGAGGAGGAGTACTTCGCGGCGGGCGGCCCCGGCCGGGTCTCCCAGAACGGCATCAACCTCCTCGCGCCGACCCTCTTCGACTTCGGCACCGACGAGCAGCGCGCACGGGTGCTGCCGCCGATGGCGAGCGGGGAGGTGATCTGGGTGCAGGCCTGGTCCGAGCCGGAGTCGGGCTCGGACCTCGCGTCCCTGCGCTCCACCGCTCGCCGCACGTCAGGGGGCTGGCTGATCAGCGGGCAGAAGACCTGGTCGTCACGGGCCGCGTTCGCCGACCGCGCGTTCGGCCTGTTCCGCAGCGAACCGTACGAGAGCGGCGGGACCGGCAACGCCAAGCCGCACCGCGGCCTCACGTACCTGATGTTCCCGCTCGACGCGGACGGCGTGACCGTCCGCCCCATCGGGCGCCTCGACGGCAAGCCCGCGTTCGCCGAGCTCTTCCTCGACGACGTCTTCGTGCCGGACGAGGACGTGATCGGCGAGCCGGGCCAGGGCTGGCGGATCGCCATGTCGACGACGGGCAACGAACGCGGTCTGACGCTGCGCTCCCCCGGCCGCTTCGTCGCCTCGGCCGACCGTCTGGTGCGGCAGTGGCGCGCGCACGGCGACCCCGCGGACACCGCGCTGCGCGACCGGGTCGCCGACGCCGCGATCGGGGCCCGCGCCTATCAGCTGTTCACCTGGGCCAACGCGTCGCGCTTCGCGGCGGGCGAGACGATCGGCGCGGAATCGAGCCTGAACAAGGTCTTCTGGTCCGAGTACGACATCGCACTGCACGAGACCGCGCTCGATCTCCTGGGTGCGGAGGGCGAGTTGGCGGACGGCGGCGAATGGGCCGAGGGATATGTCTTCTCGCTCGCCGGGCCGATCTACGCGGGCACCAACGAGATCCAGCGCGACATCATCGCCGAGCGGCTGCTCGGACTGCCGAAGGGACGCCGCTGATGAGGTTCCTCCTCGACGACGAGCAGCGCGAGTTCGCACGCTCGCTGGACGCGATGCTGACGGCGGCGGACACCCCGGCGGCCGCGAGGGCGTGGGCGGCCGGGGACCACGCGCCGGGGCGCGCGTTGTGGGGGCGTCTCGCGGACGCGGACGTGTTCGCCCTGGCCGTCCCCGAGGAGTACGAGGGGATGGGACTGCTCCCGGTCGACATGGTGGTCGCCTTCGTGGAGTTGGGGCGGCATGCGGTGCCGGGACCGGTGGTCGAGACGGTGGCGGCGGGCGCGCTCCTCTCCCGGCTCGCCGAGCTGGGAGAGGCCGCCCCGGCCAAACGGCTCCTTACGGCCCTGGCCTCCGGGGAGGCCATCACGACTCTCGGCCTCCCCGAAGGGGGGCCGTTCGCGCTGGACGCGGACGCGGCGGCGCTACGGCTGACCGTCACGGGCGGCGAGCTGCGCCTTGCCTCCGGGCACGCGCGCGTGGAGCGGTCGCTGGACCCGGTGCGTCGCCTCGCGCGGCTGCGGCCCGGCGAACTCCTCGCCTCGGGCGCGCCGGTGGCGGCGGCTTCCCGGTACGCGGCGGACTGGGCTTCGCTCGCGACGGCCGCGCAGGCCCTGGGGGTCGGGCTCGCCCTGCTCGACAGGACGGTCGCGTACGTGAAGCAGCGCACCCAGTTCGGCACGCCGATCGGCGGCTTCCAGGCGGTCAAGCACCGGCTCGCGGACGTCCTGATAGGCCTTGAGTTCGCCCGCCCCCTGCTGTTCGGGGCGGCGTTGACCCTGGACACGGCAGACGTGGCCGCGGCGAAGGCAGCGACGGGCGAAGCCGCGTACGGCGCCGCGCGGGCGGCACTGCAACTCCACGGGGCCATCGGTTACACCGCGGAGTACGACCTGTCCCTGTGGCTGACGAAGGCCCGGGCACTGCGCGGCGCGTGGCGCGGCCCCGGGGAGTGCCGACGGCTGGTGCTGTCCGGGGACAGGGAGGCCGACTGACCGCGCCAACCCGCCGCTCAAGAGCCGCAGTTCAACGGCGAAACGTCCGCAGCGGGCTCGCGCGGGGACCGATTACGCCTCGCCCACCTGCGCTTATGATCGGCGGCATGGCACTGCGACTCGTTAACGTGAATTTCAAGGCCCGGGACGACTCGACGCTCGGCCGGTTCTGGGCGCAGGCGCTCGGCTGGGGTATTTCCAGCGAAGGCCCCGGCGTGACGAACGTCGAACCCGAGGGTGTCGCCTCACCGGACCCCTCCGCCATCTGCGTCGATGTCGTCACCGTCCCGGACCCCGAGACCGTGGACTACCGCGTGCACATCGACCTCGCCACCACCTCCGTGGCCCACCAGGCGGAGCTGGTCGCACGCCTGAAGGACCTCGGTGCGACACCCGCCGACGTAGGTCAGGGCGACGTCCCGTGGACGGTCATGGCCGACCCTGAGGGCAACGTCTTCTGCGTGCTGGAGCCCCGGGAGATCTACCGGGACACCGGACCGGTCGCCGCGCTCGTCGTCGACTGCGCCGACCCGCGGGCCATGGCCCGGTTCTGGGACGAGGCGATGGACTGGACCCTGCACGAGGTGACCGACGATCACGCGCGGCTGCGTTCGTCCAAGGGTGTCGGACCGTACCTGGAGTTCCTGCGCACGTCCGGCACGAGGACCGCGGTGAGCCGGGCCCATCTCGACGTCGCGCCGTACCCCGATGACGACCAGGCGGCGGAGGTGGCTCGCCTGCGGTCCCTGGGCGCCACCGACGCCGACGTCGGCCAGGGCGATGTTCCGTGGAGGTGCCTCGCCGACCCGGAGGGCAACGAATTCTGCGTCCTCTCCCTGCGCTGACGCGGAACTTCGCCACCTGCGGGTCGTTCGGGGGCTCCTCGGGGCCGAGGTGGCGCCGGGGAGCACCTCACACGTACTCCCATCCCCCCTCGCCCACCTGCTCCCGGGCGGTCCTGCACCATTCCTCGACACCACCCGGGAGCGGCCAGGCCCAGGTAGGGCGGCGCCCCGTGCGCAGTTCGTGGAGGCGGCGGGCCAGGGCAGGGCCCGCGAACTCGGCGCCGTGGGGAACACGCGTGCTCTGCACGGCGCGCAGTTCGGTGAACCGCGCCAGCTCCGCCTCGTACGTCTCCACGGCCCGCTCCGTGCCGGAGTCCACCTCGTCCTGGGGGACGGTCCTCTGCAGCTCCAGAACGGCCGGTTCCACGGATTCGGCGATCGCCGCGGCCAGCCGGGCGTGACCGTCCAGGACCAGATGGCAGTCGAGGCCGCTCACCCACCAGAGCAGGACGGGCGGCAGCGTGCCGTCCCTCGCCTGCTTGCGATACGCCTTGACCCGGGGGTCGTCGGCATCGGGCATGGCCCGCAGCGGGAAGACCTCCCACGAGCCGCTGTGGACGTACCAGTCGATGTACCCGTCGGGGTCACCCTCGATGAGCAGCGAGCGCCAGTACTCCCCGTCGCGCACGCCCCCAGGCTTCCACCCGCGCAGCAGAGGGTCCGGCGACAGCACCCAGCGCCCGTCGTGCAAGGGGCTGTCGGACGACTCGGCGAGCAGGGTCGCGAAGTGGTGGGCCCAGCGCTGCGGGGAGCCCTCGTAGGCACGGGCCATGTGGGCGCGCACGGGTGGGACGAGGGGGCTAGCGCCCCGTCCGGTAGAAGTCGACTCCGTCGCGGTGAGGGTCGACCAGGGCCAGCAGCAGCGGAACCGCGGCGGCACCTTGCGTGACTTGCGTGAGGAGCAGACGATTCCCGGCGGTTCACAGGGACAGGCCGGGCCGTGGCCGCTCGCACACCTTCAGGAGCAGGCCGCTCCAGACACCATCGGTACGGCTGCCGACGGTTCGTTTGCCGTCGGTTCGGGTGAGGTTCGTGCGTCGCGTCCCTCGGCGCGGACCGGGCGATCCCGTTGTGCACATGGACGTGTCGCCCCTCCCTCTGCGTCGACGGCCTGAACTGGATCGTACGTGCGAGTGCGCGCGCCCCTTCATCGCTGCAATGATCAAACACACCGGTGAGGAGAGCGAAAGGGGCAGCACGTGCGCGTAATCGGGCTGATGTCGGGAACTTCGTACGACGCCATCGACGCCGCGGCGGCCGACCTGACGATCGACGGCGACCGCCTGCTGCTCTCCCCGCTGGGTCTGATCACCCGTGGGTACGACGAGGAGCTGCGGACGGCAATCGGCGCCGCGCTGCCGCCCGCCGCCACCACGCTGGCGGACGTCTGCCGCCTCGACACCCGCATCGGCCGGGCCTTCGCCACGGCGGCCGGCGAGGCGGACCGTGAACTGTGCGACGGACGGGCCGAGTTGGTCGCCTCGCACGGGCAGACGGTCTACCACTGGGTGGAGGGCGGCCAGGTGCACGGCACGCTGCAGATCGGCCAGCCCGCCTGGATCGCCGAGGCGACGGGGCTGCCGGTGGTCTCCGACTTCCGCCCCCGCGACATCGCGGCGGGCGGCCAGGGGGCGCCCCTGGTCAGCATCGTCGACCGGATGTGGCTGCGCGGCAGGCCCGGCGCCCCCGCCGCACTGAACCTCGGCGGCATCGCCAACATCACCGCCGCGGACGGCACCGCCTTCGACACCGGCCCCGCGAACGCGCTCATCGACGCAGCGGTGCGCGAGCTGACGAGGGAGCGGCTCACGTGCGACGTCGACGGCGAGATGGCCGCGCGCGGCACGGTCGACGTGGGGCTGCTCGCGGTCCTGCTCGGCGAGCCGTACTACGCGCGCCCCGCCCCGAAGACCACCGGCAAGGAGCTCTTCCATCTGCCCTATCTACGGGCGGCGCTCGCCGGGTACGAGGCACTCGCCCCGCAGGACGTCGTCGCCACGCTCACCCGCCTGACCGCCCGCACGGTCGCCGACGCCGTCAGGTCCGTGCATGCCTCCGAGGTCATCGTCTCCGGCGGCGGCACGCGCAATCCGACGCTGATGGCGTTCCTGCGGGCCGAGTTGGGGAGCGGGATCCCGGTGCGCACCTCCGACGAGCTCGGGCTGCCGTCCGCGGCGAAGGAGGCGTACGCCTTCGCCGTCCTCGGTTTCCTGACGGCGCACGGACTGCCGGGGACGGTGCCGGAGAGCACGGGGGCCCGGCATGCGAGCGTGCTGGGGTCGATCACTCCGGGGCGGGCCGGGGTGCGGGTGCCGGCTCCTGAGGGCGGTGGCCCGGTGCGGCTGGTGGTGGACGGGCAGGGGCGGTGAACTCGCCTCGCCCTCGGGCGAGTACACCGAGCACACCGGACACAGCCGCCCAAAGCCACAGCCGCCCACCACCCCAACAGCGGCCGAACGGTTACCCCGTAGAGGCCCCCTCTCATCCCACTTTCACCGAATGCTCATACCCTGGCGCCCATGACCCAGGTAACCCCTCCCGGCTGGTACCCCGACCCCGGCCAGACAACTGACGGCCCCCGTACCGAACGCTGGTGGGACGGGAACGTATGGACGGACCAGGTTCGCGCGGTGGGATCCGCCGCCGGGTGGGGCGGATCCGCTCCGGCGGCTCCGACGGCTCCCCCGGCCTATCCGCCCGCCGCCCCGACGGGCGCACCCGGCGCATATCCGGGCTATCCCTCTTATCCAGGACAGCCCACCGCCCCTCGGCGCGGCCTTCGCATAGGCATAGCCGTGGGCGTGGCGCTGGTGGTCCTGGCCGGGATAGGCGGCGGCGTCTACTTCCTGACCGCCGACGACGACAACGGGGACAGTGACAGCGCCGCCAAGGGCCCGTCGTCCTCCGCTCCCTCGAAGCCCGGCGCACCCCAGGACCCGCAGGACCCGCAGGACCCGGAGCAGTCACAGCCCCCCGGCGGCTCGGCGCCTCCGTCGGAGGAGGGGTTCGCCACCGATCCCCTCAGCGGCGTCAGCCTCCCGGTGCCGGACGGCTGGACCGGCGCGACCGGCAAGACCGGCGGGGCCTCGGTGACCACGGACCCCTATCCGTGCCCCAGGGAGACCTCCAAGACCTGCACCCGCGGCGGCGCGTACGCGGGGCTCGCCGAGGGCTTCAAGATCGACGCCAAGACGGCGGAGGCGGCCGCCAAGGCGGACATCTCCGTCAATGCCAAGGAGTCGTACGGCGGCAAGACCTACGGCAAGGTCACCTCGCACAAGGAGCTGGAGTCCAAGGCGGTCACCGTGGCCGGCCAGAAGGGCTATCTCGTGCGCTGGAAGGCAGTGACCGAGAAGAGCGACGACGGCTACGTCCAGTCGCTGGCCTTCCCCTCTCCCACCCTGAAGTCCAAGCTCGTCATCGTCCGCTTCGGCATCGACGTCAACGACAAGTCCCCGAAGCTGTCCGTGATGGACGAGATCACCAAGGGGATCAAGGCCGCGTCGGGCGGCGGGGGCGGCAACGGCCAGGAAGTCTGACGGAGCCAGGAACGCAGCTGAGAGCGCGGCCGGAAACGCGGCCGGAGACGCCAGAGCCGGGCGAGCCGGAATCACGAGGATTCCGGCTCGCCCGGCCAAAGGCAGCCACGTCGCCCCCGTCCCCACGGTGCGGCGCGGCTCAGGCAGATCGGGGCCGGTCATCCATCGGGCCCCGGTCCACGATCAGGTGGATCGGGTCAGACCCAGTGCGGGAAGCACGCACGCCTCCACGAAGTCGGACAGGTACTCCTCGTCCGCGTGCTTGCCCTCAAGGACGGGCCGGGCCCGGACCACGCCCATGAGCTGAGCCGTGATGAACCGCGTGGCCGGATGGTCCGCGGCGATCTCACCCCGGGCCACCCCGCGCTTGATCAGCTCGTCCAGGGCCTTCGTCTCGGGCTCGACCAGCGCCTCGCGCAGCGCACTGCGCAGATCCTCGTCCTGAAGGACCGCATGACTCAGCGCCTGGACCAGCATGCTGTCCTGGGTCGACCACTCCCCCGCGGCCCGCGCCGCCAGGCGCAGATCACCGGCGAGCGTGCCGGTGTCGATGCCCGCGAACCGCACACAGCGGTTGGCGCGCAGGGCGGCGGCCACGAACTGGGGCTTCGTCTTCCACTGCCGGTAGAGCGTGGACTTGCTGCACCGGGTGGTCGCGGCCACGCCCTCCATGGTCACGGAGTCGTACCCGCACTCACGGAGCTGGTCCAGGACGGCCTCGTAGAACTCCTGCTCACGCTCGGGCGTGATCTTGGAGCGGCGCGACGAGCCCACGGGGTCGGCTGTCGCTGCGTCTGGTGCCTGGTCCGGCGACGTCATGACTCTTCTCCTCGGTGGGGCGGCTTCGACCGACCCTATCGATACGCCAGTGTACCGGTACGGCCGCGTATCGGTACACTGGCGTATCGGTACACTGGCGTATCGCTGAGTGCGGTGCTCCACGACGGAGCGGAACGCTTCCTCACTCACTACCCGCACCACCCAGTCATCACGTAAAGGGGCCGGGGGATGGAATCCCTAACCGAGCCTGCCGAAAGGGAACCGGACATAACCGTCCGGGAGCCGGACACATCTGCCCGACCGCCCCTCGTCCGCGAGCTCCTCCTCGTCGCAGGACTCTTTCTCGTCTACAAATTCGGCAGGCAGCTGGCCAACGGCCACACCGGTGAGGCCTTCCGCAACGCCCACCACGTGTGGGACGCCGAACGCACCCTGCACCTGCCGGGCGAGGGCGCCGTACAGGACGCGCTGCTCAGCAGCGACACCCTGGTGCACATCGCGAACACCTACTACGCGACCGTGCACTTCCCGGCCACCGCGCTGTTCCTGGTCTGGCTCTACCTGCGTCGGCCCCGGCACTACGTATGGAGCCGCCGGGTGCTCGCCGCGCTCACCGCGGCTGCCCTCGTGCTGCACCTGACCTTCCCGCTGGCGCCGCCCCGGATGCTGGCGGCGACCGGGCTCGTGGACACCGGGCAGGTGTACGGGCCGACGGTCTACGGCTCCACCCCGCAGACCGACACGATGGCGAACCAGTTCGCCGCGATGCCGTCCCTGCACTTCGGGTGGGCGCTGATGCTCGCCGTCGGTCTCATCGTCGCGACCTCGTCGCGGTGGCGGTGGCTGTGGCTGCTGCATCCGCTGATCACCCTGCTCGTAGTGGTGGGGACCGCCAACCACTACTGGCTCGACGCCCTCGTGGTGACCGCGCTGCTCGGCATCGCGCTCGCCGTGATCAAGCTGCCCGCCCCCGCGCGCTCGCTCGTCGTGCGGCGCCGCACGCCCGTACGTGAGCTGGCCGCTACCGGGGTCCGGCGATGAACGCCACCCTCCTCGCCGTCGCGCTCTCGCTCGTCTCGGCCGCCGCGTACGCCTCCGCCGCCGTGGCCCAGGAGCGCCTTGCCGCCCGCATCACGGGCACCGGCAACGGCTTCCTGCGGCTGCTCGGCAGCGGCACCTGGTGGTCGTCCGTCGGGCTCAACGCGTGCGCGGCGCTGCTGCACGTGGCGGCCCTGAAGTACGGACCGCTCACGCTGGTCCAGCCGCTCGGCGCGCTCACCCTGGTCGCCGCGGTGCCGCTGGGCGCACGCCTCGCGGGGCGGCGCGTCACCGCTCCGGAGTGGCGTGGCACGGGGCTCACGCTCATCGGCCTCGGCGCCCTGCTCCTCACCGCTTCCGGGCCCGCGCCCGACGACACGCTGACCCTCACGGAGGCGGTGGCCGTGGCGGGCGCCACGATGGCCGTCATCGGTGTCCTCTCCCGCCCGGGTACGCGGCCGGGGCTGCGTCACGCGACCGCTTCCGGGTTCGCCTCGGGCGTCGCGTCCGCGCTCACCCAGACCGTGACGGTCGCCGCGACGGACCGCTCGGGTCCGCTGCTCAGCCCGCAGGTGATCGTGGTCGCGCTGCTCGTCGCCGCGTTCGCCGTGGGCGGCATGTTCCTGTCCCAGACCGCGTACCGCGGGGGCCTCGGCGCACCGCTGGCCGTCGTCACCCTGGCCAACCCGGTGGCCGCCGCGGCCATCGGCCTGACGCTGCTCGGGGAGCGGCTGCAGGGCGGCGTGGGCGGGCTGGTCCTGGCGGCCGGCGGTGCGGCGATCGCGGCGTACGGCGTGGTGGTCCTGACCCGGTCGCCGCGGGACGAGCACGAGTCGGCCCCGGAGACACCTTCGGACCTGTCCGCGCTGTCCCCGCTGCCGTCGCTCTCCTCGCTGTCCGCGGAGGACTTCCTGTCATCCGTCCCGGGCCAGAACGAACCCACCGGTCTGCATCTGTCACGCCCTTGAGGCGCGCCGAACGGCGTCGGGCGCACCCTGAACCCAGGGTGCGCCCGATGCCGTTTCAGCGAGTCCGCGACTCAGCGCGGAACAACCTCACCCGAAGCCGCGCGAGTCCTGCTTCAGTGCCGTGTCGACCGTCAGGGCCGTCGCCACGACGAGGCTCAGGAGCGGCTCGGGCAGCTGGTAGTGGATCTGCAGGACGTAGTTGTCCGCGGTCGTGAACATCGTCTTGGCGAGGCCTTCCCAGGTCTTCGTGATCCGGGCGACCTCATTGTCCGCGTGGTCGACGATCGAGAAGTTCCAGGCACGCCAGTTCTCGGCCTTGATCGCGCCGGCCTGCTGGCCGTTGACCATGATCGCGAAATTGATCTTCCCGATCATGTTCTGCTGGACGATCTCACCGATCGGCTGGCCGTCGGCGCGCTCGACGATGACCCGCGACTTCATGAACTTGCGCGGGCGGGTCAGGTGGAGCACCGGCTGCCCGTACGCGTCGCGGATCTCGAGCTTGTGCGTCATGAACTGGTCGACGCTGGAGACGAAACGCGCGACCTTCTTGAGCGTGCTCTGACCGACCTGGACGACCGAGCCGAGCGTGTTGCCCGCCTGGTCCATGACGCTGTACTCGTTCGTCAGCTCGATGAGCTTGGCCTTCTGGTTCACCACGAGGACCGGCTCGGTGAAGAGCGTGCCGCCGCCCTGGGAGGTGGGCGCGACGCCCGCCTGCTGCTGGACCTGGCGCTGCACCTTGGCCGGGTCGGCCTGCGGGGCCACCTGCTGGGGATGACCGTAGTGACCCTGCTGCGGGGCCTGCTGCTGGGCTTGCTGAGCGAACTGACCCTGCTGCGGGGCCTGCTGCGCGAACTGCCCCTGCCCCTGCTGCTGGCCGAACTGAGCCTGCGGCTGGCCGTACGCGGCCTGCGCCTGCTGGTGGGCCGGCTGCGGCTGGGCCGGTTGGGCCTGCTGCGCGACCTGCTGCGGGACCTGCTGGGCCTGCGCGGCCTGGCCGCCGCCCTGCTGGTCCGAGTTGGTGTGCTGGGTCCACTGGGAACCGTCCCACCAGCGCAGCAGCTGGGGCGCGCCCTGGGGGTCCGGATACCAGCCTGCAGGAGTGTTCGAATGCGTTGTCACCCGGGCACACTATCCCGATGCGCAGGGCCCTCCGCCAGCCCCTTGCGCCTCCAGTGACGCGGGACTCACCAAACCGGCTTCCCGCCCCGGCACACCTCCGTCTGCCGGTGCCGGCGCCGCCGCCGGAGGTATGTCCCGGCGGCGGCGCCTCTGAGGTCCTGACAGGACGGGTAAGTGTCCCGACAGGACGGGGTCACCGGTTCCGTCAGGCCGTGATGATGGCCGGGTCGCTGACTCCCGCCTGGCCGTTCTCCACGTGTCCTGCGAAGCGCCGCGAGAAGGTGCCGTCCGCGTCGGACTTCACCGTCACGTCGTACCAGCGCTTGCTCGCCCGCAGGTCGACGGTGTGCTCGACCGTGCCGCCCGCCTTCACCTTGAACGTCTGGGCGGCGCCGCCGTAGCGGTTGGAGACGCTGAGGTTCACGTCGGCGCTGCCCGCGTTCCGCAGGGTCAGCTTGAGGTTGCCGGTCGCCTTGTCGTGGCGGGCGGTCACCTCGGGGCCCGCGGTCTTGCCGGGGCCCTTGAAGACGCGCAGGAAGCCGTTCGGCCCGAACACCGACAGGTCGTACGCACCCTTCGAGTACGCCGTGTTCCAGGTGTCGGCGATCTTCTTGCCGGCCTCCGTGGTGTACGTCCAGGGGCCGTCCGTGCGGTTGTTGGAGCGGACGTGGAAGCAGACACCCGCCGCGTCGCCCCCGCTGAACGTGAGCGTGAACTTGCCGTCGGCGGGCGTCCCTGACCCGTCCACCAGCGGCGCGTACGGCAGCGGGCGCGCGGGCCGGGAGCCGGACTCCTGCTTGGGCAGGTTCGCCTTCGCGGGCGCCTTCGGCACGTAGTCGGGGTGGCGCTCCTTGTCCGGCGGCTCGTAGGCGCCGGTGTCCGGCAGCTGCGCGGGGTCGGTGTCCTTGCCGCTGAAGTCGAAGGCGGAGGTGAGGTCACCGCAGATGGCGCGCCGCCACGGCGAGATGTTGGGCTCGCGCACGCCGAAACGCTTCTCCATGAACCGGATGATCGACGTGTGGTCGAAGACCTCGGAGTTCACGAAGCCGCCGGTGCTCCACGGCGAGACGACGACCATCGGGACGCGCTGGCCGAGGCCGTAGTGTCCGGCCGCGTAGGACGCGTTGCCCGGGAAGTAGTCGAGGGTCGTGTCGACGGTGGACTTGCCCTGGTTGGCGTCCTTGGGGACGTACGGCGGGACGATGTGGTCGAAGTAGCCGTCGTTCTCGTCGTACGTGATGAACAGCGCCGTC
Organism: Streptomyces sp. NBC_01283; assembly: GCF_041435335.1. NCBI lineage: Bacteria > Bacillati > Actinomycetota > Actinomycetes > Kitasatosporales > Streptomycetaceae > Streptomyces > Streptomyces sp. NBC_01283. The sequence continues at coordinate 1,890,481 of NZ_CP108430.1, forward strand.
TTCGCCCACACCGCCGGGTTGGAGGTGAGCGCGTCCAGGACCTGCGCGATGTACCAGGCGCCGAAGTTCACCGGCCAGTTGGGGTGCTCGCAGAACGCCTCGGGCGCGGCGATGTAGGACACCTGCGGGAGCTTGTCGGCCTTCACGTCGGCCTTCAGGATGTCGAAGTAGCCCTCGCCCGCCTTCGCGTTCGTGCCGGTGCGCGCCTTGTCGTAGAGGGGGTCGCCCGGCTTGGCGTTGCGGTACTTGTTGAAGTAGAGCAGCGAGTTGTCGCCGTAGTTCCCGCGGTAGGCATCGTCTATCCAGCCCCAGTGTCCGGCCTTGTCCAGGCCGTCGCCGATGTCCTGGTACACCTTCCAGGAGACCCCGGCCTGCTCCAGGCGCTCGGCGTACGTCGTCCAGTCGTAGCCCGCCTCCTGGTTGCCGAGGACCGGGCCGCCGCCCTTGCCGTCGTTGCCGACGTGGCCGGACAGCATGTAGTAGCGGTTGGGGTCGGTGGCCCCCATGAACGAACAGTGGTAGTCGTCGCAGACGGTGAACGCGTCGGCGAGGGCGTAGTGGAACGGAATGTCGTCGCGCGTCAGGTACGCCATCGTCCGCTCGGACTTGGCGGCGATCCAGTTGTCGTACTTGCCGTTGCCGAAGGCGCTGTGGCCCCCCGCCCAGTCGTGGTCGAGGCCCGCGATGAACTGCATGCCGAGGTCCTCGGCGTCCGGATGGAAGGGCAGCACCTCCTTGCCGCCGCCCGACTGGTTCCAGACGGGTTTCCCGCTCGGCAGGGTCACCGGGCGCGGGTCACCGAAGCCGCGTACGCCCTTCATCGTGCCGAAGTAGTGGTCGAAGGAACGGTTCTCCTGCATCAGGACGATGACGTGCTCGACGTCCTCGATGGAACCGGAGCGGCGCTGGGCGGGCAGAGCGGCGGCGCGGGCGATGCTCTGCGAGAGCGTCGCGAATGCTGCGGTGCCGCCGGCGAGTTGCATGAACCGGCGCCGATTGAGTTCTGGCATGAGTGGATTCGACCTCGTGTTGTGGGGTGTGGGGGACGTGAGCGGGTGCAGTGTGTCAAGGGGAGCAAGGATCAGGGAAGGGGCCGTGACCTGGATGTGAAGAGAAGTCCAACCCTTGGTGGGTGGGACACAAGACCCGACCTTATGAGGACCTAAGTCCCGTATTTGACATATCTGTACCGGCATGCCTGACTTGGCCCTGCACCGCTCGATGGTGCGTTCTTCCGTGTCCCGCGATCGCAAGGAGGTGTTCGGGATGAGTCCCGAAGGAAGTCCTTGCGTCAGCGCCACGTCTCGCTGAAGCGGCCTCGTTCGCTGAAGCGGCCTCGCTCTCCGAAGCCGCTCTGCTGACCGAAGCGACTCCGCTTCCCGGCCGAGGCGTCCCGCCCGGCCCACTCCTCCGTCACGCGGTGACGCACCCACGGCCATGCGCCGTGCCCGCCGACGGCATCACCCCTCACATCTACGTCCCTGTGCACGGGCCTGCTTCGTCATGCCCCCGCACGGAGGGAGGTCTGCCATGAACAAGCTGATTCCCCAGGTACGCCCGGCATCCCCGGGCGAGAACCCCAGCGACAACCCCACCCCCACCACCCCCCGCCTCCGCGACGACCGCCGCGAGCGCAAGGCCGCCGAGCTGGACGCCCGCACCCGCGAAGTCGGCCTGCACCTGGCCGAGTTGAGCGCCAAGCCCGCCCGTGACGTCCTGCGGGACCTCGGCACGGACACCCGCGGCCTGCGCCAGGACCAGGTGCTCGAACGCCTGGAGCGGTACGGCGAGAACGTCGTCACCCAGGAGCGCGCGCCGCACTGGACGGCGCAGCTCGCCAAGTCCTTCCGCAACCCCTTCATCGGCGTACTGATCGCGCTTGCCGCGGTCATGTACTGGCAGGACCCGGCCGACCCCGGCGTCTGGATCCTCACCTCGATGGTGCTGATCAGCGGCCTGCTGCGGTTCTGGCAGGAGCTGCGCTCGACCCGCTCGGCCCAGGTACTGAAAGCTCTGGTCACCACCTCCTGCACGGTCCTGCGCCGGTGGAGCGAGCACCCCGGCACCGAAGAGATCCCGATGGAGCAGGTCGTCCCCGGCGACCTGGTGAAGCTGGCCGCGGGCGACTTGGTCCCGGCCGATCTGCGGCTGCTCACCGCCAAGGACCTGATGGTCGGTCAGGCCGCCCTGTCGGGCGAGTCGTTGCCTGCGGCCAAGTCGGACACGCGTACCCCTGACCTCGGCCAGGGCGCGACCACCGACCCCGTCGAGGCCGACAACCTCTGCCTGATGGGTACGTCGGTGACCTCGGGCACGGCGACCGGCGTGGCCGTCACCACGGGCGCGGACACCTACTTCGGCTCGATGGCGGGCGCCCTGGCCGGCGACCGCCCGCAGACCGCGTTCGACCTCGGCGTGCGGCGGGTCAGCTTCCTGCTCATCCGCTTCATGCTGGTGATGGTCCCGGTCGTCTTCGCGGTCAACGGCTTCACCAAGGGCGACTGGGACCAGGCACTGCTCTTCTCGATCTCCGTGGCGGTCGGACTGACCCCCGAGATGCTGCCGATGGTGGTCTCGGCGAACCTGGCCCGCGGCGCGGTCGCGATGTCGCGGCACAAGGTCGTCGTCAAGCAGCTCAACGCGATCCAGAACCTGGGCGCGATGGACGTGCTGTGCACCGACAAGACGGGCACGCTCACCGAGGACCGCATCGTCCTCGACCGCTACCTCGACGCCCACGGTCACGAGGACCGCGAGGTGCTCGAATACGCCTACCTCAACGCCCACTTCCAGACGGGCCTGCGCAACCTCATGGACCAGGCGGTCGTGGACCGCATCGACGAGGCCGAGGAGGTTGTCGTCGACCGGCTCTTCACGATGGTCGACGAGATCCCCTTCGACTTCGCCCGGCGGCGGATGTCCGTCGTGCTGCGCCGCGACGAACCGTCCGGACCAGCAGCCGAGCACACGATCGTCACCAAGGGCGCGGTGGAGGAGGTCATCGAGCGGTGCGGCCACATCATGGACCGCGGCGAGCGCGTCGAGCTCACCCGTCAACTGCGCGCCCACGTCACGCACATCAGCGAGCGCCACAACCGTGAGGGCCTGCGCGTCCTCGCGGTCGCGACGCGCACCGTGCCCGCCGATCGCGAGACCTACACGGCGGCGGACGAGTCGGACCTGACCCTCGTCGGGTTCCTGGCGTTCCTCGACCCGCCGAAGCGGGACGCCGGTGACGCCCTGCGCGCGCTCGCCGGGAACGGCGTCGCGGTCAAGGTCGTCACCGGCGACAACGAACTGGTCGCCGCGCGGGTCTGCGCGGACGTCGGCCTCGACGTCAGCGAGCTCATCACGGGCGCCACCGTCGACCTGGTCGACGACGCCGAGCTGCGCCGGCTCACCCGTACGACCACGGTGTTCGCGAAGGTCAACCCGGTCCAGAAGGCACGGATCGTACGGTCCCTGAAGGCCGACGGGCACACCGTCGGCTTCCTCGGGGACGGCATCAACGACGCGGCGGCGCTGCGCGAGGCGGACGTGGGCGTCTCGGTCGACACGGCCGTCGACATCGCCAAGGAGTCCGCGGACATCATCCTTCTCGAAAAGGACCTGATGGTCCTGGAGCAGGGCGTGTTGATGGGCCGTCAGACCTTCGGCAACACCATCAAGTACATCAAGATGACGGCGTCGTCGAACTTCGGGAACGTCTTCTCCGTCCTGGTCGCGTCAGCGTTCCTCCCCTTCCAGCCGATGCTCGCCATCCACCTCCTGGTGCAGAACCTCTGCTACGACATCAGCCAGCTGTCGATCCCCTGGGACCGGATGGACAAGGAGTACCTGCGCAAGCCGCGCACCTGGGACGCCAAGGGCATCGGCCGGTTCATGATCCGGATCGGTCCGATCAGCTCGGTCTTCGACATCACCACCTTCCTGGTGATGTGGTACGTCTTCCAGGCCAACTCGCCCGCGCAGCAGACCCTCTTCCAGACGGGCTGGTTCGTGGAGGGCCTGCTGTCGCAGACGCTGATCGTGCACATGATCCGCACGCGCAGGATCCCGTTCATCCAGTCCCGTGCGTCACTGCCGGTGCTGTTCATGACGGGCGCGGTGATGGCCTTCGGTCTCTGGCTGCCGTTCTCGCCGCTGGCGTCGGCCCTGTCGATGCGGCCGCTGCCGATGAGCTACTTCCCGTGGCTGATCGGGACGCTGCTCGCGTACTGCACGCTCACCCAGGTGGTGAAGGGCTGGTACATCCGGCGCTACGGCAGCTGGCTCTGATCCCGAGGGCCGCGGCTCAGCGGCTCAGCGGCTCGTGAGGATGACGAGCCGCTGGGTCGCGCGGGTCATCGCGACATAGCGGTCGACCGCTCCCTCGATGCCCTCGCCGAAGTCCTCCGGGTCGACGAGGACGACCAGGTCGAACTCGAGCCCCTTCGAGAGCTCCGGGGTCAGTGACCGCACGCGGTCCGTCTCCCGGAAGGCGGGATCGCCGATGACACAGGCGACCCCGTCGGCGTGGGCGGCGAGCCAGCCGTCCAGGACCGCGTCGAGGTCCGCCACCGCACCGCGCGTGACGGGTACGCCGCTGCTGCGGATGGAGGTCGGCACGTTGGCGTCGGGAAGCGCGGCCCGGATGACCGGCTCGGCCTCCGTCATGACCTCTTCCGGCGTCCGGTAGTTGATGCTCAGGGACTCCACCGTGACGCGGTCGAGCCCGATCCGCTCAAGGCGTTCCTGCCACGACTCCGTGAACCCGTGCCGGGCCTGCGCGCGGTCGCCGACGATGGTGAAGCTGCGGGACGGGCAGCGCAGCAGCAGCATCTGCCACTCCGCGTCGGTCAGCTCCTGTGCCTCGTCCACCACGACGTGCGCGAACGGTCCCGCGAGCCGGTCCGGGTCGGCAGGGGGCAGCTCGGACTCATCGACCAGGCTGACCTGGGCGTCCTGCCCGCGCAACATCGTCACCAGGCCCTCGCCGTCGTCACCGTCGGCGCCGGAGGCCGACGCGGCGTCGATGAGGTTGTCGACGACCTGCGCCATCTGCTCGCGCTGGGCGGCGAGGATCGCCTCGTGCCGGCGCTTGCGCCGTGCCGCCTCCGGGTCCCCGAGCCGCTGCCGTGCCGCGTCCAGGAGCGGCAGGTCGGACAGCGTCCAGGCCTGGGGCGCCTCCTTGCGCATCAACGTGCGCACCTCGTCCCCGCCGAGCCAGGGGGCGCACATCCGCAGGTAGGCGGAGTTCGACCACAGGTCTCCGACGAGGTCGGCCGCTTCGAGCAGCGGCCACGCCCGGTGCAGGGTGGTGACCAGCTCCTCGTCGTGCCGCAGCGACCTCTCGAAGAGCTCGCCGGGAACGTCGCCGTCGAGCTTGTCGAGGAGGATGGCGACGAGCTCCTCCCAGATCTGCTCGCGCGCCTCGTTGTGCGGGGTGCCGCGTCCCGCCGCGTCGAACGCGTCGGCCCAGTCGTCGGCGCTCAGCCGGACGTCGGCCCAGTCGGTCGAGACCGTCATCCCCTTGGTGGGCGGCTCCTCGTAGAACCTGACGGCCTTCTCGATCGCCTTCACCATGCCGGCGGACGACTTGAGGCGCGCCACCTCCGGGTCGGCCTCGGCCCGCGCCGCGGCTCCCTCGGCGACGAGGTCCTGCAGGATGCAGGTCTGCACGCCCTCCTCGCCGAGGCTGGGCAGGACGTCGGCGACGTAGTTCAGGTAGGGCCGGTGCGGGCCGACGAAGAGCACCCCGCCCCGGCTGTGACCGAGGCGGGGGTCGGAGTAGAGGAGGTAGGCGGAACGGTGCAGGGCGACGACGGTCTTGCCCGTACCGGGACCGCCGTCGACGACGAGAGCGCCGCGTGAGCCCGCCCGGATGATGGCGTCCTGGTCGGACTGGATGGTGGAGAGCACGTCGCGCATCCGGGACGAGCGGTTGCTGCCCAGGCTGGCGATGAAGGCGGACTGGTCGTCGAGGGCCGCGTGCCCCTCCAGCCCGTCGGCGGTGAACACCTCGTCCCAGTAGTCGCTGATCCGGCCGTCGGTCCAGCGGTACCTGCGGCGGCTCGCCAGGCCCATCGGGTCGGCGTGGGTCGCCGCGAAGAACGGCTCGGCCGCGGGTGCGCGCCAGTCGAGCAGCAGCCGGCGGCCCTCGCTGTCGGTGAGGCCGAGCCTGCCGATGTAGACGGGCTCGGGGTCGTCCGCGGTCACGATGTGTCCGAGGCACAGGTCGAGACCGAAGCGGCTCAGCGCGCGCAGGCGACCGCTCAGGCGGTGGATCTCCAGGTCCCGGTCCATCGCCTCCCGGCCGATGCCGCCGGGCGCCCTGCGCTGGGCGTCGAGGCGGTCGGACACGTCGGCGATGGTCTGCTCGAGGCTCTGTGCGATGGCCGCGAAGTGCTTCTCGTCCCGGTCGATCAGCGTCGGGTCGGCCTTGGGGGCGAGGTGGGCAGGAAGGTCGAACGCAGACAGCAACGCAGGCACTTAATGAATCTCCCGTTTTCGCAGGTCCTGGGCTTAGGCCTGCGATTGTGCGGTACGACCGGGGCCTTGCCGCAAGCCCCCCGCTGCGCTATAAATTAAGAGTGGCAAGGAGTGCGAACACCTCCTTGCCTCTTCTTTTTCTCCTCCGCCGACGCACTCTAGGTGCCGCGGGCAACCATGCGCGAGGATGTGGCGGGTCGGCGCTTCCAGTGATCGAGGAGAGTCATGACCGCACGCATCCATGGCACCTGTGCCCCGGGATTCGAGGGCGTACGCGAGGAGTTCGAGCGGAACTTCACCGAGCGCGGCGACCTCGGGGCAGCCGTCGCGGCCACCGTGGACGGCGAGTTCGTCGTCGATCTGTGGGGCGGTGACGCGGACAAGACGGGCACGCGCGCGTGGGAGCGCGATTCGCTGGTGAACGTGTACTCCACGACCAAGGGGATGACCGCGCTGTGCGCGCATCTGCTGGTCGACCGGGGCGAGCTCGACCTGGACGCACCGGTCGCCCGCTACTGGCCGGAGTTCGCCCAGGAGGGCAAGGCGGACATCCCGGTGCGCTGGCTGCTGAGCCATCGCTCCGGTGTGATCGCACCGCGCGAGCCCATGACGTCGGACGACCTCTACGACTGGGAGAAGGTGTGCGGGGCGCTCGCCGCCGCGCCGCCGTGGTGGAAGCCTGGTTCGGCCCAGGGGTACCACGCGCTGAGCTTCGGCTATCTGGTCGGAGAGGTCGTCCGGCGGATCACGGGGGTCTCGCTCGGCACGTTCCTGCGCAGCGAGGTGACGGGGCCGCTGGGCGCGGACGTCTTCGTGGGCACCCCGGAGAGCGAGCACGGCCGGTGCGCGAACATGGCAAGGCCGATCGTCACGGACGGCCCGCGCAGCGCACTCGGCTCCGCTCCCCCGCCCGCGCCCCCGGTGACGTCGATCGACGACCACCCCATGGCGGTCGTCACGCTCGCCCTGCAGTACCTCCCCGTGGGCAATGTGAACACCGCTGCCTACCGGTCCGCCGAGATCCCCGCGGCCAACGGCCACGCGTCCGCCAGGGGCCTCGCGACGGTGTACGCGGCGCTGGGCGGCGGGGAGTTGGTGAGCCCCGGGGCACTGGAGCGGCTCCGGACACGGCAGGGCGAGCCCGACGAGCCGGACCTGGTGCTCGCGGCGGGCACGGCGTGGGGCGAGAAGTGGGACTGGGGGCTCGGCTACATGCTGAACCTGTACGGGCAGGCAGGCCCCAATCCGCGGGCCTTCGGGCACGGCGGCGCGGGCGGGTCCTACGCGTTCGCCGATCCCGAGAACCGCGTCTCGTTCGCGTACGTGATGAACCAGATGGGCGGCGGGACCTCCGGGGAGGATCTGCGGAGCGTGCATCTGGTGGGGGCGTTGTACCGAGGGCTGAAGGGCTGAGGCGTTGAGCGGCCGGGGTTGAGGGGCTGGGGGTTCGGGGCGGCACGGCAGGTGGGAGATCCGCGGGAACGTAATCTGCCCCCATGGAGCAGCCCACCCCCCGCCACCGCCCGACAGGGCAGTACGCCGCCGCCGACTCCCGTAGGGCGGCCATCATCGACGCGGCTCTCGCGCTCTTCGCCAAGGCGGGCTATCTGAACTCCTCCCTGGCGAAGATCGCCACGGAAGCGGGCACCTCCGCCACCGTCATCACCCACCACTTCGGGTCGAAGCAGCGGCTCCTGATGGCGGTGCTCGAAGCACGCGAGGAACGCACGGTCCGTACCTTCGGACGGCTCGGCCCCGACTCCGGCGGTGCCGACGTGCGCGCGCTGTTCCGGGAGGTCCTCGCGCTGGCCTCGTACAACCTCACCCAGCCGGGGCTCATCCAGCTCTACACCAAGCTGTCGGCGGAGGCCGGCGACCCCTCGCACCCGGCACACGACTACTTCAGCGAGCGATACGAACGTGTCGCGCACTCCCTGGCCGCCGTGCTGCAACGCGCGGTCGAGGCAGGGCAGTTGAGGCCAGAGACCGACGCGGAAAGCGTCGCCCGCGAGATCCTCGCCGTGTCCGACGGGCTCCAGGTCCAGTGGGCCATCGCCGAAGGGCGGCTGGATTTCGTCGGGTTGTACCGTGCGCACCTGGACCGGCTCACCCAAGCCCTCACCGTGGACGGTGCAGGACTTGGTGAGCCGGCCGAGGCGGAGCGGCTCCCCTAGACCGTCTCCTCAGTGGCACTGGCCTCAGTGGTACTGGCCGACTACGTAGTCACCCGCGGGCTGCTGGGTGATCACGTTGCCGCGGTTGAAGGCGTTGATCACGGCGATCACGGTCACCAGGGCGGCGAGCTGGTCCTCGTCGTAGTGCTTGGCCGCGTTCGCCCACACCTCGTCCGGGACGCCGCCTGCCGCGTCCGCGATCCGGGTGCCCTCCTCCGCCAGTTCCAGGGCGGCGCGCTCGGCCTCGGTGAACACCGTGGCCTCGCGCCAGGCGGCCACCAGGTGCAGGCGCACCTGGGACTCCCCGGCGTGTGTGGCGTCCTTGGTGTGCATGTCGATGCATCCGGCGCAGCCGTTGATCTGGCTGGCGCGGAGCATCACCAGTTCACGCGTCGCGGCAGGCAGCGTCGACTCCGTGAGCGACGTGGCGGCGGCGACGATGTGCTTCATCGCCTTGGCCGCGACCGGGCTTGCCATGATGTTCAGCCGAGCTTCCATGGTGCACTCCTGTGTGGTTGCCGCTGGGTACACCTCATGGACGGTTCAGCCCCGCGTGCTGTGACATGCGCGGATGTGACGTGGGTCTCCCCCTGCCGCCGCCCTAGCGCGCCACCCCCGTCAGGCGGATGTCGCGGGACGACGACCCGACGTACACCGCACGCCGCCCCTCGGGGCGTACCCAGTGGCCGCGGTCCGTGTCCCAGTACGACAGCTGCCGCTCGGCTACCCGCACCCTGACCCGGCGCGACTCCCCCGCACGCAACTCGACGCGGTCGAAGGCGGCCAGTGTCTTCACCGCCATCTCCACGTCGGCGCCGCGCGGCGGGCCCACGTACACCTGCGGGACCTCCGCGCCCGCGCGGCGTCCCCGGTTGGTCACCGTGAACGACACCTCGTAGCCTTCGCCCGCCCTGCGCACGGAGAGGTCGCCGTAGCCGAACTCCGTGTAGGACAGGCCGTGTCCGAAGGGGAAGAGGGGCTCGATGCCCGCCTTGTCGAAGCCGCGGTAGCCGGTGAAGATGCCCTCGCTGTACGTGACCGTGCCGTCGACGCCGTAGTACCGCTCGGGGTGGGCCGGGTCCAGGGTGGGGTGGTCCGTGTCCTTCTTCGGCCAGGTCACCGTGGCTTTGCCGCCCGGGTTGGCGCGGCCGGTGAGGAGGTCGGCGGTGGACCAGCCGCCCTCCTGGCCGACGTAGCCGGTGTGCAGGATCGTGCCGACCTCGCGGCGCCAGGGCATCGTCGCGGGGCAGCCGGTGGTGAGGACGACGACCGTACGCGGGTTGGCCCTGGCCACGGCCGTGATCAGCTCGTCCTGGTGGGCGGGGAGCGTCAGCGTGGTGAAGTCGCCGCCACCTCCCACCGATCCGCCGGAGCCGTTGAAGGCGAAGACGACCGGGGTGTGGACGCGCCGGGCCAGCCGCGCCGCGGCGGCGATGGAGGCGCTGCGCCGCTCGGGCGTCACCCAGGCGAACCGCACCTGGACCGGGCCGCGTTCGGCGATGGTCGTGGCCCAGCCGGTGGCCTTGACGACGACCTGGTAGGACTTGCCGCCGGTCAGCTGGACGGGTTCGGCCTGGCCGTTGTCGAGGCCGTCCGTGGTCGGGACGATCGAGGACCACTTGCGGGCGAAGCTGTCGCGGGCGCCCGCCGCGGTCGTCAGCTCCTTGCCGTCGAGGCTCAGCGAGACGGCCGCGCCCCAGCCCTGGATCTTGAGCGCGTACTCGCCGGTGGCGGGCGGCACGAAGGTGCCGGTCCACTCGGCGGTCGTGCCGACGGGGAGTGCCTTGTCGCCGACGAAGTCGATCGTTCGGTCCGTGCCTTTGCGCTCGCCGCCGTCCTTGCGTGTCAGGCCCTTGGGGAACGCGGAGGCGGGGACGGCCGTGCCCGTGAGGTCGACGCCGACCTCGTGGGCGATCGCCCGCTTGGTGCTGCGGCGCAGTGCGTCGAGCGGGCTGACCAGGCGCTCTTCGAAGCCGTACGCACGCTCGCCGGAGACCGAGGTGGCCACCTGGCCCGCGGTCGGGCCGATGAGTGCGAGATCGCGGAGGGCGGCGTGCGACAGCGGCAGGCCACCGTCGTTGGCGAGCAACACCGCGCCCTGCGTGGCGACTTCGCGTGCCACGCGAGCCCCGGCCTTGACGTCGATCTCCTTGCGGGCGGGAACACGACTGCCGTCGAGCATGCCGAAGGCGTCGTACCGGCCGAGGATGCGGGAGACGGCGGTGTCCAGGGCGGCCTCGGGAATGGAGCCGTCCTTGATGGCCTTCTTCAGCGGCTCCCCGTAGAACGAGCCGTCCCACATCTGCATGTCCTGGCCCGCTTCGAGCGCGGCCGTGGAGTGCGTGGCGCCCCAGTCGGAGGTGACGAAGCCCTTGAAGCCGAGTTCGCCGCGGAGGATGTCGGTGAGGGTGGTGCTCTGCTCGGAGTTCCACTTGCCGTTGAGGTGGTTGTACGCCGACATGACCGAGGCGACACCGGCGCGGACCACTGCCTCGAAGGCGGGCAGATACAGCTCGTGCAGGGTGCGGTCGTCGACGACGAAGTCGTAGGAGTTCTCCGGCTTCTCGCGGTCGAACTCGTGCAGGCGCTGGTTGTTGGCGAGGAAGTGCTTGGCCTGGGCGAGCATGCCCTGCGCCTGGACGCCCTCGACCTGGGCGGCGCCGATCAGGCCGTTGAGGTAGGGGTCCTCGCCGGACTGGTCCTTGTTGCGGCTGAAGAAGGGCGTGCGGGAGAGCTCGATCTGCGGGGCGAGCAGGACGTCCATGTCGAGGATGCGGCCCTCGCGGCCCATGACCTCGCCGTACTCGCGGGCGAGTTCGAGGTTGAAGGAGGAGCCGAGCGTGGCGACCGGCGGGAGGCCGGTCGCGGACTTGGTGACGTTCACGCCCGCGGGGCCGTCGGACAGGCGGAGCTCCGGTATTCCCAGACGTTCGACGCCCGGCAGGTATCCGGCCTGACCCAGTCTTCGGGGGTCGGTCGCGCCGTGCACGAGGCTGATCTTCTCGTCGAGGGTGAGGCGGGCGATGAGCCCCCGGACGCGGCGCGTGGCGGCGGCCGCGCCCGGGGTGGCGGTTCCGGTGCCTGCGCTGGCGCCTTGGGAGGCTGCGGCGGCCGTGGCGGGGGTGGCACCGGCGGCGGCCAGGAAGGCGAAGGCGGCTGCGGTGCCGCCCAGTTGCTTCATGAGTTCACGACGTGTGGTGGCAGGCATGGCGAAATGGCCTCCGAACGCGGCTCTGGACATGCCGAACTGGGTCGACGACGCCAAGAGCTGAATGCGTCATCCGCGCCAGTGCGGTGTTACGGGGCCTGAGTCTTGATTGGTTGAACACTTAAGGTCAAGGCTCGCGTCGGCAAAACTTTGCGGGTCGTTCAGTTTTGCGGGGGTGGGTGGGATAGAGAGCTGGCGCCGTCGGCCATGAGGCTCTCGTTGCGACCTCGTGAACGCTGCGGCGTACGGGGAATAGCGGGGCGATCATGGCGGTCGTCCTAGGTGAGGCCCTCGTCGCTAGGCGGTGCGGGGTTCACGGCTCACGGTTCACGGCTCACAGTTCACGGCTCGAAGCGAGGGAGCACATGTCCAAGGCGTACGTATTCACCCGGTTCGGCGGCCCTGAAGTGGAGACCTTCCTCGACCAGGACCCACCGGAGCCCGGTCCGGGGCAGCTTCTGGTCGCGGTGCGGGCTGCGGGGGTCAACCCGGTCGACTGGAAGCTGCGCGCGGGGAAGCGGAGGCCCGGGTCGCCGCCCGCCGAGTTCCCTGAGGTGCTGGGCAGCGAAGTCGCGGGCGTGGTCGAAGCGGTCGGGTCGGACGTCGTGGGCGGCGCGGGCGTTGGGGACGGCTCGGACTTTGCCGTCGGCGATGCGGTGTTCGGTAATCCGGACACCGGTGGTTACGCCGAGTACACCCTTCTCCCCGCCTCTCTCACCGCGCACAAGCCCGCGGGCCTCAGCTTCACGGAGGCCGCCGCGCTGCCGGTCGCCGCGGCGACGGCGTACGACGGGTTGCGTCAGCTGGATCTGCCCACCGGGGCGACGCTGCTGATCACCGGGGTAGGCGGCGGTGTGGGCGTGGCCGCGGCACAGTTGGCGCGGCACCTCGGCGTCCGTGTGGTGGGCACGGCAAGCGAGGGCAAGCGGGCTTTCGTCGAGTCCCTGGGCGCGGTGCATGTGCCGCCGGGGCCCGGTCTGGCGGACCGGGTGCGGGCGGCTGCGCCGGGCGGTCGCGTCGACGCGGTCTTCGATCTGGTGGGCGGCGAGGATCTCGTGGCGGCGGCGTCCCTGCTCCCCGACCCGCGGGGGAAGCTGATCACGGCCGCGGCCAAGGAGACGGTCGCCGAGCTGGGCGGGGCGGCGGTCGCGCGGGCGCGGACCAGGGAGGTCCTCGACGCGGTGGCGCGGCTTGCCGTGGACGGGGTGCTGCGGCCTCAGGTGACGGCGACGTATCCGCTGGAGCGGGCCGGTGAGGCGCTCCGTGCGGTGGAGGATGGGCATGCGCGGGGCAAGGTCGTGATCGAGGTGGGCGCGTGAGTGGCGTTACGCCGGTGTCCGGCCTCGATGCCCCGGGCGGTGACCTCCGTACTGCGCCCCCACGGGGGACACATCCCTTGGACAACCCTGCCTACGCCGCGTTGAACGGGCCGCACGCGCGGTTCGCCGAGCGGCGGGGGCGCGTGGTCCGGTATCCGCTGGACGTGTCGCCGTGGATGGGGCTGCCCGATGCTCCGGAGGCGGACGACTGGGCGGATCTCGCCGCGCTCGCGGGGCCCGGCGCGGACGTTCCGCTGGCCGGGGTGCGGGTGGGGTTGCCGGAGGGGTGGGAGGTCACGTTCGACATAGAGGGCGTGCAGTTGGTGGATGACGGGGTGGCCGCCGCGCCTGACGCGGAGGCTGTGCGGCTCGGGGCGGCTGACGTGCCGGAGATGCTGGACCTGGTCCGGCGCACGCAGCCCGGCCCCTTCTTGCCGCGAACCGTGGAGCTCGGCACGTACCTCGGCATACGCCGTGGGGGTGCTCTCGTGGCGATGGCCGGGGAGCGGTTGCGTCCACCGGGGTGGACGGAGATCAGCGCGGTCTGCACCGATCCGGCTTTCCGGGGGGAGGGGCTTGCGACGCGGTTGGTCCTGGCGGTGGCGGACGGGGTCCGCGCCCGCGGGGAAACACCGTTCCTGCACACGGCTGCGCGGAACGTAGGTGCCATCCGGCTGTACGAGTCACTGGGGTTCCGGCTGCGACGGACGACGCGGTTCTACTCGGCACGGGTGCCGGTGGAGGGCTGAGGTTTCCCTGGGGTGCGGTGCGGTCCGTCTGTGCGGGGGCGGGGCCGTGCCGCCAGGTCCCTCACGAGCGTTGCCGACTGCGGGTGCGTGCGTGCTGCGGGGCCGGCCGGTTGTGGGGACGGCGCCGCGCCGGTATGCCCATCCTCGCTAACGCCCGATGGCCGCGAGGCTTCTCCGGCTCCGGAGCGCCACGAACCGCGCTCCGGACGGTCACCGACTGCGAGCGCGTGCGGGCAACGGGTTCGGTCCGGCCGCGGGTGCGGGGCCGCGCCGGTATGTCCGCCCTCCCCCCTAACATCCAGTGCCCGCAGGGCCACTTCGGCTCCGGAGCGCCGCGAACCGTGCTCCGGACGGTCGCCGGCTACGAGTGCGTGCGGGCCGGGATCCCACCCTGGTCCGATTCGCTGCCCCATCCCTCCCCTGGCCCTACGTTTCCCGCCCGCCCCGCCGAGCAGGTCACTCCCCTACCCGCGATGCAGCCCTTTCCCGGCCCAGCGGGGCAATCGGGGCGGTGGGTGGGAAAGGCTTGCACCGGGCGAGGTGGAGACGGGGCAATCGGGCGGGTGGGTGGGAGAGGCTTGTTCGGGGTCAAATGGACGCGGGGCAATCGGGCGGGTGGGTGGGAGAGGTCTGTTCGGGGTCAGGCAGGTGCGGGGGGATCCGGTGCGTGGGTGGGAGAGGTCTGTTCGGGGTCAGGCAGGTGCGGGGGGATCCCGTAAGTGGGTGGGGGAGGTTCAAGCGGGGGCGGCGGCCATCGGCCTGGGCCGAAAAGGAGAGGACGGGGCGGCGTACGCGTTGGTAGGTTCCGAATCATGGAACCTATCGGCGAGAAAGAGATCCGCGCGGCCTTCGTCAACTGCTCCAAGGGCGAAGCCCGCAGACTCGCCCTCCCCGCAGGCTTCCCGGAGACCCCCTGGTCCGACCTGGACTTCCTCGGATGGCGGGACCCGAAGGCCCCGGACCGCGGCTACATCGTGACGGAGCGGAACGGCGAGTACGTCGGCATCGCGCTGCGCGCCTCGACAGGCGCGCGCAGGAGCCTCCTGAAGTCCAGCATCTGCTCGGTCTGCGTGACCCCGCAGTCCGGCTCGGGCATCACGCTGCTCGTGGCACCCCTCTCCGGCCCGGCGGGCCGGCAGGGCAACTCGGTCGGCATCTACATCTGCGCGGACCTCGCCTGCTCCCTCTACGTACGGGGCAAGAAGACCACCGCCCTGGCCCGCCGCTTCGAGGAGAGCCTCACCCTTGAGGAGCAGAACGCGCGCACCGTGGCGAACCTGCACGGCTTCCTCGACAGGGTCCTCGAAGGTTCGCAGGCGGCGGCCTGACCCTCGGGTCAGGACTTCCGGGGATCGACCACCTGCAGGGTGAGCGCTGCCGACGGCTGCGCGATCCCCGGGCCGCCCGCGTCGGCCCACTCGAGTATCTCGTCGATCGAGTCGTCGTCCATGGCGAAGCCCACCCAGACGGCCCGGCCACCGCGTCGGCGCCCCTCCCGGGAGGGCTGTACGACGATGATGTTCGCCTGCCCGCAGGGCCCGAGGCACTCACTCGTACGCACCGCGAACCGCCCCGCCGACTCCGCGGCGGCGGCCCGCATCCGCGCGAGCTGCCAGGCGTGGTCGGTACCGGGGTGCTTGCGCGAGTTGCCGCAGCAGCAGCCCCGGCACACGACCAGTGTGCAGGGGCGGGCGGCGGCGGATCCGATGGAGATGACGGGGCTCATCCGGTGATCATCTCAGCTCCGATGTCAGACCCCCATGGCACGCTCGGTCCATCGCATCCCACCCGGCGGAGCGAAGAAGTGGAGCAGGAGCCATGTCGACCCAGTGGACCGTCACCATTGACTGTGCGCAGCCCGGTGACCTGGCCAAGTTCTGGGCCCTGGCCCTGGGTTACGCGGAGAAGCCGCCGCCGGACGGCTTCGACAGTTGGGGGGCGTGGTTCGCGCACCAGGGCGTCCCTGAGGAGGAGTGGGACGACGGTGCGTATCTGTCGGACCCGGACGGTTCCGGGCCCAGCCTCTCCTTTCTCAAGGTCCCGGAGTCGAAGGTGGCCAAGAACCGGCTGCACCTGGACGTGCAGGTGGGCGGCGGCCGTGCGACCCCCTGGGAGGTCAGGTGGCCGCGGGTCGTCGCGGCGGTCGAGAAGTTGACCGCCGCGGGGGCCACGGTGATTCGGGAGCACGAGATGCAGGGGAGGCCGGATCATGTGGAGATGGCCGACCCCGAGGGCAATGAGTTCTGTCTGGTCTGAGGGTGCTGGTCGGTCTGAGGGTGCTGGCTGGTCCGCGGAAGCTGCCGGGCTGTGGATTCCGGCTGGTCCGAGGATTCTGCCGGTCTCAGGACTCTGGTTCGTCGGCCTGCGCGTGGGCGCCCGGTCAGGCCAAGTACGCGAGGCCCGGATGCACCTCCCGGTATCCCTCCACCAACCGTCGCGCCACCTCCACGGAATCCACCAGCGGGTGCAGCGCGAACGCCTTCACCGCCGTGGCGCGTGAGCCGCTCTCCGCCGCCGACAGGATCTCCCGCTCCACCGCCTTCACCGCGCACACAAGCCCTGTCGCATGTCCGGGCAGCGGGTCCACGGCCATGGGGTGCGCGCCGTTGGCGTCGACGGAGCACGGGACCTCGATCACCGCGTCGGCGTCCAGGGCCGAAAGGGTCGTGCGGTTGCGGACGTTGAGGATCAGCGTCGTCCGCTCGTCCCGCGCGATCGCCCGCATCAGGGCGAGGGCGACCTTCTCGTATCCCCCGGATTCGAGGTCCTCGGCCTCGCGCTCACCGACACCCGCGGCCTCCCGGTTCTCTGCCATGTACGTGGCCTCGCGCTCGGCACGCGTGGCGTCCCAGGCCTTCAGCGCCGATGAGACCTCCGCGTCGCGGCTCAACTGCTCGTAGAACCGGGCCTGTTGCCCGCGCAGGAACGCTCCCCGCGTCTGCTCGGCCTCCTGGTAGGCGCGGACCGCCTCGCGGTTGAAGTAGTAGTAGTGCAAGTACTCGTTCGGGATGGCGCCAAGCGACTGGAGCCACTCCGCGCCGAACAGCCGGCCCTCCTCGAACGAGCCAAGCAGCTGTGCGTCGCCCAGCAGCCTCGGCAGTTCGTCGCGCCCCGCGATCCGCAGGCCCCGCAGCCAGCCCAGGTGGTTGAGCCCGACGTAGTCGATGAACGCCTCGTCCGGGTTGCCGCCCAGGATGCGCGCCACGCGGCGGCCCAGGCCCACCGGCGAGTCGCAGATGCCGATGACGCGGTCGCCGATGTGCCGGGACATCGCCTCGGTGACCAGGCCCGCCGGGTTGGTGAAGTTGATGACCCAGGCGTCCGGGGCGAGCTGCCGTACACGCCGTGCGATGTCGACGGCGACGGGCACGGTCCGCAGCCCGTACGCGATGCCGCCCGCGCCGACCGTCTCCTGCCCCAGGACGCCCTCCGCGAGCGCCACCCGCTCGTCGGCCGCCCGGCCCTCAAGACCGCCCACCCGGATCGCCGAGAAGACGAAGTCCGCGCCCCGCAGAGCCTCGTCCAGGTCGGTGGTGGCGGTGACGGCGGGGGCGTCCGGGACCCCGGCCGCCTGTTCGGCGAGGACACGGGCGACCGCGCCGAGCCGCCCCGCGTCCAGGTCGTGCAGCACGACCTCCGTGACCCGGCCTTCGGCATGGTCGCCGAGCAGCGCGCCGTACACGAGCGGAACGCGGAATCCGCCGCCACCGAGAATGACCAGCTTCACGTCTCAACCACCTTCTGTCGGAGCAGCCGCCGGACCGGCGTCGGAACACCTGGCCACCGGCACACGCATATCTGTCGGCCTGTCAGAACTCACCCGTCGACAGAGGTCACGTTACGTACGATTGCCCGGCAGCGATCGACCCCCCACGGAGGTAGCGCACCGATGACACACCTCAAGACGTCCGCGAAGGCATCCGCCGCCCTGTTCGGAGCCCTCGCGCTGGCGGTGGCCACCGGCACCGGCGCATCGGCCGACACCGCTCCGAGATCCCCCGGCGGCTGGCAGGAGTCCGGCGTCTCGTCCGTCAACTCCCTCACCGGAAGCCAGGGCCTGGCGAGCCGCGCCGACGGCAGCCTCCTCTACCGGGGCCTCGCCTCGGTCCCGCTCGACCTGCGGGTCAAGGGCTGGACCCACGTCGGCGACCCGGACATAGCCGACGGCCACACCTTCGACGCCTACCAGGGCGGTGACGACGCGAAGTCGAAGATGTTCGCCGTCACGACACCCGGCGGCAAGCGCTACCTCTACGAGCACCAGCTCGACGCGGGTGAGAAGCTCAACAACTCCTTCGCGTCGGTCTCGCCCGACAAGCAGTGGCTGGTGTCGGGCGAGTGGGGCGACCAGAACCGCCTCCAGGTCTTCCCCGCCCCGCTCCTCAACTCCTCGACGCCGCCCACCGGCGGGGCGCTCCCCCAGGCCGGTCAGATCTCGCTCGACAAGCCGGTCCGGGACATCCAGGGCTGCGACTTCGTCTCCGACACCCGGCTCGTGTGCGCGTCGAACGACGCGTCGAAGGAGCTGTGGCCCGAGGACCGGCCAGTCCTCCAGGTGGACCTGGAGCGCGCGCTCGACGGGAAGCAGATCACGGGCAAGGTCACGAGTCTGTTCGCCGCCCCGCAACGGAGTATCTGCCGCGGCACGTTCGAGACGGAGGGCGTCGACTACGACGCCGGGCGGCGCACGCTGCGCGCCGAGGTCGTGCCGCCGGCGCCGTGCCTGGTGACGACGTCCGTCTACGCGTACCGGCCGACGACGGGCTGACCTGCGCACCCACTCTGAACACACCCTGTACAAGCCGGACGTGTGCGAGTGGGCCGGGCGGGGGATGGTCGCGATCATGACACAGCAATACCGGCACGAATCCGTGTCCGACCCGCTCCCCACCCGGTCCCGCCGCCCCGTCCGGCAACTGCTCGCCGCGTCGGTGGGCAACGCCGTCGAGTGGTACGACTGGTACGCCTACACGTTCCTCGCCACGTACATCGCCGACCAGGTCTTCCCCAAGAGCTCGGGCAACTCCCTCGTACCGTTGCTCTCCACGTTCGCCGTCTTCGCCGTCGGCTTCTTCATGCGTCCCGTCGGCGGTCTTCTCATGGGCGCGGTCGCCGACCGGCGCGGCAGGCGCGCCGCGCTGACCGTCACGATCCTGCTGATGGGCGGCAGCAGTCTGCTGGTCGGCCTGACGCCGACGTACGCGTACGTGGGAGTGCTCGCGCCGGTCGTCCTCGTCCTTGCGCGGCTGCTCCAAGGCCTGTCCGTGGGCGGCGAGTTCGCGGCGTCGACGACTTTCCTCGTCGAGTCCGCCGGTCTCGGACGGCGCGGTCTCTTCTCCAGCTTCCAGTACGTGTCGACCAGCGCGGGGCAGCTCGCCGCGTCCGGCATAGCGGCCCTGCTCGTCGCCACGCTCTCCGACGGGCAGATGGACGGCTGGGGATGGCGGCTGCCGTTCGTCGTCGGCGCGGTGCTCAGCCTGGTCGGCTTCTGGATCAGGCAGGGCGCGTACGAGACCCATGAGGCGTCCCAGGACGAGGCCGAACGCCCCGGCCTGTTCGACGCCCTGCGCCTGTATCCGCGCCAGTCGCTGCTGATCTGCGGCATCACGGCCGGCGGCACGATCGCGTACTACACGTGGACGTCGTACCTTCCGACGTACGCCGAGCTGAACACCGACATCAGCAAGAGCCAGGCCCTGCTGTCCGGCACCCTCTCGCTCGCGTTCTTCGCGCTGCTCCAGCCCGTGGGCGGACTGCTCTCCGACCGCTTCGGCCGCAGGCCGCTCCTGCTCTTCTTCGGCCTCGGCTTCGCCGTCCTGAGCGTGCCGCTCCTTCGGTCCCTGAACGGCTCGTTCGCCTCGCTCCTGATGGTGCAGTGCGCGGGCATGCTGCTCCTCACCGGCTTCACGTCGATCTCGGCGGCCGTGAACGCGGAGGTGTTCCCCGCCCGGGTACGGGCCGCGGGCATCGGCTTCCCCTACTCCCTCACCGTCGCCCTGTTCGGCGGCACGGCCCCGTACATGGGCACGCTGTTCAAGGAGCTCGGAAACCCGGGTCTCTTCCCTTGGTACGTGGCCGCGCTCTGCCTGGTGTCATCGGCGGTGTACCTCAAGCTCCCGGAAACGGCCCACAAGGAGCTGGAACGCCAGCCGGAGCAGATCGGGCGAGCGGGATCACGGATCCATCACTGATTGCACAAAAAACCTTCACAACTGGCCTTGCAGGACTAGCGTCGTGCCTCTTTCCCGCACCAAGGGGGCACCATGACCAATCCCTGTCCCGCGCCGCCGTCGGCACCGAGACCCGCACCCAAGTGGGCACGCAAACGCTTCGTGCTCCCCGCCCTCGCGGTCACCTTCCTCATCGGCGTCGGGGCCGGTCTCGGTGACGACGGCAGCACCGACACGAAGGCTGCCGCGAAGAAGTCACCCTCGACTCCGACGGTGACGGCGACAGCTACGGCGACCGCGACCGAGACGGCCAAGCCGGAGCCCGCTCCCACGGTCACCAAGACCGTCAAGGCCACGAAGACGGTGAAGGCCACCGTCACCGCCCGGCCGGAGGCTGCCGATCCCGGGTCGGGCGGCAGCGGCTCCGGCGGGGGCGGCAGTGTCTCCTACGGGAACTGCAGCGAGGCCCGTGCCGCCGGAGCCGCGCCCGTGCACCGTGGTGAGCCCGGTTATGGACCGCACCTCGACCGCGACGGTGACGGGGTCGGCTGCGACACCTGAGCAGCCTCGCGGCCGAGCGGTTACGCCCCTACTGCTGGCGGGGGACCTCGCCGATCGATCGGCCCGCCCACTCCTGGGGTGCTTCCGTGAGGGCCGTCAGGTGGTCGCGGATCCCGTCCGGGAACGGGGCCGACTTACCCGCGTTCTGGTCGACGTGGAGGGCGAGGAGTTCGGTGGTCGCCACCGGGGTCGCGTCCTGGGGGATGTCCGCTTCCGGCTCCTTGACCACGTACAGCTCGTGGGTGAAGCGCGCCTTCTTGGCGTCCGCGCCGAGGATGCGGGTGCGGACGGCGAGGTGGGCGCCCTCCGCCACGTCGTCGAGATAGCGGATGTGTGCCTCGACCGTGTAGAGGGAGCAGCCGGTCGACTCGCGGTACCCCGCGTGCAGGCCCGTCTCGATCATCATGGCGTCGGTGGCGTAGCCGAAGACGAGGACGTAGAACGCCTCGCTCATGTGGCCGTTGTAGTCGATCCACTCGGGCCGCACGGTCCGGTGCAGGAGAGGCAGGGGCGTGATGGGCAGGGGCCCGGAAGGCAGGGAGTCGCTCACTTGGTGTCCTCCTGCGTGCGCTGCTGCGGCAGGCGTCCCGTCGCCCGCAGTACGTCGATGACTCCCTGGTCACGCTCGGCGACCAGGTCGGCGATGGTCCGCCCGTCCGCCGCGTCGTCGCATCCGGCGACCACGGCGTCGTACAGCTCCTTGTCGAGCTCGGGGGCTTCGAGGCGCGTCCACGGGGACTTCAGGGACGGGCCGAAGTGGTCGAGCATGTGCGCCATGCCGCCCTCACCGCCCGCGAGCGCGAAGGTGAGCATGGGGCCCATGAACGCCCAGCGCAGGCCGGGGCCTTCGGTGATCGAGTCGTCGATCTCCTTCACCGTGGCCTCGCCGTTGGCGACCATGTGCAGGGCCTCGCGCCAGAGGGCTTCCTGAAGGCGGTTGGCTATGAAGCCGGGTACTTCGCTCGCCATGGTGATCACGGACTTGCCCGCGACCTCGTAGAAGCGGGAGGTCCAAGTCACCGCGTGCGGGGCCGTCTTGTCGCCGCCGACCACCTCGACCAGCGGGATCAGATAGGGCGGGTTGAAGGGGTGTCCGACGACGAGGCGGCCCGGGTCGGCGGCCGTGGTCTGCATGTCGGTCATGGGGTAGCCGGAGGTGGAGGACGCGATGACGACTCCGGCGGGCGCGGCGGCGTCCAGCTGGGCCAGCAGGTCGCGCTTGAGCTCCAGCTTCTCGGGGGCGCTCTCCTGCACGAACTGGGCCTCGGCGACGGCCTCTACGAGGGTCGGTGTGACGCGGAGACGGTCCGGGGAAGCGCCTTCGGCGAGGCCGAGCTGGGTGAGCGCGGGCCAGGCGGCGTCGACCAGGCGGCGCAGCTTCTGCTCGGCGTCGGGGGCCGGGTCCCAGGCGGTGACGTCGTAACCGCGGGCGAGGTAGTGGGCGACCCAGCCGCCGCCGATGACTCCGGCGCCGACGCAGGCGATGCGGCGTACGTCCTCGGGGGCGCAGGGGGCGGGGGGTGTGGTGATGTCCTTCATGCGGGGGTCCTACTCGTCGTGGGGGGGGAAGCGATCAGGCGCGGGGCTTGAGGCCGAGCTTCTGGCGCGCCTCGTCCGGGGTGGCGACGCGCGAGCCGAGGTTCTCGGTGATCTGTACGGCACGCTCGACGAGTTGGGCGTTGCTGACCTTGTTGCCCTTGCCGAGGTAGAGGTTGTCCTCCAGGCCGACGCGGACCTGGCCGCCGAGCAGGATCGACTGGGCGACCCACGGCATCTGCATGCGGCCGAGCGCGAAGCTGGCCCACTGGGCGCCCTCGGGGAGCATGTTGACCATGGCCTGGAGGACGCCCGGGTCGGCGGGGGCGCCCCACGGGATGCCCATGCAGAGCTGGAAGACGGTGGGGTTGTCGAGCAGCCCTTCGGCGAGGAGCTGCTTGGCGAACCAGAGCTGACCGGTGTCGAAGATCTCCAACTCGGGCCGTACGCCCAGCTCCTGGATGCGCTTGGCGCCCTGGCGGAGCATGTCGGGGGTGGAGATGTAGAGGTTGTCGCCGAAGTTGAGGGAGCCGCAGTCCAGGGTGCAGATGTCGGGGAGCAGGTCCTCGACGTGCGGGAGGCGGTCCAGGCCGCCGACGAGGTCGGTGCCGGGCAGCTCGCCGAGGTCCTTCAGCGGCTGGACCGGGTCGATGACGAGGTCGCCGCCCATGCCCGCCGTCAGGTTGATGACGACGTCGGTGCCGGTCTCCTTGATGCGCTCGACGACTTCGCGGTACAGGCGGGGGTCGCGCGAGGGGTCGCCGGTCTCGGGGTCGCGCACGTGGATGTGCACGACGGCGGCACCAGCCTCGGCGGCCTCCACCGCGGAGGTGGCTATCTGCTCGGGGGTGACGGGGACGTGGGGACTCTTGCGTACGGTGTCGCCCGCGCCGGTGAGGGCGGCGGTGATGATGACGTCTTGATTCACGGGCATCGTGAACTCTCCCTCGGAGATGGGGTGTTGGTGCTGTGGTGAAATGACTGGGCGCGGCTGCGCGCGGTGTGTCTACGCGTGGCGTGGCGTGTCTACGCGCGGCACGGCGAGCGTCGCGTCGACGTATACGAGCAGCGCCTCGTGCATGTCGTCGGGGGTGGTGCCGTCGACGCCGGGGGCGGAGGCGAGCACCTGGGTCGCCAGGCCGTCGATCAGCGCGGTGAGCCGGAGTGCGGCGGACTGCGGATCGACGAGGCGGAACACGCCCTGGTCGACGCCGCGCCGGACGACGTCGGCGACCGTCGCGCGCCACTGCCGGTAGTACTCGGCGTGCAGGCGCCCCACGGCGGTGGAGCGGGCGGCCTCCGCCCACAGGTCCAGCCAGACGCTCCACTGCCAGCGCTGCTGCGGGGTGCGGGGGATCTGGAGCTCGATCAGCTGGCGCAGTTCGTCGGCGGCGTCGGCCGCGTCGGCGATGCGCGCCGCCCGGCGGGCGGTGTCCTCGTCCATGCACCAGCGGACTGCGGCCTCCAGGAGGTCGTCGCGGCCGGGGAAGTGGTAGTGGATGGCGGCGGTGCTGGTGGCGCAGGCCTCGGCGATGTCCGCGACGCGGACGGCGTGGAATCCGCGCTCGGCGACGAGCCGCACGGTCTCGCGGACGATCTGGAGGGGGCGTCCGCCTTCCGGGGCGGCGGGCGTGCGTTCCCGGCGGGCCGGGGGTGCCACGTTCTGGGTGCCCAGGAGCCAGCCCGCGTCCACGCCGCCGGTGTCGGCGATGCGGGCCAGCTCCGCGGCGGTGAAGCGGCGGGTGCCGCCGAGGGAGCGGGAGAGCTTGGAGGGGTCCATCACGATGCGCCGGGCGAATTCGCGCTGGGTCGCGCCGGCGTCGGCGATGACCTTGCGGACCCTGTCCGCGACCTCGGGGTCTTGCTGCATGGTCGGTCACGCTACCTGGGCGTTGTGCTGATCGCAATCTGCTGGAGCCAGTTTGCGCGCACTGGGTCACTGCTGACTACTGGGTTCCATTGATGTTGCGATCCTGACTGACGTATCAGTCACCACAATCGTCATCGGTCCCCGCACGCAACTCGGACGGGACCACACACACCCACCCACCCGCTCACCCCCTTCACCGCGGGGCAAACGGGTGGGTGGGAGAGATCCACCGCGAAGCGGCGGGACGGAGTCAGGCGACGTCAGGTCCAGTCCGCCACGCCGGCGACGAACTCGTCCAGGTAAGGGTCGGCGATCTTCACCGGCCCCAGCTGATGATGCTCCGCCGGGTCCACCGAGATCGCCCGTGCCCGTCCCGCGAGGGACTCCATCGCGGCCCGCTCCTTCGCGGCCCCCGCGTCGTCTCCCTGCTGGGCGGCGGTCAGCGCGGCGAGCCCGTGCCGCATCGCGGACCCCCACAGCTCCGTCGCGTCGAGCCACTGCTTCGCGTCGTGGAGGAACTGCTTGTCCGGCACCCCGGTACGCAGCACCGCGGGGACCTTCTCGATCTCCCTCGCCGTGGGGCGCAGCCCTCGTACCGCCCCGGCGGGATCACTCTCGTAGCGCTTCCAGAACGCGTCCAGCTTCGGCCCGAGAACCGGCGACTGCGGCTGCCAGTTCGACTCGCCGAACGTGGGCGCCGCGTGGTTGAGGTCCACGAACGTCTGGACCGCGTCGGCGACCCGCTCGTCGCCCCCGGCGAGATACAGCGCCGCCTGCCGCCCCGAACGCGCCCGCTCGTACCCCCGGTCGTTCCAGGAGAAGTCGTTCATGGTGAAGACGGCGAGCTTGCTGGCCCCCTCCTGGTTCATCGGGTTGGACACGATGCCGCTCAGGTGACCGGACAGACCGGGCTCGCGCTTGTCATAGGGCGCCAGCAGCAGCCGCCCCGCCGTACGCGCGAAGTCGTTGACGGGATAGTTGTCCCAGACGAACACCTTCCGCCCGAAGAGCTCGGCGGCCTTCTCCGCCTGAGTGTTGGTGATCTCCGGCGGGACCACGTCCGTGCCCGTCCACATCACCTCGACGGCGCCGTCGAGCTCGGCCCGCATCGTCTGCTTGTACGCGGTGTCCGTGAGGTCCCCGTACTCGGTGGGCACCATCTGCAGCGGATTGGCGCCCTCGCTCTTCGCGATGAAGTCCCGCTGGATGGTGTTGAGCAGCCCCACCTGCGCCTTGGCCGCGGGACCGCGGCCCGGCTCGCCGAACTTCGCCTTGTCGGCGTCGCAGTTCCACTTGGTGTAGCTGATGTCGTCGAGCGGCACCGAGAAGGACCGCACCCCGAGGTCGTACATCGCCTGGAGCTTCGCCGTCAGCGCCTTGACGTCGGCCGGGTCCGAGTAGCAGATGGAGCCGCCCGGCGAGACCGCGAACGTGAAGCGCACATGGTTGGCCGTCGCGCGGGCGATCAGCTTGCCGAGCTCGGTGAGCTTGTCCGCCGGGTACGGCTCGCGCCACTTCTCCCGGTGGTAGGGGTCATCCTTGGGCGCGTAGACATAGGTGTTGGCCTTGGTGTCGCCCAGGAAGTCCATCTGGTCCAGGCGTTCGGTCCCGGTCCAGGGCGGCCCGTAGAACCCTTCGATGCTGCCGCGCAGCGGCATGGAGGGGAAGTCGGAGATCTCGGCCCCCGCTATCCGCCCCTTCGCCATGAGCTGGCCGAGGGTCTGTGCCGCGTAGAACTGCCCGGTCGCGTCCTTGCCCCCGAGCGCGACGGTGCGGTGCTTCGCCCGCAGCGCGTAGCCCTCCGCCTGCTCCGGCGCCTTCGTCCCGCCGAGTGCCTTCGCGATGTCGGGGCGCGTCGCCGGGCCGAGCAGGACGGTCAGCGGGGCACGGCCCGACGCCTTGGCGCGTACGTCGATGTCGCGCACCCCGTGGGCGCGCAGCGTCTCGGTGACGCGACTTTGGGCCACTTCGTCCGTGTCGTCGCCGACGACGAGTTCGGCGCGCCGGGCGAGCGGTACGTCGTCGCCCGCCCGGGCCATGTGCTGCGGGGTCGGGGAGACGGCGGGGAGCCTGCGGGCCACGGTTTCCTCCTGGGTGGCCTTCCCCTGGGCCGACGCGGGCGCGGCGACCGCGGCGGGCGCCAGTGGGACGGCGAGGACGGCCAGCGCGAGAAGCGCCGTTCGCGGTCTGAGCGTGCGGGTGGGGCGGGGCATGGAACCTCCGGGCTTCGGGATGGGGGTGCGGGCGCGTCAGGTTGGCAACGTTGTCGAGGGGCGGGGGGGAGTTGCCGACGGCTGGCAGCCACCGAGCTAAAGCGCTTGAGCGCCAGCAGGCTAGATCGAGAAAGATGCCCTGTACAAGGGGGCGTCGGACGTCAAATTCCTTTGGTGACACAGGTATTGACGGGGCCTTGCTTCTGCCTCACCCTTCCGCCCGACCGAGGCTGGACCGCGCGGCGCGCGCCCTGGTGGCCGACTCCGGTTCGACGGCCATCACGCCCATGAGCCCGCAGTTCGTGATGGCGCTCGGGATCCCGCTCGGCCCGGGGCACCGGTGTGCTGATGTTTGAACGCCGCGGATCACGTAATGGTGTGACGCTGCGGCGGTCGCCGCATCGGCCGTCCTCGCGCGGGTAGTGCTCCGCTGCCCGTAAGCCGCCGTCGCGAGGAGTACGCCGTATGTCGCAGCCCTTTGAACTGCCCAGCTTCTACATGGTGCATCCCGCGAGCCTCAACCCCCATGTGGAAGAGGCGCGGGAGCACTCCAGGAAGTGGGCCCGTGACATGGGGATGCTGGAGGGTTCGGGCGTGTGGGAGCAGAGCGACCTGGACGCCCACGACTACGCGCTGCTGTGCGCGTACACCCATCCCGACTGTGACGGCCCGGCGTTGTCCCTGGTCACCGACTGGTATGTGTGGGTGTTCTTCTTCGACGACCACTTCCTCGAACTCTTCAAACGGACCCATGACCGGGAGGGCGGCAGGGCGTATCTGGACCGGCTGCCCGCCTTCATGCCGATGGACCCCTCCGCGCCCGTGCCGGAGCCGACGAATCCCGTCGAGGCGGGTCTGGCGGATCTGTGGGCGCGGACCGTGCCGTTCATGTCGCGTGACTGGCGGGCGCGGTTCGCCGAGAGCACGGAGAATCTGCTCAATGAGTCCCTGTGGGAGCTCTCGAACATCAACGAGGGCCGGATCGCCAACCCCGTCGAGTACATCGAGATGCGCCGCAAGGTGGGCGGCGCGCCCTGGTCGGCGGGGCTCATCGAGTACGCGACGGGTGCGGAGGTCCCTGCGGCCGTCGCCGGTTCCAGGCCGCTGCGCGTCCTCAAGGAGACGTTCTCCGACGCCGTCCACCTGCGCAACGACCTCTTCTCGTACCAGCGGGAGATCGAGGACGAGGGCGAACTCTCCAACGGTGTCCTGGTCCTGGAGAAGTTCCTCGACTGCAGCACGCAGGAGGCGGCGGACGCCGTGAACGACCTGCTGACCTCGCGGATGCAGCAGTTCGAGAACACGGCGCTGACCGAGCTGGCGCCGCTCTTCGCGCGGACCGGGCTGCCCCCGAAGGAGTGCGCGGACGTCCTCGCGTACACCAAGGGGCTACAGGACTGGCAGTCCGGCGGGCAGGAGTGGCACATGGTGTCCAGCCGCTACATGAACAAGGGCGGCGCCGCCGCGCGCTCGCCGCTCGCCGGGCCCACCGGCCCCGGCACGTCCGCCGCCGGGATCAAGGCGCTGATCGCCGCCACGGGTGCCGAGCGGCTGCGCGGCCATACGCATGTGCCCTTCCAGCGGGTGGGCCCGTCCCGGCTGCCAGATTTCAATCTGCCCTTCAAGACGCGTCTCTCGCCGTACCTGGAGGCCTCGCGCCCCCGCACCGTGCAGTGGGCGGCGCGCATGGGCATGCTCGAACCCCAGGCCGGTGTGCCGGGTTCGGACATCTGGGACGAGCACAAGCTGTACGGCTACGACTTCCCGCTCTGCGCGGCGGGCCTGCACCCGGACGCGGACCTCGAAGCCCTCGACCTGGGCTCGCAGTGGCTGACCTGGGGGACATACGGCGACGACTACTTCCCCGCGGTGTTCGGCAGGCGCCGCGACCTGGCGGGCGCGAAGCTCTGCGAAGAACGGCTCTCGCTCTTCATGCCGCTGGACCTCGCCGACATGCCGCCGGCGACGAGCGCGCTGGAGCGGGGCCTCGCCGACCTGTGGGAACGCACCGCCGCCCCGATGGACGAGAAGGCGCGCCGGACGCTGCGCACGGCCGTCGAGGTCATGACGGAGAGCTGGCAGTGGGAGCTGGACAACCAGGCGCAGAACCGTATCCCCGACCCCGTCGACTACATCGAGATGCGCCGCCTGACCTTCGGCGCCCCGCTCACGCTGAGCCTGTGCCGCCTGGGCCACGGACCGCAGGTCCCGCCGGAGATCTACCGGAGCGGCCCGGTGCGGAACCTGGAGAACGCGGCCGTCGACTACTCGGCCCTGATGAACGACGTCTTCTCGTACCAGAAGGAGATCGAGTACGAGGGCGAGATCCACAACGGCGTCCTCGTCGTCCAGAACTTCTTCGGCTGCGACTATCCGACGGCGCTCGGCATCGTCGACGACCTGATGCGGTCGCGCCTGAGCCAGTTCCAGCACATCGCGACCCATGAACTCCCGGTCCTGTACGACGACTTCGACCTGCCACAAACGACGCGGGACATTCTCGACGGCTATGTGCGCGAGCTGGAGAACTGGATGGCGGGCATCTACACCTGGCACCGCGACTGCCGCCGCTACCGCGAGGAACACCTGTCGCACGGCCCACTGCGGCCCCCGTCAGGCTTCGGCATGGCCGCCGTACGCCCGGACTGGCTGAGGGAGTTCGGCCTGGCCGCCGACCGCCAGATGGAGGAGACACTCGGCCGGGCGAGGGGCTGAAGGGGCCGCTGTCGCACTGCGGCGGGCCGCTGCCTCGGCCCGCCTCGGCTCCCTGCACGTCCCGCTCCCGGCCCGCTAGCGGGCGTCCCGGGGCTCCGGCAGGATTTGGTGGAGTCTCGGGTCGGGGTGCCGTTCGCGGTGCCACTCGCGTGGGTAGCCGACCGACACCTCCTGGAAGCGGACGCCGTCGTGCCAAGTGGTGCGGGGGATGTGCAGATGGCCGTAGACGACCGCCGCCGCCTCGTACTTCACGTGCCAGTCGGCGGTCAGTTCGGTGCCGCACCACAGGGCGAACTCGGGGTAGTGCAGGATCCGGGTGGGGTCGCGCACCAGCGGCCAGTGGTTGATCAGGACCGTGGGGAGGCCGGGTTCACGCCGGGCGAGCATCTCCTCGGTGAACGCCACGCGGGCGCGGCACCAGTCGTCGCGGCCCAGATAGGGGTCGGGATGCAGGAGCACCTCGTCGGTGCAGACGACGCCCGCCGTGTGCGCCGCCTCCAGCGCGTCCCGCTTCGCATACGTGCCTTCGGGGCGGAACGTGTAGTCGTAGAGCAGGAACAGCGGGGCCACGGTGACCGGGCCGCCCTCGCCGCGCCACACCGGGTAGGGGTCCTCGGGGGTCGCGGCGCCCAGGGAGCGGCACAGGTCGACGAGATGGCGGTAGCGGGCCTCGCCGCGCAGCTGGTTCGGGTCGTCGCGTGGCGTCCACAGTTCGTGGTTGCCCGGCGTCCACACCACCTTGGCGAAACGGTCGGTGAGGGTGCGCAGCGCCCATTCGACGTCGGCCATGCGCTCGGCGGTGTCGCCGGCGACGATCAGCCAGTCCTCGTCGGTCTCCGGGCGCAGGGACTCGAGGAACTTCCGGTTGTCGTCGTACGCGACGTGCAGATCGCTGATGGCGTACAACTTCGGTTTCTTCTCGCGTACTTGTGTCACTCAGTGAGGCTAACCGCAGAGCTGACCCCGCGTGGCGCGATCAGCTTCCTTCGCCGCGCGGGGCCGGAACCGGCTGCCGTCAGTGGTGGCCTTCACCGCCGCCCTGCTGGATCTGCAGGTACTCCTCGGGGGTCGCCTTGGGCACCTGTGCCGATGGTCCGTACATGGCCCGTCCCAGGCGTGCCCGCAGTCGCTCGCCCCGGGTGATCTTGCGTGCCACGCCGTGCGCGTCGACCGCCGGGCCGATCTCGAAGGGCTTGGGCTGCTCGTGCGCGGTGAGTTTGTACAGCTCTCCCTGTGAGAGCGGCACATGGACCTCTACGTACTCACCGTGCGGCAGACGTTTGATCGTGCCGCTCTCCCGGCCGTGCAGCGCCTTCTCGCGGTCGCGGAGCTGCAGCCCCATGCACCATCGATGGGTCACGAAGAAGGCGAGCGCCGGTCCGGCGAAGCAGGCGATCCGCACGAACCACGTGATCCCGTTGATGGAGAGATGGAAGTGCGTCGCCCAGACGTCGTTGCCGCCGCCGACCATCAGCACGGCGAACAGCGTCAGCCACGCCACACCGAGCCCGGTGCGCACCGGGGCGTTGCGGGGCCGGTCTGCGATGTGGTGCTCGCGTTTGTCTCCGGTGACCCAGGCCTCGATGAACGGATAGACGGCGATGGCCATCAGGATCAGCGGGAAGAGCGAGAACGGGATGAAGACGCCCAGTTGGAGCGTGTGCCCCCAGGCGTTGATCTCCCAGCTGGGCATCACCCGGATCAGGCCTTCGGAGAAGCCCAGATACCAGTCGGGTTGAGCGCCGGTGGAGACCAGATCCGGCCGGTAGGGCCCGATCACCCACACGGGGTTGATGGTGGCGATCGCGCCCATGAGCGCGAGGACACCGAAGACGAGGAAGAAGAAGCCGCCCGCCTTGGCGATGTAGATGGGCATGAAGGGCGCCCCGACCACGTTCTTCTCGGTCTTTCCGGGCCCGGCGAACTGGGTGTGCTTGTGGTAGAAGACCAGGATCAGGTGGGCGACGACGAGCCCCAGCATGATCCCCGGCAACAGCAGGACATGGACGCTGAAGAGCCGCGGAATGATGGCGTCGCCCGGGAACTCTCCGCCGAACAGGAAGAAGGAGAGATACGTCCCCACGATCGGGACGGACAGGATCGCCCCCTGCGCGAAGCGGATCCCGGTGCCCGAGAGCAGGTCGTCCGGGAGCGAGTATCCGGTGAGGCCGGTGATGATCCCGAGGAACAGCAGCGTCCAGCCGAACAGCCAGTTGACCTCGCGCGGCTTGCGGAAGGCGCCGGTGAAGAACACCCGCATCATGTGCACGAGCATGGCGGCGACGAAGACGACCGCGGCCCAGTGGTGGATCTGCCGGATCAGCAGACCGCCGCGCACTTCCATGCTGATGTCGACCGTGGACTCGAACGCCCGGGTCATCTGGATGCCCTTGAGCGGCGTGTACACGCCGTCGTAGATCACTTCGGAGCCGCTCGGCTCGAAGAAGAGCGTCAGATAGATGCCGGTGAGGATCAGGATCAGAAAGCTGTAGAGGCAGATCTCCCCGAACATGAAGGACCAGTGGTCGGGGAAGATCTTCCGCATCTGGCTCTTGGCCAGAGTGTTGATGCCGAGGCGACCGTCCGCCCAGTCGGCGACCCGCTCCCCCTTGCCGGCCGGAGCCGGTCGTTCGCTGTTCCGGGTGTGCTCGAAACGTCCACTCATCCGGCTACCCCCCTCAGGCGGCTACCACATTAGATCAAGGGGTACCGGGAGCCAACAGGGCCTCCACAACCGGTAGTTGACGATCATCGGATACGCAGGTCAGGCCCCTGCGCGGGTCATCAGGTCGCCTCCCGTACCAACTCGATCGCCCGCCCCAGCGTCGCGAGCCGCGCCTCCAGGCTCTCGCCCGCCGGATAGAAGCGGACCGTGTCCACGCCCGCGTCGCGCCACACCCTCAGCCGGGCGCGGACCATGTCCTCGGTACCGATGAGAGTGGTGGCGAGGACCATGTCGTCGGTGATCAGGGCCGCGGCAGCGTCGCGGTCACCGGACTGCCAGCAGGCGCGGACCTCCGCCGCGATGTCGGCCCAACCCTGCCTGCTGTAGGCGTTGTTGTAGTAGTTGGTGGTGGCGGAGCCCATGCCGCCCAGGCTGAAGGCGAGCTCCTTCTTGCGGCTCGCGACCATCGTGCGCAGGGCGTCCTCGTCGTCGGCGAAGGCCACTTCGGCACCCTGGCAGATGTTCAGGTCGCCGCGGGTGCGGCCGGAGGCGGCAAGGCCCGCGTCGAGGTGGTCGAAGTAGGCCTCCTTCGCTCCCTCCGGGACGAAGCTGGTGCCCAGCCAGCCGTCCGCGATCTCGCCGGTCAGGCGCAGCATCTTGGGCGAGAGGGTGGCGAGGTAGATGGGCAGTTCGTGCTCGGCGCGCATGGACAGGCGCATGGGCTTCGCCTCACCGCCGGGCAGCGGGAGGGTGAACTCCCGCCCTGCGTAAGAGATCTTCTCCCCCGTGGCCGCCTGGCGGATGATCTCCACGGTCTCCCGCATCCGGGTCAGCGGCCGAGCGAAGGGCACTCCGTGCAGGCCTTCGATCACCTGCGGCCCCGACGGTCCCAGCCCGAGGAGGAAGCGGCCCTCGGAGATGTTCGAGAGGGTGATCGCCGCGCGGGCGATGGCCGCCGGGGTCCGGGTCGCGAGCTGGATGATGCCGGAACCGAGCAGCATCCTCTCCGTGCGGGCGGCCAAGTAGCCCAACGGGGAGGGCGCTTCGGAACCCCACGCCTCCGCGACCCAGCAGATGTCCATCCCCAGCTTCTCGGCCTCGGTGACGAAGTCCACGGTCTCCCGCCAGTTCGCCCCGGACGCCTCGATGGTCGTCGACGTGCGCATCACGCGTCCGCCTCCCGGGAAGCGGCGCCCTCGGCCCCGGACGCGGCACCCCCTTCCCCGGACGCGCCGCCCTCGGCCAGTTCCTTGATCGCGTCCAGCGTGGCCGCCATGTTCTGCTCGAACTCCCGCATCCGTACGTACACGATCTTCTGCTCCTTCTCCGGCATCCGGTCGATCGCGCACGAAAGACCCGAGCGGCCCGGTCCCATCCGCATCCACTGGGTCAGCTCGGTCCCGCCGTCGTCCGCCGCCGCGAGGCTGAACCGCCAGACCGCGCTGGGGCGTTCGGGGTCCTCGACGGCCCAGGCGAACACGCGTGGGGCCTCGCACTCCACGACGTACGACGTGGTCTCCCACGCGCCGAACGACGCGTGCTCGCTGCGGCCGACGAACCGCGCGCCGACGACGGGCCAGGTCGTCCCGCCCAACCACTCGACCGACCGCAGTTCCGTGCTCAGGCGGGGCATGAGGCCGATGTCGGAGACGAGCTCCCACACGCGTTCCGGTGATGCGGCGATCCGTCTGCGTACCTCGGCCGTCGGCGTGTCCGCGTAGCGCGCGCCTGTCCACTCCATCGTGGTTCGCCTCTCTGTAGTCGCTGACCACGAGAGTTGCGTAGATAGACTCACTCGTCAAGAGTGCTGCCCCGTCAGCGGAGGAAGGGGTTCTACGGCCGTTCCGCGGCCGTCCCGCGCCCGTTCAGCGGCTGAAGCGGTCCCGGATGTCCGGCCGTTCGGCCAGTCGCGCCGGGTAACCGGGGCCGAGGCGCGGATGCGTGTCCGCGGCCGACATCGGCTCCTTGCAGTGGGCGCAGACCACCTCCGCCGCGGCCTCGTGCCCGCAGCGGTCGTGCTCGAAGACGACCGGCGCTCCCTCGTCGCCGCTCAGCCAGCGGTTGCCCCAGCTGTTCATCACGGCGAGCACACCGAAGAAGTCGCGGCCCTTCTCGGTGAGCACGTAGTCGTAGCGCACCGGTTCGCTCTGATAGGCGCGCTTTTCCATGAGGCCCTCGTCGACCAGGCGGCGCAGCCGGTCGGTCAGGGTGTTGCGCGCGATGCCCAGCTCCTGCTGGAAGACGTCGAACCTCTTGATCCCGTAGAACGCCTCGCGCAGCACGAGCGGCGTCCACCAGTCGCCCAGCAGGTCCATGGTGCGCGCGATGGAGCAGGGCCAGTTGGCAAAGGAGGTCCGCCTCATGCCGCAATGATACGAGAAGGGACCACGGATCCCGGTGGGTCTCGAAGCTGGACTCAGCAGCCCGCGGCGGGTGCCGGCGCCGTCACGTGACGTTCGACGCAAACGCGTCGCCCCCGTTGTGGAGCGGCCCGGAGGACTGATCAAGTGGCGATACTCGCTCTGCCCCACAGCCCGCAAGCCCGAAGCGCGCAAGACCGACAGTCCGAACGCGCGCACTCGTCGCACCGCCAAGCCGGAGGCCCCGTTGCTCTTCACATCCGTGGACGATGTCGCCACGCGGCTCGCCGATACGGGCTATCTGGCCTCGACCGCCGTGGCCACCACCGTCTTCCTGGCCGACCGGCTCGGCAAGCCGCTGCTCGTGGAAGGCCCGGCCGGTGTCGGCAAGACCGAACTGGCCAAGGCCGTCGCCGAGGTCGCGGACGCACGCCTGGTCCGGCTCCAGTGCTACGAGGGCGTGGACGAGTCCCGCGCGCTCTACGAGTGGAACCACGCCAAGCAGCTGCTGCGCATCACCGCGGGCCGCGACGAGTCCTGGGACGAGACGCGCACGGACATCTTCAGCGAGGAGTTCCTGCTCCCGCGCCCGCTGCTCACCGCCATCCGCGGCAGCGAGCCGAAGGTGCTCCTGATCGACGAGACCGACAAGGCGGACGTCGAGGTGGAGGGGCTGCTCCTGGAGGTCCTGAGCGACTTCCAGGTCACGGTTCCCGAGCTGGGCACCATCACCGCGACGCGCCGCCCGTTCACCGTCCTCACGTCGAACGCGAGCCGCGAGCTCTCCGAGGCGCTGCGCCGCCGCTGTCTCTTCCTCCACATCGGTTTCCCCGACGAGGAGCTGGAGCGCCGCATCGTGCGCCTGAAGGTGCCAGGACTCGACGAGGCCCTCGCACGGTCGGTCGTCCGCGTGGTCGGCGCGCTGCGTGCGATGGACCTGCGCAAGGTCCCGTCGGTCGCGGAGACCATCGACTGGGCCCGTACGCTCCTCGCGCTCGGCGCCGACTCCCTCGACGAGGACATCGTGCGCGACACGCTCGGCGTCGTCCTCAAGCACCAGGACGACGTGCTGAAGGCGGCGGCCAAGCTGGACCTGGACGCCGTGTGACCGCGCGGGCCACCGGGGTCCCGGAGCGGCTCACCGCACTCGTGCAGGCGCTGCGCTCGCACGGCATCCGGATCGGTACGGGCGAGACGGTGGACGCCGGGCAGGCGATCGAGGCCCTCGGCCTCGCCGACCGGGAGCGGGTACGGGAGGGGCTCGCCGCCGCGCTGCTGCACAGCGAGGGGCAGCGGCCGGTGTTCGACCCCGTCTTCGACCTGTACTTTCCGCGCGGGATCGGCGCTCCCGGCGCGCTGGACGGCTCCGACTCCGGCTCCGACTCAAGCCCCGGCTCGGGCCGGGAGTTCGACAGGGACGACCTGCGTGAGCGCCTTGCCGCCGCGCTCGCCGCCAACGACCAAGCGCTGCTTGCCCAGTTGGCGGCCGAGGCAGTCGACGGCATGGGCGGCTACGGGACACAGCCGGGCTCCGGAGGGAGCGGCGGGTCGGACGGCTGGTCGTCGCACCAGACGCTGTCCAGGCTCCGCCCGGAGACCCTGCTGGCCCGCATCCTCGCGGGCATCCGCGAGGGAACGGCCGAAGGCGAGTTCACCGACCGTCTCACCGCCGACGAGATCCGCCGCCGCATCGAGGGCTTCCGCGGCCTTGTGGGTGCCGAGGCCCGGCGCCGGGTCGCCGAGCGGCGCGGTGCGGACGAGATCGCGCGGCGGGCCATCGCCCCGACCGCCGACCGGGTGGACTTCCTCATCGCGGGCCGCGCCCAGCTCGACGAGCTCCGCAGGACGGTCCAGCCGCTGGCCCGCAAACTGGCGACGCGCCTGGCCGCGCGCCGCCGCCGTGCCGCCCGCGGCCACATCGACCTGCGCAGGACGCTGCGCGGTTCGCTGTCCACGGGCGGCATCCCGATGCGCCCGGTCCTGCGGCGGCGCCGCCCCGCACGCCCCGAACTGGTCCTCCTGTGCGATGTGTCCGGTTCAGTGGCGGGCTTCGCCAACTTCACGATGCTGCTGGTCCAGGCGCTGCACGACCAGTTCAGCAAGGTGCGGGTCTTCGCCTTCGTCAACCGCGTCGACGAGGTGACCGACCTCATCGCACGCGGCACGGCCGACCCCGAGGGCCTGGGCAGCCGCATCATCTCGGGGGCGGCCGTCACCGGCTACCACGGCAGCAGCGACTACGGCACCTCCCTGGGCGAGTTCGCCGAGCGCTACGCCGATGCGGTCACCCCGCGCTCCACGGTCTTCGTGCTCGGCGACGCCCGCACGAACATGAGCGACCCGAACGTCCCCGCCCTGCGCACCCTCGCCTCCCGCGCCCGCAAGGTGTACTGGCTCAACCCGGAGCGCCGCGCCCAGTGGCAGACCGGCGACTCGGCGGCCGGCACCTATGCGGAGCTCGTGGAGATGTACGAGTGCCGCAACGCGCAGCAGCTCAGCGCGCTGATCGCACGTCTGCTGCCGGTCTGAACGGAGGCGCGGCCGACCGTAAGCTGGCCGGGCGGGATTCGGTGGTCCGTGGTCGGTGACCGGCTGCCCGTGGCCGGTGGTCGGTGAAGTGGCGAGGAGGACGCGCGTGGCAGGCGACGGGCTTGATGGGCTCGACGGGCTCAAGGACGTGATCCGGGCTCGGATCGACGAGGTGCGCGGCGAGCTCGTCGGACTCAGCCGGCGGATCCACGCCCATCCGGAGATCGCCTTCGAGGAGCGGCGGGCCGCCGGGTGGTGCGCGGACGTGCTGCGCGGGCACGGCTTCGCGGTGACGGCTCCGGCGTACGGGCTCGACACCGCCTTCGAGGCGACCCTGGGGTCGGGTCCCGTGACGGTCGCGCTGGCCTGCGAGTACGACGCGCTGCCCGGCATGGGGCATGCCTGCGGGCACAATCTGATCGCGGCGGCGGGCGTGGGGGCCGCCCTCGGTCTCGCTCCGGTCGTCGATCAACTGGGGCTCACCGTCCGGGTGTTGGGTACGCCCGCCGAGGAGAGCGGTGCCGGGAAGGCGCTGCTGCTCGACGCCGGGGCCTTCAAGGGGGTGGACGCGGCGATGATGGTGCACCCGTGCCCGTTCGAGGTGGCCGACTTCCACTCGTACGCGATGGGGGCGCTCTCCGTGACGTACACGGGGAAGTCCGCGCACGCCGCGCTCAACCCGCAGGACGGGCGGAACGCGGCCGACGCGCTGACCGTGGCGCAGGTGGCCATCGGGCTGCTCCGGCAGCACCTTCCCGGGGAGTGGAAGGTGCACGGGATCACCACTGAGGCCGGGACGGCGCTCAACGCCATTCCCGAGCGGGCGAGTGCCGCGTACGCGCTGCGGACGCCGTCGGTGGAGGAACTCCGCGAGCTGCGGGAGCGGGTGGCGGACTGCTTCCGTGCGGGGGCGCTCGCGGCCGGGTGCTCGGTGGAGCTCGAACAGCCCGCGCCCGACTATCTCGACTTCCGGTCCGATGCCGCTCTGCTCGCGCTGTGGGAGGCGAACGCGCGCGCTCTGGGGCGCCCCGAGCCGCAGCGGCGCGGCCCCTTCGCGTCGACGGACATGGGCAACGTCTCGCACGTCGTGCCGTCGATCCACCCCGTACTCGACATCAGCGGGGGCGGCTGCGGCCCGCACCAGCCGGAGTTCGCCGCCGCGGCCGCCACGCCGGTGGCCGAACAGGCCCTGGTCGAGGGGGCCGTGGGGCTCGCGTGGACGGCCGCGGACTTCGCGGTCAGCCGGTCGGCGCTTTCGTAGGCGCCTTCGCCTTCATGGTCGGTACGACCACCGGGGAGCCGTCGCCCGGCGCCTGAAGGATGTCCGCGTCGATCCCGTACAGCTCCTTGACCAGCTCGGCGGTCACCACATCGCGGGCCGGGCCGTTCGCGACGACCTTGCCCGCGTTCATGGCGATGACGGTGTCGGCGTAGCGGGCGGCGCTCGCGAGGTCGTGCAGGACCATGACGACGGTGCGGCCCGCGGCGGCCACTTCCCTTACCAGGGACAGGACTTCGACGGCGTGCCCGAGGTCCAGGGCGCTGGTCGGCTCGTCGAGGAGCACGATCGGTGTCTCCTGGGCGAGGACCATCGCGAGCCAGCACCGCTGCCGCTGGCCGCCGGAGAGATGGTCGAGGCGGCGCGTGGCGAGGTCCGTGGTGCCGGTGGCTTCGAGGGCGGCGCGCACGGCGGTCTCGTCCTCGCGCGACCACTGGCGGAACAGGCCCTGGTGGGGGTGGCGTCCGTAGCGGACGAGTCCGGCGACGGTGACCGCTTCGGGGGCCTGCGGGGACTGGGCGAGCAGCGCGATGCGGTGGGCGGCGCGGCGCTGGGTGAGCTGCCACACGTCCTCGTCCCCGGCGCGTACCGTGCCCGAACTCGGCTTGTGGAGCCGGGAGATGGAACGGAGCAGCGTCGACTTTCCGCAGCCGTTGGGGCCGACGATGGCGGCGACCTGTCCGCTGGGGATGGTCAGGTCGACGCCGTCCACGGCGGCCGTGTGGCCGGGATAGCCGGAGGTGAGCGCCTCGACGGTCAGTTGCACGGGGTCAGGCCTTTCCGGTCTGCTCGGAGTTCTTGCCGAAGAGGACCCACAGGAGGAAGGGTCCGCCAAGCACGCTGGTGATGACGCCGACGGGGATCTCCACGGGGGCGACGACGCGGCCGAGCGCGTCGGCGGCGCCCACGAGGGCCGCGCCGACCAGGGCCGAGCCGATGACGGGGACGCGGGTGGGTCCGCTGAGCCGGGTGGCGACGACGGGTGCGGCGAGCGCGACGAACGCGATGGGGCCGCCGATGCCGACGGCCACGCCGGACAGGGCGACGGCGAGCGCGAGGGTCACGGCGCGGACGCGGCGGACGTTGACGCCGAGGGTGGCCGCCATGTCGTCGTCGAAGCGCAGGAGTTGGAGGCGGCTTCCGGCGACGAGGGAGAGCGGGACCAGGACGAGCAGGATCAGGGACAGGGGCGTGCCGACACTCCAG
The DNA here is from genome assembly GCF_041435335.1 of Streptomyces sp. NBC_01283. Classification (NCBI taxonomy): domain Bacteria; kingdom Bacillati; phylum Actinomycetota; class Actinomycetes; order Kitasatosporales; family Streptomycetaceae; genus Streptomyces; species Streptomyces sp. NBC_01283. Next base: position 1,929,506 of record NZ_CP108430.1, read on the forward strand.
TCCCGGCCGCTGAGCGAGCCGACGGTCCAGAGGAAGACGCCGCCCGCGGTGTTGTCGTTCTCGCGGGACATGACGAGGTCGGTGACGGCGCCGATGACGGTGGAGACGCCGATGCCGACGACCAGGATCCGGTATCCGCCGCTGCCCGCGCCGCCCGCGCAGGCGACGACGACCATGGCCGCGGCGGCGGCTCCGAGGGGCCCGAGCCACCAGTCGCCGATCATCCCGGTGGACGAGCCGACGACGGAGGCGACGACGGCCGCGGTGGCGCCTTCGTTGACGCCGATGATGTCGGGGGTGGCGAGCCGGTTCCCGGCGAGCGTCTGGGTCAGGCACCCGGCGGTGCCGAGCGCCGCACCGACCATGAGCCCCACGGCGATCCGGGGCAGGCGGAAGTCCTGGATGAGCATGACGGTGGCGGAGTCGCCGGTTCCGAGGAGCCCGGAGAGGCTGTCGGAGAAGCTCATCCCGGTGGAGCTGGCGAAGGTGGCGAACGCGACGACGACCCCGATGAGCAGCGTGAGCCCGACGGCGGCGAGGGCGCTGCGGTAGGGGAAGAGCCAGGAGAAGGCCCCGACGCGTACGGCGGTGGAGTCGGGCGGGAGGATGTCGGGCGGGGTGATGTCGGCCGATGACCCGGGCCCGGCCTCGGGCATGCGCTCGGTGCTCACGCGGCGACCCCCGCCGTGGACATCCGCTGCGACCGGGCGATCCAGATCAGCAACGGTCCGCCGATGAAGGCGAGGAGCACGCTGACCGGGGTCTCCCAGGGGCGGATCACGATCCTGGCGAGCAGGTCGGCGGCGATCATCACGTTCGCGGCGACCAGCGCGGAGAGCACCAACTGGCCCGCCATCCGGGGGCCTGTGACCGCTCGGGCGGCGTACGGGGCGAGGAGGCCGAGGAAGGCGATGGGGCCCGCGAGGGCGACCGCGGAGCCCGCGAGGAGTGTCACCGCCGCGGCGACGATCAGGCGGATGCGCCCCGGGTGGTGGCCGAGCGAGCGTGCGCTGTCGTCGCCGAGCGCGAGCGCGGAGAGCGGGCGTACGCAGCAGAAGGCGATCAGAAGCCCGGCCGCGATCAGCGGCATCAGGGGGTACGTCTCGGAGGTCTTGATGCCGGCCAGCGAACCGATGGTCCAGTAGCGGTAGGTGTCGAAGGTCGACTGCGTGCCGAGCAGGACGTACGACGTCATGCCGTGGAAGGTCGCTCCGAGCGCCGATCCGGCGAGGACCAGCCGCAGCGGCGAGCCCGCGGCCCGGCCGGACGCGGCGAGCAGCAGCACCACCGCACTGGCGGCCATGCCGCCGGCCAGGGCCCACACCAACACGCCGTACGCGGAGGTCACTTCGAAGTAGGTGAGTCCGATCACGACGCCGAGCGCCGCACCCGAGTTGACCCCGAGGAGGCCCGTCTCGGCGAGCGGGTTGCGGGTGACGGCCTGCAGGAGGCAGCCCGCCGCGCCGAGGGCGACACCGACCAGGACGCCGGCGAGCGTACGCGGGAGGCGTACGTCCATGACGGCGAGCCGTATCTGGGCGTCGGCCCGCGCGGACGGGTCCCCGGTGAGGAAGTCCCAGGCGCGGCCCATCGGCGTGGACCCGGACCCGACCAGGAGTGAGAGGAGGCCGAGCGACAGGAGCAGGACAACGAGGGCGGCGGCCGCCCACAGCGTGGGGCGATGCATCTTCGCCAAGTCCGGTATCGGAGGTCTGGATCCGGACGTTGGGACCGGCCCCCCTTGCGCAACCAACATGAAGTTAGCCTAACCTAACCTTGACCTGGAGCCCCGAGTCGGGGTGGCGGCGAACTCCCTGTTCCTTCAGGGGCGATTCGTCATGCCCCGACGCGGCCAGAGACAACCCTTATGTCCGGCCTGACCACCGGACTCTGAAGCATGGAGAACACGGACATGTCCTCGAACCACTCCCCGCGCACCCGGCTGACCGCGGTCGCGGCCCTCACTCTGGCCTCCGCGCTCACCCTCTCCGCCTGCGGTTCGGACTCGTCCGACGACTCCGACTCCAGCAGCAATGCCAAAAACGCCGCGGCCGTCACCGTCACCGACGCCTCCGGTGCGGAGGTGAAGGTTCCGGCCAACCCCAAGAAGGTCATCGCGCTGAGCGAGATGGACCTGGACTCGTCCCTCGCCCTGAAGGTCAAGCCCGTCGGCCTCTCCGCGGGCAGAGGCCAGAAGGGCGCCCCCGAGTACCTGGCCGACCAGGCCAAGGGCATCCCGGTCGTCGGCGCGGTGACCGGTCCCGACGTGGAGAAGGTCCTGCAGGCCAAGCCGGACGTCATTCTCGCCGGGCAGCTCGCCGACCAGCAGGTCCTCAAGCAGCTCAAGGGGATAGCCCCGACGGTCGTGACGATCGACCGGACCAAGGACTGGAAGAAGTCCCTGGAGATCACCGGCAAGGTCCTTGGCAAGTCCGACGAGGCGAGCGCGTTCCTCAAGGACTACGACACGAAGGCCGCCGACGTGAAGAAGAACCTCGGCGACAACGCGGGCGCGAGCGTCTCCGTGGCGCGCTACTCCGCCAAGGGCACCGCCGTCATGCAGCAGGGCGTGTTCATCTCCGACGTCCTGAAGGACCTCGGCTTCAAGCGGCCCGGCATCCAGAACAAGAAGGGCGAGGGCCACTCGACGCCGCTCAGCGACGAGGACCTCAAGCAGATCGACGCCGACTGGCTGTTCATCGGCACCCTCGGCTCCACCGGTCCGGACGCCGGCCTCTTCAAGGAACTGAAGGGCAAGGCCGCCTACAAGCAGCTCGACGCGGTCAAGAAGAACCACACCACCGAGATCGACGGATCGAAGTGGACCAGCCTGGGCGGCGCGCAGGCCGCCGTCTCCGTCCTGGAGGACGTCGAGAAGGCGATGGGCAAGTGACCTCCGGCATAACCGGCCCGGAGCTCGCGGGACGGGTGGCCCTGGTCACCGGCGCGGGCCGCGGCATCGGACAGGCCGTGGCCCACGCGCTCGCCGAGCGCGGCGCGCGGGTCGTGGCCGCCGACCGGTCGCCCGACGTCAAGGAGCAGACGGACGCCGAGGAGCGGACGGAGGGCGGCCGGATCACCGGCATGGTCCTCGACGTCACCGACTCGGCGGCCGTGGACGCGGCGTTCGAGGAAGTCGAGCGCACCGCCGGGCCGTTGGACATCCTCGTGAACGTGGCGGGCATCCTCAGGCCCGCCCCGGTCGTCGAACTCACCGACACCGACTGGGCGGAGACCTTCGCCGTCAACACGAACGGCGTCTTCCACACCTCGCGCGCGGCGGCCCGCCGCATGAGCGCGCGGGGCAGGGGCTCCATCGTGACGGTCGGCTCGAACGCCGCCGGGGTGCCGCGCACCCAGATGGCCGCGTACGCCGCGTCCAAGGCCGCGGCCACGATGTTCACCAAATGCCTCGGCCTCGAGGTCGCCCGCGACGGCGTGCGCTGCAACGTCGTGTCGCCGGGTTCCACCCACACCGACATGCAGCGGCAGTTGTGGACGGGCGACCACGAGCAGGCCGCGGCCCGCGTCATCGACGGCGACCCGGACTCGTACCGGGTCGGCATTCCGCTCGGCCGGATCGCCGACCCCTCCGACATCGCCGACGCGGTCGCCTTCCTGGTCTCCGACCGGGCCCGGCACATCACCCTGCACGACCTGTACGTGGACGGCGGCGCCACCCTGCGCGCCTGAACACCGCGCCGCCTTCCCCTACTTGACGAGGAGTCATCCGTGACACCCCCCAACGACGTGGTCGCAGCCGCCGCCCCCACCACCCCCGGGGCCGTCGGCGCCGCGACCGCGCTGCTCGACGCCTACCGACCCGGCGACACCCGGTTCTTCGCGTCGCCCACCCGCACCCTCCTCGCCCACGGCACGGCCGCCGAAGTCCCGCACGACGAGCGGCCGTTGACGGAGCGGGTCGCCGCCACTCTCGACGCGCAGCAGCGCGCGGGCAACCAGGCCCCGGTAGTGGTGGGCTCCATACCGTTCGACCCGGCCGAGCCCGCCGTGCTCGCCGTGCCCGAAGCGGCGCGCTGGGCGCCCGCACTGCGCACCGACCCGCTCGTGGCGCTGCCCACCCCGCCGCCCGCCTCGGCAGGCGGCTGGCGGGTGCGGGAGGTGCCCTCCGGTGAGGAGTACGCCGCGTCGGTCGAAGCCGCCGTGGCGCGCATGAAGAGCGGCGAGTTCGACAAGGTCGTCCTCGCCCGCACCCTGGAGCTGTCCACGGACAGCCCGCTCGACCTGCCCGCGATGCTCCAGCGCCTGGCCCGCCGTGACCCGCTCGGCTACTCCTTCGCCGTGCCGTCGGGCGAGGGCCGCACCCTTCTCGGCGCGAGCCCGGAGCTGCTCGTCTCCCGGCACGGCAATCGCCTGACCGCCAACCCCCTGGCCGGTTCGACGCCCCGCTCGGCGGATCTCGCCGAGGACGTGCGCCGGGCCGCCGCGCTGCTCGAATCGGCGAAGGACCTGCACGAGCACGCCGTCGTCGTGGACGCCGTGCACAAGGCGCTCGCCCCCTTCTGCACCGACCTGGACGTGCCGGAGCGGCCCACCCTGGTCCGCACCGCGACCATGTGGCACCTGTCGACGACCGTCACCGGTGAGCTGGCCGAACCCGCCACCTCCGCGCTGGAACTGGCGACGGCCCTGCACCCGACTCCGGCCGTCTGCGGTACCCCTACCGGGCACGCCCGTGACGTGATCGGCGGTCTTGAGCCCTTCGGCCGCGGGCACTACACCGGCATGGTGGGCTGGAGCGACGCGCGCGGCGACGGCGAGTGGGTCGTCACGATCCGCTGCGCGGAGGCCGAGGAGACGCGGGGCGGCGGCGGACGGCTGCGGCTGTTCGCGGGCGCGGGCGTCGTGGCCGACTCGTCGCCGGAGGCCGAACGCGCCGAGACAGGCGCCAAGTTCCGTACGTTCCTGGACGCGGTGGGAGTCGACCGATGACGACGACGGACATCCGCGGAGACGCGCCACCCATCCCCGAAGTGTTCGCCGAGCGGTATCGCGCCGCCGGCTACTGGCGCGGCGAGACCTTCGGCGGCATGCTCCGCGAGCGCGCCGACGCCCACCCCGCCCGGGTCGCGATCACCGACGGGGAGCGGAACTGGACGTACGGCGAACTCGACGTGCGTGCGGATCAGTTGGCTGCCGGGTTCGTGGCCCGTGGCATCGGAAAGGGCGACCGGGTCGTCGTCCAGCTGCCGAACGTCGCCGAGTTCTTCGAGGTGATCTTCGCACTGTTCCGGATCGGCGCCCTGCCGGTCTTCGCGCTGCCCGCGCACCGCGAGACGGAGATCCACTACTTCTGCGAGTTCACCGAGGCCGTCGCCTACGTCATCCCGGACCGGTTCGGCGGTTTCGACCACCGCGACCTGGCGTCCAAGGTCCGCGCCGAAGTGGCGACGCTGCGCGAGGTGTTCGTGGTGGGCGACCCGGGCGAGCACACCGCGCTCGCCGACGTGCCGCGCGAGCCGGTCGAGATCGACGGACCCGCCCCGTCCGACCTCGCGTTCCTCCAGCTGTCGGGCGGCAGCACCGGCGTGCCCAAGCTGATCCCCCGCACCCACGACGACTACATGTACTCGCTGTGGGGCTCGAACGAGATCTGTGGCGTGACGGAGGACTCCGTCTACCTCGTGGCGCTGCCCGCGGCCCACAACTTCCCCCTGTCGTCGCCCGGTTCGCTCGGTCTGCTCTACGCGGGCGGCCGTGTCGTGATGTGCCCGCAGCCCGACCCGGACACCGCGTTCCCGCTCATCGAGCGCGAGCGGGTGACGATCACCGGTCTGGTGCCGCCGCTCGCCCTGGTGTGGACCGACGCGGGCCGCAGCACGCCGTACGACATCTCCAGCCTCGAGGTGCTCCTCGTGGGCGGCGCGAAGTTCAGCGAGTCGGCGGCGCGCCGGGTCGCGCCCGCGCTCGGCTGCACGCTCCAGCAGGTCTTCGGAATGGCCGAGGGCCTGGTCAACTACACGCGTCTGGACGACCCGGCGGAGACGATCGTCACCACGCAGGGCCGGCCGATCTCCCCGGCCGACGAGGTCCGCATCGTCGACGACCTCGACCAGGAGGTGCCGGACGGCGAGGCGGGCCATCTGCTGACCCGCGGCCCGTACACCATCCGCGGCTACTGGCGCGCACCCGATCACAACGCCCGCTCGTTCACCGCCGACGGCTTCTACCGCACCGGCGACATCGTGAGCCGCACCCCCACCGGACATCTGGTGGTGGAGGGCCGGGCGAAGGACCAGATCAACCGCGGCGGCGAGAAGATCGCGCCGGAGGAGGTCGAGAACATCATCCTCGCCCACCCCCACGTCCATGACGTGTCGGTCGTCGCCGTCCCCGACGAGTACCTCGGCGAGCGGACCCTGGCGTACGTGATCCTGCGCGCGGACGCCGAACCGCTGAAGCCCGTCGTCATCAAGAAGTTCGTGCGGGAGCGCGGTCTCGCCGCGTACAAGGTGCCCGACCGGGTCGAGTTCGTGACCGCCTTCCCGCAGACCGGCATCGGCAAGATAAGCAAGAAGGACCAGCGGACGACCGCCGCCGCGCCGGGCAGCTGACCCCTGCCCGCTCCGGGTAACGGTCAACTGCCCGCTCCGGACAGTTGACCGCTGCCCGGAGCACCCCGATCCACCCCGCTTTCCTGAGTTCCCGAAAGGCCCCCACCATGGCGCTCCCCGCCGTCACGCCGTACCCGATGCCCTCGCCCGACGAGCTGCCCGACAACCGGGTCGCGTGGACCATCGACCCGCGGCGGGCGGTGCTGCTCGTCCATGACCTGCAGAACCACTTCCTGACCGCGTACACCCCCGACACCTCACCGACGACCGAACTCCTGTCCAACGTCGGCGAGTTGGCGAAGGCGGCGCGTGCGGCCGGTGTCCCGGTGATGTACTCGGCGCAGCCGGGCGGCCAGTCGCCCGCCGAGCGCGGACTCCAGCAGGACTTCTGGGGGCCGGGGCTGCCCGACGACGAACACGCGAAGGCGATCGCGGGCCCGGTCGCGCCGGAGCCCGGCGACACCGTGCTCACGAAGTGGAAGTACAGCGCGTACGTCCGCACCGACCTCGATGAGCGCATGCGCGAGGCGGGCCGGGACCAGCTCGTCATCGTCGGCGTGTACGCGCACATCGGCGTCCTGATGACGGCCTGCGACGCGTGGATGCGTGACGTGCAGGCGTTCGTCGTGGCGGACGCCGTGGCCGACTTCTCCCGCGAGGACCACGACATGGCGCTGCGGTACGCGGCCGGCCGGTGCGCGGTCGTCACCACCACCGACACGGTTCTGAAGGGGATCTGACATGGCGCTCAGCGTGGAACTCATACGGGCCGACGTCGCCGATGTGCTCGGCGAGGACCCGGCCGACATCCCCCTCGACGAGAACCTCGTCGACTACGGCCTCGACTCGGTGCGCATCATGTCGCTCATCGAGCGCTGGCGCCGCGAGCACGACATCAGCGCCACCTTCGTGGACCTGGCCGAGCAGCCCGCCATCGAGGCCTGGGCGCCGATTCTGGGAGCCTCGGCATGAGGCTCACCGCTGCCCAGTCGGGCATGTGGTTCGCGCAGGCGCTCGACCCCGGCAGCCCGGCCCAGAACACGGCCGAGTGCCTGGAGATACACGGTCCCATCGACCCGTCGCTGTTCGCCCGGACGCTGCGTCAGGTGGTGTCGGAGGCCGACGCGCTGCGCGTGCGGATCATCGAAGGGGCCGAAGGGCCGCACCAGTTGGAGGTCGTCGAACCGACGCTGCCCCTGAAGGTGCGCGACCTGCGGGCCGCGGCCGACCCGGACGCCGACGCGCAGGCGTGGATGCGCGAGGACCTGGCCACGCCGTTCGACCTGGCGGCGGGGCCGCTGTTCGCGCACGCGCTGTTCCGCGTCGACGACGAGCGGTGGCTCTGGTACCAGCGGGTGCACCACATCGTGATGGACGGCTTCGGCTACTCGCTGCTCGCCCGCCGCACCGCGGAGATCTACACCGCGCTCGCCGCGGGCGAGGAGCCGGGCGCGAGCCCCTTCGGGCGCCTTGAGGACTTGGTCGCCGAGGACACCGCGTACCGCTCGTCGGAGACGTTCGAGGCGGACCGCAGGTACTGGGACGGTGCCTTCGCCGACCGCCCGGACGCCCCCAATCTTGCGGGGCGCACCGCGCTGCCGTCCCGCTCCTTCCACCGCCGCAGCGCCCGCCTCTCCCCCGAGGCGACCTCACGGCTGCGGGAAGTGGCGTCCTCGATGCGGGCGACCTGGCCGGAGGTGCTCGTCGCCGCGCAGGCGCTGTACGTCTCCCGGGCCACCGGCTCCGCCGAGGTGGTGCTCGGCCTGCCGATGATGGGCCGCATGGGCTCGGTGGCGCTTCGCGTGCCCGGCATGGTGATGAACGTGCTGCCACTGCGGCTCACGGTGACCCCGCAGGCGACCTTCGCGGAGCTGACCCGGCAGGTGGTGCTCGGCATCCGCGCCGCCCGCCGCCACCAGCGCTACCGCTACGAGGACATCCGCCGCGACCTGGGCCTGCTCGGCGAGGGGCGCTCGCTGGTCGGGCCGCTGGTCAACGTCATGCCGTTCGACTACGGCCTGACCTTCGCGGGCGCCCGCACGGACGCCCACAACCTCTCCGCGGGCCCGGTCGACGACCTCACGGTCAACGTCTACGACCGCGCCGACGGCAGTGGCCTGCGCATCGACTACGACGGCAACCCCGCCCTGTACGAGCCGGACGAACTCGGCGTCCACCAGGCGCGCTTCATGGAGCTCCTGGAGCGCGTCGCCGAGGCGGGCCCGCACCTCCCGCTGGCCGAGCACACGATCGCCCGCCGCGCCGAACTCGCCCTGGTGGTCGAGGAGTTCAACGCCACCGCGCACCCGGTGCCGCCCACCACCCTGATCGGCCCGATCGAGGGCCAGGCGGTCCGCACCCCGGACGCCACCGCCCTGGTCTTCGGGGACCAGGAGCTCACCTACTCCGAGCTGAACGCCCGCGCCAACCGCCTGGCCCACCATCTCATCGAGGTCGGCGTACGTCCGGGCGCGCTCGCGGCGGTCGCCGTGCCCCGCTCCCTGGACCTGGTGATCACACTCCTCGCCGTGCTGAAGGCGGGCGGCGCCTACCTCCCGCTGGACCCGGACTATCCGGCGGACCGTCTCGCGTACATGCTGGACGACGCGGGGCCGGCCTGCGTGATCGCCGACCGTGCCGGCCGGGTGCCCGCCTCGGGTGTGCCGCTGGTCGCCCTGGACACCCTGGACACGACGCCGTACGGCTCGTACGACCCGCCGCGCGCGCTCACGCCGCACCACCCCGCCTATGTCATCTACACGTCCGGTTCGACCGGCCGCCCCAAGGGTGTCGCCGTGCCGCACTCGGCGATCGACAACCGGCTGCGCTGGATGCAGGCGACGTACGAACTCTCGCCCGGTGACCGGGTGTTGCAGAAAACGCCGTCCGGGTTCGACGTGTCGGTGTGGGAGTTCTTCTGGGCGCTGCGGGTGGGTGCGACGCTCGTCGTCGCCGAGCCCGGCGGCCACAAGGACCCGGCGTATCTGGCGCGCGTCATCCGCGAACAGGGTGTCACCGTCTGCCACTTCGTGCCGTCGATGCTCCAGGTGTTCCTGGCCGAGCCTGCCGCCGCGGACTGCGCGGGCCTGCGGCACGTCTTCTGCAGCGGCGAGGCGCTGCCGCGCGAGACGGTGCGGGAGTTCGGACGCGTCCTGGACGGCGTACCGCTGCACAATCTGTACGGCCCGACCGAGGCGGCCGTCGACGTGACGTACCACCCGTGCGCCACCGACGCCTCGGGCCCGGTGCCGATCGGCAAGCCCGTCTGGAACACGCGCCTGTACGTCCTGGACGCGGCGCTCCAGCCGTGCCCGCCCGGCATCCAGGGCGAGCTGTACCTGGCCGGCACCCAGCTGGCGAGCGAGTACCTGGGCCGCCCCGAACTGACCGCGTCCCGGTTCGTCGCCGACCCCTACGGCCCGCCCGGCACCCGCATGTACCGCACGGGTGACCTGGCGCGCTGGACCGGGCACGGTGAGATCGAGTACCTGGGCCGCACCGACCATCAGGTGAAGCTGCGCGGACTGCGCATCGAACTGGGCGAGATCGAGGCCGAGTTGGCCGCCAACCAGACGGTGAGTGCGGCCAGCGTCCTGGTCCGCGAGGACCGGCCGGGCGACCAGCGGCTCGTCGGGTACGTGACGTCCGACTCCGGAGCCGTCCCCGACCCCGAGGAGCTGCGCACCCGGCTCGCCCGCACGCTGCCCGACTACATGGTGCCGGGCGCGATCCTCGTCCTCGACGACTTCCCGCTGAGCCCGAACGGCAAGCTGGACCGGCGCGCCCTGCCCGCCCCCTCCTTCGAGGGTTCGGGCGACGGCGGCCGGGTGCCCAGTGGTCACCGCGAGGAGACGCTCACCCGGCTGTTCGCCGAGGTTCTCGGCGTGCCCCACCTCGGCGTGGACGACGCGTTCTTCGACCTCGGCGGCACCTCGCTCCTGGCGGCCCGCCTGGTCGCCAGGGTGCGTGACACGCTCGGCGCCGAGCTCACCATCGGCACGCTCTTCCAGGCGCAGACCCCGGCGGCGCTCGCCGCCCACCTGGACGCGGACCACAGCGAGGCCGACCGCTCCCTGGACGTGCTGCTCCCGCTGCGCGCGGGCGGCGACCGCACCCCGCTGTTCGCGTTCCACCCGGCGGGCGGCATGAGCTGGTGCTACTCGGGGCTGCTCTCGCGGCTCGACCCGGAACAGCCGGTGTACGGCCTCCAGGCGCGCGGCCTGCACGGCGGGGGCGAACTCCCCTCCACGATGGAGGAGATGGCTGCCGAGTACGTCGACGCACTGCGCGCCGTCCGCCCGCACGGCCCCTACCGGCTGATCGGCTGGTCGGTCGGCGGTGTCCTGGCGCACACGGTGGCCGTGCTGCTCCAAGAGGCGGGCGAGGAGGTCGAGTTGCTCGCACTGCTCGATGCCTATCCCTCCGACCAGTGGCGCGATGCCGCCGTGCCGGAGGAGCAGGACGCGCTGGCGGCGCTGCTGCGGATGGCCGGCTACGACCGGACGGACGAGATGACCCGCGAGGAGGTACTTGCCACGCTGCAGCGCGAGGGCAGCGCGCTTGCGGGCCTGCCCGACCGGACGCTGACCGCGGTCCTCGGCATCGTGGTCAACAACGCCCGCCTGATGCGCGAGCACGACCACCGACCCTTCGACGGCGACGCCCTGTTCTTCACGGCGGCCGCGCCGCGCGCCGAGGACTGGCTGACCAGGGAGGCCTGGGCGCCGTACGTCGGCGGCTCGATCAGCAACCACGACGTGGACTGCCTGCACCCGGAGCTGACCCAGCCGCGCCGCCTCGACGAGGTCTGTGCCGTCCTCGCCGCCCGCCTCAAGGAGCTGGACCACGCATGACGACGACACCCGGCCCCTTCGACCCGGTCGGCACGGACACCGGCGCGGACGAGGAGCCGACCCATCTGATCCTGGAGAACGCGCTCGGCGAGTACTCCCTGTGGCCGGTCTTCCGCCCCGCACCCGAGGGCTGGACCTCGGTGTACGGCCCGGAGACGTACGGCCGCTGCGTCGCCCGGCTGCAGGATCCGCCCGAGTGACGCAGCTCCACCTGGTCCGCCCGGCCCCGCTCGACGTGTCGCTCCTCGACGCCGAGGAGCGGCGCCGGGCGGCGGCGTTGCGGCGCCCCGCCGACCAGGAGCTGTACGCGGCGGCGCACACCGCGCTGCGCAGGCGGCTCGGCGCGCACCTCGGCGTCGGCCCGGCGGCGGTGGAGCTGGTGCGGCTGCCGTGCCCGCTGTGCGGTGATCCGCACGGCCGCCCCGCCGTCGCAGGAGGGGCGGGCCCGCACTTCTCGCTGTCCCACACGGACGGCCTGGCCCTGCTCGCCTTCGCGGACCGGCCGGTCGGCGTCGATGTCGAGAGGCTGCCGTCCGCGAGCGTGGTGGCCGACGCGGCCGGGTCGCTGCACCCCAAGGAGCAGGCCGAACTGGCCGGGCTCCCCGCCACGGAACGCCCCCTGGCCTTCGCCCGCTGCTGGACGCGCAAAGAAGCGTGCCTCAAGGGGACGGGCGAGGGCCTCGCCGGTGGCGGAACGGCGTCGCTGCTGGTGGGGACGGGCGTCGAGCCCGTCGGCGTGCGGGGCTGGACGGTGCGGGACGTGGCCGTCCCCGAGGGTTATGCGGCGGCGGTCTCCACCGCTGACTCCCCCGTGGACCGCGCGCCGAGCAGCCCCACGAGCCCGTCCGCGAGCTCGGTGCGCCAGCACAGGTAGTCGTGCCCGCCGTTGAACTCGCGGTACACGGCGTCCTCGTACCCCTTCTCCCGCAAGGTGGCGCGCAGCCTGCGCATGGCGGGCAGCGCGACCCACTCCTGCTCACCGGCCGACAGCCAGAACCGGACGGGCAGCTTCTCGCTCTCGGCGATACGCCCGGTCAGCCACTCGGAGCGTGCGAGGTCGGGGCCGTCCGGCCACCAGAAGGAACCCGACTGGGCCAGGACGCGGCCGAACCGGCCCGGCGCGATCACGGCGGCGTAGGCGGCGGTGAGGCCGCCGAGGCTCTGGCCCGCGACGACGGTGCGTGCCGGATCGGCGGTCAGGGACAGCCGTTCGCCCGCCCAGGGCAACAGCTCGGTCTCCAGGAACCCGACGAACCGTTCGTTGCAGGCGAGCTCGGCCCAGCGCTGGTCGGCACTCAGGGATTCGGGCAGCAGGGCGGCCAGGGGCGGGATGCGGCCGTCGGCGATGAGATTGTCCAGGAGGGCGGCGACATCCAGGCCCGGCTGCCACATCTCGCCGTCCATGAGCACCAGGACGGGCAGGTCGCTAGCGCCGCCCGGCGGCTCGTACAGGTGCACCCGCCGTTCGTTGCCGAGCAGTTCGCTGCGGACGGTGTGGGTGCTGACGGTGCCGCGCGCGACGCCGTCGCGGCGCTGCCAGTCGTCGCCCGCCGGTGCCTGCGGCAGCTCGACGTACGAGTTCGGTGAACCGCCCCAACGTCGTGGCAGCGTGCGCGAGTTGAGTGGGTCGGTGCGCTGCTGCTGCCGCAGCCACGGCCAGTACTCGGCGTCGGTGCTCGGGCCGTCGCCCTCGTCCACGCACAGGCTGTAGGTCGCCCGCCAGTCCGCACGCATCCGGATCGACCAGTGCCAGATGTCCGTACCCGGCACCCGCTCCATCAGGTTGGGCGCCATGTCACGCGGGTCGACGATCTTGTTCGGCATGACGAGGACGGTGCGGGTCGCGTCCGTGCCGCGCCACAGGAAGGTGACCACCCGATGCCCGTCGTCGCCCTCGGGGTCGGGCTCGACGACCGGCGCACCGCCCGCGTCCCGCACGGCGCCCCAGAAATCCCCTCGCTCCACGGCCCGTTCCACCCACGCACTGTCCGCGCGCTCGACGGGCCGTGGCCGCGGGATGCGGGGCGGCCGACGGGTCGCCCCGGCGGGAGGAGCGGTGAGCGGCATGGGGGAGCCTCCAGGGGTTCACTGCGTGCACATAGCTAAGGGTGACCTTACTTGAGCCGGTCATCCCTGGGGCGACCAGGGCCGGGCCGGGTCCTGCCGCCCTCGGACCAGCGGTACATTGCCGCCATGTCGATACCGAACCCCCAGCCCAACCAGCCGAATCAGCCCAACCCGTACCAGCAGACACCGAATCCGTACCAGCAGCCCCCGGGCGCGGTGCCGCCACAGGGCTCGCCGCAGCCCTACGGCCAGCCCCCGGGCCCGTACGGACAGCAGCCGGGTCCCTACGGCCAGCCGCCCGCACCGCCCGCGCCCCCGGCCGGTCCGCGTAAGCCCACGCCCGGCTGGGTGTGGGGACTCGGCGGTGTCGTGGTCGCGTCGGCCCTGTGGGCAGGGGCCCTCTTCGCCACCGGCAACCTCGGCTCCGACGGCGGCGACGGCGCGAAGGCGGACCTCGCCGGATACCAGTACACGAAGGATCTCTGCGACGTCTCCCCGCTCGACGGCTTCAAGAAGAAGTACGAGATCGACACGGACGCCACCTCGACGACCCACTACGGCTCGCGGCAGAAGGGGTTCGACATGAGCTACTGCAGCCGCAAGCTCAAGGACCCGGAGGCAGCCGCCGACTCGTACTCCAGCATCTACGTCTACTCGACCGCCCGCTGGCACAAGGCGACCGACCCGGAGGGCGAGTTCGCCTCCGAGCAGAAGGCCTACGAGGACCAGTCGCAGAAGACGTACACCTACAAGACCAAGGCCGTGAGCGGCATCGGCGACGAGGCCTACCTGGTGACCGACAGGAGCGGCTCGGGCGATGACGACCTCAACGGCATGACGCTCGCCGTGCGCGAGGGCTGGTTCACCATCGAGACGCGCTGGAGCTACTACGGCGGCTCGGACGGCAAGACGAAGCCGCCGACCGCCACGGAGGTCGAGGAGATGCTCAAGTCCGACACGCGCGTGACGATGGACGGGCTCAAGAAGTGAGGGACGGGTCCGGGCGGCCCTGAACTCAGCAGAGGGGCGGCGTGGGGCGGACGAGGCCCGACTGGTAGGCGATGACGACCAGTTGGGCGCGGTCGCGGGCGTCGAGTTTGGTCATGGCGCACTGGACGTGGGTGCGCACGGCGGCCGGGCTGGTGAGGAGCGCGTCGGCGATCTCGTCATTGGCCTTTCCCTCGGCGACCAGGGCCATCACTTCCCGCTCGCGTGCGGTGAGCGCGGCGAGGCTCTCGGGCGGCGCGAGGTGGCCGTCGGGGCCGGGGGTGGCGAGGAAGCGGGTGATGAGGGCGCGCGTGGCCGGCGGGGAGAGCAGCGAATCGCCCGCGACCACGGTGCGGATCGCGCCGAGGAGTTCGTCGACGCCGACGTCCTTGCCGAGGAATCCGCTCGCGCCGGCGTGCAGGGCACGGGCGACGTGCTCGTCGGTCTCGCCGGTCGTGAGGATGAGGACGCGGGTCGCGGTGAGGTCCGGGTCGGTGCAGATCCGGGTGGTGGCGGCCAGGCCGTCCGTGCCGGACATGCGGATGTCCATGAGGGCGAGGTCGGGGCGGTGGGTCCGGGTGAGTCCGTGGACCTCCTCGCCGTCGGTGGCCTCGGCGACCACCTCCATGTCGTCGCAGGAGTCGATCAGGGTGCGGAAGGTCGCCCGGAGGAGGGCCTGGTCGTCGGCAAGCAGGACGCGGAGGGTCATGTGGTGCGGTTCTCTTCCGGGTTCTCGGGGTGCGGCGGCAGGTGGGCGGTGACGGAGCGCCGCACGGCGCTGCCATCTGGTGATCGTCGAACTCTGCCATCAACGACCTTGATCCACGGTCGACGACGCGGCGTCCCGGCGCGACACAGGGCCGCTCGTGCGAAACACGGGCGACCCGGCGAGAATTGCCCCCGGTGCGGACCGGGGCCCTTACGGGCGCGGCCAGGGGTGCCCCTCCAGGCGCTCGATGTCGCTGTTGAAGCGCTGCAGGAAGCCGGCGAACGTCGCCACATCCTCCGGCGACCAGTCGTCCATGACCTTCTCCAGGCCCTGGGTGTACTCGGCCCGGTCGGCGTCGAGTTGCCGTGTGCCCTCGGCGGAGATGCGGAACTTGCGGGCCATGCCGCCGTCGGGGTCCGGGATGCGCTCGACGAGCCCGCCGCGCATCATGGCCGCGGTCTGCCGGTTCAGGGTGGAGGCGTCGAGGCCGAAAGCTTCGGTGAGCTGGCCGATGGACATGGGGCCGTCCATCTGGATGCGGCTGAGCAGGATGTACGCGCTACGGTCGAGGCGCCCACCGGACGAGCGGGTGCGGGGATTGAACAGATGCGAGTGCCGTCCGAGCAGCATCGTCTCGAATTCGACCTTCCGCACGGGCTTCTCCGTGCGTCCTGCGGGCTTGTCCATACGGCGACCGGGCTTGTCCATGCAGACATTCTACTCGATATATGCATCATACACTTTGCATGCATAGGGCACATCATGGCCCTGCTGAAGGACCGCGGTCACGCCTCTAGCATTTCTGCGGCTGTCACTCAGTTCCTCGCCTGTCACCCGATTCACCGGTGCGCGGACCGCCGTGCCGGAATTCCGAACGGAGTCGTCCGAGGGGTACGCGCCGGACGATCCGCTGCCGATCGGCCACCCGATACCGGGCACCCTCCTGACCGTCGACCGCACGGATGCCGGGCAGGCGGCCGAGGGCCTGGGCGAGCTACTCATCAGCGGGAGGGCATCGCCCGCGGCTGCCTCAACCTTCCCGACGCGACGGCCGCGTTCGGCACGCTGCCCGACGGGGGTGACCGCGTCCACCGCACGGGAGATCTGGTGCGACTGGACGCACAGGGCCGTCCGGTCGTCGTGGGCCGGGCCGACGGGCAGGTGAAGATCCGCGGCTACCGCGTGGGGCTCGGTGAGATCGAGTCGGCGGTCAGGGAGCTGCCGGAGGCGGCCGACGCGGCAGTGGTGCGGACCAGCTGAAGCCACGGTGGGACGACCGCTTCCAGCTCGAAGCATGACAGAACCCCACGGCCTCAGAGAGGCCGTGGGGTTCTGGCTGGTGTCCGAGGGGGGACTTGAACCCCCACGCCCGATAAAGGGCACTAGCACCTCAAGCTAGCGCGTCTGCCATTCCGCCACCCGGACAAGGTGTCTGTCGTTCGCGGGGTGTTCCCCGCGGCGACATGGACAACAATACCAAGCTTTCGGAGTGCCTTTCACCTGCGTATCCGTGCGCCGCCGGGCGGATGCCCGGCGGCCCGTGCCGCCACATCTACAGTCTCACCATGAGTGACGGGTTGATTACGGGAGTGTTCGGTGACGTGAAGGTGCGGCGGCCCCGGCTGCTGTCCCCGTTGCGCGAGCATCTGCGGGACACCATGTGGTTCGCGCCGACCGCCGGTCTGATCGGGGCCATGGTGCTGTGGCTGGTGGCGGCGGAGCTGGACAGCCGGCTCGTGGCGGCGGCAAGGGATGCCGGGGACTACGACACCGTCGAGAGTCTGATGAAGATCGCCGACGACGCGAAGGCGGTGATCAACACCATCGGCTCGGCCATGATGACCTTCATCGGTGTCGTCTTCAGCATCTCGCTGGTGGCCGTGCAGATGGCGAGCGGGCAGTTCAGCCCGCGGGTGGTCCGGCTGTACATCAGGTCGCGGATCACCAAGATCACGCTCACCGTCTTCCTGGCGACGTTCCTGTTCTCGCTGATGACGCTGACGTCCTTCGACAGCGAGAGCGATCCGCGTCTCCTGACGAGCGTGCCGCTGATCGAGTCACTCCTGGCGATGGCGATGGTCTTCCTGAGCCTGCTGCTCTTCGTCGCGTACGTGAACGGAACCCTCCGCATGATGCGGATCGGTTTCGTCATCGACCGGATCGCCCGGGAGTCGTTCCGGATGGCCCTGAAGCATCCGACCGAGGGAGCGGTGGACGACGAACGCCTCGGCCCCGCCACCGCCCGGATCATTCATCACGGGCGGGCCGGAGTGCTGCGGGACGTGCACATCGCCCGCGTCGTGCGTGCGGCCAGGCGCCACGGTGTGGTGCTGCGGCTGCTGCCCCGCATCGGCGACTTCGTGGTGCCGGGCACGCCGGTGTTCACCGTCCACGGTGGGGCGGCGCCGCCCCGGCGCGCGCTGCGGTACACGGTGTCGGTGGGCGTGGAGCGCACCTTCCACCAGGACCTCGGTTTCGGTCTGCGCCAGCTCGCCGACATCGCGCTGCGGGCCCTGTCCCCCGCGGTCAACGACCCGACCACCGCCGTCCAGGCCCTGGACCGCATCATCCAGTTCCTGGCGTCGGTGGCCGCGTATCCCCTGGGCGCCCTGCGCCACCGTGACCGGTGCGGGGCGGTGCGGATGGTGCAGCCCGTGCCGGACTGGACGGCGCTGGTGGATCTGGGGTTCGCCGAGATCCGGGGGTGCGCGGTCGGCAGTCCGCAGGTCGTCCGGCGCATGCTGGCGGGCCTGGACGACCTGCTGCGGCTCGCGCCCGAGGAGCGCAGGGAGCCCCTCCTGCGCCACCGCGAGCTGCTTGAGCGGGAGGTGGAACGCACGGTCCCGGAGGCCGCGGACCGCGCGTTCGCCCTGCGGCCCGACCGGCAGGGCATCGGTTAGGCCGTTCTCCGATGCCCGGTCGGCCGGGGCCTCACGCCATCAGGTGGTAGCTGGGGAAGTTCCCCGGCGGCCGTTCCATGGCAGGGCCATGGGTGACCGCGCGGACCAGCAGCTCGCCGCCGACGAACGCGCCGCGCCAGGACGCGCCGAACCCGCCGAACAGCTCGTCCCGGTCCCCGCGCGAGCGAGGCTTCCCGTGGCCGGTCTTGAAGGCGCGGATCTGCGGTGCGAGGCGTTCGTACGTCGCGGTGTCGTCGGTGGACAGGGTGGCGACCAGCGCTCCGTTCGACGCGTTCATGGCGGCGAGCAGCTCCGCCTCCGTGTCGACCAGGACGATGGTGTCGACCGGGCCGAACGGCTCCGCGTGGTGCAGCGGCGATGACGGGGGCGGGTTGAGGAGCGTGACGGGATGGGCGTACGCGTCCGTGTCCTGGCCCGGCAGGAAGCGGTCCGCCACCGGCGCGCCGCGGTACAGCGGCACGGCACCGCGGTCGATCGCTTCCGTCACCTGGTCGCGCAGCTCCTTGGCCTTGGCCGCGTTGATCAGCGGGCCGAAGTCCAGTTGCGGGAACGGGTCTTCGGCATGCGCGACCGCCAGCGGGTGGCCGACGCGGAGGGTGCGCACGGCCGGGAGGTAGGCGGCGAGGAACTCGTCGAAGAGGCCCCGCTGGACGACGAAGCGCGGATACGCGGTGCAGCGCTGCTTGCCGTAGTCGAAGAGCTTGGGGATGACGGCACCGAGCGTGTCCCAGTCGCTGTAGTTCCAGATGCCCCAGGTGTTGAGTCCTTCCTGTTCGAGGATGTGCCGCTTGCCGAGGTCCGCGACGGCGGTGGCGACCGCGGCGCCCGTGTCACGTCCGCCGACGAAGGAGACGCAGCCGATCTCCGGTGCGCGTACCAGCGCTTCGGACAGTTCTCCCCCGCTGCCGCTCACGAGGGTGACGGGGATCCCTTCGCGGGCTGCCAGCGCGCAGGCCAGGGTGAGACAGGCGACGCCGCCATCCGTCGGGGTCTTGGCGATGACCGCGTTGCCCGCGAGTGCCTGTACCAGCACTGCGTGAACGAGCACGCTCATCGGGTAGTTCCAGCTCGCGATGTTGGACACCGGGCCGTCCAGCGGGGTCCGGCCCTCGATCATCGGCTCGATGCCGTCGACGTACCAGCGCACGCCGTCGATGGCCCGGTCGACGTCGGCCTGGGCGAGCCGCCAGGGTTTGCCGATCTCCCAGACGAGGAGGAGCGCGAGCAGTTCGCGGTGCTCGGTGAGGGCGTCGAGGGTGGCGGCGACGCGGGCGCGCCGTTCGTCCAGCGGGACGTGGCGCCAGGCCCGGTGCTGGTCGAGTGAGGCGCGTACGGCCTGGTGGGCGGTGGCGGCGTCGAGGCGCGGCGGCCCTGCGATGGGGCTGCCGTCGACGGGTGAGGTGGCGGGCAGGGCGCGGCCGTCCGCCTGCCAGGTGCCGTTCCAGAGGTTGAGCACGCGGTCGTCGCGGAAGGCCTCGGGGGCGACGGCCAGGCAGCGTTGCCAGGCGTCGGCCCAGGCCGTACCCGCTTTGAGGACGAGGGGGTGGGTGAGGGTGGATGCCATTCGGGTGTCTCCGCTCACGGTGCACAGTCGGGGCGGGAGGTACATGGCTCGTGCGGGACCGCTCGTTTCGCGGTCCGTGTGTGCTGGGGGACGGTAGTGCAGTAAGGCCCTGCCACCTATGAGTGACATCACGCCCCGAGCTGGTTGAGAACGAGGCGGGCGGTTTCGGTCGGCGTGGCACCGACCCGTACCCCGGCGGCTTCCAGGGCCTCCTGCTTCGCGCGTGCGGTGCCGGACGAGCCCGAGACGATGGCTCCCGCGTGCCCCATGGTCTTGCCCTCGGGTGCGGTGAATCCGGCGATGTAGGCGACGACGGGCTTGGTGACGGCCTGTTGGATGTAGGTGGCGGCGCGTTCCTCCGCGTCGCCGCCGATCTCGCCGATGAGGACGATGAGTTCGGTTTCGGGGTCGTCCTCGAAGGCGGCGAGGCAGTCGATGTGCGTGGTGCCGACGACGGGGTCGCCGCCGATGCCGACACAGGTGGAGAATCCGATGTCGCGCAGTTCGTACATGAGTTGGTAGGTGAGCGTTCCGGACTTCGACACCAGGCCGACGTGTCCGGGTTTGGTGATGTCGGCGGGGATGATGCCCGCGTTGGCCTGCCCGGGGGTGATCAGCCCCGGGCAGTTGGGGCCGATGACGCGGGTGCCGCGCTCCTTGGCGTACGCGTGGAAGGCGACGGCGTCGTGCACGGGGATGCCCTCCGTGATGACCACGGCGAGACCGATCCCGGCGTCGGCGGCCTCGGTGACCGCCGCCTTGGAGAAGGCGGGCGGCACGAAGACGACGGTGACGTCGGCGCCGGTGGCCTTCATGCCGTCACGGACCGAGCCGAAGACGGGTACGGCGCGGTCGTCGAAGTCGATGGTGCGGCCCGCCTTGCGCGGGTTGACGCCGCCGACGACGTTCGTGCCGGCCGCGAGCATGCGGCGGGTGTGCTTCATGCCCTCGGCGCCGGTCATGCCCTGGACGAGGACCTTGCTCTCCTTGGTGAGGTAGATCGCCATGTCCCGGCTCCTTAGGCTGCGTTGGTGTGACCGGCGAGTTCCGCGGCCCGGCGTGCGGCGCCGTCCATGGTGGTGGCCTGCTGGACCAGGGGGTGAGCGCGTTCGTCGAGGATGGCGCGGCCCCGTACGGCGTTGTTGCCGTCGAGGCGGACGACGAGCGGCTTGGTCAACTGGACGGATTCCAGGGCCTGGACGATGCCGTCGGCGACGGCGTCGCAGGCCGTGATGCCGCCGAAGACGTTGACGAAGACGGACTTCACGGCGGGGTCGGAGAGGATGACGGAGAGGCCGTCGGCCATGATCTGGGCGGAGGCGCCGCCTCCGATGTCGAGGAAGTTCGCGGGGCGCGCCCCGCAGCCCGCGACGACGTCGAGGGTGGACATGACGAGGCCCGCGCCGTTGCCGATGATGCCGACCTCGCCGTCGAGCTTGACGTAGTTGAGGCCCTTGGACGCGGCCGCCGACTCCAGGGGGTCGTCGTGGTCGGAGTCGTCGGCGCCCCAGCGTGCCTGGCGGAAGCGGGCGTTGTCGTCCAGGGTGACCTTGCCGTCGAGGGCGAGGATCTCCCCCTGGGCGGTACGGACCAGGGGGTTCACCTCGACGAGGAGCGCGTCCTCGCGGACCAGTACCTGCCACAGCTTGACCAGTACGTCGGCGGTAGCTTCGGGTAGCCCCGCCGCCGCGGCGATCTCCGCCGCCTTCTCCTCGTCCACTCCCGCCGCCGGGTCGATCTCCACGCGCGCGACGGCCTCCGGGCGGCTCGCCGCCACCTCCTCGATCTCCATGCCGCCCTCGGCGGACGCGATCGCGAGGAAGCACCCGGCCGTGCGGTCCAGTACGTAGGAGACGTAGAACTCGCGGTCGATCTCGACGGGTTGGGCCAGCATCACCTTGTGCACGGTGTGGCCCTTGATGTCCATGCCGAGGATCCGGCGTGCGGTGATCTCGGCCGCGGCCGGGTCCGCGGCGACCTTCACACCGCCCGCCTTGCCGCGTCCGCCTGTCTTCACCTGCGCCTTGACGACGACGCGGCCGCCCAGGCGCTCGGCGCCCGCGCGTGCCTCCTTCGCCGTGTCGGCGACCTCTGCCTGCGGCACCAAGATGCCGTGTTCTTCGAAGAGTTCCCTTGCCTGGTGCTCGAACAGGTCCATTCCGGCTCCTCACCGCTGTGTCGATCCGGGGAGCGACCCCCGGGCCCCCGAAAAGTGACGCACGCCCCCTGGACACCACTCACCGGATGCGGGATAACAAGCTTCATACAGTATTCGTCGACTGTATGCAATCTACCGCGAGAGCACCTACGAGCAGCCTGTGAGCGCTCCAACTCCCCTACGAAGGGACAGGACTTCGCCATGCCCGACGGCAGCAGCGACACGAACCAAACCCACATCTCCGGTGGGCATCTGGTCGCCAAGGCACTCAAAGCAGAGGGTGTGGAGGTCATCTACACCCTGTGCGGCGGCCACATCATCGACATCTACGACGGCTGCGTCGACGAGGGGATCGATGTCGTCGACGTACGCCACGAGCAGGTCGCCGCCCACGCGGCCGACGGCTACGCACGCCTCACCGGAAAGCCGGGATGCGCCGTGGTAACGGCGGGACCGGGAACCACGGACGCCGTCACGGGCGTCGCGAACGCCTTCCGCGCGGAGTCCCCCATGCTGCTGATCGGCGGCCAGGGAGCACACACCCAGCACAAGATGGGGTCACTCCAGGACCTTCCGCACGTCGACATGATGACGCCGATCACCAAGTTCGCCGCGACCGTGCCGGACACGGCGCGGGCGGCCGACATGGTGTCCATGGCCTTCCGTGAGTGCTTCCACGGCGCTCCAGGACCGTCCTTCCTGGAGATACCCCGCGATGTGCTCGACGCCAAGGTGCCGGTGGAGAAGGCCCGGGTGCCGCAGGCCGGGCACTATCGCGCCTCCACCCGCTCGGTGGGCGATCCAGAGGCCATCGAGAAGCTCGCCGACCTGCTCGTGCACGCCGAGAAGCCCGCGATCCTGCTCGGCAGCCAGGTGTGGACGACACGGGGAACGGCGTCCGCCATCGAGCTCGTGCGGACCCTGAACGTGCCCGCCTACATGAACGGCGCGGGGCGCGGCACCCTGCCGCCCGGAGACCCGCACCACTTCCAGCTCTCGCGGCGGTACGCGTTCTCCAACGCCGACCTCATCGTCATCGTGGGGACGCCCTTCGACTTCCGCATGGGCTACGGGAAGCGGCTCTCCCCTGACGCGACGGTCGTGCAGATCGACCTCGACTACCGCACCGTCGGCAAGAACAGGGACATCGACCTGGGCATCGTCGGCGACGCCGGCCTCATCCTGAAGTCGGTCACCGAGGCCGCCTCCGGACGTCTCAACGGAGGCGCGTCCAAGCGCAAGGAGTGGCTCGACGAACTGCGCGCCGCCGAGCAGACGGCCATCGAAAAGCGGCTGCCGAGCCTCAGGTCCGACGCCTCACCGATCCACCCCTACCGCCTCGTCAGCGAAATCAACGACTTCCTTACCGAAGACTCCATCTACATCGGCGACGGCGGCGACATCGTCACCTTCTCCGGGCAGGTCGTGCAGCCCAAGTCGCCCGGCCACTGGATGGATCCGGGACCGCTCGGCACGCTCGGCGTCGGCATCCCCTTCGCGCTCGCCGCCAAGCAGGCACGGCCCGACAAGGAGGTGGTGGCCCTCTTCGGAGACGGCGCCTTCTCGCTGACCGGGTGGGACTTCGAGACGCTCGTCCGCTACCACCTGCCCTTCGTCGGGATCGTCGGCAACAACTCCTCGATGAACCAGATCCGTTACGGCCAGAAGGCCAAGTACGGCGAGGAGCGCGAACGCATCGGCAACACCCTCGGCGACGTCCACTACGACAAGTTCGCCCAGATGCTCGGCGGCTACGGCGAAGAGGTCCGCGACCCCGCCGACATCGGCCCGGCGCTGCGGCGGGCGCGCGAGTCCGGCAAGCCCTCGCTGATCAACGTATGGGTCGATCCGGACGCGTACGCCCCCGGAACCATGAACCAGACCATGTACAAGTGAGGAGCCCGCGCGATGACGACCAAGGCTCTTGAGGGCGTACGCGTCCTCGACATGACACACGTCCAGTCCGGGCCCTCCGCCACGCAGCTCCTCGCGTGGCTGGGCGCGGACGTGGTGAAGCTGGAGGCGCCCTCCGGGGACATCACGCGCAAGCAGCTGCGTGATCTCCCGGACGTCGACTCGCTCTACTTCACGATGCTCAACTGCAACAAGCGGAGCATCACCCTCAACACCAAGACCGAGCGCGGCAAGGAGCTCCTCACGGAGCTGATCCGGCGCTCTGACGTGATGGTCGAGAACTTCGGCCCGGGCGCCGTGGACCGGATGGGCTTCACCTGGGAGCGCATCCAGGAGATCAACCCACGCATCGTCTACGCCTCGATCAAGGGCTTCGGAGAGGGCCCCTACACGAACTTCAAGGCCTACGAAGTGGTGGCACAGGCCATGGGCGGCTCCATGTCGACCACCGGCTTCGAGGACGGGCCGCCGCTCGCCACGGGTGCCCAGATCGGTGACTCCGGGACCGGCATCCACGCCGTAGCCGGCATTCTGGCCGCCCTCTTCCAGAGGGAGAACACCGGCCGCGGACAGCGCGTGAACGTGGCCATGCAGCACGCGGTGCTCAACCTGTGCCGGGTCAAGCTGCGCGACCAGCAGCGCCTGGCGCACGGGCCGCTCGCCGAGTACCCGAACGAGGACTTCGGTGACGAGGTGCCGCGCTCGGGCAACGCGAGCGGCGGCGGACAGCCCGGCTGGGCCGTCAAGTGCGCGCCGGGCGGACCGAACGACTACGTGTACGTCATCGTGCAGCCCGTCGGCTGGCAGCCCCTCACCGAGCTCATCGGGCGTCCCGAGCTCGCCGAGGACCCCGAGTGGGCCACTCCGGAGTCGCGGCTCCCCAAGCTCGGCAAGATGTTCCCGCTGATCGAGGAATGGTCCTCCACGCTCCCCAAGTGGGAGGTCCTGGAGCGGCTCAACGCCCACAACATCCCCTGCGGCCCGATCCTCTCCACCAAGGAGATCATCGAGGACGCCTCGCTGGCCGCGAACGAGATGGTCGTGGAGGTCGCGCATCCGCAGCGCGGCTCCTTCACCACGGTCGGCTCCCCGCTGAAGCTGTCGGACTCCCCTGTGAACGTGGTCAGTTCGCCGCTCCTGGGCGAGCACAACGCGGAGGTCTTCGTCGGTGAGCTCGGCCTAGGTGACGAGGAACTGCGTCTGCTCAAGTCGAACGGAGTGATCTGATTGATGGCCGAAGACCGCGCACTGACGGTGCGGGCGCTCCTCGACTCGGTACGCGCGGAGGGGCGGACGTCCCTGACGGCGCCGGAGGGAAAGATCCTCGCGGACGCGTACGGGATCGCCGTGCCCGGCGAGGAGCTGGCGACGGACGTGGACGAGGCGGTCGCGCACGCGGCCCGCTTCGACGGCCCCGTCGTCATGAAGATCGTCTCCCCCGACATCCTGCACAAGACCGATGCCGGCGGTGTCATCGTCGGGGTGCAGGGCGCCACCGACGTGCGGGCCGCCTTCTGCGAGATCGTCAAGAACGCGCGTGCGTACGCTCCGGAGGCACGTATCGAGGGCGTGCAGGTGCAGGAGCTGCTGCCCTCCGGCCAGGAAGTGATCGTCGGGGCGGTGACCGACCCGACGTTCGGGAAGGTCGTCGCCTTCGGGCTTGGCGGCGTACTCGTCGAGGTCCTCAAGGACGTCACGTTCCGCCTCGCGCCGGTAGACGCTGACGAGGCCGCATCGATGCTCGACTCGATCCGTGCCGCCGAGGTGCTGCGCGGCGTACGGGGCGCGCCCGCGGTGGACCGGTGGGCGGTGGCCGAGCAGATACGCCGGGTGTCCCGACTGGTCACCGACTTCCCGGAGATCGCCGAGGTGGACCTCAACCCGGTGATCGCCACTCCGGAGGGCGCGATCGCCGCGGACATCCGCGTCATCCTCGCCGAAGGGGCTCCGAAGAAGCGCCGTACCTACACGCGCGAGGAGATGCTCACGTCGATGCGGCGGCTGATGGAGCCCCGCTCGGTCGCCGTGGTCGGCGCCTCCAACGAGCAGGGCAAGATCGGCAACTCCGTGATGCGCAACCTCATCGACGGCGGCTTCTCCGGAGAGATCCATCCGGTGAACCCCAAGGCCGATGACATCTTGGGCCGCAAGGCGTACAAGAGTGTCACGGACGTTCCCGGTGAGGTGGATGTGGCGGTCTTCGCGATCCCCGCCAAGTTCGTGGCGTCGGCCTTGGAGGAGGTGGGCCGCAAGGGCATCCCCAACGCGGTCCTCATCCCTTCCGGGTTCGCCGAGACCGGTGAACAGGCGCTCCAGGACGAGATCGTGGAGATCGGCGAGCGGCACGGGGTGCGCCTTCTCGGGCCGAACATCTACGGCTACTACTCGACGTGGCAGAACCTGTGCGCCACGTTCTGCACGCCGTACGACGTCAAGGGCGGGGTCGCCCTGACGAGCCAGTCCGGTGGCATCGGGATGGCCATCCTGGGTTTCGCGCGCACTACGAAGACGGGCGTTTCGGCGATCGTCGGGCTCGGCAACAAGTCCGACCTGGACGAGGACGACCTCCTCACGTGGTTCGGCGAGGACCCCAACACCAAGTGCATCGCCATGCACCTGGAGGACCTCAAGGACGGCCGCGCCTTCGTGGAGGCCGCGAAGGCGACCGTCCCGAAGAAGCCGGTCGTGGTCCTGAAGGCCGGACGTACGGCCGCCGGGGCGAAGGCCGCCGGATCGCATACGGGCGCCCTGGCGGGCGACGACGCCGTGTACGACGACATCCTCAGGCAGGCGGGCGTCATCAGGGCCCCCGGACTCAACGAGATGCTGGAGTACGCGCGCGCGTTGCCGGTGCTTCCCACCCCGCAGGGCGACAACATCGTGATCATCACGGGTGCGGGCGGCTCCGGTGTGCTGCTCTCCGACGCGGTGACCGACAACGGGCTGCGGCTCATGGAGATCCCCGACGACCTGGACGCGTCCTTCCGGGCATTCATCCCGCCCTTCGGGGCGGCGGGCAACCCCGTCGACATCACCGGAGGCGAGCCCCCGTCGACGTACGAGGCGACCATCAGGCTCGGCCTGGAGGATCCGCGCATCCACGCGCTCGTCCTGGGCTACTGGCACACCATCGTCACCCCGCCCATGGTCTTCGCCGAACTGACGGCCCGCGTGATCGCGGAGTTCCGTGAGCGCGGCATCGAGAAGCCCGTCGTCGCCTCCCTTGCGGGCGACGTCGAGGTCGAGGAGGCCTGCCAGTACCTCTTCGAGCGGGGCGTCGTGGCGTACCCGTACACGACGGAGAAGCCGGTGGCAGCCCTCGGTGCGAAGTACCGGTGGGCCCGGGCTGCCGGCCTGTTGGGGGGCGGTCCATGAGGTGACCGGTGTGGGGGCCGGCCGGCGGTGCGCGTCGGCCGGCCCCGGGACCCGTGCGCACACGAAAGGAATTGGACAGGGGGCGCTGGCCAGGATCTTTTCGACGCAAGGGGTGCTAGAGCGACATGACGACAACAGACATACCCACAGCCGTCCCCTACAGGGAGGTGAAGGACTCCAACGGCCGGATGTTCCGGGTCGGCGAGACCGACGTCGACATCATGGGCCGCAAGCGCAAGTGGATGGTCATCCTGCCGTGGGTCGGCATGATGGGAATCAGTTCGGCGGAGTACGCGTTCGCGTCGGCCGAGGACACCCTGCGCGAGGCGCACGCCTGGGGCGACACCGCCATTTTCTGGATGCTGGGGGTCTGGGTCTTCTTCCAGGCCGCCGTGGCCTTCCCGGCGGGCAAACTCCGTGAGAGCGGGAAACTTCCGGCACGCTGGGCGATGATGTGCGGCGCTGTCGGCACGCTGCTGGGATATCTGTCACTGGCGTTCGCGCCCCATGTCGTCGTCGCCTTCATCGGCTTCGGCATGTTCAGCGGTATGGGCGCCGGAATGGTGTATGCGACCTGCGTGAACATGGTCGGCAAGTGGTATCCCGAACGGAAGGGCGGAAAGACCGGATTCGTCAACGGCGGATTCGCCTACGGTTCGGTGCCGTTCGTGTTCATCTTCACCGGCTTCATGGATCTGACGAACTTCCGCTGGGTGCTCGTGAGCGTCGGCCTCCTCCTGGCGGCGATGGTCGCCGTGGCCGGTTACTTCTTCCGGGACCCGCCGAAGAACTGGTGGCCGGCCGACGTGGACCCGCTGCGGCCGCCGAGCGACCCACGGGCCAGGCGCGCGCTGGCGATGAACCCGCCGGCCGTGCACCAGTACACGCCGAAGGAGGCGTGGCAGACCGGGCGGGTCGCGCTGATGTGGTTCTGCCTGCTGTGCACATCGGGCGTGAACATCTTCGGCATCGCCTTCCAGGTGGACATCGGGAAGGAAGCCGGATTCGCCGGTGGAATCGTCGCCACCGCGATGTCCTTGAAGGCCATCGTCAACGGCACGGGCCGAGGTGTCATCGGCTGGCTCTCGGACCTCTACGGACGCAAACGCTGCCTGATCTTCGTCTGTATCGTCCTCGGCCTTTCCCAGTACGGAATCCTGTGGGCCGCGGACATCAAGAACCTCCCGCTGTTCCTGATCTTCTCCAGCATCTCCGGATTCGGAGGAGGCGCCATCTTCCCGATGTTCGCGGCGATGACGGCGGACTACTTCGGCGAGAACAACAACGCGTCCAATTACGGCCTGGTCTACAGCTCCAAGCTGGTCTCCGGGCTTCTCGGCTCCGGTATGGGCGCCATCGTGGTGCACAACTGGGGACACACCGGCGCCTTCACGCTGGCCGGCTCGATTTCCCTGTTCGCGGGATTCATCGCGCTCTTCCTTTCCCAACCGGGAAGGCCCAAGGACAAAGGCATCAAACCCAATCCGCAACCCCTCGGTGAGGAGATGGCCTGATGACGGCGGAGCCCATCGCCGCAAGCAACAAGGTGCCGGCCGGCACCCCGTATCGCGAGATCACCGACGAGCACGGCCGCGTCTATCGCGTGGGCGAGACGGACCGGGACATCCTCGGCCACTCCCGCAAGATCATGGTGTACCTGCCGTGGATCGCGATGATGGCCATCAGCGTCTTCGAGTACGCGTTCGGCTCGGCGGAGGACACCCTGTCCCACGCCCACGGCTGGACGCAGTCCAACACCTTCTGGATTCTGAGTGTCTGGGTCTTCTTCCAGGCGGGCATAGCGTTCCCGGCCGGATGGATGCGCGAACGAGGCATCCTCACGGCGCGCAACGCCATGTTCATCGGGTCGTTCATGTGCCTGATCGGATTCCTCGCCCTCTCGCACCTGAACAACGTATGGCTCGCGATCATCGGGTTCGGCGTCATCGGCGGCGTGGGCTCCGGCTTCGTCTACGCGACCTGCATCAATATGGTCGCCAAGTGGTTCCCGGAACGCCGCGGCGCCAAGACGGGATTCGTCAACGGCGGATTCGCCTACGGCTCACTGCCGTTCATCTTCATCTTCAACTACGCCTTCGACACGGGTAATTACCATCGCGTCCTCGACCTGATCGGCGCGTACATCCTGGTCGTCGTGCTGGCCTGCGCCTTCTTCTTCAAGGACCCGCCGAAGAACTGGTGGCCCTCCGAAGTCGACCCGTTGGAGAAGTCGGGCGCTTCCAAGGACGCGGCGAGCCTCGCCAAGAACCCGCCCGCGGTACGTCAGTACACGCCGAAGGAGGCCATCAGGACGGGCATGCTGCCCCTGATGTGGTTCACCCTCGTCATGACCGCGGGTGTGTCCATCTTCGGGATCTCCTTCCAGGTGGACTTCGCCAAGGAGGTGGGCTTCGGGCCGCTGGTCGCCGCGACGTCGATGGGGCTCATGGCCGTCATCAACGGCATCGGACGCGGGGTGGTCGGCTGGCTCTCCGACATCTGGGGCCGCAAGGCGACCCTGATATTCGTGATCCTGGTCCTCGGGCTCTCCCAGTTCGGAGTGATCTGGGCGGGCGACATCCACAGCGAATGGCTGTTCCTGGTCTTCGCGTTCCTCTCCGGATTCGGCGGCGGTGCGTTCTATCCGATGTTCGCGGCACTGACCCCGGACTACTTCGGCGAGAACTACAACGCCACCAACTACGGGCTCGTCTACAGCGGCAAGCTGATCAGCGGCCTGTTCGGCGGCGGCCTCGGCTCGATGGTGGTGGCCGCGTGGGGCTACAACGGCGCGTACGCGCTCGCGGGCGGCATCTCGATGCTGGCGGCGGCCGTCGCACTGCTGCTCCGCCAGCCGGGGCGTGAGCGGGCGCCTGCGCCCGCTTGACCCCCGTGACGCACACACAGCTCTCGCCGCGCGGCTTGCGCGCGGCGAGAGCTGTGTGTGCGGGCGTTTCCCGAGCCTCTTCTCCCGACTGTGTCAGCGCTTCTTGCGGAGGGCCGCCAGGTTGTCGTAGCCGACCTTCGCGAGCTTCAGGGACTGGCCGAGGTCGGTGCCGCTGGGCGCGTTGTCCTGCTCGACCATGGGGTTGTGGTAGTTCTTCTCGCCGACCCGGCTGAAGAAGGTGCGGTAGTCGATGACGCCCTCACCGAAGGCCACCATGTCGTAGCCCTCACCGCTGGTGTCGTTGCGGGTGCCGTCCTTGGCGTGGAACAGCGGGTAGCGCTTGTTGTTGCGGCTGACGAGCGCGGCCGGGTCGAAGACCTTCTTCCGCTGGGAGCCGTCGTGCGCCGTGTACGTGTGGAACTTGTACTGCGCGACGTGCGCCCAGTAGATGTCCATCTCCAGCCAGACCGTCCGCGGGTCGGTGGCCTTGAGGAAGTACTCCAGCTTGCGGATGCCGGAGCTGCGGGTCGGGCGGCCCTGCGCGTCGAGCGGCCCCCCGTCGAGCAGGAAGCCGTACGCCGCGTCGTGGTTGTGGGTGTAGAGCTTGATGCCGGCCTTGCGCGCGATGGCGCCCATGGCGTTCCACTTGTCGGCGGCGACGTCCCAGTCGGCCTTGTACGAGCTGTTGGTGGGGTCGCCACCGGTGCCCATGTGGTCCATGCCGAGGATGTTGGCGATCTCCAGGTGCTTCTTGAACGTGTCGAGGTCGGGCTGCGAGAGCGGCCATGACCCCGGTATGAAGCCGTGGTTGCCCTGGGCGCGCAGGCCGTACTCGTCGAGCCAGGAGCGCAGCAGCTTGGCGCCCTCGACGGACTCCAGGCCGGCGCCGCCGGGGGCGTTGGCGTGCTGGCCGTAGCCCGCGAACTCGACCTGCTTGTAGCCGTAGCGGGCCAGTTCCTTGAACACCTCACGGAAACCGGAGGGCAGGGTGCTGGCGAGCGGGTCACGGCCGGTCGCGTCACGCACCGTGTAGAGGATGATTCCGCGCTTCTTCGCCGGGACCAGGTCGTGACCGTGGCCGTGGCCATGGCCGCCCGTCGGCTGCGGCTGGGCGAAGGATGGTGCCGCGCCGAACACAGGCGCGGCGATCGCGCCCGCGCCGACGGCGGTGCAGGTGCTGAGGAAGCGGCGGCGGTTGATGCCGAGACGCTGTCTGAGTGCCTCGTCGGCGGGAGTGTCGTGGAAGTCGGTCACGGGTGCTCTCCTGGGCTCTTGGACGTGGGCTTTTGACGTGGGCTTTGACATGGGCTTTTCGACGTGCGGGCGGACGCCACTGGCGCGTTGTCAGTGACGCGTGCTTCACTCTGTGTAACTGATCCTGTTCGGGCTGTTGGTGGGGCGAGGTGTGCCTCAGCCCAGGCCGGCCAGGTCGAGCAGGAGGGATTTCACGGCGGTGGCCGCGATCCTGTCGGGAAACGCATGGGGGGTGGAGCTGATGATGAGCGGACCGTCGTCGTCGCTCGTGGGAAGGCGGCCGTGGCTGCCGCGAATAGGTGACGGGTCGAGGGGCACGACCGCCATGCGGTAGCGCATGCCGAGCTTCTTGCGGGCCAGGGCCTTGGCCGCCTTGACCTTCACATAGGGGTCCAGGGGGTCCATGAAGAGCTCGACGGGGTCGTAGCCGGGTTTGCGGTGGATCTCGACGAGCTGCGCGAAGTCGGGCGCGCGGTCGTCGTCGAGCCAGTAGTAGTACGTGAACCAGGCGTCCGGCTCCGCGACGGCGACGAGTTCGCCGGAGCGCGGGTGATCCAGGTGGTGGGCCTTCTTGCCTTCGTCGTCGAGGAGTTGCTCGATGCCGGGCACGTCGGCGAGCGCCTGGCGGGTGACTTCGAGGTCCTCGGGCCTGCGCACGTAGATGTGGGCTATCTGGTGGTCCGCGACGGCGAAGGCGCGGGACGTCATCGGGTCGAGGTACTCCATGCCGTCCTGGGTGTGCACTTCGAGCAGGCCCGCGCGGCGCAGGGCGCGGTTGATGTCGATGGGGCGGTCGACGCGGGTGATGCCGTACTCGGACAGGGCGACGACGGTGCGGCCCTCGTCCTTCGCCTCGTCGAGGAGAGGGGCGATGGTCGCGTCGAGTTCGGCGGCGGCCTGGTGGGAGCGCGGGTCGTCGGGGCCGAAGCGCTGCAGGTCGTAGTCGAGGTGAGGGAGGTAGCAAAGGGCCAGGTCGGGGTGGCGGGTGCTGATGATGTGGCGTGTGGCGTCCACGATCCAGCGGCTCGACACGATGTCGGCGCCGGGGCCCCAGAAGTGGAAGAGGGGGAACGTGCCGAGTTTCTCGGTGAGTTCGTCGTGCAGGGCCGGGGGCCGGGTGTAGCAGTCGGGTTCCTTGCGGCCGTCGGCGTAGTAGACGGGACGGGGGGTGATGGTGATGTCGGTGTCGGCGCCCATGGCGTACCACCAGCAGATGTTGGCGACGGTGTAGCCGGGGTGCGCGCGGCGGGCGGCGTCCCACAGCTTGTCGCCGGCGACGAGGCCGTTGTGCTGGCGCCACAGGAGTACGTCGCCGAGCTCGCGGAAGTACCAGCCGTTGCCGACGATGCCGTGCTCGGCGGGGGTGGTGCCGGTGAGGAAGGTGGACTGGGCCGCGCAGGTGACGGCGGGCAGGACCGTGCCCAGGGGGGCCCGGGAGCCGGACTGGCCCAGGGACTTGAGGTGCGGCATGTGGTCGAGGAGACGGGGGGTGAGGCCGACGACGTCCAGGACGAGGAGAGGAGTGGGGCCAGATTCGGGTGCGGTCATGGCAGTTCCTTCAGGCCGAGGTCCGTCAGGAGATCGCGGGCGAGGGTGAGTTCGGCGGCGATTCCGTCGGCGAGCTGGGGACGGGAGCGGGGGCGCAGTGCGGGCGGCAGCGCCTGCCAGGTGTAGGTCTCGACCTCGAGGTGGCGGGTGCGGGGTTCGGGCCCGCCGACCAGGTGGGCGAGGGTGTCCTTGAGTACGGGGAGGGTGGAGGTGAGGGGCGGCGCGGGAGCGGCGTGCAGGGGGACGTGGAAGTGGGCGCGCCAGGGTGCGCTTTCGGGCAGGGCGTCGCCGGCGAGGGATTCGCCGAGGTCGTCGGTGCCGCGCAGTCCGGCCGCGGTGCGGGTGCGGGTCTGGTGCAGGAAGCGGGGTTCGTCGAAGGCGGCGAGGGCCTCGCGGACTCCGGGGAGATGGGGGTGTTCGGCGTGCAGGGCGGCGGAGAGCTGGGACTTGACGACGGGGATGCCCGCGGCGGCGAGGGCGTCGAGGGCGGTCTGCGGGTCCTCGAAGGAGGTGGCGAGGTGACAGGTGTCGACGCAGACGCCGATGCGGTCGTGGCCGATCGCGGTGAGGGGGGCGATCGCGTCGCCCGTGGTCTCCACGGTGCAGCCCGGTTCCGGTTCGAGGCCGATGCGGATCGACTTGCCGGTCAGCTCCGCGAGGGCGTCCAGGCGTTGGGCGAGCGCGGTGAGAGCGGCGCGGGCGGCCTCGGCGTGAGTGGTGTCGAAGGGGGTGCGCCAGGCGAGGGGAAGGGTGGAGATGGTGCCTTCGGTGACGTCGTCCGGGAGCAGGGCGGCCAGCAGCCGGGCCAGGTCGGTCGTGTGGGAGAGGCGCTCGGGGTCGGTCCAGTCCGGCTTGTAGACGCGGTACTTGACCTCTTCGGCGCCGAAGCCTTCGTACGGGAAGCCGTTGAGGGTGACGACCTCGAGGCCGCGCCGGTCGAGTTCGGTGCGCAGGCCGCGCAGCGCCGCCGGGTCGGTGACCAGGGCGTGCGCGGCGTCCTTGGCGAGCCACAGGCCGATGCCCAGGCGGTCCCTGCCGAGCCGTTTGCGTACGGGTTCGCAGTGGTCGCGGAGTTGCGCGAGGACGCCGTCGAGGGTTTCGGCGGGGTGGACGTTGGTGCAGTACGCGAGGTGGACGACGCTGCCGTCGGGGTGCCGGAAGCGCATGGCTCACGCCCCGCCGCGGAGGATGGAGTTGCCCTCGTGGGTGGCTTCGGTGTCCGTGACGTCGAGGGCGAGGCGGCCGCTGAGTCCGTAGAAGGCGACAGGGTTGCGCCACAGCACCAGGTCGACGTCGTCCTCGCTGAATCCGTCCTTGAGCATGGCGTCGGCGACCTTGCGGGTCTTCAGGGGGTCACTCCTGCCCCAGTCGGCGGCCGAGTTGACCAGGACCCGCTCGGGCCCGTGGTCACGCAGGATGGCCACCATCCGGTCCTCGTCCATCTTGGTGTCGGGATAGACGGAGAACCCGAGCCAGCAGCCGCTGTCCTTGGCTTCCTTGACCGTGGTCTCGTTCAGGTGGTCGATGAGGACGCGGTCCAGGGGCAGCGCGGATTCCCGGATGACGTCGATGGTGCGGCGCAGACCGGCGAGCTTGTCGCGGTGCGGGGTGTGGACGAGCGCGGGCAGCTCGTGGTCGGCGGCGAGCTGCAGCTGGGCAGTGAGCGCGGCGTCCTCGGCCGGGGTCATGGAGTCATAGCCGATCTCACCGACGGCGACGACGTTGTCCTTCATGAGATACCGGGGCAGCTCGTCGAGGACCGGGGTGCAGCGGGGGTCGTTCGCCTCTTTGGGGTTGAGGGCGATCGTGCAGTGGTGGGCGATGCCGTACTGGGCGGCGCGGAAGGGCTCCCAGCCCAGGAGGGAGTCGAAGTAGTCGAAGAAGGAGGCGGGTGAGGTGCGGGGCTGGCCCAGCCAGAACGCGGGCTCGACGACGGCACGGACGCCTGCGGCGTACATGGCTTCGTAGTCGTCGGTCGTACGGGACGTCATGTGGATGTGGGGGTCGAAAATGCGCATCAGGACTCCTGCTCCTCGCCGGTGGAAGGGGTCGCGGGGGCCGAGGGCGCTCCGGCGGCCGAGGGGGCCGTAGGAGCGGTCAGGGCCAGGACGCGGTGCAGATCGCTGGGGACGGTGCGCCCGGCGGCGGTGCGTTCGCCCGCGTAGTCGCCGAGCATGCGGGCGAGCTCGGCGTCGGCACCGGCGCGGCGTTCCAGTTCGGCGACGGCCTCCACGGGGACACCGGTGAACAGGCACTTGAGCACCGCGTGGCGCCAGTCGTGCGGGGCGAGGTGCCGGGCGGCGTACGGGCCTACGGCGGCGGCGACGAGCCGGGTGTCGTTGGTACGCAGGGCGTCCTCGACCAGGGGCAGCGCCTGCGGGCCCTGGACCAGATGGGGCAGGGCCCGCAGGACGGCGCGGCGCTCGGCCGCGGTGCCTTGTCCGTAGACGCGGGCGAGGGTGGCCGGGTCCGCTTCGGCCGCGTGCAGGAGGAGTACGCGGGCAGCGTCGGCGTGGTCCTGGCCGCAGCGTCGCCCGGCTTCGGCGAAGCGCAACTCCCAGACGGGGGTGCCCTTTTGCTCCGGTCGCCCGGGGTGGGCGGCGGCCTCCGCGGTGGCCTGGTCGAGCCAGGCGCGGGCGGCCCCGCCGAGGGCGGCTTCGAGGCGGGTGCGGAGGTCGTCGATGACGGGGGCTTCGGTCACGGGGTTCCTCCTCCGGCGGGGGTGCGGATCGCCTCGGCGGCGGCCTTGTGCAGGAACTCGATGGACCGGGAGGCGAGTTGGGGGCCCGCGTGGGAGTGGCGGGGCAGTTCGACGACGGTGAGGCCCTGGTAGCCGGTGGAGGCCAGGGCCTCGAGGACGGGCGGGAAGTCGATCTCTCCGTCACCGAACGGGAGGTGTTCGTGGACGCCGCGGCGCATGTCCTCGATCTGCACGTGCCGCAGCCAGGGGGCGGCGGCGCGTACGCAGTCGGCGGGAGACCGCGGTTCGAGGCACTGGCAGTGGCCGATGTCGAGGGTGAGGCCCAGGGACTGTGGGTCGCCCAGTTCGTGACGGAGCTGGTGGAAGTCGGCGAGGGTGGAGAGGAGGTGGCCGGGCTCGGGTTCGATGGCCAGGGGCACGGCGGCGCCGAACGAGGCGTCAAGTACGGGGCCGAGGGCTTCGGCGAGCCGCTGCCAGGCGGTTTCGTCGGAGGTGCCTTCCGGGGTGATGCCGCTGAAGCAGTGCACAGCGTGGGCGCCCAGGTCGGAGGCGACCTGGACAGCCCTGAGCAGCAGGCGGACGCGGGCGGCGCGTGCGTCCGGGTCGGGGTCCAGGAGCGACGGGCCGTGCTTGCGGCGCGGGTCGAGCACGTAGCGGGCGCCGGTCTCGATCGTCACCGTCAGACCGAGGCTTTCCAGCCTGCGGGCCACGTGCCGGGTGCGGGCGGCGAGGTCGGGGGCGAGGGGGTCCAGGTGCATGTGGTCGAGGGTGAGCCCGACGCCCGCGTAACCGAGGTCGGCGAGGAGGCCCAGAGCGTCGTCGAGCCGGAGGTCGGTCAGGCCGTTGGTGCCGTACCCGAAGCGGAACGGGGACGAAGCCGCCGGGGACGAAGCCGCCGGGGTGGTGGGGCTTGCGCTCCGTGCGGTTGACTGCGCCTGCGCCCGCGCTTGCGCTTGCACGTGCGGCTGTGGGGTGTTCGGCCCGTCCGTCGTCCCCGTCGTCCCCGTCGTCCCCGTCGTCCCTGTCGTCCCCGTCACGTGACGCTCACCTTCCGGCCGAACTTGCGGGCCGCCGGTGCCAGAGCCACGGTCAGCAGGGCGGGGCCCAGGGCGCCCGTGCGGGCGGAGAGTGTGGCCTGGAGCGGGATCATGGCTCGGATGCCGCCGCCCACTGCCCGCTGGGTGAGCTGGGGTGACGGGTTGAGCGCCGCGTGGAAAAGGGGCCGGGCGGCGGTGGCCGCGTAGGTGGCGGCGAGCGCGGCCTGGACAGCACCGCGGGTGCCGGTCCGCCAGGCAGCGCCGGTACGCCCCGAGGCGGGGCCTCCCGGCACACCGCCGGTACGCCGGACCCGGCCCGCCGTCCGGCCCACCAGGCGGGCCCCCGTCAGCTCCCCCGAGGTGAAGCCCGGCAGACCGCGGGTGGCTGCTTCGCCGCGGCCTACCGGGAGTTGAGGGGGGTGGGTGCTGGCGCGGGTATTGGTGCTGGTGCTGGTGGTGATAGCCGTGGAGGTGCCGACGCCGGTGTCGGGTGCGGCGCCTATGCCGGTGCCGACAAGGTCACACCTGCCGGAGCCAGCGCCAGTGCCCTTTCGTGTGCCGCCGCCGTCGCCGCGGCCCCCGTCCACGCGAGCCGCAGCGCCACCCCTTCGGGCCAGCAGTTGTGCGAGCGCGGCTGTCGCGGCGAGGGCGGCCAGGGGTACCGCCGTGGAGCCGCCCTGTGCCTCGCGGCGCGAGACCGCGGTCACCGCGAGGGTGTGGGCGCCCAGGACAAGGGCGGCGGGTCCTGCCGCGCGGAGGCCGGGACCAGGGCCAGGGTCGGGACCTGCGTCGGGCACGTGAACGAGATCATGACCAGGGCCGGAAGCATGACCGAGCCCAGGATCGGAACCAGCCCCGACCTCAGGCCCGAACCCGAACCCCAACCCACGCCCACTCCCACGCCCCCGCCCCCGCCCGGAGAGCCCTGCCGCAAGCCTCGCCAACGGCCTTGAGCGCCTCTCCCCCGCCCGGACGCCCACCCCGAACCGCCCCGCCGGCTGCCGCCGATGCCCAGCAGCCGAAGCCCCCACCGAGGCAGCCCCCACCGAAGTAGCCGCCGCCCCCAGCAGCAGGTCCAGGGCACGGGCCGTGGCCATGGCCGCCGGGCCCGCCGGAGTGTGTTTCAGGCCCAGGTCGTACGCCCACACCGTGGCCGCCAGGCCGCTCGCCACCGTCAGGGCGGGGCGGCCCGCGCCGGCGGCCAGGGCAAGACCCCCTGCCGTCAGAGCCGCTGCCGCGCCCAGGGCAACCGGCGGGGCAATGCGCCCGGAGGGCAGCGGGCGGTGGGGGCGTTCGATCGCGTCCTCCTCGCGGTCCGCCCAGTCGTTGAGGGCCATGCCCGCTTCGTAGAGGGAGAGCGAGGCGGCTATGGCGAGGAGGGTGCGACGGTTGGGGCGAAGCCCTGTCGCCGCCGCGCCGGCGAGAGCGTCGCCGGGAACGGTGAACAGGGCGGAGACCCGCAGGAGTTCGGCCCAGTCACGAGCAGCGCCCAGGCGGAGCCCACCGCGAGGGGCCGCACGGCCGACGCCCGCCCCGCTCCCACGGCTGTACGAAGCATCACCACCGCCGACAAGACGCAGTCCCCGCGCAGCCTCACTCACACCACCCAGCCGTCCACCCCGCGAGCCCTCCCGCTCACCAGCCCCAAACCCAGCCGCCTCGGAAGCCCCACTCGCCCCCTCCGCCCTCCTCATACCGAAGCCTCCCGCAGCCGCGAAGCAAAGCCCATCAGTGCCTCGTACTGCTCGGCCAAGGCCGATGACGAGCCGTCGTCCGGGTCCTTGAAGTAGAAGCCCAGCTCGCCCAGCGGGCCGGAGATGCCGAGTTCGTGGGAGCGGGCCACCAGCCTCGCCAGGTCCAGGATCAGCGGGGCCGCAAGGGCCGAGTCACAGCCCTGCCACGTCGTCTGCAGGACCATCCGCGCGCCGAGGAAACCGTCGAACGCGATGTGGTCCCAGGCGGTCTTCCAGTCGCCGAGCGACGGGACGTCGTCGATGTGGACCTCGCCCTCCGGGGCGGAGCCCAGCGTGTCGGCAAGCACTCGTTCCTTGCCCGCGTTCTTCGCCGCCGCGGCGGCCGGGTCCGCGAGGGCCGCGCCGTCGCCGCCGCCCAGGAGGTTCGTGCCGGACCAGGCGCGGACGGCCAGCGCGCGCTGGGCGAACATCGGGCCGAGGACGGAGCGCAGGAGCGTCTGGCCCGTCTTGCCGTCCCGGCCCGCGAACGGGAGCCCGGACGAGGCGGCCGAAGCAGCGAGCGCCGGGTGGTGCAGGCCCGCCGACGGGGTGAAGTTCACATACGGACAGCCGGCCCGCAGCGCTGCCGCCGCGTAGAGGGAGCTTGCGGGCAGCCTGTCCTCGCCGTCCCCCGGCACCGGTTCCGTCGACGCGACGTTCACCACCACCGCACGGGCGAGCCCCCTGCGGCGTACGAAGTCGCGGAGGTCGGCGGCGAAGGACTCGATGAGTTCCTCGTCGGTCCGGCCGTCGGAGTCCCCGCCGCGCGGCCCGCCCATGCGGATCTCCGCGTCCGCCGCGGCGAGTTCCGCCGCCACCGCCGACGGGAGGCCGTGCGGGAGCACGCCCCCGGCGGCCAGGTGTTCCGCGCGTTTGGGCAGCGGGCACTCCGCGGTGTCGTGGCCGCCGAAGACGAGCGACGACAACGTTGGCAGACCGCTGTCCGTGAACGGCGGGGTCTCCGTGACCATGCCGGTCGGCGGGTGCAGTCCGGCCGTCACGGCCGCGCACCCCGCGACAGCCGTCGTGGCGACCGAACCACGCGCCCCGATCAGCCACACCCCCGTGAGGCCGCCACCCGATGTGTCAGAAGAACCAGTAGGAGAAGGATTGGGCACGGCTGCCTCCTGTCGTACACGCGGCGAACGCGCGGGGGAAGGGAGAAGAGAGACGGCGGACGGGATGAGACGGCGGGCGGAGGTCCGGCGTCCTCCGCCCGCCGCCGTCTAGCGGCCCACGCCGGTGGCGGCGTCGGCCGGCAGGTCCTTCACCCGGATGTCGCGGAAGGAGACCTGGTCGTCGGCACCGTGGTTCTGGATGCCGATGTGACCGTCCTTGAGGCTCCTCGCCGGATCCGTGTTGGTGAAGTCGTTGATCTTCACTCCGTTGAGATAGATCCGAAGGCGTTCGCCCTCGACCCGGAGCTCGTACGTGTTCCACTCCCCCGGCCCGTTCAGCGCCTTGTCGCGCTTCTTCAGGTCGGCGGACTTGAAGCCGTAGACGGAGCCCGTGGTCTTCTCCGGGACGTCGGTGGCGTCGATCTGGATCTCATAGCCGTTGTTCACGGCCGACCAGGGGTCGTCGG
Source organism: Streptomyces sp. NBC_01283 (assembly GCF_041435335.1). Classification (NCBI taxonomy): domain Bacteria; kingdom Bacillati; phylum Actinomycetota; class Actinomycetes; order Kitasatosporales; family Streptomycetaceae; genus Streptomyces; species Streptomyces sp. NBC_01283. The sequence continues at coordinate 1,969,374 of NZ_CP108430.1, forward strand.
AGGCCGGGAAGCCCACAAAGATCCCCGAGTTGTCGTCGCCGTCCATGCGCCAGTCCAGCTTGAGGGAGTAGGAGCCGAGCTCCTTCGCCCCGTACCAGAGCATGCCCATGCCGCCGACGGTCTTCAGGGTCCCGTCGCCCTCGTTGAGTTCGAAGGAGCCGGGGCCCGCCTGCTTCCAGGCCTCCAGGGACTTCGCCGTACCGTCGAAGAGCGGTGTGTAGCCCTTCTCAGGACGGCAGTCGGCCTGCACCGCACCTGTCGCCCAGCGGATCCCGCCGAGCAGATGCGTGCGGTACGCGGGATCGGCGAACGACTCCTTGGTGTGACCGCTGCCCGTGTAGAAGGAGCGGCCCCCCTGGTAGTCCTGGCACCAGGCGATGGGATGGTCGCCCGACATCGAGCCGCCGGTGTAGGACGACTCGTCGAGCGAGGCGAGGACGTGGGCGCGGTCCCGGGGGTTGGAGCGGTAGTTGTACCACTCGTCGGTCCGGTCCCAGACCCCCGGCAGATGCGCGGTGGACGGGTGCCCGTGGTCCTCGACCCGCACCTTCGCGGGCTGGATCGCGGGGTGCGACTGGAAGTACGCGCCCGCGAGCCCGCCGTAGAAGGGCCAGTCGTACTCGGTGTCGGCGGCGGCGTGCACGCCCACGTACCCGCCGCCCTTCTTGATGTAGCCCTCGAAGGCGGCCTGCTGTTTGCCGTCGAGGACGTCACCGGTGGTGGAGAGCCAGATCACGGCGTCGTACCGCGCGAGGTTCTTGGCCGTGAAGGCTTTGGCGTCCTCGGTGGCGTCGACCGTGAATCCGTTGGCCGCGCCGAGTTCCTTGATGGCCGCGATGCCTTCGGGGATGGAGTCGTGCCTGAAGCCCGCGGTCTTGGAGAAGACCAGGACCTTCTCACCCGCCTGCTTGCTCTCCGGTTCGGAGGCCGCGGGGCCCGATACGCAGCCGATGAGCAGGGCGGCCGTCGCGGTGGCAAGGGTGATGCGTGCGGATGCCCGCATGGTGGGGTGGCCCCTTCCTCAGCTCGTGGTGAAGGTGAAGTCGTCGACGTCGTACAGGGCTCCGGTGCCCGTGCCCTTGAAGACCAGGAAGAGCGTCGTCGTCTTCGTGGGTGCCTTGGTGATGGTGGTGCTCACGTCGGCGTACGTCTCCCACCCGCCGGTGGGTGCGACCTTGGCCTTGCCCAGGAGCCTGCCGGTGGCCGACCCGCTGCGGACCTCGAGCGTGCCACCCGCGCCGGCCGACGCGACGCGCGCGGTCAGCTTGGTGGCGTTGCCGAGGATGTAGGGCTTGAAGGAGACCCAGTCGCCGTTGTTGATGTCGCCGACCGTCTTTCCGCCGTGCGCCGGGGTGTGGTTCACCACGGAGACGCCCTTGGAGTCGTTGTAGTGCTCGCCCTGGCGGTGCTTGGGCTGGACGACGTTCTGGTCGTGGGTGGTCAGCGCGGGCTGGCCGTTGGCACCCTTGTCGGTGTACTCGGCGTCGAAGACCCCGAAGATGTTGGCGTTCGGGTCGTGCTCGCCGTCCGCCGACGTCTGGATGGTGCCTTCGCAGCCGTTGGCCGAGGTGACCGGGTGGCCGTGGCTGTCATGGCCGAGGATGTGGGTGACCTTGACCTTGGTGCAGTCGATCGGGCCGTCTTCCTTGTCGGTCACCGTCACCTTGAAGGGCACCTTGTCGCCGAAGGTGAACATCTGTCCGTCACCGGGGAGTTCCAGGGTCACCTTGGGCGCGGTGTTGCCGACGGTGATGTGCGCGCTGGCCGAACCGGTGCGCCCGGTGGAGTCCTTGACGGTCACGGTCGCGGTGTAGACGCCGTTCTTCTTGTACGTGTACGAGGGGTTCTGCTGGGTCGACTTGCCGCCGTCGCCGAAGTCCCACGCGTAGGTCAGCGTGCCGCCGTCGGCGTCGGTGGCCTTCGCGGTGAACTTGGTCTTGAGCGGGGCCTGGCCGCTGGTCACGGAGGCGCTCGCCTCGGCGACCGGTGAGTGGCCGTCCGTGGCGTTCTCGATGCGGAAGAGACCGGAGTTCTCGTCTCCGCCGAACCAGGCCGTGCCGTAGTCGAGGACGTACAGCGCGCCGTCGGGGCCGAACTCCATGTCCATGATCTGCGTGCCCGTCCAGGGGAACGGGTTGATCTTCGAGACCGTGCCGTCCGCGCCCTGCTCGATGCGCTTGATCCAGCGCCGTCCGAACTCACCGGCGAAGAAGTCGCCGTCGTACGCCTCCGGGAACTTCACCGGGGAGGTGTTCGCCGCGTCGTAGCGGTAGACGGGTCCTGCCATGGGGGACTCGGAGCCGGAGCCGAACTCGGGGACGGAGCCGCCGTCGTAGGGGATCCAGGCTTCCTGCGCGGCCGGCAGATCGGTGAGGCCGGTGTTGCGCACGGAGTCGTTCTTCGGTGCGGCGCAGTCGAAGGCGGCGCCCGAGGTCTGCGTGGCGAAGTCGTAGTCGATGTACGCGTCGTTCTTGCCGGTGCAGTACGGCCAGCCGAAGTTGCCCGGCTTGGTCACGCGGGCGAACTCGACCTGGCCCGCGGGGCCGCGCTTGGGGTCGGCGGCACCCGCGTCGGGGCCGTAGTCACCGACGTACACCGTGCCGGTGGGCTTGTCGACGCTCATGCGGAAGGGGTTGCGGAAGCCCATCGCGTAGATCTCGGGGCGGGTCTTGTCCGTGCCCGGGGCGAAGAGGTTGCCCTCCGGGACGGTGTACGAGCCGTCGTCGGCGACCTTGATGCGCAGGATCTTGCCGCGCAGGTCGTTGCTGTTGCCGGCGCTGCGGCGGGCGTCGAAGGCGGGGTTGCGGTCCGCGCGCTCGTCCAGCGGCGAGAAGCCGTCGGAGGCGAAGGGGTTGGAGTCGTCGCCCGTCGAGAGGTAGAGGTTGCCGTTCTTGTCGAAGTCGATGTCGCCGCCGACGTGGCAGCAGATGCCGCGGCTCGCGGGGACGTCGAGGACCTTCTTCTCGCTGGCGTTGTCCAGGGTCCCGTCGGTCTTCAGGACGAAGCGGGAGAGGCGGTTGACGCCGTCGAACTTCTTGAAGTCCTCGGCCGTGCCGGTCTCCGGGGCGTCGCCCGCCGGGGTGTCGAGCGGGGGCGCGTAGTAGAGGTAGATCGCGCGGTTCTCGCTGAACTTCGGGTCGAGGCCGACGCCTTGGAGTCCCTCTTCGTCGTGCGAGTAGACCGGTATCTTGCCCGCGATCTTGGTGTTGCCCGCCGCGTCCGTCAGGCGGAGCGTGCCGTCGCGTGAGGTGTGCAGGACGGAGCGGTCGGGCAGGACGGCGAGTGTCATGGGCTCGCCCGTCTCGGTCTCGCCCTTGGCGAGGGTGACTTGCTGGAAGTCCTCGGCCGCGGCGGCCTTGCCGGTGGCCGCCTTGTCCGCCTGGGCCCGGGCGGCGCGGACGGCCTCCGGGTCGGCGGCGTTCGCGGTGGGGGCGGTGAGGCTGAGGGTGGCGCCGGCCAGCAGGGTGCCGGTGAAGAGCGCGAGGGTCTTGCGGAGTCCGCGGGTCTTACGGAGTCTGCGGGTCTTGAGGACTCTGAGGCGTTTCCTGTGCACGGGGTTCCTCCGGAAGGGGGACGGTCGTACGCGGGTGTGGTGCGGGGGCGCTGGGCGCCGGGGTGCGCCGTCACCCCGGAAGGTTCATGTCCTGTACACATCAGGGACGGTAGCCACGTTTGTCCGGGACGGAAAGCCCTTGCACAGCAATGAAGTTCAGCTTTTTCCTTGGGCAGGACAAAGTGGCTCCGCGTGATCTCCGGCCATAGCGGCTCAGTTCCCGCCGAACGCCGCGTCGAAGGACGTCGTCGGCGGCTCGAAGTCGAACGCCTTCAGGTGCTTGAGCGCCTCCGGCGCCCCCTGGAGGCGGTCCATCCCCGCGTCCTCCCACTCCACGGAGACCGGACCCTCGTACGCGATCGAGCGCAGCATCCGGAACACGTCCTCCCAGGGGACGTCACCGTGGCCCGCCGACACGAAGTCCCAGCCGCGCCGCGGATCGCCCCACGGGAGGTGTGATCCCAGGCGGCCGTTGCGGCCGTCCAGGCGGCGCCGCGCCTCCTTGCAGTCGACGTGGTAGATGCGGTCCCGGAAGTCGTAGAGGAAGCCGACCGGGTCCAGGTCCTGCCACACGAAGTGCGAGGGGTCGAAGTTCAGGCCGAAGGCCGCGCGGTGGTCGACCGCCTCCAGGGCGCGCTTCGTCGTCCAGTAGTCGTAGGCGATCTCCGAGGGATGCACCTCATGGGCGAAGCGCACACCCTGGACGTCGAAGACGTCGAGGATCGGGTTCCAGCGCTCGGCGAAGTCGTCGTAGCCGCGCTCGATCATCGACTCCGGCGCGGGCGGGAACATCGCCACCAGATGCCAGATCGCCGAGCCCGTGAATCCGACCACGGTGTCCACGCCGAAGGCCGCCGCCGCGCGTGCCGTGTCCTCGATCTCGCGGGCGGCCCGCTGCCGGACGCCCTCCGCTTCCCCGTCGCCCCAGATGCGGGCGGGCAGGATCGCCTGATGCCGCTCGTCGATGATCGCGTCGCAGACGGCCTGTCCGACCAGGTGGTTGGAGATGGCCCAGCACTTGAGGCCGTACTTGTCGAGGAGCTGGCGGCGCGACTCCAGGTAGGAACGGTCACTCAGCGCCTTGTCGACCTCGAAGTGGTCTCCCCAGCAGGCGAGTTCGAGGCCGTCGTAGCCGAAGTCGCGGGCGAGGCGGCAGACCTCTTCCAACGGCAGGTCGGCCCACTGGCCGGTGAAGAGCGTGAAGTCGCGGGGCATGAACAGGCCTCCTCAGACCGTGACGGGGGTGGAAGCTATGAGGGTGTAGACCGAGTTCTTCGCCGCGCTCTCCTCCACCGCGGCGAGCACGCGCTGCACCGAGAGGCCCGCGGCGAAGGACGGTTCGGGCTGCTCCCCCGTGGCGATGGCGTGCAGCAGGTCGCGGGCCTGGTGCACGAACGTGTGCTCGTACCCGAGTCCGTGCCCCGGCGGCCACCAGGCCTCCAGATACGGATGGCCGGGCTCGGTCACCAGGATGCGCCGGAAGCCCGAGGACTCGGCGGGCTCCGTGTGATCGTGGAAGGAGAGCTCGTTCAGACGCTCCAGGTCGAAGGCCAACGAGCCCTCCGAGCCGTTGAGTTCGACCTTCAGTGCGTTCTTGCGGCCCGCCGCGAAGCGCGTCGCCTCGAAGGAGGCGAGGGCGCCCGACGGGAAGCGTCCGGTGAAGACCGCCGCGTCGTCCACGGTGACCTGGCCGAGCGCGGTGCCGCCCGCCGCGGTGAGCCCGCTCGACGCGCCGTCGAGCAGCGGCCGCTCCCGTACGAACGTCTCCGTCAGGGCCGAGACGCCCGCCACCGGCTCCCCCACCAGGTACTGCGCGAGGTCCACGATGTGCGCGCCCAGGTCGCCGAGCGCCCCCGAACCCGCGCGGTCCTTGCGCAGCCGCCACGTCAGCGGGAATCCGGGGTCGACCAGCCAGTCCTGGAGGTACGTGAGCCGGACGTGCCGCAGCGTGCCGAGCCGGCCGTCGGCGACCATCTGCCGGGCGAGCGCGAGAGCCGGAACACGGCGGTAATTGAAGCCGACCATCGCCACCTGCCCCCGCGCGCGGGCCCGCTCGGCGGCGTCGGCCATCGCCTCGGCCTCCTCGACCGTGTTGGCGAGCGGCTTCTCGCACAGCACGTGCTTGCCCGCGTCGAGCGCGGCGATCGCGATCTCCGCATGGCTGTCGCCGGGGGTGCAGATGTCGATGAGGTCGACGTCGTCACGGGCCAGGAGGGCGCGCCAGTCGGTCTCGGCGGCGGCCCAGCCGAGCCGGTCCGCCGCGGCGCGCGCGGCGGCGCCGTCGCGTCCGCAGACCGCCGAGAGGACCGGCCGTACCGGCAGGTCGAAGACGCGCCCCACGGTGCGCCAGCCCTGGGAGTGGGCGGCGCCCATGAAGGCGTATCCGACCATGCCCACCCCCAGCGGCCGCTTCCCTGTCCCAGCCTCGTGTTCCGTCTCACGCATGCGGTACTCCTCCTGGTAAATGCTCGGTGGGGGGTGCGGATGCGCGCATCACTTGAAGCCGGTGGACATGTACTTGCCTACGTTCTCCTTGTCGACCACGGCCGAGTAGAGGGTGATGAAGGCCGGGATCTCGAACTCGGCCATCCCGCTGACGCCCTTGCCCTGGCCGAGCGCGCGCGCCAGGTCGATCGCGGACGCCGCCATCGTCGGCGGGTAGAGGACCGTGGCCTTGAGCACGCTGTCGTCGGACTCGATGGCCTGCATCGCGGAGAGCGCGCCCGCGCCGCCGACCATCAGGAAGTCGTCACGACCCGCCTGCTTGATGGCGCGCAGGGCGCCCACGCCCTGGTCGTCGTCGTGGTTCCACAGGGCGTCGAAGTTCTTCTGCGCCTGGAGGAGCTGGGACATCTTCGACTGTCCGGACTCGACCGTGAAGTCGGCGGCCTGCCGGGCGACCTTCTCGATGTTGGAGTAGTTCTTGAGGGCGTCGTCGAAGCCCTTCGTGCGCTGCTTGGTGAGCTCCAGGTTGTCGAGCCCCGCGAGCTCGATGACCTTGGCGTTCTTCTTGCCCTTGAGCTTCTCGCCTATGTAGTGCCCGGCGCTGAGGCCCATGCCGTAGTTGTCGCCGCCGACCCAGCAGCGGTAGGCCTGCGGGGAGGCGAAGACGCGGTCGAGGTTGACGACGGGGATGCCCGCCTTCATGGCCTTCAGGCCGACCTGGGTGAGCGCCTTGCCGTCGGCCGGCAGGATCACCAGGACGTCGACCTTCTTGTTGATCAGCGTCTCGACCTGGCCGATCTGGGCGGCGGTGTCGTTCGAGCCCTCGGTGGACTCCAGCGTGACGTCCGAGTACTTCTTCGCCCGCTCCTTGGCGTTGTCGTTGATCGCGTTGAGCCAGCCGTGGTCGGCCTGCGGGCCCGCGAAGCCGATGGTGACCTGCTTGCCCGCCTTGTCATCGGCGACCGGCTGGTCCTTGGTGTCCGACCCCTCGTCCTTGGGCTCATTGCTGGTGCAGCCCGTGATGAGGGCGCCGGTCGACAGGGCGGCGGCTCCGAAGAGCAGTCCTCTGCGGCTCGTGTTCTCTGGCATGGCGGTGAACCCTTCGGGTCAGGGAGTTGAGGCCGTACGTCGCTGGACCAGCACCGCGGCGACGATGATCGCCCCCTTGGCAATCTGCTGGACGTCGCTCTGGAGGTTGTTCAGGGCGAAGATGTTCTGGATCGTCATGAAGATCAGTACGCCGAGCACGGAGCCGGTGATGGTGCCCCGGCCGCCGCTGAGCAGGGTGCCGCCGATGATCGCGGCGGCGATGGCGTCGAGCTCGTAGAGGTTGCCGTTCGTGTTCTGGCCCGACCCGGAGAGAATGATCAGCAGGAAGGCCGCGATGCCGCAGCAGAGCCCGGAGAGCAGGTAGAGATAGAGGCGCTGCCTGCGTACGTCGATGCCGGCGAGGCGCGCCGCTTCCGCGTTGCCGCCGACGGCGACCGAGCGGCGCCCGAAGGTGGTGCGGTTCAAAAGCAGCCAGCCGATGACGGTGACGGCCGCGAAGACCAGCACGAGCGGCGGTATGCCGAGGACGTAGGAGTCGCGCTCGCCGAGCTTCAGCACGCTGTCGACGGTGACCATCTGGGTTTTGCCGTCGGTGATCTGCAGGGCTAGGCCGCGGCCCGACGCCAGCATCGCGAGCGTCGCGATGAACGGCACCATCCTGCCGTAGGCGATGAGCACTCCGTTGACGAGGCCGCAGGCCATGCCGACGATCACCGCGGTGAAGAGGATGCCCGCGAAGCCGTACTCCTGGGTGGCGACGGTCGTGGCCCAGACGGAGGCGAGGGCGACGATCGCGCCGACCGACAGGTCGATGCCGCCGGAGATGATCACGAACGTCATGCCGACCGTGACGACACCGATGACGGACGCCTGGGTGAGGATCAGCTGGACGTTGTCGGTGTCGAGGAACGAGTCGGGCTGGGTGATGCCGCCGATCAGGACCAGGACGGCGAGCACGCCGAGCAGGGACAGCGTCCGCACGTCGGCATGCGCGGTGAGCGTCCGCAACGGGCTTGAGCCGTCCGCCGGTTCACTCTTCGATGCGGCGGGCCGTGGCGGCGATGCGGGCTGCGTCATGACGCCGGGCTCCCTTCGAGTACGAGGTCGAGTACGCGGTGTTCGTCGAGGTCACGGGCGGGCGCCGTATGGACGACGCGGCCCTCGCGGAGGACCAGGACACGGTCGGCGAGGCCGAGGACTTCGGGCACTTCGCTGGAGACGAGCAGGACGGCGAGGCCGTCGTCGGCGAGCCTGCGGATCACCGCGTACAGCTCGGCGCGGGCGCCGATGTCCACGCCGCGGGTGGGCTCGTCGAGCAGCAGGACGCGGCAGCCGCGGAGCAGCCAGCGGGCCAGGACGGCTTTTTGCTGGTTGCCGCCGGAGAGCGTGCGCACGGGTGCGGTGGGGTTGTCGGGCCGCAGGGACAGCTCGCGGGTGGCGGTCTGCGCGGCCTTCCGCTCGGCGCCCCGGTCGAGCCAACCGCCGCGTGAGAAGCGGGACATGGAGGAGACCGACACGTTGTTGGTGACGGACTCCAGCATCAGCAGGGCCTGTGCCTTGCGCTCCTCGGGGGCGAGCCCGAGCCCCGCGCGGACGGCGGCACGCACGCTTCCGGGCTTCAACACCCGCCCGGAGACGGAGACTTGACCGGCCGTCGGCTTGCGGGCGCCGTAGATCGTCTCCAGGATCTCGGAGCGCCCGGAGCCGACGAGCCCGGCAAGGCCGACGATCTCACCGGGGCGCAGCTCCAGGTCGACGGGTTCGAACTCGCCCGCGCGGGCGAGGCCTCGTACCGTCAACACCGCGTCGGTGGCGGGCGGTTCGGTCGGCCGGTCGGGGAAGACGTATTCGACGTTGCGGCCCGTCATCATGGCGACGACCTCGCGGGTCGGCGTCTCCTTCGCGGGGAGCCCGCCCGCCACGGCGCGGCCGTCCTTGAGGACGGTGACCCGGTCGCCGATGCGGCGGATCTCCTCCAGGCGGTGGGAGATGTAGACGACGGCGACGCCGTCCGCCGTGAGGTCGCCGACGATGCGGAAGAGGTTGTCGACCTCGTCCGGGTCGAGCGCGGCAGAGGGCTCGTCCATGACGATGAGGCGCACTTCGTGGGAGAGCGCGCGGGCCATGGACACGATCTGCTGCTGGGCGGCGGAGAGATCACCGACGAGCGCCCCGGGCTCGATCTCACCGTGCCCAAGTCGCTTGAGAAGGGCGGCAGTTGAGGCCTTGGCTTCGCGCCCCTTGACCACGAACCCGGCTGCGGTCGGCTCGTGCCCGAGGTGGACGTTCTCGGCGACGGACAGGCCCTCCACCAGGTCGAGCTCCTGGTAGATGGTGGCGATGCCGAGGCGCATCGCGGCGATGGGCGACTTGAGTGTGGTGCGCTCGCCGCGCCAGGTGATCTCGCCGTCGTCGGGCTGGTGTGCCCCGGCGAGGACCTTGATGAGGGTGGACTTCCCGGCGCCGTTCTGGCCGAGGAGGCAGTGCACTTCGCCGGCCTGGACCTGGAGGTCGACGCCGTCGAGGGCGCGGACGCCGGGGAACGACTTGGTGATGCCGGACATGGTGAGCAGCGGTGGTTCTGGTGCCATGACGGTTCCCTTGGGCGGGTCGGCGGGTGCGGCCGGTTGCAGGGCAGGGCGGGGTAGGGAGGTGGCCCCCTCGGGCGGGGGCGGAGCCTGTTTCGGAGCAGGGCGAGGCAGCGCGCTGTACTGGGTGAGGTGTGGTGCGGTTCGTTGCGTACGGGTCGGACAGGTCGTACGTGCCGGTCAGGCCGGCGAGAACAGGTGGTCGCTGATGAGCCGGGCGCCGCCGATGACTCCGGCGGTCGGCCCCAGTTCGCCGAGGACGATGGGGAGGTTGCCGGTCGCCAGGGGCAGCGACTGGCGGTAGACCTGGGTGCGGATGGCGGCGAGCAGCGTGTGGCCGAGGCCGGTGACCCCGCCGCCGATCACCACGAGGCCGGGGTTGAAGAAGCTGACGAGGCCCGCGATGACCTGGCCGGTGCGGTTGCCGCCCGCGCGGATGAGGTCGAGTGCGGTGGCGTCACCGGCGGCAGCCGCCGCGGAGACGTCGACCGCGCTGAGCTTCCCGGCGGCTTCCAGGCGGGTCGCGAGCTCCTGGGAGAGCCCTTGGCCGACGGCGTCCTCCGCGTCGCGGGCGAGCGCCGCGCCGCTGAAGTACGCCTCCAGGCAGCCCTTGTTGCCGCAGGCGCAGGGCCGCCCGTCCGGTTCGACCTGGATATGGCCGATGTCGCCCGCGCTGCCGGTCACCCCTCGGTAGACCTCACCGCCGACGACGATGCCGCAGCCGATGCCCGTGCCGATCTTGACGCAGAGGAAGTCGCCCACGGAGCGTGCGACGCCCGCGTGCTGCTCCCCCATCGCCATCAGGTTCACGTCGTTGTCGACCATGACGGGGCAGCCCAGATCCTGGCTGATGGCCTCCCGTACGGGAAAGCCGTCCCACCCCGGCATGATCGGCGGGGCGACCGGGACACCTTCGGGGAAGCGGACGGGGCCCGGGACGCCGATCCCGGCGCCGTCGAACCCTTCCGCGAGCCCGGAGGCCTTCAACTTGGCTGCCATGGCGAGGACTTGCTCGAAGACCGCGACGGGCCCTTCGCGCACGTCCATGGGCTGGTTGATGTGGCCGAGGACCTCCAGCTCGGCGTTGGTCACCGCTACGTCGACCGAGGTCGCGCCGATGTCCACGCCGAGGAAGCGGAGGGCGGGGGCCAGGCGGATGTTGTGGGAGCGGCGGCCGCCGCGCGAGGCGGCGAGTCCGTCGGCGACCACGAGTCCGGTCTCCAGGAGCCGGTCCACCTCGACGGCCAGCTTCGACCGGGAGAGGTCGACCTGATCGCCCAGCTGGGCACGGGAGTTGGGCCCTCCGTCACGCAGCAGTCGCAGCAGTCGCGCCTGGTGCGCATTGGCGGGTCGAGCCGTCATACGTCTCACGCGCCCCTCCCCGCCTCATCGGGCAACTCATGTCGTCACGCCCGGCTTTCGTTCTTCTCGTCGGGCTTTCGAGGGGAACGTAGCAGCGCCTGCCGGGAGTGGGAAGAAGTTGCGCACGAATTACCCACGACTTTCTCCAGTCACAGGACAAAGAGGGGTGCGGGCGCCCCGGACGCAGAAAGGCCCACGCGGACCGGCGCCGAAACGCCGGCCGGTCCGCGTGGGCCCGCCCGGTGGGTCCGCTCGCCCCTCAGTCGCGCTCGCGCCGGTGGTACGTCTCGCGCGTGTGCTCCGTGTGTGCGCGCATGATCTCCGTGGCCCGGCTCTCGTCGCGCTCGGCGATCGCCGCGATCAGCGCGCGGTGCTCGATCCAGGACTGCTTGCCGCGCCGGCGGGCCACCGGCGTGTAGTACCAGCGCACCCGGCGGTCCACCTGCCCGGCGAGTTCGGCGAGGACGACATTGCCGGCGAGCTCCATGACCTTGGCGTGGAAGGCCGCGTTCGTGGTCACCACCAGGTCCACCTCGCCGTCCGCGACGGCCTGTTCACCCTTGGCGCACAGCTCCTCCAGGGCTGTGATCCCGGCGGTGCCCGTGTTGGCCGCGGCGAGCCTGGCGGCCTCCGCCTCCAGGAGCGTGCGGACAGTGAGCAGCTGGTCCGCCTCCTCCTCGGTGGGCTCGTGCACGAACGCGCCCTGCGCGGGCCGCAGATCGACCCAGCCCTCGGTGTTGAGGCGTTGCAGCGCCTCGCGCACGGGCTGCCGCGACACCCCCAGGTGCCCGGCGAGTTCGCTCTCCACGAGGTGCTGGCCCGGCTGGAGCGCACGGGTCGTGATGAGTTCGAGCAGCGCTTCGTAGACCCGCTCACGGAGCGGACCTGGGCGTTCCAGCTTGGGCACCGCCCCCTGCGGCAGTCCTGTGGACAACATCGCGGTCCCCTCGTCGACGATTGCCTTTTGTCTACAGTCTACCGAGCACAATGGCCAGCACCAGGGGGAGTTGAGCCGGTCACACGGCCCGCAGGCGCCACCCCGCGGTTACGGGCAGCGGATGACCTGGCCGGCGTACGAGAGGTTCCCGCCGAAGCCGAAGAGCAGCACCGGGTCCCCGTGGACGATCTCGCCGCGCTCCACCAGCTTGGACAGGGCGAGCGGGATGCTGCCCGCCGAGGTGTTGCCGGAGTGCACGACATCGCGCGCGACGACCGCGTTGACCGCGCCGATCCGCCCGGCGAGCGGCTCGATGATGCGCAGGTTGGCCTGGTGCAGGACGACCGCGGCCAGGTCCTCCGGGGTGAGCCCGGCCCGCTCACAGGCCTTGCGGGCGAGCGGCGGCAGCTGCGTCGTCGCCCAGCGGTAGACGCTCTGGCCCTCCTGCGCGAACCGCGGGGGCGTGCCCTCGATCCGGACGGCGTTGCCCATCTCGGGCACCGAGCCCCAGAGCACGGGACCGATGCCGGGCGCCTCCCCGGGACCGCACGCCTCGACGACCGCGGCGCCCGCGCCGTCCCCGACCAGGACGCAGGTGGTGCGGTCCGTCCAGTCGGCCACCTCGGACATCTTGTCCGCGCCGATCACCAGGGCCCGGGTGGCGCCCCCGGCCCGTACGGCGTGGTCGGCGGTGGCGAGCGCGTGCGTGAAGCCCGCGCACACCACGTTGATGTCCATGGCGGCCGGCGAGGGAATGCCGAGGCGGGCCGCCACCCGGGCCGCCATGTTCGGCGAGCGGTCGATCGCGGTGGAGGTGGCGACCAGCACGAGGTCGATGGCGTCGGGTGACAGGCCCGCCGCCGCGATGGCCTTGGCCCCCGCGTGCGCGGCGAGCTCGTCGACCGGCTCGTCGGGTCCGGCGATGTGGCGGGTGCGGATGCCCACGCGGGAGCGGATCCACTCGTCGCTGGTGTCGACCATGCCCGCCAGGTCCTCGTTCGTGAGGATCCTGGCGGGCTGGTAGTGGCCGACGGCGGCGATGCGTGAGCCGTGCATGAACGGGTCCCCCTTGTTGCCGGAGATGCGGGACCGTCCAGTCTGCTCAGCGACTCACCGGTAACAGGACGCGTAAAGCAACAGGAATCGGGCGTCGGGTTTGGTCACTTCTCATCATCGTGTCACCCGGTGAAGAGCTGGGTGGCCTTGTGTACGAGTTCATACAGCCCATATGTGAGCGGAACCCCCACCCAGAGCCAGGAGCCGACGATCAGCGCCCTGCGGCGGGGCGGACTACTTGGCGGCGTGCTGGTCGGTGCCGTCATGGGCGGCCTCCCTCGGGGCGGGGATGTGGTGGCGGGCGTGGACGGGCCGGACGAACTCGTTCGCCACGAAGCCGACGACAAGGAGGCCGATCATGATCGTGAGGGAGAGGCCGTAGAGCCCCGCCCCGCTCTTGCCCGCCTCTTCCTGGCGGTCGGCGACCCAGTTGACGATCAGCGGGCCGAGCACGCCCGCCGTGGACCAGGCGGTGAGGAGCCGGCCGTGGATCGCGCCGACCTGGTAGGTCCCGAAGAGGTCCTTCAGGTACGCGGGGATCGTGGCGAAGCCGCCTCCGTAGAAGGAGAGGATCACCAGCGCGCAGACGACGAAGAGCGGCTTCGAGGCGTCCCCGAACTGGGCGATCAGCAGATACATCAGGGCGCCGACGCCCAGGTAGACGCGGTAGACGTTCTTGCGGCCGATCAGGTCGGACGCCGAAGACCAGCCGATGCGTCCGGCCATGTTCGCGGCGGAGAGCAGGGCGACGAAGCCCGCCGCGGCTGCGACCGAGACCGGTGTCGAGGTGTCGGAGAAGAAGTCGGTGATCATCGGCGCCGCCTTCTCCAGGATGCCGATGCCCGCGGTCACGTTCATGCAGAGCACGATCCACAGGCACCAGAACTGGGGCGTCCGCACGGCGGCCCGCGCGGAAACCTGCGGCCCGTCGAGCGTCCCGGGGGCGCCGGGCGTGCGCGCCCCTTCCGTGCGCGGCACCCGCACCAGGAACACGCCGAGCGACATGAAGGCGGCGTACGTCAGGCCGTGCACGAGGAAGGCGAGGGCGATGCCGTCGGAGTCCGAGCCGAAGGACTCCAGCATCTGCGCGGACCACGGTGACGCGATGAGGGCGCCGCCGCCGAAGCCCATGATCGCGATGCCGGTCGCCATGCCCGGACGGTCCGGGAACCACTTGATCAGCGTCGACACGGGTGAGATGTAGCCGATGCCGAGACCGATGCCGCCGACGAAGCCGTACCCGAAGACGATCAGCCAGTACTGGCTGATCGCCGCGCCGAGGGCCGCGATCAGGAAGCCGGACGAGAAGCAGACGAGGGCGACCGTCATGGCCCAGCGCGGGCCGTTGCGCTCCACGAGCGTGCCGCCGAAGGCGGCCGACAGGCCCAGCATCACGATGCCGAGCTGGAAGGGGAGCGCGCTCTGCGTGCCGCTGAGGTGGAGCGCTGATTCCAGCGGGGGCTTGAAGACGCTCCAGGCATAGGCCTGGCCGATGGAGAGATGGACGGACAGCGCGGCGGGCGGTACCAGCCAGCGGCTCCATCCCGGGGGTGCTACGGGGGGCCTCATGATCCCGAACAGTAGGAAGCCGGGAGGGGAGTTGGGAAGAGGCGGAACCGATTCCGTCGACGGTATGCAATGTGGCGCGCGACCCCTTGCTGGGCCAACTTCCATACTGTAGACAATATTCCATCGACAGTCATGGAATGCGATGTCGACCCTGAGCCTTCTTCGGATCCCTCGACCGAACGGAGCGCGCCACCGTGAAAGTCGCAGTCCTCGGCGCCGGTGCGATCGGCGCCTATGTCGGAGCCGCGCTGCACCGCGCCGGTGCCGACGTCCATCTCGTGGCCCGTGGACCGCATCTCGCGGCCATGAGGCAGCACGGAGTACGTATCCACAGCCCGCGCGGCGACTTCACCGCGCGGGCCCACGCCACCGACGACCCGGCCGACATCGGCCCCGTCGATTACGTCTTCCTGGGCCTGAAGGCCAACTCGTACGCGGCGTGCGGGCCGCTGATCGAGCCGCTCCTGCATGACAAGACGGCGGTGATAGCCGCCCAGAACGGCATCCCCTGGTGGTACTTCCACCGGCACGGCGGCCCGCACGACGGCCACCGTGTCAGCAGCGTGGACCCGGACGGCGCGGTCAGTGCGGTGATCGCGCCCGAACGGGCCATCGGATGCGTGGTGTACGCGGCGACGGAGCTCGAAGGTCCGGGAATCGTACGGCACTTGGAAGGCACCCGGTTCTCCGTCGGGGAGCCGGACCGCTCACGCTCCGCGCGCTGTCTCGCCTTCAGCGAGGCCATGCGGGCGGGCGGCCTGAAGTGTCCCGTCGAACCGGACCTGCGCGGCGACATCTGGATCAAGCTGCTCGGCAACATCTCCTTCAACCCGATCAGCGCGCTCTCCCGCGCCACCATGCGCGAGATGTGCCTGCACGGCGGCACGCGCCGCGTCATCGAGATCATGATGAACGAGACGCTCGCCGTCGCGGCGGCCCTCGGCTGCCGCCCCGACATCTCCGTCGAGCGGCGCCTGGCGGGCGCCGAACGCGTCGGCGACCACCGCACCTCCACACTCCAGGACCTGGAGCGCGGCAAACCGCTGGAACTCGACGTGCTGCTCGCGGCCGTCGTGGAACTCGCGGAGATCACCGGAGTCCCGGTGCCGACGCTCCGCACGGTCCACGCCATCTCGGACCTGCTGGCCGACCGCATGAGGAGCGCGGCATGAGCGAGAACGACAGGAGCGCGGCATGAGCAGGAAACGGGACCGGGTGCCCACGACGTACACCCGGCTCACCCACCCCCTCGTACGCGACTCGCGCGACGAGCCGTTCCGCCGGGCCACCTGGGACGAGGCACTGTCCAGGACCGCGGCCGGACTCCAGGCCGCGCGCGGCGCGTTCGGGATGTTCTCCTGCGCCCGCGCGACCAACGAAATGAACTACGTGGCACAGAAGTTCGCCCGTGTGGTGATGGGCACGAACAACGTCGACTCCTGCAACCGCACCTGCCACGCACCCAGCGTCGCGGGCCTCTCCGCGGCCTTCGGCTCGGGCGGCGGCACGTCTTCTTATGAAGAGGTCGAACACACCGACCTGATCGTGATGTGGGGCTCCAACGCCCGCTTCGCGCACCCGATCTTCTTCCAGCACGTCCTGAAGGGGATCAGGAACGGCGCCCGCATGTACGCCGTCGACCCGCGCCGCACCAAGACCGCCGAGTGGGCGGAGAGCTGGCTCGGCCTGAACGTCGGCACGGACATCCCGATGGCGCACGCGATCGGCCGCGAGATCATCCACGCGGGCCTGGCCAACCGGGCGTTCATCGAGCGGGCCACATCCGGCTTCGAGGAGTACGCGGCCCTGGTCGAGCCGTGGACGCTCACGCTCGCCGAGAAGGTGACGGGCGTACCGGCCGCCGCCATCAAGGAGCTGGCGCACGTCTACGCCCGCGCCGAGCGGGCGCAGCTGTGCTGGACACTCGGCATCACCGAGCACCACAACGGCACGGACAACGTCCGCGCACTGATCAACCTCTCGCTCCTGACCGGCCACGTGGGACGCTACGGCTCGGGCCTCCAGCCGCTGCGCGGCCAGAACAACGTGCAGGGCGGCGGCGACATGGGCGCGATCCCCAACCGCCTGCCCGGCTTCCAGGACATCCTCGACGCGGAGACCCGGCTGAAGTTCGAGACGGCCTGGGACACGGTCATCCAGCCGCGCTACGGGCTGAACCTGACGGAGATGTTCGAGGCGATGGAGGAGGGCGGACTCAAGGCCGTCTACTGCATCGGCGAGAACCCGGCCCAGTCGGAGGCGGACAGCGAGCAGGCGACGCGGCGGATGCGGGCCCTGGACTTCTTCGTGGTCCAGGACATCTTCCTCACGAAGACCGCCGAGCTGGCCGATGTGGTGCTGCCCGCGACCGCGGGCTGGGCGGAGACCGACGGCACGACGACCAACAGCGAGCGGCGCGTGCAGCGGGTGCGCAAGGCCGTGCGGCCGCCCGGTGAGGCGCGCGAGGACATCGACATCCTCTGCGACCTCGCCGAACGGCTCGGCCACGACTGGAAGTACGCGGACGCGCAGGCGGTCTGGGACGAGCTGCGGTCGGTGTCGCCGGACCACTGGGGCATGACGTACGACCGTCTGGAGTCCCTGCAGGGCATCCAGTGGCCCTGCCCTTCGGAGGACCGGGTCGAACCGACTTACCTGCACGGCCGGTTGTGGGAGGCGGACCCCGAACGGCGCGGCACGCTCGCGCCCTTCGGGCTCGTCGCGCACGACCCGCCGGTGGACCTGACGGACGACTCGTACCCGATCCGGCTGACGACCGGGCGGCGGCTCGACTCCTACAACACCGGTGTGCAGAGCGGGAGTTTTGCCTCTCCGCTGCGGCGCGGCGAGTACGTCGAGCTGTGCCCGGAGGACGCCGAGCGGTACGGGGTCGCGGTCGGCGAGGAGGTCCGCATCTCCTCGCGGCGCGGCGCGGTGACTGCGCCCGTCTGGGTGGACCCCGGGCTCCGCCCCGGTCTGGCCTTCATGACCATGCACTTTCCCGACGAGGTCGACACCAACCAGCTCACGATCGAGGCCAATTGCCCGATCGCGGGCACGGCGGAGTTCAAGGCGTCGGCGATACGTATCGACAAGCTGGCCGAGCCAGTTCGCCCGAGGTGAGGTGACGTATGGATCTGCACTTCGGTGACAGCAAGCCGACGGACGAGGAGCGGGCAGCCGTCGACGCGTTGCTCGGGCCGCCCGAGTCCGCGTGGGAGGGGGCCGGCGACCGCAGCGACGCGGATCTGCGCTGGGCACGGGGAGGCCGGGCGGCGCGGGAGCGGCGGGACGAGCTGTTGCCGGGGTTGCACGCTCTCAACGACCGCGTGGGGTGGGTGAGCGAGGGAGGCCTCGACTACCTCTGCCGACGGCTGATGGTGCCGCCGGCGGAGGGGTACGGGGTGGCCACGTTCTACTCCATGTTCGCGGTACGGCCACGTCCCGCGACGGTGGTGCGGGTGTGTACGGATCTGGCTTGTGGGGGTGGGGCGGAGCTGTGCGGGGAGGTGCGGGCTCGCCTGGGGCCTGCGGCCGGGGTGGCGGTGGAGGAGAGCCCTTGCCTGGGGCTGTGCGAGCGGGCGCCTGCGGCGTTGGTGGTGCGGGCGGGAGTTCCAGCCCGTCCGGCGTTTGAGGACGAACTCGGCGGAGCCGGTGATCAACGGCAACCAAGGCCCCCGCGCCAGAGCGGGTTTTCGGGAAGGGGCGGGGTTGGGGAGAAGACCTACGTCACCGCAACCCTCGCCCCCGCCGCCCCCGACACCCTCACCCAAGCCGCCCTCACCCCCGAATCCGCCCCCGCAGAGCCCCCCGCTGCCCTCGCCGTCCCCCAGGCAGGGCAGGACGGCCTCGTCCTGCTCAAGCGCCTAGGAACCGTCGACCCCACCTCCCTGGACGACTATCGCGCCCACGGCGGCTACACCGCCCTCCGCACCGCCTTCGCCATCGGCCCCGCCGCCGTCATCCGCGAAGTGACCGACTCCGGCCTGGTGGGAAGAGGAGGTGCCGCCTTCCCCACGGGAAGGAAGTGGCAGGCCACCGCCTCCCAGCCGGACCACCCCCACTACCTCGTCTGCAACGCCGACGAATCCGAGCCCGGCACCTTCAAGGACCGGGTGATCATGGAGGGCGACCCGTACGCGCTCATCGAGGCGATGACCATCGCGGGGTACGCGACCGGCGCCCACCTCGGCTACCTCTATCTCCGGGGCGAGTATCCACGTGCGCTCCAAAGGCTTGAGCACGCCATCGCGCAGGCACGCGCACGCGGCTTCCTCGGCGACGACGTCCTCGGCCAGGGGTACGCCTTCGACATCGAGATCCGGCGCGGCGCGGGCGCCTACATCTGCGGGGAGGAGACCGCCCTCTTCAACTCCATCGAGGGGTACAGGGGTGAGCCCCGCTCGAAGCCGCCCTTCCCCGTGGAGAAGGGGCTCTTCGGGAAGCCCACCGCCGAGAACAACGTCGAGACCCTCGTCAACGTGCTCCCCATCCTCACCATGGGCGCACCGGCCTACGCCGCCATCGGCACGGAGAAGTCCACCGGGCCCAAGCTCTTCTGTGTCTCGGGCAGCGTCGAACGCCCCGGCATCTACGAGCTCCCCTTCGGCGCCACCCTCCGCGAGCTCCTCACTCTCTCCGGGATGCCGGACAACCTCCGCGCGGTCCTCCTGGGCGGCGCGGCCGGAGGCTTCGTACGCCCCGACGAGCTGGACATTCCGCTCACCTTCGAGGGGACGCGGGAGGCGGGCACCACCCTCGGCTCGGGGGTCGTCCTCGCCCTGGACGACACCGTGCCGCTCCCCCGCGTCCTGCTGCGCATCGCCGAGTTCTTCCGCGACGAGTCCTGCGGCCAGTGCGTGCCCTGCCGGGTCGGCACCGTCCGGCAGGAGGAGGCACTGCACCGCATCGTCGAGCGGACCGGAGCCGAGGCAGCCGGTGACATCGCGCTGTTGCGCGAGGTGGGGCGGACCATGCGGGACGCCTCCATCTGCGGGCTCGGCCAGACCGCGTGGAACGCCGTGGAATCCGCCATCGACCGCTTGGGGGCGTACAAGTGACCGCCGTACCGCTGGGAATCCCGCGCCGTCTCGTCGAGTTCACGCTGGACGGGCAGAACGCCGGAGTGCCCGAGGGATCGACCCTCCTGGACGCCTGCCGGGCCGCGGGCAAGGACGTCCCGACCCTCTGCGAGGGCGACACCCTCACCCCGAAGAACGCCTGCCGGGTGTGTGTCGTCGAGGTGGAAGGGGCCCGTACGCTCGCCCCGGCCTGCTCGCGCAAGGCGGAGCCCGGCATGACCGTGCTCACCGACACCGAGCGCACCCGGCACAGCCGCAAGGTGGTGCTCGAACTCCTCGCCTCGTCCGTCGACATGTCGACCACCCCGAAGGTCGCGGGCTGGCTCAAGGAGTACGACGCCAAGCCCGACCGCTTCGGTCCGGACGCCGCCCGGCTGAACGAGGAGCCCAAGGTCGACAACGACCTCTATGTGCGCGACTACGACAAGTGCATCCTCTGCTACAAGTGCGTCGACGCCTGCGGTGACCAGTGGCAGAACACCTTCGCCATCTCCGTGACGGGCCGCGGCTTCGACGCCCGGATCGCCGTCGAGCACGACGGACCGCTGACCGACTCCGCGTGCGTGTACTGCGGGAACTGCATCGAGGTCTGTCCGACCGGCGCCCTCAGCTTCAAGTCCGAGTTCGACATGCGGGCGGCGGGGACCTGGGACGAGGACAAGCAGACCGCGACGACCACGGTGTGCGCCTACTGCGGAGTCGGCTGCAATCTGACCCTGCACGTGCAGGACAATGACATCGTGAAGGTCACCTCACCGCACGACAATCCGGTGACCCACGGCAACCTCTGCATCAAGGGCCGCTTCGGCTACCAGCACGTACAGAACCGGGACTGATCGACATGGGACGAGTCACGGAGCGCCGCCGCGTCCTCCGCATCCGGGACGGCGCCGTCAGCGAGCGGCCCGACACCCTGGTCGCGGAGGAGCCGCTGGAGATACGGCTCAACGGCAAGGCGCTCGCGATCACCATGCGCACGCCGGGCGACGACTTCGCGCTCGCGGCGGGCTTCCTCGTGAGCGAGGGGGTGCTCGGCTCCGCGGACGATCTCCAGTCGATCGTCTACTGCGCCGGGGCGACGGCGGACGGGTCCAACACGTACAACGTGGTGGACGTGAAGACCGCTCCGGGGCTCGTCCTGCCCGACATCAATCTCGAACGCAACGTCTACACCACCTCGTCCTGCGGCCTGTGCGGCAAGGCGAGCCTGGACGCCGTCCGTACGACGGCCCGCTGGGCCATCGACGACACGGACGGCGGTGACACTCCCCCGGTCCGGCTGGGGACCGAGCTGCTCGCGTGCCTCCCCGACCGGCTGCGCGCGGCGCAGCGGGTCTTCGACCGGACCGGGGGCCTGCACGCGGCGGCGCTCTTCTCCGAGGACGGCGAACTCCTCGACGTACGGGAGGACGTGGGCCGGCACAACGCGGTCGACAAGCTCGTCGGGCGTGCCCTCCAGGACGGCCGGCTTCCGCTGTCGCGTGCGGTGCTCCTGGTGTCGGGGCGTGCCTCGTTCGAGCTGGCGCAGAAGGCGGTGATGGCGGGCATTCCGGTGCTCGCCGCCGTCTCCGCGCCCTCGTCCCTGGCCGTCGATCTGGCCGCCGAGACCGGTCTGACGCTGGTCGGCTTCCTGCGCGGCTCCTCCATGAACGTGTACGCGGGCGAGCACCGGATCGCCGTGCGGGCCGCGGCCTCCCAGGGCTGACCGGCCGCTCCCCGCTGCACGGCGGCGGGGCCCCGGCCGGCGGGGAGCGCCCCCTGCGCCAGGCGGGGTCCCGGTCCCGCCCCGGCCCGATCCGGACGGGAGGCCCTACGCCTCGGTGCCCGAGATCCGGGTGAGCAGTGCCAGGAACTGCTTGCGTTCGGCGGCCGAGAGCGGCGCCAGGAGTTCGTTGTTGGCGCGCCACGCGACCTCGGCACAGCGGTCGAGGGTGCGCTCGCCGTCCTCCGTGATCGTGATCGCGTTCTTGCGGCGGTCGGCGGGGTCGGGCGAGCGCAGGACAAGACCCGCGTCCTGAAGATCGTTGATGACGCCGACCAGGTCCTTGGGGTCCAGCGAGATGCTGCGGCCGAGCGCGGCCTGCGCGACGGGGGCCTGGTCCGCGACGGCTGAGAGCACCACGTGGTGCCACATCTTCATGTCCTCGCCCGCCAGGGCTTCGGCGACGAGGCCGCGGCCACGGGCCGCCGCGCGGCCGAGGAGCCAGCTGGGCAGGGTGCGGATACCGCTGGGTGCGGGCGGGGTGCTGGGCATGGGACGAGCCTATCCGAGAATCATTGGACTTCCCAATGAAACTACGGATACCGTGGGAGCTCCCAACGGTTTCCTGCGTCTGGAGTCGCTCATGCGTCGCGTTCGGTACGAACACAGTGGCGGCCCCGAGGTCCTCTTCACCGAGGACGTGCCGGTCCCCGCGCCCGGCCCCGGTGAGCTCCTGGTGCGCGTCGCGGCGGCCGGGGTCACGCTGCCCGTCGTACGCAAGGTCCGTGAGCCCCGCGAGCCGATCCCGCTCGGCGGGGAGATCGCCGGAGAGGTGGTGTCCACCGGCGACGGCGTGAGCGGGTACGCGCCGGGCGACCGCGTCACGGGGCTCTGTTTCGGCCACGGCTACGCCGAGTTCGCGCTCCTCGACACCGCGATGGCGTCCCCCGTGCCGGACGGGGCGAGTGCCGTCGACGCGGTCGCGCTCGTCCGCAGCGGGCTCGTCGCGTACGGCGCGCTCGATGCCGCCCGCCCCGCGCCGGGCGAGTCCGCGCTGGTCACGGCGGCGGCCAGTGGAGTGGGCCATCTCGCCCTGCAGCTGGCCGGGCTCAGGGGTGCCTCGCGGGTCGTGGGAGCCGTGTCGGCGGGCGGGGCAGGTTCCGGCAAGGCGGACTTCCTGCGCTCGCTCGGCGCCGACGAGGTGATCACGTACGACGAGGAGCAGTGGGGCGAGCCCGTGGACTACGTCCTCGACGCGGTCGGCGGCGAGCTGCTCACGCCCGCCGTGCGGGCACTCGCGCCGTACGGGCGGCTGGTCGCGTACAGCTCGGGGGGCGGCACCGTCGAGGCGTACGACCTGCTGGTGGGCGCCAGGTCGGTCATCGGCTTCCAGATGGCGCTCATCGCCCGCGGCAGGCCCGAGGCGTACGAGACGTGGCGGCGCGAGCTGTGGCGGCTCTTCCAGGCGGGCGATCTGCGTCCCGCCGTGCACGCGCGGTTCGCGCTGGAGGACGCGGCGAAGGCCCATGCGGTGATCGAGGCGCGGAGCAACCTCGGGAAAGTCGTACTGATTCCCTGACCCTGACCAGGCCGCACCCATTCGTGCCACGCACGCTTCTTGTGGGGTGTCGAGCCGCACAAGTAGCGTCTGAGGCGCGAACGTTGGACGTGGGATGTCAGGATGTCCAGTCACCTTGAAGGGTGGACCGCGCCATGCCATCAGCTCTCCGTGTACGCCTCAGATCCCTCCGCACCGCCACGGCCGCCTTGACCGTCGTCGCCGTCGGGGCACTCCTCCCCGGACCCGCGGCGCAGGCGGCTCCGGACGCCCGCGCGGCGGGGTTCGAGCAGCAGGTGCTCTTCAAGGCCTCGCAGGACCCGGGATACGCCTGCTACCGCATCCCCGCCGTGGTGAAGACGGTGAAGGGCACGCTCCTCGCCTTCGCCGAGGGGCGGACGAACGACTGCAGTGACGCGGGCGACATAGACATCGTCGTCAAGCGGTCGGACGACGGCGGACGCACCTGGAGCCCGCTCCAGGTCGTCAACGAAGGCGCGGGCGACACGCACGGCAACCCCGCGCCGATCGTGGACCGCAGGACCGGCCGCATCCTCCTGGCGGAGACGTACAACACGGGCCGCACGGACGGCGGGAACTGCGCCGTCCCCTGCGACCGCACCCCGCACCTCCAGTACAGCGACGACGACGGCCGCAGCTGGTCGGCGCCCCGCGATCTGAGCGACCAGATCCTGCCCGCCGACTGGAACTCCTGGTACGCGACGGGACCCGTGCACGGCCTCCAGCTGACCCGCGGCCGGCACGCGGGGCGGCTCGTCTTCACCGTCAACACCGAGACGTGGAACGGAAGTCGGGTCACCGCGAACCACGCGTCCCTGATCGTCAGCGACGACGGCGGCGACAACTGGCGGATCGGCGCCGAGGATTCGTACCCGATAGCGCAGGACGGAACGTTCCGGCAGAAGCCGTCGGAGATGACCATCACGGAGCGCCCGGACGGGGCGGTCTACGTCAGCGGGCGTGAACAGGACGGCACGGATCTCGGACATCGCGCCCACACGATCAGCCGTGACGGGGGCGACAGCTTCGTCGCGCCGTTCAAGGCCATCCCCGATCTCTACACGCCCCAAGTCCAGGGTTCCACACTGCAGTTCGGCAAGCGGATGCTGCTCGCCTGCCCCGGCGACCCCGACCGCCGCCGCACCATGCAGATCCGCTCGTCCTACGACGGCGGACGCACCTGGGACAGCGTGGACCGCGGCACGACCGTCACCACGGACTGGTCCGGCTACTCGGACCTGGTGCGGGCCGACGACGACCACGTGGGTCTGATGTACGAGGGCGGGGCGGTCGACGCGCGCGACGAGATCCGCTTCGCGCGCTTCACCGAGGACTGGCTGCAGCCGCGCCGGGGCCCGGACCCGACGACCACCGACCGCGCGCCGTACGCGCGACCCGCAGCCGTGCTCGGCGGCGCGTCCACCACGGACGGCCGGTTCGGCAGTGCCATCGCCCTCGACGGCCGGAACGATGCCGTGCGCCTGCCCTTCCGCCGCCAACTCCCGCTGGGCACGAAGGACTTCACTGCCTCCCTCTGGTTCCGCTACTCCGCGACCACCGGTGAACAGCCGCTGCTCTGGATGGGCGGCATCGGCACCAACCAGCCGCAGGTCTGGCTGCGCGGCGAGCCCGCGAGCAACCGCGTCACGGGCCTGATCACCACGCGCGAAGGCTCCACTCCCCCGAAGTCCGCGTCCGTGCGCACCACGAACGCCTACAACGACGGCCAGTGGCACCACATCGCCCTGCGTCGCGGCGGAGGACAGCTGACGATGTCCCTCGACGGCACACAGATCAGCACCGCCGACGTCCCGGGCTCGGTCACCCGCACCTCCGGGTACGGGTTCCACGTCGGCCAACGGGTCGACAGTCGCGCCCATTTCACCGGCTCGATCGATGAAGTACGCGTCTATGACCGGGCGTTGAGCGACGCCGAACTCGCCGAACTCGGCCAGGACGGCGGCGCCAAGGCGCCTGTGACGCGGGACACCGTCGCATGGCTCCCCATGGACCACGTCCGCGCGAGCAACTAACGTCCCGCACGTGTCCGCCGACCAAGGTCCACGCGGCGGCCCGAGCGCGCGCAGGATCTGGATCGTCCTGCTGCTCGCCCTGGCCTGCGCGGCCGTGCTGCTCACCGCCCTCCCGGACGACCGGGAGGGCGGCGACGCATGTCAGGCACGCACCGTCTCGTCCTGGACCGCCGACGACAAGGTCACCGGGGCGTTCGCCCGCTACGGCGACGACACGGCGCGGGCGGACGACTGGACCGGCGGCGACGGCACGCACTCGGTACGGCTGCCGGACGGACGGCTGCTGTGGCTGTTCTCCGACACCTTCCTCGGCCAGGTGCACGCCCCGCCCAACCCGGTGGGCCAGCCCCACACCTGGCGTGACGCGACGGCGCCCATGGTCCGCAACTCGGGCGTGGTGATGTCGCGTTCGGGCACCCTGGAACGCACCCTGCCCGCCCCGCTCTTCGCCGATCCGGCGCCGCAGCAGTGGCGCTGGCCGGTCGCCGCGAAGGTGGAGCCCCGCTCCCCCGGCTCCTCCGAAGACGTCGTACGCGTCCTGCTGTGGACCCGCGCCAACGGCACCGGCCCGTGGATCTACGGGGTGCCGACCGCCACCGAGGTCGCCACGCTCTCGCTGCCCGATCTGCGCGTCGAGGGGATCGTCAAGGTCTCCGACCAGCAGTCCGTGCGCGATCTCGACAAGCGCGTCCTGTACGGCACGACGACGGTCGACGACGGCGACTGGACCTACGTCTTCGGCGGCAACGACGGCAAGGCCGTCTCGCGCCCCGCCTCGCACGCCTATGTGGCCCGCGTCCCCAAGGGCAGGCTGGCGGAGCCCGGCGCGTGGCGGTACTGGGACGGCGGGGACTGGACCGAGTCCGGGAAGCCGCGGGCCGTCCTCGGCGACGGCGAACGCAAGGGCGTGGGCAGCGCGTTCACGGTGGGGCGGGTGAAGGGGACGTACGTCCTGTTCACGATGGCTGCGGGGACCGAGGGCCTGACCAACGTGACCTCCTACTGGGCGTGTTCGCCCACCGGTCCCTGGCACGGCCCCGCGAAGGGCTTCGCGCCGCCCCTGCCGAAGGACGGGGCGGCCGATCAGGACACGGCCGCGTACAACCCCCAGGCCCATCCCGCGCTCAGCGGGAACGGGCGGCTGCTGCTCAGCTACGACGTCAACTGGCTGGACGCGGCGCCCGCGAGCGCGGCGGCCAACGTCAGCCGGAACGTGTCGCTGTACCGGCCGCGGTTCGTGTCCGTTCGACTGGCGACGGCTCAGTGACGAAGTCCTCGGGGTCACGCGAGCGCCGCTTGGCGATCACCGCGCAGACCATCAGCTGCATCTGGTGGAAGAGCATCAGCGGCAGCACGGCGAGCGAGGCCTGCGCCCCGAACAGGACGCTCGCCATGGGCAGTCCGGCCGCGAGGGACTTCTTCGACCCGGCGAACTGGATGGCGATGCGGTCCCCGCGGCCGAAGCCGAGCCGCTTGGCCCCGTACCAGGTGAGGGCGAGCATCACGGCGAGCAGCACCGCCTCGACACCGAGCAGCGCGCCGAGCCGCAGCGGCGTCACCTGGTGCCAGATGCCCTGCACCATGCCCTCGCTGAACGCGGTGTAGACGACGAGCAGGATCGAGCCGCGGTCGACGAGGCCGAGGACCTTCTTGTTCCGTGCGATGAACCCGCCGATCCAGCGGCGCAGGAACTGACCGGCCAGGAACGGCACGAGGAGCTGCAGCACGATCTTCAGGACCGAGTCCGCGGAGAACCCGCCCCCGCTGTTGCCGAGCAGGGCGGCGGCGAGCAGCGGTGTGAGGACGATGCCGGCCAGTGAGGAGAAGGAGCCCGCGCAGATCGCCGCGGGCACGTTGCCGCGGGCCATGGAGGTGAAGGCGATCGACGACTGGATCGTGGAGGGCACGAGCGTGAGGAAGAGGAACCCGCTGTAGAGGGCGGGCGTCAGGACGTACGGCACGAGGCCCTTGGCCGCGAGCCCGAGCAGCGGGAAGACCAGGAACGTACAGGCGAGGACGGTGACATGGAGCCGCCAGTGCTTGAGCCCGTCCAGCGCCTCACGGGTGGAGAGCCGTGCTCCGTAGAGGAAGAAGAGCAGCGCGACGGCCGCCGTGGAGGCACCGCCCGCCACATCGGCGCCCATGCCGCGCGCGGGCAGCAGCGCGGCGACGCCTACTGTGCCGAGCAACGCCAGGATGTAGGGGTCGATCGGCATCCAGGTGGGCCAGCTCGGGCGTTTCACTTCGCTCCATCGGTTCGGTTCATGTCGTGCCCTCTCGATGATCCTCCTGATCACCGCGATCGGGAATCCCGGATACCGCTCTGACTGTCATCACGTTCCGCGATAACCTTGTGCCATGTACGACCCCGCCCAGCTCCGTACGTTTCTCGCCGTGGCCCAGACGTTGAGCTTCACTCAGGCCGCCCGGCGCCTGGGTCTTCGCCAGTCCACGGTGAGCCAGCACGTACGCCGCCTGGAGGACGCCACCGGCCGCCAGCTCTTCGCGCGCGACACGCACTCCGTGGAGCTGACCGAGGACGGCGAGGCGATGCTCGGCTTCGCGCGGCGGATCCTGGAGGTGCACGAGCAGGCGACGGCGTTCTTCACCGGGACGCGGCTCGGCGGGCGGCTGCGGTTCGGGGCGTCGGAGGACTTCGTCCTGACCCGGCTCACCGACATCCTCGAGTCGTTCCGGCACGACCACCCCGACGTCGACCTGGAGCTGACGGTCGAGCTGTCCGGCACGCTGCACGAGCGTCTCGACGCGGGCAAGCTCGATCTGGTGCTCGCCAAGCGGCGGCCCGAGGATCCGCGCGGTGAGCTGGTCTGGCACGACGAGCTGGTCTGGATCGGCGCCGAGCGGCTTCGCCTGGACCCCGAGCGGCCGGTGCCGCTCATCGTGTTCCCGCCGCCCGGCATCAGCCGCGCCCTCGCCCTGGAAGCTCTGGAGCGGCGCGGCCGTGCCTGGCGGATCGCCTGCACGAGCGGCAGCCTGAACGGCCTGGTCGCCGCGGCCCGCGCAGGCCTCGGCGTGATGGCGCACTCCCACGGTCTGATCCCGCCGGGCCTGGAGCGGGTCCCGGAGCGGGCGGGCCTGCCGGAGCTGGGCGCGGTCGACTTCGTGCTCCTGCACGGGGAGCGGCGGGCCTCGGCGCAGCGCGCGGCGGACGCGCTCGCGGCATCGATCCTCGCGGGCGGCGACCGGCTGCACCGGCGGCGCCAGCGGTGACGGACGGTTTCAGCGCGGATAGGGCCGGTACGTGAGCTGCTTGACGCGGCGCATGAAGGGCGCCGTCTCGACGTGCTGGACGCCGTCGAGCTGCCCCAGCTTCTGGCTGAGGTAGGTGTAGAGGGCGGGGATGTCCCGGGCCACGGCCGTCGCCATGAGGTTGGAGGGGCCCGCCACGGCGGTGGCGTGGGCGATCTCTGCATGGGATGCGAGGGCCTTGCCCACCGAGTCCATGGCCCAGGGTGCGGTGGTGATCCAGAGCATCGTGCCGACGCGCAGGCCGATGAGGGCATCGGCGTACTCGATGTCGATGTAGATCACGCCGGACGCGAGGAGCGCGCCGAGGCGGCGCTTGACGGCCGACTCCGAACGCCCTGTGGCCTGCTGGAGCTCCGGGTAGGTCGCGCGGCCGTCCTGTTCGAGCGCGGCGACGAGCGGTTCGTCCTCCGGCTCGATCCGCAGGGGCGCCCCGTCCCGTACGGCGGGCGCGGGTGGTGTGCAGCGCAGGGCAGCGACCTGCTCGTCACTGAGCGGCCCGTGCTTCATCAGCCAGCCGTCGGGGCCGCCGAAGAACCGGTGCAGCATCTGCTGGGCGCGGATGTCGACGATGTGCGGGGTGCGCGGCAGCTTGGCGAGCAGCAGCTCGTCCTGGTCGGTGCGGGTGCGGGGGCGGGTGCAGCAGACGACCTCGGTGCCGCCGGAGGTGAGGCCGATCCATGAGGTGTCGGGGCGGCGCGCCAGGGCGGTGGCGATGGCGTCGGCGCCGTCGGGGGCGCAGCGGAGACGCAGCATCCACTGGTCCTGGCCGAGCTTCTCGTGGTCCCGGACGGCGACGATCCGCAGGTTTCCGTCGGAGACCAGCTTGCGGTAGCGGCGGGCGACGGTCTGGTCGGAGACGCCGAGAACCGCGGCGATCTTGCTGAAGGGCGCACGCCCGTCGAGCTCCAGGGCCTGGAGGAGTTTGACGTCGAGCGGATCCGGCGCGTCCGGCATGGCGGATTCCATCGATGCAGCACCCATCGGTGTCGGATTCCTTCGTTCTGGCGTGACTGGTGACGGGGATCGTCCGAGCGGACCCCATCGTACGAGGCATGCGCACGCGTCGCACCTGCGTCGCACACGCGTCGTAGAAGTCGCACGAGGAGATCTGAGAATGCGTACATGGGGGCCGCTCACAGCGGTATGCCTGGGGACGTTCATGCTGCTGCTGGACGTGACCATCGTGGTCGTGGCACTGCCCGACATGGCGAGGGCGCTAGATGCCTCGCTGAGTGATCTGCAATGGGTGATCGACGGTTACGCCCTGGCGCTCGCCGCGCTGTTGCTCGGTGTCGGCGCCGCGGCGGACGTGCTCGGCAGGCGGCGGCTGAACGTGGTGGGCACCGCGGTCTTCGCGCTCGCCTCGCTCGGCTGCGGTCTCGCCACGAACGCGGAGGTCCTGGTGGCCGCCCGCGCCCTGCAGGGGCTCGGCGCCGCCGCGATGTTCGCGACGACACTGCCGCTGCTCGGCGCCGCCTACCAGGGCCGCGACCGGTCGGTCGCGCTCGGCGTCTGGGGCGCGGTCAGCGGGGCCGCGGCGGCGATGGGGCCGATCGTCGGCGGGCTGCTCACCGAGGGGCCCGGCTGGCGGTGGATCTTCTTCGTGAACCTGCCGGTGAGCGTGGCGTCGATATGGCTGACACGGCGCCTGGTGCCGGAGTCGAAGGGCCTGGCGGGACGCCGGGTCGACTGGGCGGGCACGGTGACGTTCGCACTGTTCGCGGGCGCACTGACATACGGAGTGGTGCGGGCCGGTTCGGAGGGCTGGACGTCGGCGCCCACCGTGGTGACCCTCGCGGTCTCGCTGCTCGCGCTCGCCGCCTTCGTGGCCGTCGAACGCCGCGTCGCGCACCCGCTGCTCGACCTGAAGCTCCTGCGCGTGCCCGCCTTCACGGGGATCCTGGTCGGCGCGATCGGTTACAACGCCGCCGCGTTCGGTCTGATGCCCTACCTCTCGATCTGGCTGCAGACCGTGCTCGGCATGAGCCCGGTGACCGGCAGCCTCGTCATGCTGCCGCTCGCCGCGACCTCGTTCCTCGTGGCCGCGGTCGGCGGACGGCTGCTGCACGGGGTGCCCGCACGCCTGACCATCGGCGTGGGACTGCTCCTCATCGGCGCCGGCGGGGTCGCCCTCGCGGTGCTCGACGCCGGGTCGTCCTGGGGCGCGCTCATCCCCGGGCTCACCATCGCGGGGGTCGGCACCGGCCTGGTCTCGCCGGCGCTCGGCGGCGCGGCCCTCGCGGCGGTGCCGCCGGAGAACTCGGGGATGGCGGGTGGTGCGGTCAACACCTTCCGGCAGCTCGGGTACGCGGTCGGCGTGGCCGGTTTCGGCACCGTGCTGACCTCGCGGATGCAGGACTCGCTGGGCCATGACGCGGCTCACACCGTCGCGGGCGGCGGTGCGTCGGCCGTACGTGGCACGCTTTCCGAGCACACCGTGCGGGCCGCGTTCGCCTCCGGCCTGAACACCGCGGCGGTCGTCGCGGGTGTGGTCGGCCTGGTGGCCGGAGCGGCGGTCCTGGTCATGGTGCGGTCGGCGCACAGGACACCGGAAGCGAAGGTTCCGGCACCTGCCGAACGCATCCTCGAAGGACAGCCACAGCCGTAACCGCCGCGTACAGATTCCGTGGAGATTACGCCACCGAAACTTACTGAACCGTAAGTATTCTGTCCCGCCTCTCCCCTTGTGGTCGGATTTCACCGGCTGACCAGCGTGGATGGTACGTACCGAGGGGTCGGTCACCCCTCTCCCGCCGGGCACTGCGGTGGGGTACCGTCACCGGCGCTGTGCGGAGCGCCACAAGGAGCATCATTGCGCGAGTTCACGAACCCTCCGATGGCGTCGGCGCCGCTGGTGGGCGGCCTTGCCGACGTCGTGTTCGACCATGCCCTTGAGGATCCGCTCCACATCGCCTTCGGCCGCAAGACCGACGGCGTGTGGCGCGACGTCACATCGGCGGAGTTCCGTGACCAGGTGATGGCGCTCGCCAAGGGGCTTCTCGCCCAGGGCGTTCGCTTCGGTGACCGCGTCGCCATCATGTGCCGCACCCGCTACGAGTGGACGCTCTTCGACTACGCGCTCTGGACGGTCGGCGCCCAGGTGGTGCCCGTCTACCCCACGTCCTCCGCCGAGCAGGTCTTCTGGATGCTGCACGACGCGCAGGTGTCGGCCGCGATGGTCGAGCACGAGGACCACGCGATGACCATCGGCTCGGTGATCGACCGGCTGCCGCAGCTGCGCAGGCTGTGGCAGCTGGACGCCGACGCCGTGGACGAGCTGTACCGCGCCGGCCAGGACGTCGACGACGAGGTGGTCAACCGCCACCGCCGCGCCGTCACGCCCGACTCGATCGCCACGATCATCTACACCTCGGGCACCACCGGCCGCCCCAAGGGCTGTCTGATCTCCCACGCGAACTTCATGTTCGAGGCGGAGACGGTCATCCAGCGCTGGGAGCCGGTCTTCCACTCCCGGCGGGGCGACGAGGCGACAACGTTGCTCTTCCTGCCGCTCGCGCACGTCTTTGGACGCATGGTGCAGGTCGCGGCGGTGCGCGGCGGGGTCAAGCTGGGCCACCAGCCGAGCCTGAACGCGGCGGCGCTCATCCCGGACCTCGCGGCGTTCCGCCCGTCCTTCATCCTGGCCGTGCCGTACATCTTCGAGAAGGTCTTCAACGCGGCGCGGCGCAAGGCCGAGAAGGACGGCAAGACGGGTCCGTTCGACAAGGCCGTGGAGTGTGCCGTGCGGTACGCGGACGCGATGGAGGCCAAGGCCTTCGGCACCGGACCCGGCCCTTCGGCGGCCCTGCGCATGCAGCACTCGCTCTTCGAGAAGCTCGTCTACGCCAAGGTGCGCGACGCGATGGGCGGTCGCGTCCGGCACGCGATGTCCGGCGGCTCCGGCATGGACCGGCGCCTCGGCCTGTTCTTCGCGGGCGCGGGCGTGGAGATCTACGAGGGGTACGGGCTGACGGAGTCGACCGCCGCCGCCACCGCCAACCCGCCCGAGCGCACCCGTTACGGCACGGTCGGCCAGGCCATCCCCGGCACCACCGTGTACATCGCGGAGGACGGCGAGGTGTGGCTGAACGGCGGCAACGTCTTCCAGGGTTATCTCAACGACCCCAAGGCCACCGACGCGGCCCTGCACGACGGCTGGCTGTCCACCGGGGACCTGGGCGCCCTCGACGAGGACGGCTACCTCACGATCACCGGGCGCAAGAAGGAGATCCTGGTGACGTCCGGCGGCAAAAGCGTCTCGCCGGGGCAGCTGGAGGAGCGGGTGCGCGACCATCCGCTGGTCGCGCAGTGCATCGTGGTCGGCAACGACCGCCCGTACATCGCGGCGCTCGTCACGCTGGACGGCGAGGCCGTCGAACACTGGCTGACCATGCGCCGCAAGCCGTCGATGTCGCCCAACGACCTGGTGCGCGACCCGGATCTGGAGACCGAGGTGCGGCGGGCCGTGGTGGCCGCCAACACCCTTGTGTCACAGGCCGAGTCGATCCGTACGTTCCGGATACTGGCCCACCAGTTCTCCGAGGAGCACGGTCTGCTGACCCCTTCGCTGAAGCTCAAGCGCAAGGCCATCGAGACGGCCTACTCGGCCGAGGTGGAGGCGCTGTACCGGGCGTGAGGTGAGTGCGGCGGGTTTCTGACGGTTCATCAATTACTGCCGCGTCTGTTATTGACGGTTCATCAGGTCCCGCACAGAATCAGCCCCACTTCGACGGAGGGGGCTCGAACCGTGTCGCGACCGATCCGCACCATCACCGCCACCGTGGCCGCACTGCTGCTCGCCACTGCCTGCAACTCCGCCTCCGACAGCACCGGTTCGAGCGGCGGTGACAAGCCGGGCGGCTCCGTGCGCGGTGTGACCGCCGACTCCATCAAGGTCGGCGGCATCGTCTCGATGACGACCGCGAGCGGCTACAGCAAGAAGGACACCGACCTCGGCGCGAAGGCGCGCTTCGACCGCGCGAACGCCGCAGGCGGCGTACACGGACGGAAGATCGACTACCTGGGCGCCGAGGACGACGGCCAGGATCCGGGCAAGAATCTCGCGGCGGCCCGCAAACTCGTGCAGCAGGACAAGGTGTTCGCGGTCTCGCCGATGAGCTCGGTCACCTTCTCCGGCGCGGACTTCCTCCAGAAACAGAAGGTCCCGACGTTCGGCTGGGGCACCATCCCGCCCTTCTGCGGACCGAGTTACATGTACGGCTACGGCGGCTGCATGGTCCCGATGCCGGGCGGCACCATCACCCAGAGCTGGCCCGAGGGCCTGAAGAAGGTGACGGACGGCTCGAAGGGCAAGTCCGTGGCCATCCTCGCCAACGACAACGACGCGGGCACCTTCGCCATCCGCACCTACAAGCAGAGCTTCGCGGCGGCCGGTTACCAGGTGACGTACGCCAAGTCGACCGTGCCCGCGACCTCCGTGCCGAGCGACTGGTCGGCGTACACCAAGGAGATCCTGCGCTCCGACGGCGGCCAGGCGCCGGACGTGGTCGTCTCCGTGATGCAGACCCCGTACAACATCGGTCTGTTCACGGCCGTCAAGCGCTCCGGCTTCAAGGGCGTGCTCACGGACCCGACCGACTACGACCCCGGCCTCCTCGCCAAGAGCGCGACGAAGAAGGCGCTCGACGGCGTGCACATCCTCCTTGCCTTCCAGCCGTTCGAACAGAACAGCGCGGCGATGAAGCAGTTCAAGGCGGACATCAGGAAGACGGCGGGCAAGGACGTCCCGCTCAACATGCACATGATGACCGGCTACATGTCGGCCGACCTCTTCCTCTCGATCGCCGAGAAGACGGGCAAGGACCTGACGGTCAGCTCCTTCCAGAAGGCGGCGAACGGCTTCTCCGACAAGGACACGATGGTCGGCGACCGCAGCCTGCCCAAGGGGCAGAAGGAGTCGTTCGGCTGCGGCGCCCTGGTGCAGCTGAAGGGCGGGAAGTACTCGGTCTCGGCGCCCTTCACGTGCTACGACCCCATCCCCTTCAAGTAGCGGGCCTTCTCGTAGAGGGGCGTGTCATCCATGTCCGACCTGCTGGGATTCGTGCTGAGCGGTCTCGTCTCCGGCGCCCTGTACGCGCTGCTCGCGACGGGCCTCGTCCTGTCCTACTCCGCCTCCGGTCTCTTCAACTTCGCGCACGGCGCGACCGCCTACCTCTGCGCGCTCGCCTTCTACGAACTCCACTCCGGCTTCGGCTGGCCCGCCGTGCCGACGGCGCTG
This sequence comes from Streptomyces sp. NBC_01283, assembly GCF_041435335.1. Taxonomy (NCBI): domain Bacteria; kingdom Bacillati; phylum Actinomycetota; class Actinomycetes; order Kitasatosporales; family Streptomycetaceae; genus Streptomyces; species Streptomyces sp. NBC_01283. The sequence continues at coordinate 2,003,837 of NZ_CP108430.1, forward strand.
CTCCTCGTCTGTGTCGTGGCACCCGCGCTCGGCTGGGGCCTTGACCGGCTGATGTTCCGCAAGCTGGCGCGGGTGGGCGAGACCGCGCAGATCGTGGCGACGATCGGGCTGCTCGTCGCGCTGCCCGCGCTCGGCCTGTGGGTGGTGGAGCTCCTGGAGGACGCGGGCGCGTCCGTCAAACCGGCCGAGAACCAGTTCGGGCTGCCGGGCGTCGGGCCGAGCCCCGCCAAGAACTGGCAGCTCATGGACGGCGTCGGCATCGACTCCGACCAGCTCATCACCTGGGTCGCGACGGCCGTGGTCGCGATCGGCCTGTGGATCCTGATGCGGCACACACCGCTCGGGCTCCGACTGCGGGCCGCGGTCGACAACCGCTCGCTCGTGGAGCTGCGGGGCATGAGCGCGGACCGGCTCTCCTCGGTGGCGTGGATGCTGTCGTCAGGGCTCGCGGGCCTCGCGGGAGTGCTCGCGACGCCGCTGCTCGGTCTCTCGTCGCACGACTTCACCCTCTTCCTCTTCGTGTCGGCCACAGCAGCGGTGCTCGGGCGCTTCATGTCGATCCCGCTGGCGTTCGCGGGCGGGCTCGGTCTGGGCGTCCTGCAGAACCTGGTCGTCGGGTACGCCGATTTCGCGGAGAAGATAACCGGCTTCCGCACGGCGGTGCCTTTCCTCATCCTCTTCGCCGGGCTGCTCCTCATGACGCGGCGCCACCGGACGGCGGGCACGGCGGCGGTGGACGCGCCGCCGATCGACTATCTCGCAGGGAAGTCCTGGATGCGCAGGTGGGGGCCGTGGGCCGTGGGAGGTGCGCTGCTCGCGCTGTCCTTCTACACGGTCACCACCCCCTTCTGGAGCGGCATCCTCGCGCAGGGACTCGCGATCTCTCTCGTCTTCGTCTCCTTCACCGTGGTGACGGGCCTGGGCGCGATGGTGTCCCTGGCGCAGGCCACGTTCGTGACGGGCGCGGCCCTCGTGGCGGGCCTGCTGATGAGCCATGGGTGGCCGTTCATCGCCGCGGCCCTGGTGGGGACGTGCGGGGCGGCGGTGCTCGGCGCCCTGGTGGCACTGCCCGCGCTGCGGCTCGGGGGCAGGTCGCTGGCGCTCGCCACCCTCGCGCTGGCCTTCCTCGCCGATCAAGTCCTCTTCCAGATGGGGTGGTTGAGGAACGGCGACACCGGGTGGGAGATCCCGCGCGCCGTCTTCGGGCCCGTCGACCTGAGCGACGACCGTGCGATGGGCGTGGCGATGGCCGTCCTCGTGGCGGTGGCCGTGGCCGCGCTCAGTGCGCTGCGCGGGTCGGCTACGGGGCGGGCGATGCTGGCGGTGCGGTCCGCCCCGGCGGCGGCGATGGCCTCCGGCGTCTCGGTGGTGCGGACGAAGCTGCTGCTGTTCACGTTGTCGGCGGGGCTCGCGGGGTTCGGCGGCGTGATGTACGCGTCGTTCAACACGCGGATCACGGCCACGGACTTCACCGCGATGACGGGGCTCGTGTGGCTGGCCGTGGTGGTGGCCGCCGGGGTGCGCAGGCCGCAGTTCGCGGTGGTGGCGGGCCTTGTCTTCGCGATCGTTCCGCACCTGGTCGCCGACTACGTGACGGAGTCGGTGCAGCTGCCGGTGATCCTGTTCGGCCTCGCGGGCCTCGCACTGGCGAACGACCCGGACGGGTACTGCGCGGCGATCTCGGTACGGTTGCACCGGCGACGGCTTGGGAAGGGGGCGGGTGCCTTCGGGGTCGGTGCGGCTGGTGCGGCCAGGTCGGGTGGTTCGGCTGGTGCGGCTGGTGCGGCCAGGCCGGGTGGTTCAGCCGGTGCGGCTGGTTCGGCTAGTGCGGCCAGGCCGGGTGGTTCAGCCGGTGCGGCTGGTTCGGCTAGTGCGGCCAGGTCGGGTGGTTCAGCCGGTGCGGCTGGTTCGGCTAGTGCGGCCAGGCCGGGTGGTTCAGCCGGTGCGGCTGGTTCGGCTAGTGCGGCCAGGTCGGGTGGTTCAGCCGGTGCGGCTAGTGCGGCCGGTGCGGCAAGGTCCGCCGGTTCAGCCGGTTCAGCTTCGTCGGCCGGCCCGACCGGTGCGGCTTCGTCTGCCGGTGCGGCAAGGTCGGCCGGTTCAGCTTCGTCAGCCGCTTCGGCCAGGTCGGCTTCGTCGGGCAGTTCGGCCAGGTCGGCTTCGTCGGCCTCCGCGTCGGCAGTCACGGCGCCGGTGCCGGGCTCCTCGGCCCGTCCGGCGGCATTCGAGGACGAACTCGGTGGAGACGGTGGTCGACGGCCACCGGTGGCGGCGGGGCCGAACGCCGGGAGGGGCGGGACCCGCGAGGGAATACCCTCCGCCCTCACCCTCCGCGACCTCCACGCGGGCTACGACGGCGCCCCCGTCCTCCACGGCGTGACCCTCACCGTCCACCCGGGCGAGATCGTCGCCCTCCTCGGCCCCAACGGGGCGGGCAAGTCGACGACCTGCCGGGTCGCGGCAGGGCTCATCGCCCCCACCCAGGGGCAGGTCTACGTGGCCGGGGCGGACGCCACGCGGCACGGACCCGTCCGGCGCTCCCGGGCGGGAGTCGTCCTCGCCCCCGAGGGCCGCGGCATCTTCCCCGCCCTCACCATCGAGGAGAACCTCACCCTGCACCTCCCCCGGCCGGACGCCCGCGACGCCGTCTACACCCGGTTCCCCGGCCTCGCCGCCCGGCGCAAGGTCACCGCCGGGTCCCTCTCCGGAGGAGAACAGCAGCTCCTCGCCCTCGCGCCCCTCCTCCAGCGCCCGCCCGACGTACTGATCGCGGACGAGCCGTCCCTCGGCCTCGCCCCCCGCGTGGTCGACGAGGTCTTCCGGCTGCTCGCCGAACTCCGCGACGCCGGAACGGGGTTGCTCCTGGTGGAGGAGAAGGCCGCCGAGATCCTCGGCGTCGCCGACACCGTCGCCTACCTCGCCCAGGGCCGGGTCTCCTGGTGCGGACCGCGCTCCGAGGTCCGGGCGGACCAGCTCACCGAGGCCTATCTGGGCATCGCCGCGCAGGGTCACAGCGAAGGAGTGGGACGGCCATGAGCGACCGCATCCTGGAAGCTTCCGGCATCGGCGTCCGCTTCGGCGGAGTCCACGCGCTCACCGGCGTGGACCTGGACCTGCGCCCCGGCGAGGTCTGCGGCCTCATCGGCCCCAACGGGGCGGGAAAGACCACCCTGTTCGACGTCGTCTCCGGCATCCGCCGCCCCGACCAGGGGCGCGTCCTGCTCGACGGCGTCGACATCACCCGCCGCTCGCCCGTCTGGCGCGCCCGCCACGGCATGCGCCGCACCTTCCAGCGCCAGCAGCTCTTCGGGCAGCTCACGGTCACCGACAATCTGCTCGTCGCCCAGGAGTGGCGCGGCGGCGGTGGCGGGTTCGCCGCGGATCTGCTCGCGGCGCCCACCCGGCGCACCCACGAGAGGAAGAGGCGGGCCCGTGCCTCAACTGTGCTGCGCGAGTGCGGACTTGAGGGACTCGCCGACGACTACGCGGGCGCGCTTCCAGTCGGCCGGGCCCGCATGGTGGAACTGGCACGCGCGGTGGCAGACCCGCCCAGGGTGCTGCTCCTGGACGAGCCCGCCTCCGGGATGACGGCCGACGAGCGAGGCCACCTGTCGGCCGTCATCCGGCACCTCGCGGACGAGGAAAACTGCGCCGTGCTCCTCGTGGAGCACAACGTCGCCTTCGTGATGGGGCTCTGCGCCCGCGTGGTGGTCCTCGACCTCGGCCGCGTCCTGGCCGAGGGCACGGCGGCCGAGGTACGCGCGGACCCCAGGGTGCGGGACGCGTACCTCGGGACCACCGCGGCCTAGCCGATGGTCACGCGGAATATCTCGTCCGAACCGTCGGGCTGCCCACCGTTGTTGTCGGCGTTGGTGGTGGAGAGCCAGAGCTGGTCGGCGCCCGGCACGGCGGTGACCGCGCGCAGCCGCCCGTACTCGCCGACGTAGAACGCCTTCGGCGTCCCGATGTCCTCACTGTCGGCGTTGATGGGTATGCGCCAGAGTCGTTCGCCCTTCAGCGCCGCCATGTAGACCGCGCCGTCGACGATGGCGACACCGCTCGGTGAGGCCTCCGCGACGCCCCAGGTCACCTTGGGATTGGTCATGCCGGAGACGTCGCAGGCGCCTTCACAGGTGGGCCAGCCGTAGTTCTTCCCGGGTTTGATGAGGTTGAGTTCGTCCTTCTTGCTCTGCCCCAACTCCGCTTCCCACAGCCGCCCTCGGGTATCGAAGGCGATGCCTTGGGGATTGCGGTGGCCCATGCTGTAGGTGTAGTTGCCGAAGGGGTTTCCCGGTGCGGCCGTGCCGTCCTTGGTGAGCCGCAGGATCTTGCCGTTGAGGGAGTTCTTGTCCTGCGCGAGTGCGCCGTCCTGGGCGTCGCCCGTGGTGGCGTAGAGGTAGCCGTCGGGACCGAAGGCCAGGCGCCCGCCGTTGTGGTACTTGTTCTTCTTGATGCCCTTGAGCAGCGCCTTGTAGCCGGTCAGCTTCGTCCCGTCGTACGTCATGCGTGCGATGCGATTGCCTTCGGACGAGGTGTGCATGAGGTACACATAGTGATTCGTCGCCCAGTCCGGGTCGACGGCGACTCCCATCAGCCCGCCCTCACCCCCGGTGGTCTGGGACTCGGGCACGGTGCCGATCTGCTTCCTGTCCTTGCCGTCCGCCGAGACGATCCAGACGCGGAAGTCATCGCGCTCGGTGACCAGGGCGGAGGCGCCGTCCGGCGTCCAGGACGTGCCCCAGGGGATCGTCCAGCCGGTGGATATCGTCGCGATGTCCTTCGGCTCACCGGCCGCGGCCGACGGCGGGGCCGGGGCTGCCGACACCGACGGGGCGTACTGCGTGAGGCCGGCCACCAGGGCGGCGGCACCGAGCAGAGCGGCCCTCTTCATGCCGCTGTTCGTCCTGTTGTTCGTCGTCATGACGCGGTTCATCGCTCAGCCCCCGTACTGCGCGACGATTTTGGTGAAGTCGTACGGGGCCTGGGACACCCCGCTGCACGAGTCCCCGGCGCTGCCACCGGACGAGCAGTCGCGGTCGCGGTTGACGGCCCAGAAGGAGTACCGCGCGATGTGGTGCTGCTTCGCGTAGGCGAGGATCTGCTTGAAGTCGTTCGTGGTGACGGTCTCGCCCGCCACGTCGGTCTTGCCGTTCATCGAGGAGACGCCGATGCGCTTGTAGGCGTCGGCGTCGCTGTAGCCGTAGGCGCTTTTTACCGCGCTCTTCAGGCCTTCCAGCGCACCGACCGAGGCATCACCCATGGAGCCGCTGTGACTGCCGAAGTCGAACGGCATGACGACCCAGGCGTTGTTGTCGAGCCCGGCCGCGGCACCGCGCTTGATGAGGTCCTTGCCGGTGGCGTCGGGACCGCTCGGGGTCGTCCCCATGGTCACGTACGTGACGATCCCGGGGTTCTTCTGCTTCACGATCTTCAAGGCATCGACGACGCGCTGACGCACGGTCGCGTTGCTGAACTCGGTGTCCTCGATGTCGATGTCGAACGCCTTGAGCTTGTAGGCGTCGATGACCTTCTGGTATGCCCCGGCGAGCGCGGTGGCGCTACTGCACTTCTCGCCGAGCTTGGCTCCGCTCCAGCCGCCGACCGAGACGACTATGTCTCCGCCGGCGCCGCGTATGGACTTGATGGCGGACTCGTCTGAGCCGCCCTTGAGCGGGCGGTTGCCGTCCCAGGCCGGGTTGCAGCCGCCGTCGGACAGGATGAAGGCGAGGGTGAACCACTTGACACCGGTCGCCGCCATCACGTCGGTGGGCTTCTGCGGGCTGCCCCAGCCGAGGTACTCGTACGGAGCCGCGTGAATGGTGCCGGCGGCCTTGATCTGCGTCGCCTCGGCCTTCGCCTCCGGGGGTGCGGCCGAGGACTGGGCGGCGAGGGCGAGGGATGCCGTCGTCGCGAGGACGCCGGCCGCGGCCAGTGCGGTGGCCGTTCTGCAGGGGGTGTGAGACATGGGGGGTGTGCTCTCCTTCGGGCTGTGAAGTGCGTTGGTCGATGGGTGCGTTGGTCGATGGGTGCGTCGGTCAGTGGATGTGTTGTGAGATGTGCTGTTAGGAAGGGTTCCTAACGATCTTTGGACGCGGGAGTGGGATGGTGTCCCGCCGCGAGGTGGGGGTTACGTCTTCGGGGACGCCCGGTAGGCGAAGTCGCCCGCCCTGCCTCCCGCGCCGTCGACGAGGGCACGGACCGCCCCGTGGTCCGGCGAGAGGTGGCAGGCGGGGTCCGTGCGGGAGCCGTCGCCGGTCAGGGCGTACGCCTGGCAGCGGCAGCCGCCGAAGTCCACGGTCCGCAGTGCGCAGCCGCGGCAGGGCTCATGCATCCAGTCCTCGCCGCGATAGCGGTTGAAGGCCGCCGCCTCTCGCCAGATCCAGCCCAGTTGGTGGTCCTTGACGTTCGGCGCCTCGGGTCCGACGAGCTCACCGGCTGCCGGGCACGGGAGCACCGTGCCGTCCGGAGCGACGGTCAGCGAGATGGCGCCCCAGCCGCCCATGCAGGGCTTCGCGATGCCGTCCACATAGTCGGGCGCCACCCACACGAGTTCCATGCTTCCCGTGAGCCGCTCACGCCACCGCTCGACGCGCTCGCGGGCCCGGGCGACCTGGGCGCGGTCCGGGAGCAGCGCGTCCCGGTTGCGCAGGGCCCAGCCGTAGAACTGCGTGTTGGCCAGCTCGATCCGGTCGGCGCCCCAGGCGATGCCCAGCTCCACGATCCCGTCGAGGGCGTCGAGATTGGCGCGGTGCAGCACGGCGTTGAGCCCGAGCGGGAGGTCCGCCGCCCGCACGAGCCCGGCAGCCCGCTCTTTGGCGGTGAACGCCCGCGCTCCCGCGATGAGTTCAGCCTTGTTCCGGTCGGCATGCTGCACGGAGAGCTGCACGCTGCGCAGCCCCGCGCCGACGAGTTCCGCGAGACGCTTTTCGTGCAGGCCGACGCCGCTGGTCACGAGCTGGGTGTGGATTCCGGCCGCGTCCGCTGCCGTGACGATCTCGGCCAGGTCGCGGCGCAGGAGTGGCTCACCTCCGGACAGATGCGTCTGCACGACGCCGATGTCGGCGGCCTGACGCATCACGTCACCCCACTGCCCCGCCGTCAACTCAGCGCTACGGGCGGTGAGTTCCGTGGGGTTGGAACAGTAGGCGCACCGCAGCGGGCAGCCGTGGGTGAGCTCGGCGAGCAGGGCCCACGGCGGCTGCGGTGGTGCGGGACGCGGGGAAGCCGGCTGCGTCACCGAAGCCACCCTTCCGCCCGTAGGGACGCGAGGAACCGGGGCACGTCGTCGGCCACCGGAGATCCGGGGTGCTCTTGCTCCAACTCCCTTACGATCGCGGCGACTTCGCGCCCACCATCGCACAGGTGCAGGATGCTCCCGGCGGAGCCGCGCAGCACGACCACCCGCTCGGGCAGCACAAGGAGGTCGACGCCGCGCACCCGGTCGTGCCGCAGCATCACCGAGCGCGCCAGCGCGGGCCGCCAGTCGAGTCGTACGACCTCATCCATCAGCGGCATCCCGGCCCCCGGTCGACCGCGTCGAGCAGCGTCCACAGCACGTCGCACTTGAAGCCGAGCGCCACGACGGCCCGCTCCTGTTCCTCCCGGGTACGCGCCCACTCCTGGACGAGCCCGAGCGCCTCCTGCCCGTCTCGGCCGCCCTGTTCCACGCGGGTACGGAAGTACGCGAGGCCCTCCGGATCGATCCACGGATAGTGCCGCTCGAACGCGTCGATCCTGGTGCGCATGAGATCCGGCGCCGACAGTTCGGTGAGCGAGGCGGCAACGGCGTCGAGCAGGGGCCGCAGGCGGCAGAAGTTGACGTATCCGTCGACCGCGAGCCGTACGCCGGGCAGCACCCGCGAGGCGTCGAGGAGCTCGCCGCGCTCGATCCCGGCGGCCTCGCCGAGCCGCAGCCACCGCTCGATGCCGCCGTCCCCGTCCTTCTCCCCGTCGTGGTCCTGGATCCTGCGCACCCAGCCGCGGCGCAGCGAGGGGTCGTCGAACTTGGCGAGGATCAGCGCGTCCTTGACGGGGATGTGCCGCTGGTAGTGGAACCGGTTCACGATCCACCGGCGCAACTCGTCGTGGCTCAGGGCGCCTTCATGCATGCGTACGTTGAAGGGGTGCCGGTCGTGGTAGCGCTCGGCCGAGACGGCGCGCAGCCGCTCGGTGAACTCGTCTGTCGACCAGGGGGCCGTCACAGCTCGATCACCATCCGTTCCGCCGCGACTTCGATTCCCCACTCCGCGAGCTGCTTGTGCTGTTCGGCATGCGGGTTCCCGAGCGGGTTGGTGTTGTTGAGGTGGGTGTAGAGGCGGCGCCCCGGCAACCGCGCGAGACGGTGCGCGGTGCCGCCGAGGCCAGTGACGGGCAGATGGCCCATGCCGGTGGCGGTGCGGGTGGAGAAGCCGGAGCGCAGAGGTTCCTCGTCGTCCCAGAAGGTGCCGTCGACGAACACGCAGTCGGCGTCGCGCGCGGCCTCGTCGAAGGCGTCCGACCACATGGCGAGGGCGGGCGCGTAGAGAAGGGTGCGTCCGGTGCCGGGATCGTGCAGCCGCAGACCGACGGACCAACTACTGCCGCCATCAGCCGAGTTGGCGGCATACCTGGGCTTCTTGTCCGACAGGGGGACGGCGCTGACGCTGATGCCGGATGCCCCGTCCAGCGGGCAGCCCACACCGCCGGGCAGCTCGCGCCACCGCACCGGTGTGTACGGACCGAGGACGGCATCGAGCCGGAGCCCCTCCCGTACGGCGTCGAGGACGGGCGGAGTCGCCAGCACGTCGATGCCGTCGTGGGCCTCGCGGAGCCGGGCGATGCCAAGGGTGTGGTCGAGTTCGGCGTCGGTGAGGACGAAGCCGGCGACGGGGGTCTGCCGGGCCCCGGGCCCGGGGTGCAGTTCCGGCGTTTCCTCGATCTGTTCACCGATGTCGGGGGTGGCATTGACGACGTACCAGCGCCCCTCCCCCACGCGAACGGCGAGCGAGGCGTGCCGGCGGCGGCGCTCCGGGTGGGCGCGTGCCCCGGTGCACCCGGGGCACGCGCAGTTCCACTGGGGAAGCCCGCCGCCCGCCGCGGTGCCGAGCACCTGCAGCAGCATGGCGGGGGGATTACCGGTCGGCGCTGCGGTACGCGGTCACTTCGAGTGCGGTCTCCACGACCTCGTACTCGGGCGTCTGCCAGGCGGTGACGGCTTCGGCCACTTCGGGCGTGGTGGGGTTCTGGTCTTCATTCATGTGCGGGTGGCTGCCTTCCTGAAAAAGTGGGGGTTCAGGAGTCGTCAGTAGAGGTTCCGGAGTCGTCGCGGGGTATTCACCCGGCGTTCACATGAGTGTTCTGCGTTCAGTGACGTGCAATAGAGTCGCGGTATGACGGAACGCGGTCAATGGTGCGGACCAAAAAACGCCCGGACTTCACCCGGGAGTGGTCATGGAATGCAGCACCGCACCTGATCGTTGACCATGGGAGTACCACCCGACGACTTAAGGATCGAAAGCTCGTGAGCAAGGTCCCCCCGATCATCCTGAACAATGGCGTCGAGATGCCGCAGCTCGGTTTCGGCGTCTGGCAGGTCCCGGACGACGAGGCCGAGTCCGCCGTCGCGACGGCGCTGGAGGCCGGGTACCGCAGCATCGACACCGCTGCCGTCTACGGCAATGAAGAGGGCACCGGCAAGGCCATCGCCGCTTCCGGCATCGCCCGCGATGAGCTCTTCGTCACGACGAAACTCTGGAACAACGACCAGGGATACGACTCGACGCTCCGCGCCTTCGACGCGTCCCTGGAAAAGCTCGGTCTCGACCACGTGGACCTGTACCTGATCCACTGGCCGCTGCCCTCCAAGGGCCTCGCCGTGGACACGTACAAGGCCTTCGAGAAGATCCAGGCCGACGGCCGCGCCAAGTCCATCGGCGTCTCGAACTTCCTGCCCGAGCACCTGGAGCAGCTTCTCGCCGAGACGTCGGTCGTCCCCGCGGTCAACCAGATCGAGCTCCACCCGCACCTCCAGCAGCACGCCGCCCGCGAGTTCCACGCGGAGCAGGGCATCGCCACGGAGGCCTGGTCCCCGCTCGGCCAGGGCAAGGGCCTCCTGGAGGTCCCGGCGATCGTCGCGATCGCCCGGAAGCACGGCCGCACGCCGGCCCAGGCCGTGCTGCGCTGGCACATCCAGCTCGGCAACGTGGTGATCCCCAAGTCCGTGACCCCGTCGCGGATCAAGGAGAACATCGACGTCTTCGACTTCGAGCTGGACCCCGAGGACATGGCGGCGATCAGCGCGCTGAACGAGGACCGGCGGCTGGGGCCGGATCCGGTCACGTTCGGGGCCTGACGTCTCAGGTCTGAAGGTTTTCCCTCGTGCGAGACCCTGGCCCGGTGATCAGGAGCGGAGCTCCTGCCACTGGGCCAGGGTCTCGCGAGCGGCGACCGTCTCCTCGGCGTCCTCCCCGAGCTCGCGGGCGATGCCCTCGGCTGCCCGGCTCAGCTGCCTGATGGCGCCCTCCATGTCGCCGTCCGCGGCGAGGGCGTGCGCGAGATCCGCCCTGGCCTCGTAGGTCCGCAGGTGATCCTCGCCCAGTGAGCCCTTCAGGCCGGCCAGTGCCGTCTGATACAGCACGCTCGCCGCTTCCGTCTCTCCGGCCTGCTGGTAGGCGTCCGCGAGTTGACGGCGGGTGCGCAGGGTTCCTGGATGCACGTCGCCCAGACTGGTCATGCGCTCGTCCAGTGTCGTCTCCAACAGCGCTACCGCACGCCGGGCTTCGCCGACCGCCAGCAGCGCTTCGGCCAGATCGCCGTACGTCCTGCGGGTCTCGACGTGCGATTCGCCGAGCACGCTGATCCGTTTGGCCAGCGTGCGTTCGTACAACGCGATCGCCTTTTCCTTGAACCCGCCGCGCCGGTAGGCCTCGGCCAGCGCCGCGGCTGCCCGTAGCGTGTCGGGGTGATCGTGGCCCAGCGCCTCACCGCTGGTGGACAGCGCCTCCTCGTACAGCGGAATCGCCCGCTGGAGGTTCCCGTCGAGGACGCAGGCGCGGGCCAGCCGGTCCTTCAGGCGCAGTGTTTCCGGGTGCTCTTCCCCGAGCGTTTCGGCACTGTGCGCCACAGCGTCCTCGTACAGCTCCATGGCCTGGCCCAGGACGCCCTCGCGCTCGTACAGGCCCGCCAGGGACGCCACAGCCGTGAACGTACGCGGATGTCCCTCGCCCAGGACTGCCCGGTATCCGGCCACCACCTGCCGGAGCTCGTCCACCGCTCGCTCCACGTTCCCCACCTTGTCGAATACCAGGGCCAGCTCGCCCTGCACGGCGAGCGTGGACGGTGACCGGGAGCCCCACAACAGCCGGTGAGCGGCGAGCGCCTCCTCGTACGCGGCCACCGCACGGTCCCACGACTCGTCCGCCAGGTAGGCGCTCGCGAGCCGTGCCAGCAGCGGAACGGTCGCCGGATGGTCCTTTCCCCAGCTCCGGGCCGCGATGGAATGGGTCACCTCCAGCTCCTTGACCGCCCGCCTCGTCGCTCCCGATGCCAGGTACGCGCGGGCGAGGTCCGCTCGCAGCGCCAGCCTCTCCGGGTCGTTCTCGGCTCTCCCCGCCCGGTCCATCGCGGCCCGTACGGCCCTGAGCTGGGCAAGCGCCCGCGGCATGTCACCCGACGACACATACGCCTCGGCGAGCAGTGTCGTGGCGTGATGCGCCCGGGAACTGTCCTCCCCCAAGATTCTCTGCAAGGACTCCGACGCTCTCCGGAGGAAGTTCAGGGCTTGTTCCAACTGGCCCTGCGCCATGAGGAATCGTGCCGCCTCCACCAGCAGGGAGCCGAAGGTCTCGTCGTCGTCCTCGGGAGGGGAATGGTCGGCGAACGCCTCGATGTGCGGGAGCAGAACGCGCCAGCGGGGCCAGTCGGACGGGGCGTCAGAGCCGTCGGGGACGGCCTCCGCAAGGCAGCGGGCAGCCGCCTGCCGGGCCGCCTGGTTCTCCTGCTCATTGCTCTCGTTCTCCTCGCCGGTGTCCCAGGCGCGGGCGAGGGGAGCGATCAGGCGGTGCATACGGACCGTCCCGGCCTCGCCACGGCTGATCAGGCTGGAGTCCACCAGAGGCCGCAATGCTTGGCCGACTTGTGACTCTGTGAGCTGGGCTCCGGTCAGCAGGTCCACGGGGATGGGTTCGGGGCCGTACCAGGACAAGAGCTGCATGACGCGCCTCGCATACGGAGCGCTGACGGCTCTTAGGCTCTGCCTGAAGGTGTCGTCGAAATCGAGCGGCGTGTTGCTCCTCTTCTCGGAGTGGCGCAGCCGGCTCATCGTCTCTGTGAGCATGGCACGGTACTCATCGACGGACACGTCCGTTCCGGTGAGGTACTTGGACGCCTGGCGCAAGGCAAGCGGATGCCGCCCGAGCTCTTCCCCCAGGAGCGCCACTTCCTCCGGTTCCCTGTTCGTGAGCTGGGCGATCAGCGCGGCCGCTTCGGCCTGTTCGAGACCGCCGAGCTCCATGGGCGTGGCGAACCCCTCCCAGCCGGTGCCCTGGCGGCTGGTGATCAGGACATATCCGTTCGTGCCCAGGCGGGACAGGAGGACGCGTACGTCCTCGGGCTTCTCCACACCGTCGAAGACGAGGACCCAGTCCTCGTGCGAGGTCAGCCACTGGAGGGCCCACTCCCAGCGCCCCTCCCTCGCCAGGAATTCCGGCACCGAGGGCTGCAGGGCGCGGGTCAGATCGGAGAGACTCTTGACGATCGAGGCGGGTGAGTCCGCGCGCACCCACCACACGGGCCCCAGAGTGTCGGCCCGGGTCACCCCCGCTGCCCACTCCACCGCCAGCGCGCTCTTGCCCATGCCTGCCGCTCCGTGCAGAACAACTCTGTGGGGCACCGGAGTCAGCTCCAGGTCCAAGCGCTCCAGTTCATTCCGTCTGCCGACCAACCGCTCCGACGCCACCACATTCGTCAGGCCAGGAAGACGCTCGACACTTGCGGGCGGATCGAAGCCGCCGAGCACGGACGGCGAAAGGACCGGGGAGGTCCCACGATCGGTGTCGTACGGATCCGGCCCCGCCCCGCGGACAGCACTCCCCCCGCCCACCGGCCGCTCCGCCACCCGGATCGCCCGCCCCCGCAGCAGCCCCAACGCCTCCTCGCTCACCAGCGCGAAGGGATGGCCCGCATCACCCAGCGCGCGGGCCCCTGTCCCTTCAGCCACCGGCACGACCGCCCGGAAGGCCCGGGTCGTCGAACCGGCCCTGGTCTCGATCTCCGCGCCGATCCGGTTCAGCAGTTCGGCGACCGCCAGTGACTCGGGGCGGGGCAGGGTTTCAAGGAGGGCGCTTCTGGCGCCCGGCACGAAGTCGTACAGGCCCCGATCCGGATCGACCGGCTCCAGGAGGCCGCTCAGCAGAACCTCGGCGAGGTCGCTGGATCGTGAACCCGGTGTCACCCGCTGCTGGATCAGCCGCATCACCGGCAGCGCGGGTACCGACAGGGCGACATGCGCCGCCAGGTCCACCGCCGTGGGCGAGGCGGCTGCCTGAAAGCGGAGGATGCGCTCGGTGATCGTCAAGTCCCCCTCTGCCGCCAGGGGTTGGCCATGGGGTGGTCGCGCCACGCTCACGCACGTCACCGCCGTGTCCCGGTGGTGATCGCCCGACGCGGTGACCAGGCCGGCCCAGTCGGCAAGCCACTCGGGGGCCAGTTCCAGGACGGGCACGGGGACCGCGTCCGGCGCGGGGCGTCCCGCCCGGCCGTCGTGCGGGGTGAACCGCAGCGCGGTATTGGGAGCGCCCGCACGGGATGCGATCGCCTTGCCGGGGATAGCGGGCGCCGCCGTGCGGCGCCAGAGGCGTTCGGGGAGGGGCTGCAGGATGGCGGTGGGGCCGCGCCTGGCCCACAGATGCAGGGCGGGGGCCGCGCGCCCGCCCCACCAGTGCGGGCCCGAGCAGTCGCTGAGCACCAGGGTCACCTGGCGGCCCGTCGGGTCCACCATGGCCGCCGGGGGCAGCGCGGGGCCCCCGGGCGAGGAGCGGACGCAGACGCTCGGACCGAGGTCGGCCAGGTGCCAGAGCCGTACGTCCCGGAAGGCGCCGGTGCGCTGCATCGCCTCGCGCAGTTCACGCGCCAGCGGTCGCCACACCGCCATCGCCGGGCCCGTGTCGACGACGAGCGCCAGGCTCAGGAGGCGGTCGGTGGCGGGGGCCATGACCGGGGCCCAGGGGCGTGAACCCGTGTGGAGTGCGGCGCGCGCAGCCGTCGCCTCCTCGTCCAGGACGCGGCGGCGCCGGTCCGGGACACGCTGCTTGAGGGGCCGCAGGGCGCGCTGGATGTCCAGTTCGTGACGCAGGGCCTGGGGCGCGGGGACGAGGACGTCGTCGGCGTCGGTGCCGGGGCGCGGGGCGCCGCGTGGGATGTGCAGGGCCGCGCGGTACGGGTCGCCGGGCGGCTCCTCACCCTCCGGCGCATCGCCGGTATCGGGGTGACCGGCCTCCGGATCGTCGTCCAGCCGCCGCTGCGCCGACGTCACCGACGCGGGGCCCGCCCTTTCGAGCGCCGACCCCGCCGTGGCGTTCCACCGCCCGGGCCAGTCGGCGTCTTCACCACCGCCCTCACCCTCACCCTCGCCTTCCCTCTCCGCCTCCCCAGGAGGCAGTCGCTCCGCGAGCCACAGCATCTCCGCGAGTTCCAGCGGAGTGACGTGGGGCCCCAGGGTGTCGAGCAGGCCCCGCAGTTTCCGCAGCCGCTCAGTCTCCATCGGAGCGCGTCGCCTCGCTGCTCAGGAACGGCATCACCTGGTCCGCCAACTGCCGCACCGTTTCCGGAGGTTCGCTGAACGCGGCGTGGTGGCACATGTAGATGGCGTTGAGAAGCTGGTCGTTCGCGAGCAGACCACCGCTGCGCCGCTCGAAGAATCGGTCGATGATGTCCTGTACCCCTGCGGGGAGTTCACCCTCCTCGCCCTCGACGACGGGGCCGAGGTGCTCACGGACGATCGCCGTCAGCTCCGCCACGCTCGCGGGCTGCTTCAGGTCCACGGTCACACAGCGCCGCAGGAAGGCGGGCGGGAACTCGCGCTCGCCGTTGCTCGTCATGACGACGAGCGGGAAAGCGCGGCAACTGACCGTGCCGTCGCGGATCTCCACGCGGTCGCTCGTGCTGTCGGCCGTCATCACTCGGGCCGTCGGCGCCGCACGGCGGGCCAGCTCGACGATCTCGTACGCCCCCTTCTCGAAGATGGTGAGCAGGTCGTTGGGCAGGTCGATGTCGCTCTTGTCGATCTCGTCGACGAGCAGGACGCGCGGGCGCTCGTACGGAAGCAGCGCCGTGCCGAGGGGCCCGAGACGCAGATAGTCCCCGATGTCGTCGCCCGGCGATCCGGCTCCGTCCTCACGGCGTCCGCGCTCCGCCGCGTACAGCCGCGTGAGCGGGTCGTACTCGTACAGGCCGTCCCGGAGCGTGACCCGGCTGGTGATCGGCCAGTGCAGGACTCTCCCGAGGCCGAGCTCATGGGCCACCGCGTATGCCAGGGACGACTTGCCGGTGCCGGGCGCCCCTGTCACCAGGAGCGGCCTGCGCAGATAGAGCGCGGCGTTGACCTGGCGGATCGCGTCCTGGCTCGGGCGGTAGCTGACGGCCGCGTGCGGGTTGCCGGAGTCGCCGGGCGGGGTGCGCAGGGCCGGGCCGCCGGTGAAGGTGCGCCAGGGGGGCGGGGCCGGGAGGCGGTCGATGCCGTCGTGCGGGACGCGACTCCCGGAGTAGATACGCCAGTTGGGCGCCGTATCGGCAATGTCAGGCACGCTCCACGCTCCCCGTACTCCCTGTGCTTCCCGTACTCCCTGAATTCCTCGCAGGCCCCGCGCTGCCGGTGATCACTGTTCTCCTCGTGCAAGGTGTGCTCGGTCTGCTCACTGGTCTCCCCGTGTTCCCATCGCCAGCGGTGGATCCGGCTTGCGCTCCGGGTCGTCCCAGAAGAGCGTCAGCCGGTGCCCGCAGTGCTCGGCGTCCCCCTTGTCCGGGGAGCGGGCCTCCTTGCGCAGCCGCATGACCTCGAACGGCAGCCGGTCGGGGTCGAGGACCGCCACCGCTTCCGTGAGCCGGTCGAGGAACTTCTCGGGGGCGCATTGCGCGTGGCCGCCCTCGCCGCAGTCGTGCCGTCTCCACAGCATGATCGGTACACCGGTGTCCAGGGCTGCCGAGAGCCAGTCCCCCATGGGCGTCGCGGCATACGCGAGGGCGCACACCTCGTCGTCCGCGTCCAGCCAGTCGTGGAACTCGTCGTATCCGTAGGGCAGTCCGCACGCCACGCGCCGGGGCCGGGTCTCGCCGCGGGCCCGCACCGTCTCCCAGCGCCTGCGGGTCAGACGGGAGACGGTGAGCGGCTTGAGGCGGTCCATGTGCCGGACCACCACGGGTACCGTGCGCATGGGGCGGGGGCGCGCCGCCCCCGGTTCGTGGATCTGCCACTCCTCGAAGGGCTCGCTCATCAGCCGCTCCGGGACCACGAACTCCAGCATCCAGTCGCATTCGTGCACCTTGCCGATCTGGTCGGCGAGCATCGCCTCGACCTTCGTACGGAGTTGCCGCGGGCGGATCCTGACGGGTCCCGACGAGCCGACGGGCACGCCGTCGATCACCGTGCACACGGTGAGGTCGAGGCCGGCGCCACGGGTCATCGACTCCGCACGGAACATGACGGAGCCGACGGGCACGGGCGTCTGCTGCTGCGCGGCCTTCCCGTCGTACGCCTCGTCCGCGCAGTGCTCGGGCATCCAGCGCCGCAGCCACGCTCCGACGTCTGCCTCCGGCAGCCGCGCCCTGAGCTCGCGCAGCAGCCGCAACAGCCGTTCGTCGCCGGTCAGTTCCTCGCCGACGTACCGGATGGCGTGCCAGATCGAGCGGAAGGCGGGCAGCGGGCGGCGGAAGGTGGGGAAGGCGCGCCGCACGAGCAGTTCGAGGGCATCGGTGTCGAGGCGCACCTCCTCGAACAGGGCGCGCAGTTCACGGCGCGGTTCGACCGACAGCCAGTCCAGGGCCAGGAAGTCGTCCAGGTCCTCCCAGTGGCGTCGGATGGTGTCGATGGGCAGCATCCGCCCGATGTACCCCTCCTGATCCCCGCCGAGCACGGCGTCCGTGACCATGCCGACGACCTCGCCGGACTCCGGGTCGTAGACCGCCGCGCCGCTGAACCCCTCGTCCAGGCGCCGCAGATGGGCCTGGACGACGTCGACCTCCAGCCACTCCTCGCCGAGGAGCCGGTCCGCGCTGGTGGTCAGCGTGGCGTGCGTCCCGAACTGCTCGTGGCCGAACGGAAAGCCCAGCGCACACAGTTCGGGGGCGGCACGCCCCGGCCGGCGGCGCAGCAGGTCGAGCGGGGCGAACGCGCAGGGTGCCACGCGCAGCGGGTGGGCGAGTTCGAGCACCGCTATGTCACCGCGGTCCCCGAGGCGCCGCCAGTCTCCGGACCACGCCACCTTCGCGGGCAGCGCGCCGGTGATGTGCGGCAGCGTGACGGACACCGCCGAGTACCCGTCGACGACATGGGCACAGGTGATCAGGCGCGTGGCGTCGACCAGCATGCCGGCCCCGCGGGGAACGCCGTCGACCGTATCGACGCGGGCACGCCAGCCCATGTCGATGCGGGCACGCCAGTCCATGCCTCGCATTATCCGCCCCGCACCGTCACCGCTCACCCGGCTCGTCACGCCGGGCCCAGGTCAGTTTGACGGTCAAGTGCCCCTCGGCGGCGGTCTTCGCGATGACGGCTCCCGCGACGGCACTCAACTTCACCCCGAACTCGAGCTCGATCCCATCGGGATCGAGCGCGGTGGTGCGAAAGGTCTGCAGGGCGGACAGGGCGGCACCGCGTACGTTGCCCAGCGCCGCCCCGAAGTGCCCCTCGACATCGTGGATATCGCTGCCGTCGCTCCTGCGGGCCACCGACCTGAAACCCGGGTCCTTGGAGTCCACTTCCACGACGACCGGGCCTTCGTCGGACTCCCATCGCATCAGCTCGCTCACAGCCCGACTCCCCTCCGCAGTCTGATCGACGTCGTCTAAAAGGTAACGTCAACAGCCCTTCGGGCAGTCACTCTTGGGCAGATACGTCAGCGGCTCAGCCCTTGACCCCCACATGCACCGTCTGCGCCGACAGCAGGAACACGTCGGGCCTGTGGTGCAGGCTCTGGGTATCGTTCTCGTCCAGGAGGCGGTCGACCGTGGTCAGGTCGTCGGCGTCGAGGGTGTCCTCGTGCATCTCCCTGCGGCGGGCGAGCTCGGAGATGATCTGGGCGCGAGCGGCGTCGGAGACGGGGGCCGGCAGGTCGAGGAGGAACGAGCGGGTGCCCGCGTGGCGCAGGCCCGCCTCGGCGAGGAGCCTGGGCCAGTCCTCCGTGACCGCCTTCGCTCCGGGCAGGTCCGCGCGCATCCGCGTGAACCACTTGTCGTCCGCCAGGTCGAAGCGGGTCTGGAGGCCCGGCCGGCCGAAACCGATGTCGCGGGGCAGGCTGCGCTGGTTCAGGCCGCCCTCCAGGAGTGCGATCGCACCGCCCGGCGCCAGGCGGTCCGCGAGGGCGGCCAGTGCTCCCTCCTGGTCGCCTACGTGGTGCAGGGCCCGGCCGATCCAGAGGAGGTCAGCGGGCGGCAACGCGCCGATTCCCTCCGGGAGTTCCGCCCGGAGAGTGCTCACCCGGTCCGTCAGGCCCTCACGTGCGGCCCGCTCCCGCGCCCGCTCCAGGAGCGGCTCCGCCGGGTCCACCGCGATGACCTCGGCCTTGGGGAAGATCTCGGCCAGGAGGAAGGAGATGCTGCCCGAGCCACTGCCCACGTCCGCGATCAGCGTGGGCTCCGGCTGCCAGGTGCGCAGCCACGCCGCGATCTCGCGGTTCTGCGGGGCGGCGAGCTCCGCGTTGCGCTCCAGCATCGGGCCCATGGTCGCCCAGTCGATGTCCTCGTGGTGGTGGCCGTGCTTGTGGGTGTGCGTGTGGGTGTGGCCGTGCTTGTGGTCGTGGGCCATCTTTTGCCGCCGCCTTTGCATGTCGGGAGGGTGCTGTCCGAGCCGCCTCCAGCCTGCGCCGCCGCCTCCCCTCTGGCCAGCCGCCTTGCGGTTTCGGCAAACACCGTCTCAAGGGGCGAGGAGTAGCGGGCGTGCGGTTTCGCCGCCGTCGTAGCCAATGCCTCACGGAGTTCCGGGGGTTCGATTACTTCGATGTCCGCGCCTGGTCAACTGGACGATGTCGTTCACGCGGTCGACGGCTTCCGGAACGACATGAGAGTGAACCGCGGGTCGGGGCGCCGTACTTCCTGGTCCGGTAGCGCCGCGAGTCCCTCCACGAGCCGTGCGGCCAGGGGGCCGTCCGGCGGGATCTGCGTGAACCAGCCCCGGTGGAGGTCCTCGACCGTGGACCGGGGCGTGCGGCCCTGGCCGTGACCCTGGAACCGGGACCTGCCGGCCGGTGTCAGGCCCCGCGCCGCCGCGTACGTCTCGACGGCCTGGGCGCGGTCGGCCGCGGGGCGCACCGGGCGCGGCGCGAGCACGGCGTCGATGTCGCTGCCCACGTCGTGCGCGGCGGCCTTGTCGACGGTCGTGACGAACATGCCGCCGGGCCGCAGTACCCGGGCGCACTCGGCGACGACCGCCGCCGCGTCCTCGGCGCCGGACAGCAGATGGAGCAGCCACACCGCGCACACCGCGTCGAACGAGCCGTCGGGGAACGGGAGACTGCGGCTGTCGCCCAGTACGATGGCGCCCGGCAGCCGTCCCGACGCCATGCGCGCCATGTTGTGCGCCGAGTCCACTCCGGTCACCCGAAGGCCCGCCCCGGCAAGACGCCGGGTGACCAGGCCCGTGCCGCAGGCGACGTCCAGGAGGGTGCGGGCGTCCGGCGGCAGGAGGCCGCGGACCGCGTCGGCAGCGGCGTCGGCTCGCGGCGCGCCGCCGCGCGACGCGTCATAGCGGTCGGCTTCCTTGCCGTAGTCCAGCATCCGCGCTCAGACCGCCCCGTGCCCGACGGCCAGCTCTTCGACCCTGCCCGCCAGCTCGAAGTCGAGGGCGGTGAGGGCGCCGCCCGCGCTGTGCGTGTTCACGGACAGGGAGACGGTGTTGTAGCCCAGCGTCAGCTCGGAGTGGTGGCCCAGCTCCTCCTGGATCTGTGCGATGTGGACGACCATCGCGGTCGCCGCGAAGTGCGAGCCGAGCTGGAAGGAGCGGGTGATCCGGTCGCCTTCGAGCGACCAGCCGGGCAGCTCGGCGAGCCGCTCCTCGATGTCCTTCTGCGACAGCGGTTCGACTGACATGACGCGTCCCTTCCTCTCCGTACGGCGTGCATACGGTGTGCCCTGCGGCGTGCGTGCGGCATACATGTGAACCTGTGCCCCTCAGCCTGACACATCGGCCCCCGCGAAGCCCTGATCAGGCCGCCGACCGGTCACCCTCCCTCGCCGCGGACCCGGCGAATCGCGTATGCCTTCGATTACTGTCTGGGTATGACAACTGCCGTGTCCACCAGGGAAAGTACCGGCGTCGGCCCGCTCCTGCGCGGCTGGCGCGAGCGGCGCAAGGTGAGCCAGCTGGAGCTGGCCCTGCGCGCCGACTCGTCGGCGCGGCACATCAGCTTCATCGAGACCGGCAGGTCGCGCCCGAGCGAGGAGATCGTGCTGCGCCTCGCCGAGCACCTCGACGTCCCCGTACGGGACCGCAACTCGCTGCTTCTGGCGGCCGGTTACGCGCCCCGCTTCCGGGAGACCCCGATGGACGACCCCTCGATGGGCGCCCTGCGGGAGGGCCTGGAGCAGCTCCTGCGCGGCTACGAGCCCTATCCCGCCCTGGTCGTCGACGCGACGTACGACGTGATCGCCGCGAACCAGGGCATCACGATGATCCTCGACGGCATCCCCGAGCACCTCCTGCAACCGCCGCTGAACGCCATGCGGCTCACGCTCCACCCGGAGGGCCTCGCCCCCAGGATCCGCAACCTGCGCGAGTGGCGCGGGCACCTGCTGCACCAGATGGAGCGGCAGATCGCACTGCAGCGGTCCGCCGGTCTCCGTGCGGTGTACGAGGAGGTGGCGGCGTACCCGGTGGCGGATCCCGGTGTCGACGTGTTCGAGGCAGACGGGCCGCAGAGCGGCGTGCCCTACTTCGCGCTGCCCCTGCGCATCGAGCACGACGGGCATCTGCTCTCCTTCATCTCGTCGATCTCGACCTTCAACACCCCCATGGACGTGACGGTCGCCGAACTGGCCATCGAGACGCTCCTGCCGGCCGACCCGGCGACGGTCAAGTACCTCCAGTCGGCTTCCTAGGGTCAGTACCGCGCGGTCCCTAATACCGCGCTGCCCGCAGCGCCGCGTACTGCAGAGCGGCGAAGCCCCCTACGGCCACCGCCTGGAGCGGGATCCACACGGCGCCCGCGGTGCTGGGCGAGAGCCAGGTGACCAGGGCGACGACGCTGAGCACCGCCCAGGCCGCGTTCGCCTCGATCACCCCCCGGACGGGCAGCGTGGGCGGGCTCTTGCGTGCCGCGAGGTAGCCGACGCCCGCGCCGTACAGCGTGAGGAAGACGCCGAGGCCGAGCAGGAGCCCCGCGTCGACGCCGAGGAAGCGGCCGAGGGGGCCCGGGGCGACGGCGTACGCCAGTCCGTTCCCGGTGGTCACCACCGCGTCCAGGGCGAGGAAGCGGCGCAGCATCGTCTTCGGGTCGTTCGTGCGGGCCAGTGCGGTGAGCGGGCGTGCGGAGTACGTTGACATGGGGTCCGGCCTCCAGGCTGCGTAAGGGAAGGGAGCCGGATCCGGGCCGGAGTGCGCCGGACCGGATCCGTGAGGACCACGGTGCCGGTCGCGCGAGCAGGGGTCGATTACGTCAGAGGTAAGGGCGGCGCCCCGGCCGGCCACGGGTGGTGCGCGCACAACCCGTACGGCGGTCGCCGCCGTGTGCCCCCGCTGCCCCGGGCCTAGGTTCGTTGAAAGGCAGACCTAGGGAGCTCAAGCGTGACAGAGACGACCGAGCCCGGCGCCGCGCTGCTGCGCGCGGGGAAGTTCTTCCGCCGCGGCACCGCCGCCCCCGACCTGCACAGCATCGGACTCGTCGGCGGTCGGGACGCGGA
The DNA here is from genome assembly GCF_041435335.1 of Streptomyces sp. NBC_01283. Classification (NCBI taxonomy): domain Bacteria; kingdom Bacillati; phylum Actinomycetota; class Actinomycetes; order Kitasatosporales; family Streptomycetaceae; genus Streptomyces; species Streptomyces sp. NBC_01283. Next base: position 2,025,917 of record NZ_CP108430.1, read on the forward strand.
CGCCTTCTACCGGGACCGGTGGAGCCACGACAAGGTCGTGAACTCGACGCACGGCGTGAACTGCACGGGCTCCTGCCGCTGGAAGGTGTACGTCAAGGACGGCATCATCACCTGGGAGACCCAGCAGACCGACTACCCCTCCGTCGGCCCCGACCGGCCGGAGTACGAGCCGCGCGGCTGCCCGCGCGGCGCCGCGTTCTCCTGGTACACGTACTCGCCGACCCGGGTGCGCTATCCGTATCTGCGGGGCGTGCTCCTGGAGATGTACCGCGAGGCGAAGTCCCGGCTCAAGGACCCGGTGCTCGCCTGGGCGGACATCCAGGGCGATCCGGAGCGGCGCAGGACGTACCAGCAGGCGCGCGGCAAGGGCGGTCTGGTGCGGGCGACCTGGGACGAGGCCGTCGAGATCATCGCGGCGGCGCACGTCCACACGATCAAGACGCACGGCCCGGACCGGGTCGCGGGCTTCTCCCCCATCCCCGCGATGTCGATGGTGTCGCACGCGGCGGGCGCCCGCTTCATGTCGCTGATCGGCGCGCCCATGCTGTCGTTCTACGACTGGTACGCGGACCTGCCGGTGGCCTCGCCGCAGGTGTTCGGCGACCAGACCGACGTACCGGAGTCGGGTGACTGGTGGGACGCCGCGTATCTGATGATGTGGGGCTCGAACGTCCCGGTGACGCGGACGCCGGACGCGCACTGGATGGCGGAGGCGCGCTATCGCGGCCAGAAGGTCGTGGTCGTCGCGCCCGACTACGCCGACAACGCCAAGTTCGCCGACGAGTGGCTGCACCCGCACCCCGGCACGGACGGCGCGCTGGCCATCGCGATGGGCCACGTCATCCTCAAGGAGTTCTTCGTCGACCGGCAGACGGACTTCTTCACCGACTACGTGCGCAAGTTCACCGACCTGCCCTTCCTGGTGACGCTGACCGAGCGGGACGGCGCGTACGTCCCGGCGAAGTTCCTGCGCGCCACCGACCTCGGGCAGAGCGGCGAGGGCGGCGACTGGAAGACGGCGGTCCTCGACGAGAACACCGGGCAGCCCGCCGTGCCGAACGGTTCGCTCGGCTTCCGCTGGACCGACTCCGGCAAGGGCAAGTGGAATCTGGAGCTCGGCAACATCAAGCCGCAGCTGACCCTGCACGGCTCCGATGTCTCCACCGGCGTCGAGGTGCTGCTCCCGCGCTTCGACACCGAGGGCGGCACACACGGTCAGGGGCGTGGTGAGATCGTCCGCCGCGGGGTGCCCGCCACGCGCCTCGGCGGGCAGGACGGTCCGCTGGTAACGACGGTCTTCGACCTGCTCCTCGCGCAGTACGGCGTCGGGCGCGAGGGCCTTCCGGGCGAGTGGCCTTCCTCGTACGAGGATGCCGACGCACCCGGCACCCCGGCCTGGCAGGAGGCGCACACCTCGGTCCCGGCCGCGAAGGCGGTGAAGATCGCGCGGGAGTTCGCGCGGACCGCCGAGAAGTCGCGCGGGCGCTGCATGATCCTGATGGGGGCGGGGACCAACCACTGGTTCCACTCCGAGACGATCTACCGCGCCTTCCTGGCTCTGCTCCAGCTCACCGGCTGCCAGGGCCGCAACGGCGGCGGCTGGGCGCACTACGTCGGGCAGGAGAAGTGCCGTCCCGCGACCGGCTGGGCGACGCTGGCCAGCGCCAACGACTGGAGCAGGCCGCCGCGGCAGATGATCGGCGCCGCGTACTGGTTCCTGAACACCGATCAGTGGCGCTACGACAAGTTCGCCGCTGACGTGCTCGCGTCACCCCTTGGCGAGGGACGGTTCGCGGGGATGACGGGAGCGGACTGCCTGGCCCTTTCGGCGCGCACCGGCTGGATGCCCTCGTATCCGACGTTCGACCGCAACTCCCTTGACCTGGGCGACACTTCAGGCGCATCGGGTGACCCGGTCGCCAACGTCGTCGACGAGCTCAAGGCGGGCACGCTCAACTTCGCCTGCGAGGACCCGGACGCCCCGGAGAACTGGCCGCGCGTCCTGACCCTGTGGCGGGCCAATCTGCTCGGCTCGTCCGCGAAGGGCGCGGAGTACTTCACCAAGCACCTGCTCGGCACGCACTCCTCGCTGCGTGCGGAGGAGGCGTCGCCGGACGAGCGGCCCTCGACGGTGACGTGGCGGGACGAGGCCCCGGAGGGCAAGCTCGATCTGCTCGTCTCGCTGGACTTCCGGCAGACGTCGTCGACGCTGCTCTCGGACGTGGTCCTGCCCGCGGCGACCTGGTACGAGAAGCACGACCTGTCCTCCACGGACATGCACCCCTACGTCCACTCCTTCACCCCCGCGGTCGACCCGCCCTGGCAGGCGCGCACCGACTTCGACGCGTTCAAGGCGATCGCGGACCGGCTCAGCGAGCTGGCCGTGGACCATCTCGGCGTACGCAAGGACGTCGTGGCCACCGCGCTTCAGCACGACACCCCCGGCGAGACGGCCCAGCCCGGCGGTGTCGTCCTGGACTGGCGCAAGGGCGAGTGCGAGGCGATCCCGGGCAAGACCATGCCGGGCCTGACGGTGGTCGAGCGGGACTACACGGCGATCGGCGCCAAGTTCGCCGCGCTCGGCCCGCTGGCGGAGAAGCTGGGCCTGCCCGCGAAGGGCATCGCGCTGCGGCCCGACCAGGAAGTCGACGAGCTGCGCGAGCGCAACGGCGTCGTGCGCGGCGGCCCCGCCGACGGGCGCCCCGCCATGGACACGGCGGTCAAGGCGGCGAACACCATCCTCGCCCTGTCCGGCACGACGAACGGCCGCCTGGCCACGCAGGGCTTCCACACCCTGGAGGAGCGCACGGGCCAGGAGATGGCGCACCTGGCGGCCGAGCACGAGGGCAAGCGCATCACCTACGCGGACACGCAGGCGGCGCCCGTGCCGGTGATCACCTCGCCCGAGTGGTCGGGCAGCGAGGCCGGTGGCCGGCGCTACACGGCGTTCACGCTCAACACCGAGCACCTGAAACCGTGGCACACGCTCACGGGGCGCCAGCACTTCTTCCTCGACCACGACTGGATCCACGAGCTGGGCGAGGCGATGCCCGTCTACCGGCCGCCCCTGGACATGAACCGCCTCTTCGGGGAACCACGGCTTGGCCCGGACGGCGAAAAGGAGGTGACGGTCCGCTACCTCACCCCGCACAACAAGTGGTCCATCCACTCCGAGTACCAGGACAACCTCTTCATGCTGTCGCTCTCCCGGGGCGGCCAGTGCATCTGGATGGCGCCGCAGGACGCGGACGCGATCGGCGTGCAGGACAACGACTGGATCGAGGCGGTCAACCGCAACGGCGTGGTGGTCGCACGGGCGGTCGTCTCGCACCGCATGCCGGCCGGCACGGTCTACATGCACCACGCGCAGGAACGCACGGTGAACGTCCCCAAGGCGGAGACCACGGGCAAGCGCGGCGGCATCCACAACTCCCTGACCCGTCTGATCCTCAAGCCGTCCCATCTCATCGGCGGCTACGCCCAGTTGTCGTGGGCCTTCAACTACCTGGGCCCGACGGGCAACCAGCGCGACGAGGTGACGGTCATCCGCCGCCGCTCGCAGAAGGTGGAGTACTGACACATGCGCGTCATGGCACAGATCGCGATGGTCATGAACCTCGACAAGTGCATCGGCTGCCACACGTGTTCGGTCACCTGCAAGCAGGCGTGGACCAACCGCGACGGCATGGAGTACGTCTGGTTCAACAACGTCGAGACCCGGCCCGGCCAGGGCTATCCGCGCCGCTACGAGGACCAGGAGAAGTGGCGCGGCGGCTGGGAGCTGAACAAGCGGGGCGCCCTGAAGCTCAAGAACGGCGGCCGGATCAAGGCCCTCCTGGAGATCTTCTCCAACCCCAAGCTGCCGGAGATCAAGGACTACTACGAGCCCTGGACGTACGAGTACAAGAACCTCACCGACGCCCCGCTGGGCGACGACTACCCGGTCGCCGAGCCGCGCTCGCTGATCAGCGGCAAGCCCATGAAGATCGAGTGGTCGTCGAACTGGGACGACAACCTGGGCGGCGCGACGGAGTACGGCGATCTCGACCCGATGGTGGCCAAGACGCGCGAGAAGGCCGCCGAGAAGGTGAAGTTCGCCTTCGAGCAGACCTTCATGTTCTATCTGCCGCGGATCTGCGAGCACTGCCTGAACCCGGCGTGCGTGGCGTCCTGTCCGTCCGGGGCGATGTACAAGCGCGAGGAGGACGGCATCGTCCTGGTCGACCAGGACGCCTGCCGGGGCTGGCGCAAGTGCGTGACGGGCTGCCCGTACAAGAAGGTGTACTTCAACCACCGCACCGGCAAGGCCGAGAAGTGCACGATGTGCTACCCGCGCCTGGAGGTCGGGCTGCCCACCGTCTGCTCGGAGACGTGCGTGGGGCGCCTGCGCTACCTCGGCGTGATCCTCTACGACGCCGACAAGGTGACCGAGGCGGCGTCCGTCAAGGACGACAAGGCGCTGTACGAGGCGCAGTTGGGGGTGTTCCTCGACCCGGAGGACCCCGAGGTGCGGCGCGAGGCCGAGAAGGCCGGGATCGGACACGACTGGATCGAGGCGGCGCGACGCTCCCCCGTGCACGCGCTGATCAGCACGTACAAGGTGGCGCTTCCGCTGCATCCGGAGTACCGGACGATGCCGATGGTCTGGTACATCCCGCCGCTCTCGCCGGTCGTGGACGCGCTGAGCGAGACCGGGCACGACGGCGAGGACCTGGACAACCTCTTCGGCGCGATCGACACCCTGCGCATCCCGCTCGAATACCTGGCGGAGATCTTCACGGCAGGCGACATGGGCCCGGTGCGGTCCTCCCTGGAGAAGCTGGCGGCGATGCGGGCGCACATGCGGGCCATCAACCTCGGTGACCGGCCGGACAGTTCGGTGGCCGAGGCCGTGGGCATGTCGGGCCAGGAGATCGAGGAGATGTACCGGCTGCTCGCCATCGCCAAGTACGAGGACCGCTACGTCATCCCGACCGCCGCGGTCGGTGACGCGCAGCGCCTGGAGGAGTCCGCGCTGCCGGACTCGTGCAGCCTCGACTACGAGGACGGTCCTGGGATGGGCGGCGACGGCCCCTTCGGGCAGGACTCGGGCCGCAGGCAGCTGCCGCTGGTGACCATCGAGAACTTCCACGCGCTGCGGCACCGGCAGACCGCCGACGAGCAGCCCCCCGCCTCCGAGAAGGACACCCTGTGAGCGAGAACGCCGTGCTCTACCAGGCAGCCGCGCACTGCCTGTCCTACCCGGACGAGGGGTTCCGCTGCCTGCTGCCGCAACTGACGTCTGCCGCACCGGAGTTGGGCGGCTTCCTGGCGCATGCGGCGGCGGCCGATCCGTCCGACCTCGCCGCGCACTACGTCCAGGTCTTCGACTTCAAGAACCGCCACAGCCTGTACCTGAGCTGGTGGCGCGACGGTGACACGCGGCGGCGCGGGATGGCGCTGGTGCGCTTCAAGGAGGTCTACCGCGAGCACGGCATGGAGTTCACCGGCGAGGAGCTGCCGGACTTCCTGCCCGCCGTCCTGGAGTTCTCGGCGCACGCGGGGCCGGTCCTCCTGGAGGAGAACCGGCCGGGCCTCGAACTGCTGCGGCTCGCCCTCACCGACTTCGGCACGCCCTACGCGCCCATCCTCGAAGCGGTGTGCGCGACGCTGCCGGGGCCCTCGCCGAAGGACCGGGCGGCGGCGCAGGCGCTTGCCCGTTCGGGGCCGCCGCGGGAGGACGTCGGCCTCGAACCCTTCGCACTGATCGGGGAGCACTGATGAGAACACTGCTCTGGGGCGTCATCCCGTACGTGGCCGTCGTGCTGCTCGTGGCGGGCCTGTTGTGGCGCTACCGCTACGACAAGTTCGGCTGGACGACGCGCTCTTCGCAGGTGTACGAGTCGAAGCTCCTGAACATCGCGTCACCGATGTTCCATTACGGGATCCTGTTCGTGCTCGTCGGGCACCTGGTGGGGCTGTTCGTCCCGGAGTCGTGGACGGAGAAGGTGGGCGTGAAGGAGCACACGTACCACCTGTTCTCGCTGTACGGGGGCACGGCGGCGGGCGTCCTGCTCGTCCTCGGCATCCTGCTGCTGCTCTACCGGCGGCGGACGAACGCGCCGGTGTTCCGGGCGACGACGGCCAACGACAAGCTGATGTATCTCGTGCTGTTCGCGGCGATCGTGCTCGGCATGGTGGCCAAGCTGACGCACGCGTCGGGTGACGGCTACAACTACCGCGAGTCGATCGCCCCTTGGGCACGCAGCCTGTTCACCCTGCAGCCGGACACGGATCTCATGGCGGGCGTCCCCGTCCTCTACCAGATCCACGCTGTGGTGGGGATGGCCCTGTTCGCGCTGATCCCGTTCACGCGGCTCGTGCACATGTTCAGCGCACCCGTGCAGTACCTGTTCCGCCCGTACGTGGTGTACCGGAGCAAGGACCCCCGCCGGGTGGGACCGCGTCCGGAGCGGCGGGGGTGGGAGAAGACGGGGTCGTGACCGGGTGCGCTACTCCCCCGCTCCCTTCCCGGGCTCCCCCGGCTTCTCGTCGTCCACGATCTCCGCGTCGACCACGCCGTCCTCGGGAGGGGGCCCCGGAGCTTCCTGCTCCTGTGCGCCCTCGCCGGCAGCCGCGTACATGGCCTGCCCCATCCGCTGGCTGACCGAGCCGAGCTTCTCCACGCCCGTGCGCAGTGCCGCCGTGTCGTCGGGCCTGTCCTTCAGGATGCCCTTCAACTCCTCTGCCGCCGCGCCCACTTCGGCCCTGGTGTCCGCGGGGATCCGCTCCTCGTTCTCCCGCATGAACCGCTCCGTCTGGTAGACGAGCTGCTCCGCCTGGTTGCGGGTCTCGGCGGCGTCGCGCCGCTTGCGGTCCTCCTCCGCGTGCTCCTCCGCCTCCCGCACCATGCGGTTGATGTCGTCCTTGGGCAGCGCGGAGCCGCCCGTCACCGTCATGCGCTGCTCGCGGCCCGTCGCCTCGTCCTTGGCGGACACGTGCATGATGCCGTTGGCGTCGATGTCGAAGGTGACCTCGATCTTGGGCACGCCGCGCGGCGCCGGGGGCAGTCCGGTGAGGTCGAAGACACCGAGCTTCTTGTTGTACGCGGCGATCTCCCGCTCCCCCTGGAAGACCTGGATGCCGACCGACGGCTGGTTGTCCTCGGCGGTCGAGAAGGTCTCCGAACGCCGGGTGGGAATGGTCGTGTTGCGTTCGATGAGCTTGGTCATGATGCCGCCCTTGGTCTCGATCCCGAGGGACAGCGGCGTCACGTCCAGGAGCAGCACGTCCTTCACGTCGCCCCTGATCACACCGGCCTGGAGCGCCGCGCCGAGCGCCACCACCTCGTCGGGGTTGACCCCCTTGTGCGGTTCGCTGCCGGTGAGTTCCTTGACCAGTTCCGTCACGGCGGGCATCCGCGTCGAACCGCCCACCAGGATCACGTGGTCGACGGCCGACAGCTTGATGCCTGCATCCTTCACCGCCTGGTGGAAGGGGCCGCGGCAGCGCTCCAGCAAGTCCGCTGTCAGCTCCTGGAACTGAGCGCGGGTCAGCTTCTCCGCCAGGTGCAGAGGGCCGTCCGCCGACGCCGTGACGTACGGCAGGTTGATGTCCGTCTCGCTCGACGACGACAGCTCGATCTTCGCCTTCTCGGCCCCCTCGCGCAGGCGTTGCAGCGCCATCTTGTCCTTGCCGAGGTCCACTCCGTGCGCGTTCTTGAACTGCCGCACCAGGTACTCGACGATGCGCTGGTCCCAGTCGTCGCCGCCCAGCTTCGTGTCGCCGTTGGTGGCCTTCACCTCGATGACGCCTTCGCCCATCTCCAGGAGCGAGACGTCGAAGGTGCCGCCGCCGAGGTCGAAGACGAGGACCGTCTGGTCGTCGCCCTTGTCGAGGCCGTACGCGAGGGCCGCGGCCGTCGGTTCGTTGATGATGCGGAGCACGTTCAGGCCCGCGATCTCACCGGCCTCCTTGGTGGCCTGGCGCTGGGTGTCGTCGAAGTACGCGGGGACGGTGACGACCGCGTCCGTCACGTCCTCGCCCAGGTAGGACTCGGCGTCACGCTTGAGTTTCTGCAGGACGCGGGCGGACAGCTCCTGCGCGGTGTACCGGGTGCCGTCCACGGACCCGCCCTCGGGGAACCGCCAACTCCCGTCGCCCATGTGCCGTTTGACGGAGCGTGCGGTGCGCTCCACGTTGGTGACCGCCTGCCGTTTGGCGACCTCTCCGACGAGGACGTCGCCGTTCTTCGCGAAGGCGATGACCGACGGTGTGGTGCGCGCTCCCTCCGCGTTGGCGACGACCGTGGGATCACCGCCCTCCAGGACGGCCACCACCGAGTTCGTCGTACCGAGGTCGATCCCGACTGCACGTGCCATGTCCAGTCCCCTTCCACCGCGAGCCCGTTTCCCGGCGTACTTCGACCTCCATCACAAAACTTGAGCGGCATATTGTCAATGCCGCCCATGGCTGTGCCGCCGCCCCGGAGGACGGCGGCACGGCCGGAAAATGGCGTAAAGCCGTACGCAAGTACGTCAGGCGAGCTTCGCCGACAGCGTGATGGTCGTGCCCGTCAGGGCCTGGCTCACCGGGCAGTTCGCCTTGGCGTCCTCGGCGGCGGAGGTGAACGCGGCCTCGTCGAGGCCCGGCACCTCACCCTCGACGGTGAGGTGGATGCCGGTGATGCCGGTGCCCGGCTGGAAGGTGACGTCGGCTGAGGTGGTCAGCCGGGTGGGCGGGGTGCCCGCGCCCGTCAGACCGTGCGACAGCGCCATGGAGAAGCAGCTGGAGTGCGCGGCGGCGATCAGCTCTTCCGGGCTGGTCTTGCCGTTGGCCTGCTCGGCGCGGGACGGCCAGGAAACGGCCTGCTCCCCGATCCCGGAGGAGTCGAAGGTAACGGTTCCCGAGCCCTCCGTCAGAGAGCCTTCCCAGACCGTGTGCGCGGAGCGCGTGGTAGCCACGATGTAGATCCCTTCAGTGCGGTTCCGTGATGCGTCCCGGAACTTCCGTGCGCCCATCCGATCACATCCCGGCCGTCCAGCCGGGAAACCCGGGGTGTCTGAGGCACCACGGCAGTCCCGGGGCGTGGCCGCTATGGCCGAAATGCCAACTGTGCACGGCGCGTCTGCGGTGACACTTTGAGGCCCCCTCGCCCACGGGACGAGGAGTCCACTCAGGGGGTTTGGCCATGCGCATGAACTACTCGGAACGCGGTCCGTCTCCACTGGAAGGCGCGAAGCCAGGGGCCGCCGGTGACCGCGACTCGACGTTCGGCTGGTGGGGGGCCTTCAGCATCCAGAGGTTCGTCAACCAGAACACTCTCTTCCACACGCACGAAGACGCCACCGGATGGCTCGCCTACCTCCAGCAGTTCTACGACCGGAACTTCTGGTTCGCGGACGGCGGGGCGCAGGTGTGGGCGTACGAGGAGACGTACGACAACTGGCAGGACCGGTACGGCATGGACGCGGTGGTCGCCGTCTACCACTCGGGCCACGGCGGCATGGACGGCAACGGCGTCTTCTTCGCGCCGCTCGGCGCGGTCTGGGACGGCCGCAGCGACGCGATCTCGAACCGGATGGCGCTGGGCAACGAGAAGGTGAACTACATCTTCTGGTCCACCTGCAACTCGGTCCGGGTGCTCGGCGGGCACTCCCCCATCCGTACCTGGGCGGGGCCCAACATCGGCTTCCGCATGATCTTCGGGTTCGAGACCGTCAGCATCGACAGCCCGGACTACGGCAAGAAGTTCTGGGAGAAGTGGCGGGCCGGGCAGACGTTCACCGACGCGTGGCTGAACGCGAGCTGGGACATCTACAAGGGGCAGGCGCCCTCGGTCGCCGCGGTCGGCGCCAACCAGGCCGAGGCCACGGCCCGGCTCAACGGCGAGCGGACCCTCTACCGCGAGCACGTGCCGGACAACTGGTACGCATGGCGCTGGTTCAACGCCCGTGACTCCCTCAGGGAGCCGCTGACGCAGGCGCCGGACAGCCCGCAGATCGTGCAGCTCGCGCCGCGCGACCCGGGCGAGGAGCTCACCAGGATGGGCCGCATCGCGGACTTCCCGTCGGCGGCGCTGCAAGAGGTGCAGGTCGAGCGGCAGGGCGTGCTCAGCGCCACCTCCGGTGACCGGACCGTCTCCACGGCTCCGCACGCGATCCGGTGGGTCAAGCTCGCCGATGCCAACCACCGCAACCTGCGGCAACTGCCCACGGAGCGGGCGGTCGAGGCGGCGCGCACGTTCGCCGAGCGGCACGCCGACGGCGCCGAGCTCGTCGTGGACAGCGTGCACGACCTGATGCAGAACTCCGGGGCGAAGGACGGCTCCGAGCTCGGGGAGCCGGTGTCCCTGGAGACCCATGTGACGTTCCGGCAGGTCTTCGACGGCATACCGGTCATCACGCCCGACCGCGGTCTCATCCGCGTGGTCCTGGACAACGACGCGACCGTCGTCCAGGCACAGATCGCCACGCGCGAGACCACCGGCACGACGCGCGAGCCGAGCACCGACATCGCACCGCCTCCCTCGGGCGGCAAGGGCGCCGCAGCCGCGCCGCGGACGCGCGACCCCCGCCAGGCGCTCGCCGCCGCCCAACGCAAGCTGCTCGCCGAGCTCGCCGCCGTCACGGCCGACGAGCAGAGCGGCCAGGGCGCGGCGGCACGGCGCGAGCCCGAGGTCAGGGACGTGCCCGGCACGTTCGACGTCGGCTATGAGATCGAGGGCAACGAGGCCTACCCGGCCGCCCGCAAGCTCATCGAGATCGGGGCGGCGGACAGCATGTTCGTCACCCGTCGCTGGGTGGTCGCGGCGCTCGCCAGGTAGTCCGTCAGCGGGTGGCGGTCCGCTCCTTGCGGGCCGCCATCCAGGCGTAGACGAGCACGCCCGCGAAGAGGAACAGGACGCCCTGGTAGACGGCCGCGTATCCGGAGCCGGCGACCAGCCACATGGAGAAGCCGAACGCGACGCCCGCGAGGATGCCGTCCCGCGCCAGGCGGGCGCGGTTGACGCGCTCGCCCTGCCCGGAGACCAGGAAGTAGATCTGTGCGGCGGTGGCCAGGAGGTAGGGCACGGTCGCGGTGAACGTGGTGATCAGGACGAGGGACTCGAAGACGGCGCCCGAGCCCGCCGTGTAGTTGTAGACGGTGAGCAGCGAGGCCAGGACGACGGTGACCAGGACACCCACGGGCGGCACGCCGCGCTTCTTCTTGCCGAAGGCGCTCGGGAAGAGTCCGTCCCTGGCGGCGGCGTACGGCGTCTGGGCGCTCAGCAGGGTCCAGCCGTTGAGGGCGCCGACCATCGAGACCAGCGCGGCGACCGCCACCGCCGTGCCGCCCCAGGAGCCGCCGAACATGACGTCGACGGCGTCCGAGAACGGCGCGGTGGAGCCGACGAGCTTGTCGTGGGCGACGGTGCCGAAGACGGCGAGGGTGCCGAGCAGATAGACGAGGGCGGCGCCGGGGGTGCCGAGGATGGTGGCGCGCCCGACGTTGCGGCGCGGGTCGCGTACTTCACCGGCGCTGACGGCGGCCGACTCCACTCCCAGGTAGGAGAAGAGCAGGATCGCGGCGGACGCGGAGATCGCACCGGCCGGGCTGTCGTCGCCGGCCTGGAACGGCCCGAGGTTGGCGCTGTCGAAGAAGAAGAGCCCGCCGACCGCGACCAGGAGCAGGGGCAGGAACTTCAGCACGGTGGCGACGAGTTGGACCGCGCCGACGTAGCGGGTGCCCGCGAGGTTCGCGAGCGCGGGAAGCAGCTGCAGGACGAGGGCGGCGAGGCAGGCGGTCCACTTGTGGTCGTTGACCGGTATCAGGACGTCCAGATAGCCGACGGCGGCGACGGCGAGCGCGGCGTTCGACACCCAGGCGGTGGCCCAGTAGGACCAGGCCGCGAGGAAGCCCGCGAAGTCGCCGAACGCGGCGCGCGCGTAGACGTACGGCCCGCCGGTGCGCGGATCGCGCTGCGCGAGCCGCCCGAAGACGAGGGCGAGGGCGATGGCGCCGGCGGTCAGGACGCCGAACGCGACGAGGCTGATGGTCCCGAAGGGGGCGACGGAGGCCGGGAGCAGGAAGATGCCGCCGCCGATGATGTTGCCCATGACGAGGCAGGTGGCGATCGGGAGACCGAAGCGTCGGGCGTGCCTGCTGCCCGGCTCCTCGTGCCGCTCCGTCCGCTGTTCTTCCTGGTCGGGGGCCGGAGCCGGCTGGATCGCGGTTCCGGTGTCGTGCATGGGGTGGTGCCTCTCATCGTGCCGGACGCCCGGGATCGCCGGGGCGAGAGACATGGTCGGGCACGACGGGAACCGTACAAAATCAGTGGGTATTGTCCTGCGCGGCAGGGTCGGCGACCGCAAAAGCTGTGTCTCCGGGGCCCTCGTGCCGGGAATCGTCCGCAGCCCCTCCGCCCCCTCCCACCAGCGGAATCTCCGGGCCCTGGTACTCGCCGAGCCAGCGCCGGAGCACGTCGTGGACCCGCTCGGCGCCGACGAGCTCGTGTCCGTCGTCGACCGGCGCGGAGAGCACGAGGGGCGACAGGAGGAACGGCTGGGTCTGGGCGCCGCCGAGTCCGCCGTGCGAGCCGATCTGCTCCTCGAAGGCGAGGACCTCGCCGTCCTGGGGGTCGTACCAGGAGTTGACCATGATGTCGGCGACGTGCGGGAAGCCGTCGGTGCGGCGCACGGCGTCGGCGGCGCCGGGCCCGAAGTCCGTGAGCGGCCCGAGGTCACCGGGCTCCTCGTCGAGGTACACCTCGCTGCCGCGCGCGCCGAGGACGACCGGGCCGCGCTCCTGGCTGCGTACGAGGAGGAAGCCGATGCCCGGGTGGTTGGCGAGGGTGGGCAGCAGCGCCGGATGGCGCAGGTCGATCTCCTCGCGGGTCATGCGGTGCGGGACGTCGGGGAAGGAGATCAGGCCGAGGTTGCCGGAGGCGAGGACGATCGGCTCCGCGCGGCGGGCGGGGCGGTGCTCTCCCGCGCCCTCCTCGACGGGGCGGCGCAGCGCGGTGCGGACCGTCGCACGGGCCTCGGCGCCGCTGTGCGTGCGCTGCGCCTTGCGCGGCACGGGCAGGCCGCAGCCGGCCCGTGCCAGGTCGCCGAGGGTGAGGCCGTACCGCGTGCGGAAGGTCTCGCCGGGGCTCTGGCCGTGGTCGGAGAGGACCACGACGCGGTAGGCGCGGGGGGCGTGTTCGGCGACCTTCGCGATCAGTGCGAGGGACCGGTCGAGCCGCTGGAGCACCTTCTCCACGTCGGGGCCCGTGGGCCCCGAGTGGTGGGCCACTTCGTCGTACGCGACGAGGTCGGCGTAGACCGCGGTGCGCCCCGCGAGCATGTCGCTGATGACCGCGGTGACGACGACGTCGCGCTCGACGACGGTCGCGAAGGCGCGGATGAAGGGGTAGAGCCCGCCCCGGCCGACGCGCGGGCGCCGCCTTCTGAGCCGGGCGCGGGTCGACTCGCCGATCTCGCGGCCGACTTCGGCGACGAAGGACAGGGCGGTGCGGACGGCGTTGGCGGGGTCGGAGAAGTAGGCGAAGTACCCGGCGCGCGAACGGTTCTCCTTGCCGCGGCGCGCGGCCATGGAGAGTACGAGGGCAACCTGTTCGGCGCCGCCGCTGAAGAGGTTGCCGCGGCTCGCGCCGTCGAGGGTGAGGAGGCCGCCGTCGCCGGTGCGCTCGATCGCGCGGCGCTGGAGCTCGACGGCGGATGCGGGCCGGTTGGAGACCATGACCTCCCCGGTGTCCTTCTCGTACCAGCGGAAGGCGGGGACGTCGTGGTTGGAGCCGTGCAGGATGCCGAGCTGGCTCGCGCCGGTCTGGCTGGACCAGTCGGTGCGCCAGGGGGTCAGGCGATGGCTCGGCGTGCCCTCCTGGCCGAGCCACGCCGCGACGGTCGGCATGAGCCCCTTGTCCACGGCGGTGCGCAGGACGTCGTGGCCCACGCCGTCGAGCTGGATGAAGACGGTGCCGGGCGGCACGGGACCGACCCGCCCCTCGGCGAGGCGGCGGCGCCTGCGGTCGGAGAGCCGGTAGAGGCGGCGGCGGTAGGCGTCGTCGTCGCGGACGGCGAGGGCACCGCCGGTGGCGGAGGCGACGGCGGACATGACGGCGGCCACGACGACCGCGGTCTCGGCGTTGGCCTCACCCCGGCCGTCCGGGATCAGGCTGAGGGCGAGCAGGAGGAGCGACCCGTTGAGGAAGAAGGCGAGCAGCCCGAGCACGAGCGCGGGCACGAGCAGCAGCGCCCGCACGAGCAGCGGCCACACCAGTGAGGAGAGCAGTCCGAAGGCTCCGGCACCGAGGGCGGCGGTGATCGCGATGCGGGTGGCGCTGTCGCCGTCGTCGGACTGCAGCTGGAAGTCGGGCAGGATCCCGGCGAGCGCGAGCATGGTGAGCGTGCTGACCAGCCATACGGCGACGGATCTCCACAGCGCACTGCCGACCGACCGCCATCGCTCTCGCCCCACGCCGCGCCGCCTCACGTTTCATGACAGATCAGGACACCAGCGTGTCACAGGGGCAAGGGCCGGGTGGGCGGCAGGTGTCAGCGGCCGTCGTACCCCGCGGTCGGCATGGAGAGCCGCCGGTGGACGTGGGCCTTCATCACCGCGTCGTACGACGGTTCCTCCAGGCCCGCCGTCTCGATCCGCACCCCGCGCCGCCCGCACTCCGCGGTGAACTCGTCCGGTGCGCGCAGCGCCCGGTCGAGGACCCGGCGGCTCGGCACGACGAACAGGTCCACGAGTCCCTCGTCGACGTCGGCCCAGAGCACGGCGTGATCGGCGGGCAGCCCGCGGACGACGAGTTCCCGGGTGACGACGTACCCCCGGTCCGCGGCCCACCGCGCGCACATCGCGTGCTGGCTGCGCGAGTCCACCAGGAAGGGGTCGGCGTCCAGCTCCTCCAGCGGTGTCAGGCTGGCGATCGCGGCGACCCGCACCACTGTCGCGCTTGCGGCGTCTGCCATCGCGTCCCCCCTCACCTCTGGCGTCCTCACCACGGGCGTCAGCCGAAGACCCTACTCCTGGCCGTAGGCTCGTAAACAGTCGCGCGAAGGAGGAACCGGAGTGCCGGTGGAGATCACCTGGTGGGGTCATGCCACCTGCACGGTCGAGGATTCGGGTGTCCGGGTGCTCACCGACCCGCTGTTCGCCCGCCGCCTCGCCCATCTGCGCCGGCGCAGGGGCGCGCTCCCGCCGCCCGAGGCGGCCGTCGCCGACGCCGTGCTCCTGTCCCATCTGCACGCCGACCATCTGCATCTGCCCTCTCTCGCACGGATCGCACCCGGCACCCGGGTGCTGCTGCCGCGCGGCGCCCGCCGACAGGTGCCCGGGCTCGCCCGCAGGCTCTCCCATCTGCACCTCGTCGACGTCGTGCCGGGCGACGAGGTGCGGATCGGGGACCTCGTCGTCCGCGTGGTGACGGCGCGGCACGACGGGCGGCGGCTGCCCGTGGGGCCGCACGGCACGCCCGCGCTCGGCTTCGTGGTGCGGGGCGAGGCGCGGACGTACTTCGCCGGGGACACCGGACTCTTCGACTCGATGGCCGACGAGGTCGGGGACATCGACGTGGCGCTGCTTCCGGTCGGCGGCTGGGGGCCGTATCTCGGCCATGGTCATCTCGACGCGGCGCGCGCGGCGGAGGCCCTGTCGAGGATCGCGCCGCGCAGCGCGGTGCCGGTGCACTACGGCACGTACTGGCCGATCGGGATGGACGCCGTACGGCCGCATGAATTCCACACTCCGGGAGAGGAGTTCGTGCGCCAGGCGGCGCGGATCGCGCCCGAGGTGGCCGTGCACCGCCTGGGGCACGGCGAGAGCGTGTGGCCCGAGGTCACCAAGGGAGACCCTCAGTGATCCTCGCCCTGACGGCCCAGGTGGCACCGGAGTCGACCCAGCAGGCCGTGGGCTATCCGTCGTTGTTCCTGCTCATCGTGGTCGGTGCGCTGGTGCCGGTGGTGCCGACGGGTGCGCTGGTCAGCTCGGCCGCGGTGGTGGCCTTCCACCAGGAGGCGCCGCTCGCGCTGCTCGTGGTGTTCGGCATCTCGGCGTTCGCGGCGTTCCTCGGGGACATGGCGCTGTACTGGCTCGGGCGGCGCGGCATGCACTCGAAGAACGGTTCGCGCTGGCTCGCGGCGATCCGGGACCGGGCGCCCGAGGAGCGGCTCGCGCAGGCGCAGGAGAAGCTCGCCGACCACGGCGTGCTGGTCCTCGTCCTGTCCCGGCTCGTGCCCGCCGGGCGGATCCCGGTGATGCTGGCCTGTCTGATGGCGAAGATGCCGCTGCGCGAGTTCGCCCGCGGTGACGTACCGGCGTGCCTCGCCTGGGCCGTGACGTACCAGCTGATCGGCATTCTCGGCGGCTCCCTCTTCAAGGAGCCGTGGCAGGGCGTGGTGGTGGCGGTCGGTCTGACGGTGCTGATCAGCGTGGCGCCGACGGTGTGGCGCAAGGTCCGGCGTACGGCGTCCTAGGTGCGTCGGCCGCTTCGGTGTCATGCGCCTCATGGGCTTCATGCGTCTCATGGGACCCATCGGCCCGGGTGAGTACGCGGGACGCCCCGACCGGCAGGTCCCACAGGTCCTGGCGGGGCAGTCCCGCCTTCTCCCAGGCCGTACGCACCCGGGTCAGCGGTTCGAGGACCGGCTCGCCCGACAGCAGGAACGTGCCCCAGTGCATCGGGGCGAGACGGCGCGCCCCGACGTCGGCAGCCGCCCGCACCGCCTCCTCCGGATCGCAGTGGACGTCGCTGAGCCACCACCGCGGGTGGTAGGCGCCGATCGGCAGGAGGGCGAGGTCGATGCCGGGATAGCGGGCGCCGATCCGCTCGAACCAGTGGCCGTAGCCCGTGTCGCCCGCGAAGTAGACGCGCTGCCCGTCGGCGTCGGTGAGGATCCAGCCGCCCCACAGCGTCCGGCACGTGTCGACGAGGCTCCGCTTGGACCAGTGGTGGGCGGGCACGAAGTCGAGGCGCACGCCCGGCAGTTCGACGGCCTCCCACCAGTCCAGCTCGGTGACCCGGCTGAACCGGCGGCGCGTGAACCACCGGCCGAGCCCCGCGGGCACGAACACCGGTGTGTCCCTGGGGAGTCCGGCGAGGGTCGGGGCGTCCAGGTGGTCGTAGTGGTTGTGGCTGATGACGACGGCGTCGACGCGCGGCAGCGCGCTCCAGGCGACGCCGGGGGGCGTGACGCGGGCCGGGGTACCGAGGATCTTGCGGGACCAGACGGGATCGGTGAGGACCGTGAGACCGCCGATCCGCACGACCCAGCTGGCGTGGCCGACCCAGGTGACGGCGATGGTGCGGTGGTCCACGCGCGGCAGGGGCCCCGGCTCGAAGGGCAGCCGTTGGATGTCGGCGAGACCTTCGGGGGCGGGCCGCAGGGCGCCTTCACGGGCGAACCGCGCGAAGGCGCGCAGGCCGGGCAGCGGCGCGGTGAGCCGGTCGGCGAACGACTTCGGCCACAGACGGGGGACGCCGAGGTCAACGGGTCGGACCTCCGCGGGTCTGACGCGGGCGGGTGTCTGATGCGTGTGCGCTTGTTGCTTCTGCGACTGCTTATGTGTCTGCTTCTGCGACTGCGTCTGTTGCGTCACCGAGGAGGCTCCATTCGCTGTGCTGCTGCGCGGAGATCGTCGAAGGCCGATCCAAGCATGCTCAACGCCCTTTCCACGTGCGGCAATTCCAGCGCGTCCGGTGCGGCGAGGGACGCGAGGCGCTCCTGCCGGGTGGAGCCGAGCAGAGGTCCGGTGGACAGACGTACGCGCAGTGCCCCCAGTTCGTCGCCGAAGCGGTGGCTGCCGGGGGCGGGCATGGCGAGGCGTTCGCCGAGGAAGTCCTCCAGGTCCTGCGAGTCGCCGACACCGCGCGCGGCGAGGGCAGGGCGGAGCGGCCCGAGGTCCACGTAGAAGTGACGGCCCGCCGCCGGGGGCCGGGCGAGCGCGCCCGCCGCGAGCACCGCGCGCGTGGCCGCCGCGGCGGCCACGCGCGCGTGCAGGTGGGTGGCACCGGCGAGGCGGTCGGTGACCTCGTCCGGCTCGCCCAGGGCGTACGACGCCGCAGCGCCGACGGGCGCCGCGACGGACGCGCCGAGCGCGGTGAGGACGTCCAGGGTGCGGGCCCGCAGGGCGCCGCCCCGCGCACCGGCCGGGAACCGGGCGATCGCGGCGGGCCAGCCCGGCGGCAGGAACGGTCCGGAGAGATCGGTGAGGACCGTCACCCGTTCGGGGTCCATCTCGGCGGGGCCGACGAGCACGGTGTCGTGCGGCCGGTGCAGGGTGTCGCGCCAGGTCTCGTCGCTGACGATGTGCAGCCCCTCGTCCGCCGCCGCCTCCACGGCTTCGTGCAGCACTTCGGGCGGGGGCACGGTGGCGGTGGGGTCGTCGGCGACGGAGAGCACCAGGAGGCGCGGGGTGCCGCCCTCGGCGCGGATGCGGCGGACGGTCTCCAGGAGGGCGTACGGGTCGGGGACGCCACCGCACTCGGCGGGCGTCGGCACGTGGTAGACCGACCGGCCGAGCAGCCGCACCTGCGGCGCCCACCAGGCGGGACACGGACGCGGGAGCAGGACGTCGCCGTCACCGAGGGCGACGGTCAGCGCGAGCAGCAGGGGCGCGGCGCCCGGCGCGGCGGCGACCTGGCTCCGCTCCGCCGGGAGTCCGCGCCGGGCCCAGTAGCCGCTCGCGGCGTCCAGGAGGGCTGGGCCGCCGCCCGGGGGTTCGGCGTGGGCGCGGCCCGCGGCACCGGCGAGCACGGCGGACAGCTCGGGCAGGACCGGGAGGCCCGGCTCCGGCAGGGGAGGTCCGTACCGGACAGGGCCACGGCCTTCGGGTTCCGTCCGCATGGCCCCATCGAAACGCGACGGGCCGTTCCGCGCGCGCGGGGGCCTCCGGCCGGGTGGTTTCTCTCCCGGGGCCTGCCACGGTTCCCACCCCCTCAAGGGAGTGCGGTCAGTCTTCGGTGGCCAGCCCCGCCAGTTCTCGCTCAAGACCCTTGCCCCGTGTCTCCACCACCGCCGCGGCGACGTCGGCCAGCTTGCGGTTCGTGGTCTGGGAGATGCGGCGCAGGACCGTGAAGGCCTTGTCCACGTCGCAGGTCAGGACGTGCATGACGATGCCGCAGGCCTGGTCGACGACGGGGCGGGTGCGCAGGGCCGTGCCGAGGTGGTCCAGTTCGGTGAGGGCCGCGCGGTAGCGGCGGTCGCGGACCAGGCCCGTCGTGGCGAGGTCGCCCAGCGCCTGGGCGGGGCCGTGCCGGACGTCGTCCAGGGCGCCGGGGCGGAAGCTGAACAGGGTCAGGGTGACGGTGAGCCCCGCGCGCTGGAAGGGGAGCGTGATGCTGGAGCGCACGCCGGAGTCCAGCGCCATGGCGCGGTACTCGGGCCACCGTTCGTCCCGGAGCAGGTCACGGGTCTCCACCGGCGCACCGCGCTCCTGCGCCGCCGGGATGGGCCCGGCGCCCGAGCGCAGCTGAACGGAGACGAGACCGGCGAGGTCGGGGTGGGTCACCGAAGCGGGGTGTTCACTGCCGCCCTCCGATACGGTCGTGCCCGCGCCGCAGCACGCGGTGGTGCAGCGCACGGCGTGTTCCGCCAGTTCCGACAGCCTGCGGCCCGGCAGCGCGGACTCGGGTCCCGCCAGGTCGAGGTCCGGTTCCGGTATGAGGGGCATGGTGGTTTCCTCCTCCTCTGCCTCCTCTGGTCCGCCTTCCCGCGACTCCCCCCGGAAAACGACCGCACCGGCTACGTTCAGCACATGGCCCAAACGGAGGAGTTCGGTGAAGAGATTGCGGATTTCGTGCGCCGCGTCACCGAGTTGAAGTCGGCCCGCTCCGTTCCTACGAATGACCTGGGCACGGTGCTCGACGCGGCGATCTTCGAACTCGACCATGTCGCCGCGCAGTTGCGGCCGCTCTACGAACGGCTCGTCGCCGAGGGCCACTTGGGCAGCGGTGCGCCCGACCGGGACGAACAGCGACTCCTGCGGGCCCTCTTCCAACGCCTCCCCCTGCCCGTGGCCCTGGTCGACCGGGAGTCGGTGGTCCGGCGGATGAACTTCGCCGCGACCGGCTTCACGGGCGCACGCGCGGGCTACGCCACCGGCAGGCCGCTGACCGGTTTCCTGCTGCACGCGGACCGGGTCGCGTTCCGTTCGCAGACCGCAGCGGTCGCACGCGGCGAGGGGGACCGCAGCCTCACCGTCCATCTCCAGCGCGACCCGCACCTCCCGGTCCACGCGACGCTCACCGCGCTGCGGCCCGGCGCCGAGCCGCGCACGGCGGTCCTGGTGGTGCTTCAGCCGGGCACGCGGCCCGCGGGATCACATGCGTCGCGCGTATCGCGCGTATCGCACCAGGAAGCCTTCCACTCTCCGGCTCCCGACCTCGGCGAGGCGACCCGGCACGCGGCCCGCATCGACCTCGCGGACGCCATGACCACCGCCCTCCTGACGGCTCCCGCCGGGGACCGCGCGGCCGTGCTCGCACGGGCGGCCGGCGTCCTGCACCCGCGGTTCGCCGACTGGGTGATCGCCGACGAGGGGGCCGCGCGACAGCGGCGTACGACCGTGCTGGGACCGAAGGACGCGCCGGTCGGCGACGTCCTCGCACAGACGCCCGCCGCGTGCCCCCTCGTCGTCGAGGCGGCACGCGGCGGGGCGCCCGTGCTCCAGGTCCGTCCGGAGGACCCGGAGTCCTTCGGCCGGGACACGTCCGGCGCCCCCGTCCTCGTGCGCGCACAGGTGACGTCCCTGCTGTGCGTGCCGCTGAGGGGACGCTCGGACGGGCCGGTGGAAGGCGTCCTCACGCTGTTCAGGAGCGGGGCGCGGCTCGCCTTCTCGATGGCCGAGGCCCAGACCGCCGACGTGATGTCCCGCCACATCGCGCTGGCCATGACCCGGCACACGAGCCGCGGGACCACCGCCAGGCCCTAGGCGGCGTCCTGCATGACCTCGTCGCGCAGCCGGTCGCAGCAGCGGCTGATCAGACGCGAGACGTGCATCTGGGAGATGCCGAGCTGATCGGCGATGCGGCTCTGCGTCATGTCGCCGAAGAACCGCATGTAGAGGATGTCACGCTCCCGCTCGGGCAGCGCGGCGATGCGCGGCTTGACGGCCTCGCGGTCGATGACGACATCGAGTGCGGGGTCGGGCGCGCCCAGTGCGTCGCGCAGCGCGTATCCGTCCTCGCTGCCCGGCAGTTCGGCGTCGAGGGAGAGGGCGGTGAAGCTGTCGAGCGCCTCGAGACCGGCGGCCGCGTCCTCCTGGGAGAGCTGCGCCTTCTCGGCGATCTCGGCGAGGGTCGGCGCACGCCCGGGGACGGTCTGGGTCAGTTCCTGGCGGGCGAACCGCACCCGGTTGCGCAGGTCCTGCACCCGGCGCGGCACATGGAGGGTCCACATGTGGTCGCGGAAGTGGCGCTTGATCTCGCCGGTGACGGTCGGCACGGCATAGCTCTCGAAGGCGCTGCCGCGCTCGGGGTCGTAGCGGTCGACGGCCTTGACCAGGCCGAGGGCCGCCACCTGGCGCAGGTCGTCCAGTGCCTCGCCGCGGTTGCGGAACCGGCCCGCGAGCCGCTCCGCCATCGGCAGCCAGGCCTTGACCAACTCCTGTCGCAGTGCGTCGCGTTCGGGCCCGTGCGGCATCTCGGTGAGCCTGCGGAAAGCGGCGGCGGTGTCGGGGGCGTCGTCGTGCGGGTGGCGCTTCGTCTGTCGCGCGTCGGGTCGCATGATGCGTCGCAACTCCCTTGTGGGTGCCTTGGGTTGAAGAGTCACCGTGGGATGCGCGCGAGACCGCGACGGGGCACACCCGGGGTCAGCTCAAGCTGCTCCCACGGACGTGCCTCCGGTCCGAAGCACTGTCTTCTTCGCCTGCCCCCGGGTCCGGGAGGCAAACACATGTGCGTCATGGCTGCGGACCATGGACCTCTGCCCCGGGTCCTCCCCCACTCACACTTCTTCGGGGCAAACCCGCATGGACCGGCCGCACACGGGTACTGCGGCGGAAGCACTCACCCCCCGCATGGAAGGGCCCCAACCATGGCTGTTGTCGTAAGGGACGTCATGACACCGGGCGTCGCGGCAGTAGGTCCCGATGCCTCGCTGGTGGAGGCGGCGCAGGTGATGCGTGCCCAGGACATCGGTCACGTACTGGTGGCCACGGGCGGCCGGGTGGTCGGCGTGCTCACCGACCGGGACATCACCCTGCGCGCCGTCGCCGACGGCGCCGATCCGCTGACCGTCAGCGCGCAGGCCATCTGTACCCCGAACCCGGTGATGGTCGCGCCGGACGACGCGGTGTCGTCGGCGGTCAGCCTGATGCTGGAGTACGCCGTGCGCAGGCTGCCCGTCGTCGAGGACGGCCAGCCGGTGGGCATGGTGACCCTCCGGGATGTCGCCGCGTCCACCTGAGGCCGAGGCGCCGCACACCACGGCGACGTGCGCCGCGGCCCGGCCCCCGGCCGGGCGGGGGGCCTGGCCCGGTCCGGAGGGGAGCGGGTCCGGTTGCACGGTGGTGCAGGGGGAGCGACCGGACCCGCGGCGCGGGCCCGGCCCGGCCTGAGGCCGGGCCGGATCGTCCCCGGCGGTCCGTCACGGTCGTACCCCTGGGGCGGGTTAAGGACCCGTGGGCAGCGACCGGCCCAACCGGTGACAGGTGAAACGATAAATCAGCGACCCGGCGGTCACGATCCGCTGAGCGCGGCCAGTGTCCGCATAACGCACGGTCCGATGGACGCGCGGTCAGGAGGTCAGGACGACGCGGGCTCCGGGCGACGGTGTCTCCGGGTTCAGCTCCGCAGCGTCTGGGACGGCAGCTCCCCGAACCTGGCGTGATACTGCTCGGCGAACCGCCCCAGATGGCTGAAGCCCCACCGGTACGCCACCTCGCTCACGCTGAGCTCACCGGGCTCCGCGGCCCGCAGTTCGTCGCGCACGCGAGTCAGCCGTACGTCGCGTACGTACGCCATGGGGGACATGCCCACATAGCGGCGGAACGCCTCCTGGAGCCAGCGCACCCCGACCCGCGCCTCGGCGGCCAGACCGGCGGGCGTGAAGGGGTACTCGGGCTGTTCCTTGACCGCGTCCATCGCGCGTTTCACGGGGGCCGGGCGCAACTTCTGTGCCGGAGAGGTGAGTTCTTCGCGGTAGGGGTGTTCGACTGCCAGCAGCAGTCCGTTCAGTATCGCCTCCTGGAGGGGCGCGGAGACCAGGGGCAAGGCATAGAGCGAGGCCATGTCCACGGGCTCGCCGGGCTCCTCGCGCAAGTCCTCGATGACCGTGGTGACGAGCCGGGCCCAGCCGCGCCCCGGGCCACGGGTGGTGTCCAGCTCGGGGGCGAGTGCCAGCGGGGTGCGGACAGGCCGCCCGATGAGCTGCTCCAGGCGTTGGTCGAGCGCCTCGCGGTCCATCTTCACCGCCAGGATCCGGCAGTCCCCGGTCCACCGCTCCACCACCGTGTCGCCGACGGGCTGGAACACCCCGGCCCGCTCCGCGGTCGCGACGGTGCTCGCGCCGCCGCCCTGCCGGAAGTGCATCTGCCCGCCCAGCAGTATGTTCACGTGATACGCGCCCAGTTCGCCCACCCGCATCCGCACGTCGGCGCCGCAGCTGAGCTCCCCGACGGTGAGCGCGCCGAGCTGCCCGATCTCGAACTCGGCGCTGAAGGTGCGGGGCCCGTCGATGACATCCATGAAATTGCTGTAGAACGTGGCACCGATCATCTGCCGTGCCTCGTCCACGTCCGCGCTCCTGAAGGACGTCCTCAGCGTCTCGGTGCTCACGCGTGACTCACCCGCTCCCCCGACATCACTCGCGCTCCCCCGCGGCTACACCCGGCGCCCCAGCAGACTCAGCAGCTTCGT
Source organism: Streptomyces sp. NBC_01283 (assembly GCF_041435335.1). NCBI lineage: Bacteria > Bacillati > Actinomycetota > Actinomycetes > Kitasatosporales > Streptomycetaceae > Streptomyces > Streptomyces sp. NBC_01283. Next base: position 2,049,741 of record NZ_CP108430.1, read on the forward strand.
CTGCGCGTCGGCGCCCTGCGACGGTTCCACCGCGGGAGCGAAGAGCCCGGTCTTCGCCAGGTCCGCAGCGTACGGCTTGATTTCCCGTGCGGAAAAGGCGACGAGGTCATCCGGAAGTTTTTCGTCCGCGCCGATCGCCCGGGAGAGGTCCCAGGCGTGCACGACGAGGTCGGTGATCATCTGTCCGCAGTAGAAATCGGCCCCGGTGTCCCCGAAGGAGAGGTGGACCGTCCGCTCCAGGGCGCCCGGCTCGCGGAACGCCTCCCGGGACCCGGCGGAGGCCGTGTCCCAGGACGCGACCGGGTCCGGTCCGAGCATGTCGCCGTCGAAGGCGTCGCCGACGGAGTCGATGGTGACGCCGTCGCGGACCAGCGAGGGCACCCAGAGCTGCTCGGCGGTGAGGTGGTTGACGAGGTCGCGCACGGACCAGTCGGCGCACGGCGTCGGCGCGTCCCACTGATCGGCACCGACCGCGTGCACCCGGTCGGTGAACAGGTCGAGCGCGGCGGCGTGCCGGGCGAGGAGCGGGCGGGCCGCCGGATCGGACGGGCCCGCTGTGCCAGTCGTTTCTGCCATGCCCGCCATTGTCCTCCTGGAGCCAGGAGCCGCTACCGCTTCCGCTCGACGCGCCGCTCGTCCCACACCGGCTCGGGCGTCTCGCGCACGAGACCGTCGCTGCCGAAGACGAGATAGCGGTCGAAGGAGCGGGCGAACCAGCGGTCGTGCGTCACCGCGAGCACCGTCCCCTCGTACGCCTCAAGGCCTTCCTGGAGCGCCTCGGCCGATTCCAGGTCGAGGTTGTCGGTGGGCTCGTCGAGCAGCAGGGCGGTGGAACCCTCCAGCTCCAGGAGCAGGATCTGGAAGCGCGCCTGCTGGCCGCCCGAGAGCCGCTCGAAGCGCTGCTCGGCCTGCCCGGTGAGCTCGTACCTGCGCAGCCGCGACATCGCGGGCCCCTTGGCCTGGGCGTGCTCGCGCCACAGGATGTCGAGGAGCGTGCGGCCGAACAGCTCGGGGTGGGCGTGGGTCTGGGCGAAGTGGCCCGCCACGACGCGCGCGCCGAGCTTCCAGTCGCCGGTGTGCGTGACGTCGCCGCCGGCGAGGAGGCGCAGGAAGTGCGACTTGCCGGAGCCGTTCGAGCCGAGGACGGCGACCCGCTCGCCGTAGAAGACCTCCAGGTCGAAGGGTTTCATCAGGCCGGTCAGCTCAAGGCCCTTGCAGGTGATGGCCCGGATGCCGGTCCGCCCGCCCTGCAGCCGCATGGTGATGTCCTGCTCGCGCGGCGGCTCGGGCGGCGGTCCCGCCTCCTCGAACTTGCGGAGCCTGGTCTGCGCGGCGGCGTACCGCGAGGCCAGCTCATGGCTGATGGAGGCGGCCTGCCGCAGGCTGAGCACCAGCTTCTTCAGCTGGGCGTGCTTCTCGTCCCAGCGCCTGCGCAGCTCCTCGAAGCGCGCGAAGCGCTCCTTGCGCGCCTCGTGGAAGGTGGAGAAGCCGCCGCCGTGCACCCAGGCGTCGGCGCCCGCGGGCCCCGGCTCGACGCTGACGATCTTCTCGGCGGCGCGGGCGAGGAGCTCGCGGTCGTGCGACACGAAGAGGACGGTCTTGCGTGTCTCCTTGAGCTTCTCCTCCAGCCAGCGCTTGCCGGGGACGTCGAGGTAGTTGTCCGGTTCGTCCAGGAGCAGCACCTCGTCGCCGCCGCGCAGCAGGGCTTCGAGCACGAGCCGCTTCTGCTCACCGCCGGAGAGCGTGCGGACCTCGCGGAACTGCGCCTTGTCGTACGGGATGCCGAGCGCGGCCGTGGTGCACATGTCCCAGAGCGTCTCGGCCTCGTAGCCGTGTGCCTCCGCCCAGTCGGAGAGCGCCTGGGCGTACTGGAGCTGGGCGGACTCGTCATCGACGGTCATGATCAGGTGTTCCGCGACGTCCACGGCCTTCGCGGTCTCGCGGATGCGGGAGTTCGATACGGAGACGAGCAGGTCGCGCACGGTCGTCTCGTCGCGCACGGAGCCGACGAACTGCGGCATGACGCCGAGGCCGCCGCTGACGGTGACGGTGCCGCCGTGGGGCTGGATCTCGCCCGAGATCAGGCGGAGCAGGGTGGTCTTGCCCGCGCCGTTCGCCCCGACGAGGGCGACGATGGCGCCCTCACCGACACGGAAGGAGACATCGCCGAGCAGGGCTCGGCCGTCCGGCAGGTAGTACTCGATGTGCGCGGCTTCCAGATGTCCCATGCGGGGGATTCTCCGTGGCGGGTGCCGATCGCCGCAAATGCGTTTCGCCCGGCTCCGCCCGGCCCTCGCGCCCCGTGGCCGGTTTCTTGCCCCGCCCGGCGGCAGGGGAAAGGAAGCCGCTCCGCGGGGTACCCGCGCCCCCATGCCTCTGCGAACGCGTCTCATCGCCCTGGACCATCGCACCTTCGCCGCCGTCGCCACCCGGCACTGGCCGGGCGGCGACCGTTTCCTGCCCCGGCTGAGCCGCAGCGCGAACCACGGCCTCCTGTGGTTCGGGGTGGCCGCCGGGATCGCGGCGACCCGCACCCCGCGGGCCCGGCGTGCCGCGCTGCGCGGGACCGCGTCGCTCTCGCTCGCCTCGGCCACCATCAACACCCTCGGCAAGCGCTCGGTGCGCCGGGCCAGGCCGATGCTCGACGGGGTGCCGCTGATGCGGCAGCTCAAGCGTCAGCCCATCACGACGTCCTTCCCGTCGGGGCACTCCGCGTCGGCCGCCGCCTTCGCCACCGGGGTCGCGCTGGAGTCGCGGGGCTGGGGCGCGGGCGTCGCACCGGTCGCGGGCGCGGTCGCGCTGTCCCGCGTCTACACCGGCGTGCACTTCCCGAGCGACGTCCTGGCGGGGGCGGCGCTCGGCGCGGGCGCGGCCTTCGCCGTGCGCGGCATGGTCCCGACCCGGGATCTGCTGCCGCCGCCGGGCAGGCCCCGCGTCGACGCCCCCGCGCTGCCCGGCGGCAAGGGCCTGGTCCTGGTGGTCAACTCCGCCGCCCGCGCCCCCGGACGCGCCCAGGCGCTGCGCGAGGCCCTGCCGCTCGCCGAGGTCGTGGAGTGCGGACCGGACCGCCTCGGTGCGGAGCTGGAGAGTGCCGCCGCGCGGGCCCGGGTGCTCGGCGTGTGCGGCGGGGACGGCACCGCCAACGCGGCCGTCCCCGTCGCCCTGCGGCACCGGCTGCCGCTCGCGGTCCTGCCGGGCGGCGCGCTCAACCACTTCGCGTACGACATCGGGGTCGAGGACCCGCGCGATCTCTGCCGGGCGGTCGAGGCGGGGGACGCGATCGCCGTCGACGTCGGGCGTTTCAGCGACGGGAGCGGTGGCCCGCAGGGGTACTTCCTCAACAGCTTCAGCCTCGGCGTCTACCCGGAGCTCGTGCGGCTGCGCGACCGCTGGACCCACCGCGTCGGCGGCCGGGCCGCGGCGGTCCTTGCCGCCGTCCGGCTGCTCCGCTCCGACCGGCAGCCGCTGAGCGCCGAATTCCGGGGCAGGCAGCGGGACTTGTGGCTGCTCTTCGTGGGCAACGGCGTCCACCACCGGCTCGGGTTCACGCCCGGCCGCAGGCTCGACCTGGCCGACGGACTGCTCGACGTACGCATCGTGCACGGCGGCCGCAGGCCCGGCTCACGGCTGCTCGCCGCGGCGCTCGCGGGGCCGCTGATGCGCTCGCCGGCGCAGACCGCCGCGCATCTGCCCGGGCTGCGGGTGGACGGTCTGGAGCCGGGGACGGTGGTGTCGTACGACGGCGAAGAGACCGTCACGCAGGGCCGGTTGACGGTCGACAAGCTGCCCGAGGCGCTGACCGTGTACCGCCCGTCCCCGTCACCCCATTGACCACATAGTGATACGTGGGTCTCATCATTCGACATGTCGGCGTAGCGTTCCGACCACCGCAACAAGCGGCAGCGAACGAAGGAGTTCCCGTCATGCCGGAGGAGACCGCCGTCTACACGCACGGACACCACGAGTCCGTGCTGCGCTCCCACACCTGGCGCACCGTCGCCAACTCGGCCGCCTATCTCGTCGACGCGGTCAAGCCCCACATGCGCGTCCTCGACATCGGCTGCGGTCCCGGCACCATCACCGCCGACCTGGCCGCTCTCGTCCCCGACGGCCATGTCACGGGCGTCGACCACGCGCCCGGAATCCTGGACCGGGCCCGTGCGACGGCGGCCGAACGCGGCCTGGACAACGTGGAGTTCGCCGTCGCCGACGTGCACGCCCTGGACTACCCGGACGACTCCTTCTGCGTCGTCCACGCCCATCAGGTGCTCCAGCACGTCGGCGACCCGGTGCGCGCGCTGAGCGAGATGCGGCGCGTCTGTGCGCCGGGCGGCATCGTCGCCGCCCGTGACGCGGACTACTCGGCGATGGCGTGGTACCCGAAGTCCCCCGCCATGGACGACTGGCTCGATCTGTACCGGCGGGTGGCCCGCGCCAACGGCGGTGAGCCGGACGCGGGCAGCCGCCTCAAGTCCTGGGCGCTGAAGGCGGGTTTCGACGACATCACTGACATCACCGCGAGCGCGAGCACCTGGTGCTACAGCTCGGCGGAGGAGCGCGCCTGGTGGAGCGGGCTCTGGGCGGACCGCACGGTCGCCTCCGGCTACGCCGACCGGGCCGTGGAGGGCGGGCATGCCGACGCCGGTGAACTGCGGGCGATCGCCGACGCGTGGCGGGAGTGGGGAGCGCAGGACGACGGCTGGTTCGCCGTGCTGCACGGGGAGATCCTGTGCCGTAAGTGACGCGGGGCGCCGCACGCTCGCGTGGCGTCGCCCACAGTCGTACGCGGGTGCGCGCTCGGCTGCTTAGAGCGGCCGGTCGGGGATACCCGGAGCAGCAGGAGGTAAGACAATGGTTCCTATTCTGCTGGTCCTTCTGCTGGCCCTGCTGCTCTTCGGCGCGGGCTTCGCCGTGAAGATCCTCTGGTGGATCGCCGTCGCCGTGCTCGTCATCTGGCTCGTCGGGTTCCTGATGCGCAGCACGACTGCCTCCGGGACACGGTCCCGCTGGTACCGGTGGTAGCCGCCCACCAGGGGTAGCCGTACTCGGAACCCTGAAGTCCCCGAGCCCGCGGGCTCGGGGACTTCCGTCTGTGCGAAGCCGTACGTGGGGTTCCTTTCAGGCCGCGCAGGGGTGCTGACGACACCTGAAGACGGGGGCTGATGGGCGTGCCCGGAGCCGCCCGCGCCGGAAGGATTCAGGGCGAGGGTTCAGGGCGGACCCGAGTGAGCGAGGCACACCATGGCGCACGGCACGCAGAGACGACCCCTTCCCTCCTCCCGGTCCAGCGGCGGTGGGACCTCCGCTCCCCCACCCGTCCACGCCGCGTTCGCGCTCTGGATCACCGCGGTCGTGGCGGGCTTCTTCGAGACGGTGCTCATGGTCGGCGGGCTGATCTCGGAGGGCGACACGTCCGCCGGGGAGCTGGCCGGCGGCCTGCTGCTGCGGATGGCCGTGTTCTCCGCGGCCGTCCTGGTCGCCGTCCAGCTGAGGCGGGGCAGGAACTGGGCGCGTCTGACGCTCGCCGTGGGGCTCGGCGTCCTCGGCACGCTGTCCCTGGTGGTCGAACCCCTCCGGTGGCTGGCCGACGGCCATGATCTGGGGGACGCCTTCCGGGACCTGGGGGTGGTGGACGTGCTGTTCGGCGCGAGCCGCGTGCTGCATCTGAGCGCGGTGCTCACGGCGACGGTCCTGATGTTCCGGCCCACCGCCAACGCCTGGTTCAGGGCGCGGTCCACGGCGGCCGGGCGGCCCTGACCGGGGTCACCGCACGACCGCCTGCTCCACGAGCAGCCGCGCGGCCGCCGCGATGGACTCCGCGTCGATGCCTGCCGCGTGCAGTTGTTCGTCGGGGGACGCGGATCCCGGCATGGTGTTCACCGCGAGCCGCACCATGCGCGGCACCGGACCCCCGTCGCTGAACGCCTCGGCGACGGCGTCGCCGAGGCCGCCCTCCGGCCGATGGTCCTCGACGGTCAGCAGACAGCCGGTGCGCTCGGCGGCAGCGCGCAGGGTGGCGCGGTCGACGGGCTTGACCGAGTACAGGTCGATGACCCGCATCTGGATGCCCTCGCGGTCGAGATACTCTGCCGCGGTCAGCGCCTCGTGGACGGTCACGCCCGCCGCGACCACCGTGAGCCGGTCGACGTCGGAGGAGCGCAGGACCTTGGAACCGCCGACGGGGAACTCCTCACCGGGCCCGTAGATGACGGGCGTGTCCCCCCGTGACGTACGCAGGTACCGCACGCCGTCCAGGCCCGCCATCTGCGCGACGAGCTTCCCCGTCTGGTGGGCGTCGCACGGATACAGGACCGTCGAGCCGTGCACGGAGCGGAACATCGCCAGGTCTTCGAGGCCCATCTGGGACGGCCCGTCCTGACCGATGGCGACGCCCGCGTGGGAACCGACGAGGTTGATGCCGGCGCCGCTGATCGCCGCCATGCGGACGAAGTCGTGGGCGCGGGTGAGGAACGCGGCGAACGTCGACGCGTACGGGACCCAGCCGCGCGCCGCCAACCCCACGGCTGCGGCGACGAGTTGCTGCTCGGCGATGTAGCACTCGAAGAAGCGGTCGGGGTGTTCCTTGGCGAAGTACTCGGTCCGCGTGGAGTCGCCGACCTCCCCGTCGAGGGCCACGACGTCGCCGCGGGCGGTGCCGAGCGCGGCCAGCGCCTGGCCGAAGGCGGTGCGGGTGGCGACGGAGTCGCCCACCTCGTGGCGCGGCAGTTCCAGATGACCGCTGCGCGTCGCGTGCAGCGCCCGCGCGGCGGCGGGCCTGCGCACCTCGACGCGTACGTCGCCCACGCCGCCCAGCTCCTCGACGGCCGCCTCCGGCAGCGGCTTGCCGTGCAGGCCCTCACGGTCCTCGGCGGCGGCGACGCCCTTGCCCTTGACCGTGCGGGCGAGGACGACCGTGGGCTGCCGGGTGGTGGAGCGGGCCTCCTGGAAGGCTCGGTCGACGTCCTCCAGGTCGTGGCCGTCGACCTCGACGACATGCCAGCCGAAGGCGGCGAAGCGCCGTGCGTAGGCGTCCAGGTCCCAGGCGTGCCGGGTGGGGCCGCGCTGCCCGAGGCGGTTGACGTCGACGACGGCGGTCAGATTGTCCAGGTGTTCGTACCCGGCGTGCTCGACGGCCTCCCACACCGAGCCCTCCGCGAGCTCGCTGTCGCCGCACAGCACCCAGACCCGGTAGGGAATCCGGTCGAGCCGCTTGCCGGAGAGGGCCATGCCGACGCCGACGGGCAGCCCCTGCCCGAGGGACCCGGTGGCGACCTCGACCCACGGGACGCGGCGCGGCGTCGGGTGCCCTTCGAGGCGGCTGCCCTGCTTGCGGAAGGTCAGCAGTTCGGCGTCGGTGACGACTCCCGCCGCTTTGTACGCCGCGTAGAGGAGGGGCGAGGCATGCCCTTTGGAGAGGATGAAGCGGTCGTTGCCGGGATGGTCGGGCCGGTCGAAGTCGTACTGCAGATGGTGCGCGAGGAGCACGGCCATCAGGTCGGCGGCGGACATCGACGAGGTGGGATGCCCGGAGCCGGCGGCAGCCGCGGCCCGCACCGAGTCGACCCGCAACTGCCGTGCGAGCGGGGAGAGTTCGCTGGTAGTCATGGCGGGTCCTCCTTGAGGTGGGGCTTCCGGTTCCGGCGGCTCCGCCGGTAGCGCCGGCCGTCGGTTCCTGGCGTGCGTGACCTCCCGGCGGCCCGGGGACGCGGGACCTCCCGGGTCCCCCCTGCCCACCGCCGTCAAACGCCGCCGGAATGCGGGCCGGGACCTGCGCGGGCGCCGTTTGACCGCCGGTCCGGGGGTTACTCGTACGACGACGCGCCGGCGGTTTCGCCCCTGCTGTCCCCCACCCCCGCACGTGATCCAGGACGGTCCCGATGAAGGACTCAGTGCCCATCGAAAGCCCTGCCATGTCCGCCTACACGGTCCCCGCGGACGCCCCCGAGGCGGACGGCACCTTCGCGTGGGAGACCACGACCATCGTGATCGTCGAGATCACGGCGGGCGACGCGACGGGCACGGGCTGGACCTACGGTCCCGCGTCCACCGTCTCCCTGCTCGCCGAGCAGCTCGCCCCCGCCGTCACCGGCCTCGACGCGCTGGACATCCCCGCGGCGCACGCGGCGATGACGAAGGCGGTCCGCAACACCGGCCGCCCCGGCGCCGCTTCGTGCGCCGTATCGGCGGTCGACATCGCCCTGTGGGACCTGAAGGCACGCCTCCTGGAGGTCCCGCTCGTCCGCCTCCTGGGCGCCGCCCGCGACGAGGTGCCCGTCTACGGGAGCGGGGGCTTCACGACCTACCACGACACACATCTGGCGGCCCAGCTGAACGGCTGGGTGCACGGCCAGCGCATACCCCGCGTCAAGATCAAGGTCGGCGAGGCCTGGGGGCGGGCCGCGGCCCGTGACGTGCTGCGAGTGCGCACCGCGCGTGACGTCATCGGCTCGCAGGCGGAGCTGTACGTCGACGCGAGCGGCGCCTACACCCGCAAGCAGGCCGTCCGGGTGGGCCGGGTGCTCGCCGAGCACGGCGTGGGCTGGTTCGAGGAGCCGGTGCCTTCGGACGACCTGCGGGGCCTCGCCCTGGTGCGGGACGCGCTGGTCTGCGACGTGGCGGCGGGCGCGTACGGCTACGACCTGTCGTACTTCGCGCGGATGATCCCCGCCGTGGACTGCCTCCAGCTGGACGCGACGCGCTGCGGCGGGCTGACCGAGTGGCTGCGGGCCGCCGCCCTCGCGCAGGCGCACGGCATCGAGGTGTCGGCCCGCTGCGCCCCGCACGCGCATGCCGCGGTCGCCGCGTGCGTGCCGAACCTGCGGCACATCGAGTGGCTGCACGACCATGTGCGGATCGAGTCGATGTTCTTCGACGGGGCCCTCGACCCGACGGGCGGCACCGTCCGCCCCGACGGCGGCGTCGGCCACGGCCTGGAGCTGCGGCGCACCGAGGAGGTCGAGGAATACCGGGTCGCGTGAGGGCACCCGGGCCTGCCACGCTCACCGCATGCGAAGGACAGAGGCACTGCTCATCGGGGGCCGTTCCGGGGCCGGCAAGTCCTCGGTCGGCCTTGAGGTCGCGGCGCTGCTGAGGGCGGCCGACGTGGGGCACGCGTACATCGAGGGCGACGTCCTGGACGCGGTCCATCCGGCACCGGAGGGCGACCCGCACCGCTGCGGGATCACCGAACGCAATCTCGCGGCGCTCTGGGCGAACTACACGGACCTCGGCTGCCGTCGCCTCGTCTACACGAACACGGCGAGTGTCCTCGGGAGCGAGGAGCGGCTCTTCACCGCCGCCCTGCGCGGCCCGCGCATCATCCGCGTCCTCCTCACCGCGTCGGACGCCACCGTCGAGGAGCGACTGACCGCGCGCGAACGGGGCTCGGAGCTCGAACAGCAGCTACGCCGCAGCGCGTTGATGGCCCGGCGGCTGGAGGAGCACGCGGCCGACGGCACGCTCCGCGTGGCGACGGACGGGCGGCGGGTTCAGGACATCGCGGCCGATGTGGTGGCCGCCACGGGGTGGCACTCCCGGAAGTCACCCGAAACGATCACGTATCGCGGCCGGGCCAACTAGGCTCGCCCGTATGGAGATCCTGGGAGCCACGCTGCGTATCTGCGTCGAGGACCTGGAGTCCTCGGTCGCCTTCTACGAACGTCTCGCGGGCGGCACCGCCCAGCGCTTCGAGCGCGAGGGCGTGTCGGTCGCGGCGGTCGGCTGCTTCCTGTTGATGAGCGGGCCCGAGCGGGAGCTGGAAATCCTGCGGAAGGTCTCGGCGACGATCGCGGTACCGGACGTCGACGAGGCGTACGCCGTCCTGAACGCGTCCGGCGCCCGGGTCATCGCGGGCCCCCTGCCGACGCCGGTGGGCCGCAACCTCATCGCGGTGCACCCGGACGGCACGGTCTTCGAGTACGCGGACCGGCGCCCGGCGACCTGACCGGTCTGCCCGTATCCTCCACGGCAGGCAGGCCGAACGGAGGACGGTGCACGTGGCGGGCAGTACGGCGGACGGTACGGAACGGGTCTCGATGAGCGCCCAGGCGCGCGAGGCCGTCCGGCAGCGCATCGTGGACCGCCGCTATCCGCTGGGCTCGCGGCTGGTGGAGCGTGAGGTCGCCGAGGAGCTGCGGATGTCGCGGGTCCCCGTGCGGGAGGCGCTGCGCGCGCTGGTCACCGAGGGCCTGCTGGAACTCCTGCCGCACAGCGGGGTCCGGGTGCGCCGCCTGGAACGTTCCGATGTGCGGCACCTCTACGAGGTGTGGGAGCCGCTCGCGGTCCAGGCGTCCCGGCTCGCGGCGCGCCGGGTGGCGCGGAGCGCGCCGGACGAGCCACCGGAACTCGCCGCGCTGCGGGCCACGCTCCACCAGGCCGAGCAGGCGTCGGACGTGGACGACGGGCCGCGCGAGGTCGCCGCGCACACGGCCTTCCACGAGGGCATCGTGACCCTCTCCGGCAATGCCCTCCTGGCCCGCACGATGGAGCAGCTGAGCTGGCAGCTCCAGCTCCTGTTCGGCATGCGCGCCGAGCCGGACCACATGCGGGCCCAGCATGACCTGATCTACCGCCAGATCGCTTCGGGCGACGAGGAGACGGCGGCGGCGAGCACGCTCCTGCACGTGCGGGACAGCCAGGCGGTGGCGCTGCGGTCGCTCTTCGAGGAGAGCGAGGCCTGAGAGCGAGGCTTGAGAGCGGCGACCGAAGCTTCTGTATACCAATCATCTCCTCGCTTGCCACGCTTCTAGTCACTCACTGGACAATTCATCAGATTCAGCCCTCGACTCCTTGCGGGCCACTCCAGCTTGGTATACAAACTGGCGGACGCGTTCCCTCCGTAACCCGTCCTGGAGCAGCCCCATGTGCGTCGAGAACACCCCTCCGCCCTCCTCACGGCTCACCCGGCGTGGCGTCCTCGCCGGTGCCGCGGCGCTCGCCGGGACCACGGCCGTCGTTGCCGCGTCCGCGCCCCCGGCGAACGCCGCGGGCGGGCGCGAGGGGCGGCCGACCGGCGGTGATCTGGTCATCGAGGGCGGCACGCTCCTCGACCCCTCGACCGGCGAGGTCACCGAGGACGCGGTGGTCGTCATCGTGGACGGTGTCGTCCGCTCGGCGGGCAGGCGCGGGCGGGCGGACGTGCCCGCGGGGGCCGAGGTGCTCGACGCGCACGGCAGCTGGATCCTGCCCGGTCTCGTCGACGCGCACATCCACCTCAACACCGCGGCCGAGGCACGCGACGCGGTGCTGCGCGGGGCCACCAGCGCCCGCAGCGGCTCGACCAACTTCTTCCAGGACATCGCCGTACGGGAGCTGGCACGCCAGGCGCCGGAGCAGGCACCCCGGCTGCGTGCCGCCGGTGTCTTCGTCACGCCCGACCTGGGCGACACGGTTCTCGCCGACCCGGAGCTGACCCCGCTGGCCAGGCTCCGTGACGGCGTACGCTCGCCCGAGGCGCTGCGCCGCGTCGTCCAGGTCAACCTCGCCCGTGGCGCGGACGTCATCAAGACCCGGGTCAACGAGCGGGCGGGGCTGCCCGAGCAGGACCCGCTGGCCCAGGTGTACGACCGCGAGCAGCTGTCCGCCGTGGTCGCGGCGGCCCGGCGCGGCGGCAAGGGCGTGCTCTGCCACAGCTACAGCGAGAAGGGCTGCGACGACGCGGTCATGGCGGGCATCCGCTCGCTGGAGCACGGTGCGTTCGTCGGCGAGCGCACGCTGCACGAGATGCGGCGCAGGGGCACGTATTTCACGCCTACCCTGACCGCGATCGCCGGGCTCGTCGACTCCTCCGACCCCGTGCTCGCCGAGCGTGGCCGCCAGTACCTGCCGGTCCTGAAGCGGGCCGTGCTCGCCGCGCACGAGCTGGGGGTTCCGCTGGCCGCGGGCACGGACTCCTCCGGCGGGAAGATCAAGCCCATCGGCCGCGAGGTGGAGCTGATGCGGGCGGCCGGGCTCTCCGCGCTCGACGCGATCCGCACGGCCACCACCGGCGCCGCGAAGCTGCTCGGCCTGGAGCGCACGGCGGGCCGCCTCGCGCGCGGTTTCGCCGGTGACGTGCTCCTCGTGGACGGCGACCCGCTCTCCGACGTGACGGTCCTCAAGAAGCCCGTACGCGTGGTGCGTTCGGGCATCGCGCTCTGAACTCCCCCGAGTCGCCCGACTCCCCCGCCCCTCCCCGCAGTCACCCGCGCACCTCACCCCTCAAGGAGACCCCCATGACGCCTCTCTCCCGCCGCGGCGTGATCGGCGCCGCAGCCGCCCTCGCCGGCACCGGAGCCGCCCTTTCGGCCGCCGTACCGGCCGCCGCCGCTCCCCGCGGCAACGGCAAGCACCCCAAGGCCGTCGTGTTCCGCAACGTCCGCCCCTTCGGTGTGAAGACCCCCGTGGACCTGACGGTGGTCGACGGGAAGATCACGGACGACCGGGCGCCCAAGGGCGCCACGGTGATCGACGGCGGCGGCCGGGTCGCCCTGCCCTCGCTCGTGGACGCCCACATCCACCCGGACAAGACGACGTGGGGCAGCCCCTGGCTGACGCGGAAACCGGCGAGCGGCATCGCCGACTACTGCGCCCAGGACGTGGAGGTGTTCAAGAGCCAGCCCCGCCCGGTCGGCGAGCGCGCGTACGGCCTGATGGCGCACGCCGTGACACGCGGCACCCGCGCGATGCGCGCCCACGTGGACGTGGCCCCGGCCTACGACCTGGCCGGTGTCGAGGGCGTGAACGCGGCCCGCGAGCGGCTGCGGGACGCGCTCGACGTGCAGATCGTGGCGTTCCCGCAGCACGGCGTGATCCGGACCCCCGGCACGGCGGAGCTCCTGGAGGAAGCGGCCCGCTCCGGCGCGATCGACCTGGTCGGCGGCATCGACCCGATCAGCTTCGACCACGCGATGGACGAACAGCTCGACCTGGTCTTCGGTCTCGCGGACCGCCACGGGGTCGGCGTGGACATCCACCTCCACGACCGCGACGAGAAGGGCACGGAGGTCCTGCGGGCCATCATCGACCGCACCCGCGCGCTGTCGCTGCGCGGCAAGGTCACGGTCAGCCACGTCTTCTGCCTGCCGAACCTGTCCGACACCGACCTGGGCAGGATGGCCGCCGACCTGGGCGAGCAGGACATCTCCCTGACGACGGTCGCGCCGAACGAGTCCCTCGTCCTGCCGATCGCGAAGCTGCGCGAGCACGGGGTGCGGGTCGGGCTCGGCTCGGACGGGGTGCGCGACTCGTGGAGCCCGTTCGGCAACGCCGACATGCTGCACCGCGCGCACATACTCGGCTGGGTCACCGACGTCCGCCTCGACGACGAACTGGCCGACTGCTACCGCGTGGGCGCGCACGGCGGCGCCGACGTGCTGGGCCTGGACCACGCGGACCTGAAGCCCGGCGCCCCGGCCGACTTCATCCTCGCGCGCGGCGAGAACGTCCAGCAGGTCCTGGTGGACATGCCGCAGCGGGACATGGTGGTGCACGGCGGTCGCGTCGTGGCCAGGAACGGCGAGCTGGCGTAACCGATCTCCCGGGAGGGGCGGCTGCCCCGCCTCTCCCGGGTACCTTCACTCCTCCGACGCGGCCCGCATCCGGTAGTCGTACCGGGCGGGCAGCTCTTCGTCGGTCGCCGCGCGCCACAGCTCGCCGAGGACCTCGGCGCCCTCGCGCAGGTCGGCCACCTCGAAGCCCTCGTCGAAGACCGCCTTCGCGGCGGCCTTCTCCCCCTCCGCCAGCAGCAGTTGCACCTCGATGAGGCGGAAGCGGCCTTCCGCCCGCGTGGACGCGGGCAGCCGGTCCCACACACCGCGTGCCGCCGCACGGCGTCCGGCCGCGAGCAGGACGCCTATCGCCTCCCTGCCGAGGGCGGCACTCGCCGACGTCCACAGGACGCCGTCGTCGCGCCGCTCCTGGCACAGGTCGTCGAAGGCTTCCGCGTACCGGTCGGCGGCGCGCTCGATGTGGCCCGAGTCCTGGTCGGCGACGGCGAGGCACCGCAGGAACGGCCAGCGCGACGGGGCGAGTTCGAGGCCGCGCTCCCAGCTGCGCACCGCCTGCGCCAGGTCGCCCGCGTGCCACTGCGCCACACCCAGGTGATACTCGGCGACCGGACGCGCGGGTGCCGTCTCCAGCATGTCCCGCCAGTGCGGGGCGACCAGGGTCGGCCCGGGAGGCGCCACCCGGCGCGGCTCGGGAACGGCCCCGGAGTGCAACAGCTCCAGCCACGGCTCCTGTTCGGGGCCCAGCGTGGACTCGGCGAACGGCGTGCCCGGCAACTTGTACCCCGCGCGCAGGACTTCGAGCGCACCCCATCCGGACCCGGCGGCGAGGACCTCGCCCGGCTCGGTGTCCGCGCACCGCCGCCACGCGTCGTACGCCTCCTCCACCGCACCGCGCGGCAGCGCGTCCGCGAGCCGCGCCCGCGCCTCCTCGCGCGCGGCCCGCCAGTCGGAGCCGTGCACGAGTCCGGGCTCCGCGGACAGCGGTCCGTACGACTCCAGCCAGGTGAACTCGCCCTCGGTGTCCAGGCGTACGTGCTCCAGCTGGGTGCGCGCGAGGCCGGCCTGGATCTCCGCGTACCCTCCGGTGCCCGGCTCCGTCAGCCACTCCTGCCAGCGCCGCCCGCCCGTGCCGGAGCCCCACACGAAGAGCTTGCGACCGCGCAGCAGGTCGGTCGACGTCTGGACGAGGCCGTGTCCGTCGTCGTCGAGCGCGGCGATCCAGCGGCGCGTCCGGTCCGGTACGTCGTAGAAATAGTCGGCGGCGTACTCGCTGCGCGTCGGATACGTCCGGTCCACCCCGTCGGTCTCCGGCACCGGCACCTTGCGCAGAGCGCCCGAGTAGCCGAAGTGCCAGGCCTCGTCGGCCGGGGCGAGGACCCGGCGCTCCTCGGGCACCGCGATGTTGGACCACCAGTAGACCGGCACCGCCCGCTCGTGCGGATTGCGGATCCGCACGCCGACATGGAGGAAGTCGGAGTCCTCGGGCAGCCACAGGTCCACCTGGAACGGCACGTCCCGCAGCCGCTCCCACTCCCAGAGCCGCAGCATCTCGCCGCCGTCGGGCGCCGTCACCCGCGCGGCGTGCAGCGGCGCGCAGGACAGGGGCGTATGGCCGGTGGCGCCGATGTTCCACTCGATGCCGCCGGAGAACCAGGCGCCGTTCAGCGCGAAAGCGGCGGGCTGCAACACGGGGTTGCGGTAGAGGAGTTCGCGTCCGGTCGGCTTGTGGAAGAGGGAGTGGACACGGCCGCCGAAGCCGGGCAGGACGGTGGCGCGCAGCCGGTCGTTCTCGATGACCAGTGTGTCGATCGCCGTGTCGGTCCGCTCGCGCCCGTACCCGTCGAGCACCCGCGTCGGCAGGACACCGCGCAGCGGCTCGTACCCGAGCTGCCGCGCCATGTCGCGCGGCAGCCCCTCTCTGCCGCGCTCGTCCAGCGTGTGCACCTCACGGAGCGGCCGCAGCGGAGGCAGCGGGTTCTCGGGGCCCAACGGGGCGGCGGGCAGCGTCAGTACGTCACGTCGCACGGTGGTCGTCACGATCACCATGGAACACGGTCGGAGCCGTCCCGACCAGGGGCTATCCCGGTCAGGATTGTGCAAAGGGGTCCGTGTGCCGGGTCATCTCCGCGGTCAGCGCCCAGCGTTGGTGGTCGCGCCACGCCCCGCCGATGTGGAGGAAGTCCGGCGAGAAGCCTTCGAGGCGGAACCCGCGGCCCCGGGCGAGCGCGATCGACGCGGTGTTGCCGGGCTGGACGTTGATCTCCAGGCGGTGCAGGTCCAGTGTGTCGAAGGCGTACCGCGTGACGAGTGCGAGTGCCTCGCTCATCAGACCGCGGCCCGCCGCGTGCGCGAAGGCGCCGTACCCCAGTGCCCCGCACCGGAAGGCGCCCTCGACGATGTTGTTGACGTTGATGAATCCGGCGATGGCGCCGCCGGGAGCGTCCTCCCGGCCCCGCTCGCAGACCAGGAACCCGGTCTTGCCGTGGCCCGCGATGAGCCCGCCCGCGTAGGCGGCGTACGCCTCGTCCGTCGTGGGCGGGAACAGCCAGGGGCGGTGCAGCTCCCGGCTCTCGCGGGCGCGTGCGGTGAACTCGGGGCCGTCGGCGTAGGTGTAGGGACGTATGCCTACGCGGGGTCCCTCGGCGAGATGAGCGGTGCTGCGGTGCATCCGGCCACGCTAACCGCCCGGGTCCGGGGCCCTCACTTGCGCCGTCGCATGAAGTACGCCCCGCACAGCGCGCCGATCAGGCCGGTGCCGAGGAGTGCCACCCACAGCGGCATCGTCACCTCGGGGATCAGGAGCCTGATCTTGGTGTGGCGGGTGTTCTCGAAGATGAAGACCAGGGTGAGGACGGCGACCACGAAGACGGCGATCCTGCCGGGCGTCATGACGCCACCGGCGCCCGAGCCGCCCTTGGAGCCGCCCGTGGAGCTGCTGGGACTCATACGTGGACCTTCCGTCGGAGCTTCGACCGGCCTCCCCCGGTGACCAGCATGGACAGCTGGGCCGGGATCGCGCGCGGTGGGTGCCCCGCCGGGGTGGGGGTGTGGGCCGTACGGGTGAGCCCCGGCCCCACGGGCGGGTGGTCAGCGGACGACGGGCAGCTCGATCACCCCGGTGTCCTCGGGCGCGCTGGTCACGGTCACCGGCTTCACTCCCCTGTTGCCCCCGTACGCGTCGTCGCTCGCCGCCACCACGAACCGCAGCTTGTGCCCCGCCGCGTACCGGTGCACGATCCCGGGCAGCGACACGGTGAACGGCTTGGTCACGTCCGGCACGCGCACGGGCGCCACGAGGCGGTGCACGAGCGTCTTCCTGCCGTCGGGCGCGATGTCGTACAGCTTGGCGAAGAGGACCAGCTTGTCGGCCGCGTCGCCGGAGTCCTGCACCCGCTCGGTCCGGGGCGAGATGACCTTGAGGGTGGCCTTCGCGGATCCCACCACGTCCACGGGGGCGGCCAGCGGCTCGGTCGTCCAGTCGAGGTAGGTGCCCTTGGTGTCGCGCGGCGCGGGATCGGGCAGGCCGATCAGGCCCGCGAGGGAGCTCTCGGAGTGGCTGGTGGGGATGGACCAGTTGCGGTACTCGCGGCTGCCGCGCGCGACCTGCTCGCGGTGGTCGACGAGCTTGCCGTCGCCTGACAGGTACAGCTTGCGGTTCAGGGCGGGCACCTCGGCCGCGGTCGCGTAGGAGCCGTTCGGTGCGCTGTCGGCCGGGACCCAGTCCCGGTGGTAGGCGAAGGCGGGTCCGGTGTCGACGCCCTTCTTCTGGTGGAGGTAGCGGTCGAACCACGACAGGACGCGCTTGCCTACGTAGCTGGTCTCCAGATTGCCCTGGGAGAGGTTGAGTTCACCTGATGCCGCGTCGGTGAGGCCGCCGCTGTGCCCCGCCGACTGCCAGATCATCTTCGTCGTGGTGCCCTGCTCCTTGAGCGTCTTGTACGTCGCCTGCGCCTCGTTGAGGTTGAAGAGGCTGTCGACCTGGCCCTGGATCAGCAGCGTGGGTGCCTTGACCCGGGAGAGGTACGAGACGGGCGAGACGCTGCGGGCGTACTTCTGGAGGGCCTCGGTCTTGTCGGCGGGGTAGCGGCCCGAGTTGAGCGTACGGATCGTCTCGCAGGCCTTGGTGGCGAAGTGCAGGCAGGTGAGGGAGTTGACGCGGGAGGGGTCCAGGCTCGGTTCGAGGAGCGGCTGGCCCTCGCCGATGAGGTAGAAGCCGTTCATCCACTGCCACTTGGAGGCGCCCGGGACGCTGCGGTCGGACGCGTTGTTCGGGTCGAGCGAGTAGCTGAGGTCGTTCCAGGTGATCATCGGCACGAGGGCGTCGACCCGGTGGTCCACGGCGGCCGTCGCCAGCTGGATCGCCCCGCCGTAGGAACCGCCGATCATGCCGACGCGCGGGTCGGCCGTGCCGTCCTTGGTGACGTAGTCGACCTTTGTGCCGTCGTCGGCCGCGCGCTTGCCCGCGAGGAAGTCGACGAGGCCGGAGGCCGCCCTGCCGTCGATGTCCGGGTCGTCGAGGGAGATCAGGCAGCCGGACTTGCCGAAGCCGAGCCCGGAGTAGACGAGCCCGACGTAGCCGCGCTCGGCGAAGGCCTTGCCGGTGGCAGCCGTCCCGCCGTCCGACTTGCTGCCGCCGAAGCCGTTGGTGGTGAGGACGGCGGGCGCCGGGTGGGAGGCGTCCACTCCGGCGGGGCGGTAGAGGTCGGCGTCGACGGTGCAGCTCCTGCCGCCCGCCTGGACCGTGAACTTCAGTGGGGTGACCGTGAATGGGCCGGTCGCGCTCGCGGGCGCGGGCGCCGCCAGTGCCAGCGGCGCGGCCAGCGCGGCGCCGACGGCGAGGGCGAGCGGCGCACGGGTGCGGGCACGACGGGGTGCGGTACGACGGGGCACGAGACCTCCACGCTGAGGACAAGCCAACTACCAACCGGTCAGTAACCGGCCAGGGGTCATGCTGTGACACGTGTCAGGCGAAGGTCAACGCCCGTGACAGGAGTTCCCGGCAGGAATTGACGGAGATTCAGTGCGGAAGTGCGCCGCGCACGGCGGCGCCGGTCGCACGCCCTCGCCCCCTCACGCCAGCGCGGGCACGTCCAGGGTCAACGTCCCGGCGTCCGCGTCCAGTTCACCCTCCACCCCGAACGGCACCGTCAGCGCCCCGTCGCAGTGCCCGAAGCCGAACTCCTCGACGACCGGCACCCCGAGCCCGCCGAGCCGGTCCAGGAGCAGCGCCCGCACGGTGTCGTACGGATCGCACTGGGCCCACGAGCCGAGCAGGACCCCGCGCACCCCCTCCAGCCAGCCCGCACGGAGGAGTTGGGTGAGGTAGCGGTCGATGCGGTACGCCTCCTCGCCCACGTCCTCCAGGCAGAGCAGCCCGCCACGCGCCGACGTGCGCACCTCGGGGGCTCCGAGGTCCGCGGCGAGCAGGGAGAGGCAGCCGCCGAGCGTGACGCCCCGGACGCGGCCGGGCACGAGCGCGGTGCCGCCCGAGGCGATCACCTGGACCTCCTCGGGCGCGAAGAGCATGGCCCTCAAGTGCTCCTGCGCACGGCTGTTCTTGAGGAAGTCCATGGCCGCGATCATCGGCCCGTGCAGGGTCGCGAGGCCCATCCGCGCGGCGAACGCCTCGTGCAGCGTGGTGATGTCGCTGTAGCCGACGAACACCTTGGGGCCCGCCGCCCGCATCGCCGCCCAGTCGAGCGACTCCACCATGCGCATCGCGCCGTAGCCGCCGCGCGCGCAGAGCACCGCGGAGACGGACGGGTCGCACCAGGCCTCCTGGAGGTCACGGGCGCGGTCGGCGTCCGTACCCGCGAGGTAGTCGAACCGCTCGTGGCGGTCCAGGACATGAGGGGCGACGACCGGGTCCAGGTCCCAGCCGCGCAGGATGTCGAGGCCCGCCTGGAGCCGTTCCTCCGGGATGGGTCCGCTGGGCGCGACGACGGCGACCCGCGCGCCGGGAGTGAGCCGCGCGGGGCGCGTCAGGGGTATCACTTGGAGAGCTCCAAGGTGGGCGCGGCGCCGGCCAGCTTGAGCCGGAACACCTGGGCGTACAGGGCGAGTTCCGCCTCCAGGGCGCGGATCAGGGTGTCCGCGCGGCGGAATCCGTGCCCCTCGCCCTCGAAGGCGATGTAGGCGTGCGGCACGCCGCGCCCCTCCAGTTCGGAGACGAACCGCTCGGCCTGTTCGGGCGGACAGATCACGTCGTCGAGCCCCTGGAGCAGCAGGAAGGGCACGCTGACCCGGTCGGCGTGCTCCGCGGGGGAACGCTCCACGTACCGCGTGGGCACCTCGTCGAACGGTCCGATCATCGAGTCCAGGTACCGCGACTCGAAGTCGTGGGTCCCGCCGGCCGCCCATTCCGTGAGGTCCAGGACGGGGTAGATGATCGTGCCGCAGGCGTACACGTCCGTCGTGGTCAGCGAGGCGGCAGAGGTCCAGCCGCCCGCGCTGCCGCCGCGGATCGCGAGCCGGCCGCGGTCGGCGGTGCCCTCGTCGGCCAGGGCCAGGGCGACGGCCGCGCAGTCCTCGACGTCCACGATGCCCCACTGCTCGCGCAGCCGGTTGCGGTAGGCGCGGCCGTACCCGGTCGAGCCGCCGTAGTTGACCTCGGCGACGCCGATGCCGCGCGAGGTGAAGTAGGCGATCTCCAGGTCCAGCACGAGCGGGGAGCGGCTGGTGGGCCCGCCGTGCACCCACACCACGTACGGCGGGAGTTCCTCGTCGGGAGCCACGCAGGCCGGGTGGTGCGGGGGGTAGACGTGCGCGTGGACCTCGCGGCCCGCCGGGCCGCTGAAGGTGCGGATGCGCGGCTCGGGGTAGTACGCGGTGTCCACCGGGTCGTCGTGGGCGGCGCCGATGACGCGGGCGCGGCCGGTGCTCGTGTCCAGCTCCACGACCTCGTACGCGCTGCGGGGGCTCGCCGCGACGCCGACGGCGCGGGTGCCGTTCACCGCGACGGTCGCCGTCCACTCCGTCCAGGGGCCCGCCGCGTCGACGACTTCGCCGGTCTCCGGGTCGAGCACGCCGAGCGCCGTGGCGCCCTTGCCGTGCACGACGGCGACGAGGCCGCTGTCCAGGGGCGCGAACCAGCCGGAGCCGACCTGCCACAGGGGGCCGCCGAACTCCTCCTCGCGCGGACAGACCGGTATGCCGTCGCCGCCGTCGGAGGCGTCACCGCGGTAGAGGTTCCACCACCCCGTGCGGTCGCTGGCGAACAGCAGCCGCCCGTCGGGGGCCCACTCCACCTGCGCGACGGACTCCTCCGGGCCGCCCGCGAACACCCGCGGCGAGCAGAACGTGCCGTCCGCGCGGACGTCGGCGACCAGCAGCTCGGTGCCGTCCCACGGCATCCGGGGGTGGTCCCAGGCGATCCACGCCACGCGGGCGCCGTCCGGTGAGAGCCGGGGCCCGGTGATGAACCGGTGCCGGTCGTCGGAGAGTTCGCGCACCGCGGCGCGGTCGCCGGCCGCCGAGCCGTCCAGCGGCACGGCGACGGCGACCCTGCGCACGTCGGTCGGCCCCTCCCCGGTGAACTCCTCCAGGACGCACCAGACCTCGCCCCGGCCCAGGTGCACGCACGGGTCGATGTACCGCAGGCCGCCGCCCACGTCGGAGAGCGGCGTCAGCGGGCGCGGCGCGACCGCGGGGGCGTCGGGCGCGAACGCGTACAGGCGCTGGTCCGCGAAGTTGGCGAACACGACCAGCGGCCCGTCGGGGCCCTCGGCCCCGGCCCACGAACGTCCCCCGTACTCCATGACCCGGCTGCGCACGTTCCACGGCTCGGGCAGCACGGACTCCTCCGTGCCGTCCCGGCGCCGCCGCACCAGGGCGCGCCTGCCGCCTTCGGCCGGCCTCGGCTCGGTCCACCACGCCTCGTCCCCGACGAAGCCCACGGTGGCCGGGGAGCCGTCGTGGGCGGCGGCGAGCGCCGCGTCGATGGGCGACGGCCATGATCCGTAAGCCTGGGTCTCCATCATGTCCTTCTCTTCCCCCATGATCGGTTGTGTTCCCTAGGCCGTTCTCAGATAGCGGTCGAGTACGCGGACGCCGAAGTGCAGCGCGTCGACAGGGACGCGCTCGTCGACTCCGTGGAAGAGCGCTTGGTAGTCGAAGCCCTCCGGTGTCCTCAGCGGCGAGAAGCCGTAGCCGGTGATGCCGAGTCGTGAGAACTGCTTGGCGTCCGTGCCGCCGGACATGCAGTACGGCACGACCTTTCCCTCGGGCGCGAACTCCTCGACGGCGGCCCGCATCTTCGCGTACGTCGACGAGTGGACCGGCGCCTGAAGCGCCACCTCACGGTGGTGGAACTCCCAGTCGACGTCCACTCCGGTGAGCCGGTCAAGGGTGGCGGCGAACTCTTCCTCCCCGCCCGGCAGATACCGGCCGTCCACATAGGCGACGGCCTCCCCGGGGATGACATTCACCTTGTAACCGGCCTGCAGCATCGTCGGGTTGGCGCTGTTGCGTACGGTCGGCGCGACGAGGTCGGCGGACCGGCCGAGCTTCTCCAGGAGCGCGTCCACGTCGAATCCGGGCGCATCCAGATCGGCCTGTTCCCCGTACAGCGCGGCCAGTTCGGTCAGGGCGGCCCGGACCGTCGGCGTGAGCCGCACCGGCCAGCGGTGCTCGCCGATGCGGGCGATCGCGGCGGCCAGCTTGCTCACGGCGTTGTCGGGGTTCACCTTCGAGCCGTGGCCCGCCTTGCCGCGCGCGCTCAGCCTGAGCCAGCCGGTGCCGCGCTCCCCCGCCGCGATGGCGTAGAGCTGATTGCCGCGGCCGTCGTGGAAGGTGAAGGCACCGGACTCGCTGATGCCTTCCGTGCAGCCCTCGAAGAGGGACGCGTGCCGGTCGGCGAGGAACCCGGAGCCGTCCTCGGCGCTCGCCTCCTCGTCGGCGGTGAACGCGATGACGATGTCCCGCCGGGGCCGCACTCCCGCGCGCGCCCAGCCGCGCACCACGGAGAGGATCATCGCGTCCATGTTCTTCATGTCGATGGCGCCGCGACCCCATACGACACCGTCGCGGATCTCCCCGGAGAAGGGGTCCACGCTCCAGTCGGCGGCCTCGGCGGGGACGACGTCCAGGTGGCCGTGGACGAGCAGCGCGTCGGCGGAGGGGTCCGTGCCCTCGATGCGTGCGACCACGTTCGTACGGCCCGGTGTCCGCTCCAGGAGGGTCGGTTCGAGCCCGGCTCCGGCGAGGCGCTCGGCGGCGTACTCGGCGGCGGGCCGCTCCCGGCAGTCGCCGCTGCCCCTGTTCGTGGTGTCGATGCGGATGAGCTCCGAGGTGAACCGGACGACCTCGTCGAGCGCCTGCTCGTCGACGTGTCCGGCGGCCCGATGCCCCGGCTGCTCCTCAGCCATACTGTTCCTCCACGGCGGCCGATGCGATCGTCGTGACCGCCTTGAACGTACGAATGCCCTCGTACATGGTGTCGCTGGTGTACGCGATCTTCCGCTCGCCGGTGCGCCGCACGCCCGGCACCACGGTGGACGCCATGGACAGATGCTCGGCGTCGAATTCGAGCTCGACGGTGAACGGGCCGCCCCGGACCGGTTCGTGCCGCACGGCGAGCCGCGCCGCCTCCTTGGCGGCGGCCCGGATGTCGGAGGCGGTCCGCCGCGGGGTGCGGCAGACCGCCGCGTACCGCGACACGTGGTCCTTGACGGCGACCTTCAGCGCGCCGGGCGCGTAGCCGAGCGCGTCCTCGCAGGCCAGGTCGTCGCCGGTGACGAGGACCACGGGCACCCCGTACTCGGCGACGACGTGGGAGTTGAGCAGCCCCTCGCTCGCGCGGTCGCCGTTGACCCACACGCCGGTGATCGAGTTGGCGAGGTAGGTGTGCGCGAGCACACCCTCCATGCCGGCGCCCGCGTGGTAACCGATGAACGCGATGCCGTCCACGTCGTCGTGCTGGACGCCCTCGACCATGGAGAGGGACTTGTGCCGACCGGTGAGCATCTCGGCCCGCTCGTCGAGGTCCTCCAGGAGCAGATTGCGCATGGTCCAGTGGGCTTCGTTGATGAGCACCTCGTCGGCGCCCCCGTCGAAGAAGCCGAGCACGGCGGCGTTCACGTCCGAGGTGAACATCGAACGGCATCGCTCCCACTGCGGCGTACCGGGCAGCACGTCAGCGGGCCAGGTGACACCCGTGGCCCCCTCCATGTCTGCGCTGATCAGGATCTTCATGCCGCCTCACGCTACGCGTTCACCAACTCCTGGACCAGGTCCGTCGGCGACCGCGTCGCGCGTCGCGTACGGACGAGGAGTACGTGTCCCGCCGGACCCCGAGCGGAGTCCGAAGGCGCTGATCAGCGCGGCGAGCAGGGCCGCGGCGAGCGGGACCCAGAGGGCCGCGCGATAGCCGTCGAGCAGCGCGGCGGGTGAACTCGCCGTGGTGGCACGGACGTTGACGAAGGTGACCGCGGAGAGACCAAGGGCGGCACCGAACTGGAAAGCGGTGTAGAGCAGCCCTCCGGCCAGGCCCTGCTCCTCCTCCTTGACGCCCTCGGTGGCGACGATGGTGAGCGGGCCGTAGGTGAGGGCGAAGGCGAGGCCGAGGATGATCAGGGCGGGGAACATCGCCGGGTACGACCAGTCGGCGCCGACCGGCAGGAACAGGGCGTAGGACAGCGCGGCGAGCAGCAGGCCGCCGAAGATCACCCGCGGGTTGCCGAAGCGTTCGACCAGTCTGGGGGTGAGGGTGGGCGAGAGCACCGCGTCGGCACCGACGACGATCAGCGCGAGGCTGGTCTGGAGGGTGGACCAGTCGCGCAGTTCCTGGAGGTAGAGGACGACCAGGAACTGGAACCCGAAGAAGCCGCCCGCGAAGAACAGACCCGCGAGGTTGGCGCGGACCAGGGCGCCGCTGCGGAAGATCCCCAGGCGGACGAGCGGGGCGGCCGAGCGGCGCTCGACGGCGACGAAGACGGCGATGAGGGCCAGACCCGCGGCGATGATGCCGGCCGTGACGGCGGCGCTCGCGTGGGATGCGCGCTCCACGCCGAGGACGAGCAGCACGATCGCCGCGGTGACGGTGAGGGCGCCCAGCAGGTCGACGCGTTGCCCGGTGCGCTCGGGCCGCGGCGACCTGGGGACGAAGGCGAGCGCGGCGGCCAGGATCAGGGCGGAGAGCACCACGGGCACGAAGAACACCCAGCGCCAGCCGATGCCGGTGAGCAGACCGCCGACGACCAGGCCGATGGAGAAGCCGCCCGCGGCGGTGCCGGAGTAGAAGAGCAGCGCCTTGTTGCGGCGCGGGCCCTCCTCGAAGCCGGTGGTGATGATGGAGAGGCCCGCGGGGGTCATGAAGGCCGCGGCGACGCCCGTGACGAAGCGGGCGACGATCAGTGTCCAGCCCTCGGTGGCGAAGCCGCCGAGACCGGAGAAGACCAGGAAGACGGAGAGCCAGAGGACGAACATCTGGCGGCGTCCGAAGAGGTCGGCCGCACGGCCGCCGAGCAGCATGAAGCCGCCGTATCCGAGGACGTAGGCGCTCATGACCCACTGCAGGGACCCGGTGGACAGGCCCAGATCGGCGCGGATGGACGGCAGGGCGATGTTGAGCATGGCGACGTCGATGCCTTCGAGGAAGATCGCGCCGCACAGGACGAGCAGGACGCCCCGCTCCCGGGGTGTAAAGGTGACCGGGGAGGCGCTGGGCGCCCCGGCTGATGACTCTCTTCGCGTACTCACGTCGGTTCTCCGCCACATCGTCGCTGGTGCCGGGGTTTTCCCGGCTCACTCACCCTCGATCAGGGCGCAGGGCCGGAACAACGGCGAAGAACACAACGTTCGTTCAGTCGGGCTTACCGATCCGAGCTGCCTGGGGGACGCCGATGGAACGCGATGAAGTGGAGTGCTTCCTGCTCCTCGCCGAGGAGCTGCACTTCGGCAGGACGGCCGAACGCATGCGGCTGTCGCGCGCCCGGGTGAGCCAGCTGATCCAGCGCACCGAACGCCGCGTCGGCGCACCGCTGTTCGTGCGCACGAGCCGTCGCGTCGGGCTGACCGCGATCGGCCGCCGGCTCCGCGCCGACCTGGAACCGCACCACCGGGCCATCGACGCGGCCGTCGAGCGGGCCGCGGCCACCGCGCGCGGCATCGACAGCGTGCTGCACGTCGGCTTCGCCAATCCGCTGGCCGGCGAGATCGTGATGAGGGCGACGGAGGTGCTGCGCGTGAGCCATCCGGGGCTCGCGGTGGAGATCTGCGAGGTGCCGCTCGGCGATCCGTACGGGCAGTTGCGCAAGGGCGAATTCGACGTGCAGCTCACGGAGTTGCCGGTGCGCGAGGATGACCTGGGCGGCGGTCCCGCGCTGATCGCTGAGGAACGCGTCCTGGCGATCGCCTCCGCGCATCCGCTGGCCGCACGGGACTCGGTGTCGCTGGAGGAC